>CADAHH010000011.1 GCA_902787685.1 uncultured Eubacteriales bacterium | reverse complement strand
GATAAAAATATGAAATTTAAAAGGTATTCTCAAAAAGTTAGCAATTAAAGCATTTCAGAATTTCGGATAAGAGAAATCCTACTAAAAATTTATGCTATCATTTTCTATTTTAAAGTTTACTATATTTTCACTTTCATAGTATAATGCATATAAATCTTTATTTGTTGTTAAGTCAGTTAAAGTTCCATCTTTTTTTGCTAATACTTTCCAACCATTTGAATATTTTGGATAAGATACTGTTATATTATTTTTATATTGTAGTTTAACAGAAACCTCTGTATCTTTAGTTGGATATAAATATACTATTGGTTTGTATACAATATCTCTATCTTCAAAATTATTTATATGTTCTGTATTAATGTTAAAATTGGCATTAGTTATGTTTTTATCTAATGTAATAAATGTAAACTCAACAGTTGGAGGCAAAACACCTCCATATGAATAACTTGTAAGAGTAATATTTACATTTGCTTCTGTTCCATTTAAAGTTACATTATCTATTGTATAATTGTCATGCGATGATGAGGCATCATGAGCTTCTATTGCAAGAGTGTGATTTTTAAAATAATTATTATCAAAATAATTTAAAACATTTTCATCATCAATTGTAATTGTTCCAAATTGTTTGACATATTTTTCTAATTCGACATATGAACTAATAAAAGAATTTTCTATACAATTTGATGAACCAGAATAATAACCTGTTTTTGTAGTATACTCAATTTTACTACCATTTGTTTGATTATTTGAATTAGAATAAATTGTAGTACTATTTCCATTTGTATAAGATGATGTTTTAGGTTTATGAAAAAATCTTATAAAACAATATATTCCTATACCAATAACAGCAATAATAACAATTATAAAAGTTATAGCTATCTTTAAACTGATTTTTATTTGTATTTTTTCTTTCATTTTTAATGTTTCTCCTCTTATTTAATAATAAAATAATATCAAATTATTAAAGCATTTTCAATACTTTAATAATTATCGAAGTATATATATGCATATTCTCGCAATAATTTTAAAGATTATTACATGTAAATTAAATCTTTATTACAATAATATTACAATATAGCTATTTCAATGTATTTTTTTATTATTCTTCCATTTCATAAGTTTTTAGATTTGATTTCTATATTATCTTATATTTTATATAAAAAATTATAAAACAGATAATTAATAAAAAACTAAAGATTCCTCCAGCTATATCATAAATAGCTTGATTTTTAATAAAAATATAATCATTTGGATATTTTTCTTTATACAGAATTTTTATTTCTTTTTCCTTTTTTACATCATATATTTTTAGGAATTCAGGATTTTTTGTTTTTGAAATATATTGTGTTCCATTCACTTCGTATAAGAACTTTGGATAGTTCTCAACATATACATTATTAATTTGAATTTCTTCATATCCAATAAAATATGCTATTGTAGTTTCTGTATATTCGTAAAATGGATAAATTCCTTTAAAAAACTGAAATCCCATTATTAATACTAAAAATATTAGTGTAATTGCAAAATCTATTTTACTGAGCATTGTGATGATTTTTTCAAATGGTCTTTTATAATTCTTTCTATAAACCAATATTTTTACGAGTATATATAGTGTAAATAATAATGTCCAAAGAGATAAAAACAATTCTAAAGGGATTATTACAATTAGAGGAAAAGTTGATTGTATTAATATCCACAAAACAATATATGCGCATTTAAGTATTTTCGCTCCTTTTTTTAAATCGCATTTAAAAGTTTTATTTATTATTGGGGCACAAAAAGCATAATCTAAGAAAAAAAATAGTAAAACCATTATAATTCTATATGATTCATTAAACTGAAAATATTTCAAATAATCACTATAAACTCCTGTTAAGACAAAAAATATCGTATATATAATAACTGCTATTATTATCATTTTTTTTCCTCCATTTTAAATTATTTATTAGTTCATCTTTCCTCAAATAATTAGATAATTTTAGATATTTTCATTGTATAATATATATTTAATTATCACTGCTTACTATCAGCCATAATTGTTAGTAATTATTTCATCTAGTAAATATAAATTTAAATTGATTTTAAAAGAGTGTTACTAAAACACTCTTTTAAGCTGATTATTTTTCTTTAATATATAGTATTTTTTCATAATCCGAGTTTTTACTTCTTTCAACCATTTTATTATATACTCTATCTCTTAAATCCTGTTGTGCATCTTTTTTCGTAAGATTATTATTTATAGTAAAAGGTCCATCTATATAAGAAATAATTTGAATTCTACCATTTTTCTTTTTATGATATGTATTTGTTAAACAAAATACATCTGTATTTAATTCAACTGGGTATTTAAATGAGACTGCTTTAAAATTTCTTATTTTTGTATAATATGGCCAAATATGAGCTTCTGGATAAATTGTAATACTGTGTTTTTTTTCAATTGTTGTTTTTATTGCTGTTAAAAAATTTTTATATGCTTTAAGATTTGATGGTAATGGATAGGCTCCAAGCAGTCTAACTAATAGTTTTAACCCTGGCATAGATATATTTGCAGGATTAACAATAAAAAAGTTTCTTTTAGGATAATTTGCTAAACTTGGAATAAATGTATCTGCAAAGATTTGAGTATGATTTGCATAAATAAAATATCCTTTATTTTTTGCTTTTTTTAGATTTTCTTTTCCAACATATTTTATATTAAATTTTATTTTAGCATATAAATACTTGATAGGCATACTTAATACATTTTGTGTTAATATAGATGCAATATTCCAAATTGGATTTTTATGTATATATTTATAATTTTCATCAACATTTACTATTTTAATGTTTTCCATTGTTGCAAAATCATCTTCTAGCTCGTCTTTGTAATAATATACTTCTTTTTCTTCATTCATTTTATTTCTTTTCACCGGCTTCTTCCTTAACTGTTGTATATTCTAGTGGAATATTATAGAAGTTTTCATATATGCTTTTCCATACTTCAAAATTTTTGGCTTTCATATTTTCAGTGTTCTCTTTAACTGAAAGATTTTCATCTGGATAAATTGGTTTATCTATATTTATGTAATATTCAAGTATTGGAAATCCATCATCTCCAATTTTATCACTGTTTTTCATCGTTATAAAAATAGGAACAACTGGAACATTATTTTTGGCAGCAAATCTATAAGCCCCACTTTTTAGTGGCTTTGGCTTTTTGTAATTCCACCATAAGCTTTGTTCTGGATAGATTAAAATATATTCATTATCTGAAAGAATTTTTTCAACTGCTCTTATAAACTCCTCCATAGCTTTTGGTGAAGTCGCTAAAGGTAATGTATTACTATTTCTAAACAAATATCCATAAAAGCCAGGGAAATTTGTATAATTTCCTTCTCTTATAACCTTATATAATGTTTTTCTTTTCTTATTTGATGATCTAAAAGCTGTTTCAACTGCAAATACATCAAATGGATTAAAATGGTTACATGTAAAAATAGCTCCACTTGTAAGATTATCTATGTTTTCCAAACCATTTATTTCTTTAATCATAAGTTGATTTTTTCTAAGTAATTCTTTTAAAAATCCTAATCCAATAGTGTTTGCGACAGTTGTCTTTAATTTACTTGTTAATTTTTCGTTTAGGTAATCTACTTCTCCTGGCATAATAGGAATTGTTGGAGGATCATTTTCAGCATCAACATCAAATTTTCCTTCTTTTTCAAGTCTTGCAATTTCATCTAAAATCGCAAGTCTATCTTCAGATTGCTTTATTAAAACATTTTTCTTTCTCAAGTTTGATAAACTATTTTTTATTCTACTATAACTTCTTGGTTTTCTATCATATCCGACACATTGAACCTCAAATTCTGCAAGTTCAACTAATTTTTTATTTTTTTCTTGGTCCTCTTTTATTTGTTCTTGTGTATAATTCTTTTTTATTTCTAATATTTCATCATAGAATTCTGTTTTTTTTGCATAATTCCAAAAGTATTCGCTATAAATAACAGCATCATTATACCAAGGTTTACGAGCTAAAGTATAGTGTATTAATTTAATTTTATTTACATTAATGTTTTTTCTAGGAATTGGAGACTTATTCCACATAGGATTTATATATTTTACCCTACCTTTGCACATTCTATTTAAATAATCTTGGTCTTGTGCCACTGAATAGATGTTTTTCTCAAGTAAATATAGAAATTTTTCCTGAAATCCAAATTCTCTTAGTTCTTTTAAATTCATCAAAAGAACACCTGCATTAAAATAGTTTTTATAATAACTTACTCCAATAATACGTTCTGCATAATCTCTAAATTCAGGTGTTAAACTAACAGTTTCTTCTGTAGTTGCACCTACTAATGCATTTTTTATATTAATATTATATAATTTAGCAACATCATCTAAAAGTACTAAATCACTATCTAAATACAATATTTTATCATATTGTGGATATAGATTTGGTAAAAATAATCTAAAATATGTAGATTTAGAATAATAGTCTCTTGTATATAGTTTATCTTTTATTCTATCTATATAATAATTTAAATTTACAAATTCTATGTTTATATTATTTTTAGCTAGTTTGTTGATTTTTGACATATTCTCTTTTGAGATATTTGTATATAAAATTCTTAAATTATATAAATAATTTTCTGATGAATTATCTATAATTGATTGGATTGTGACCGCTAAAAATGGTATATAGCCATCATCTACTGCAAAAAATATTGGTATTTCTTGTTTTTTATTTTCGTCCATTTTTTATTTTACTCCTTTTATTATTTTCAAATTCTTTTTTTAATTTCAAATATTGATTCAAATCATCGTCAAACCTATGACATTTTAATTCATTATGTACTTTTTCAATATTCCATTGTTTAAAGTTTGTAGTATGTGGATATGGTCTAAACATTAATCTTTTGCAAAAATGACATACTAGTGTATCTTCCCTATCAAATTTAGACTGTTCATTATATTTTCTTGGAAGTAGTTTCTTTTTTATAGTTGACCAATATAAAGCATCTTGATCAGCAAAAAGCATTTTTTTTGTTTTTATTTTTTCTCTTGCTTTTTCTAATAATCTTGTTTCTTTTATTTTTTTCATATTAAGAAGTAACATTCCTGCATTTATATAATCTGGTCTAATAAAAACACATCCATATTTTTCTTTAACTGCTGCATATTCATAATCTTCTATATCTACATTATATAGTTCTAAAATATCTCCATCTATCATCATGTCAATATCTAAATATAATAACTTATTTGGTATGTCATCAACCAAATCGGCTAAAAGTCTAAGTAGAGTATATGGTGTACAATATGCACTTTCATTAGGGCTTTTCATAAATTCTTGCTCATAAAGTGATGTAACATCAACTAATTTGACTTCTGAATCTGTATTTTTAGACTTTACTAAATTATCTAAAAAATCCGCTTCTTCCTGGCCTAATGGTTTATACTCTTTTTTTATTCTTGTTAATTCTGCTGTAAATATAAAACATTTAATTGGTTCGTTTGTTCTATTGGTTATTGATATAAGCTCTGTAAGCATACCATCAAAAACTTTATAATTTCCACATAATAGTACATTTATCATTGTTTTTAATATCCCTTTTATTTTTTTCTATAATATCATAACATAAAATAACAAAAAATTCAAATTTTTAACTTTTTTTTTATAATTATTTTAGTACATTTATATCAACATATCCATTAACCCCATCAATTCTTCCTTTTTGTGTAATTTGCCAAATGTTATAATCACCTTTATATGTTGTGTTTTCAGTATAATTTGCAAGCCATACAGGATATTTTAACTGATTTTGCCAAACATATTCTAAATATGTTTTACTACTATATAGTATTGGTTTATTACCAGAATTTTGTACTTCATTCATAAAAGTATTTGCAATATTGTTAATATCAGTTAATGACATTTCTAATTTATTAAATGACTCCCAATTCTCCCAGTCAAATGCTATATTAATATTTGAAATATTATTATTTCTTAAATATTCAAAAATCCAATTTGCATATTCTTTTACCTCTCCTTCTGATTTATCATAAGATGAATAATATATTGCAATTGGAATATTGTTTTCTTGGCATTGTTTAAAGTTTGTTTCAAAATATGGGTCAATTAAAACTTCTCCATCAAATCCTTTTTGATATGCCATTCTTAATATTGCAAATTCTGCCCCTTGTTCTTTTACTTTTTTCCAATCAATTTCTTCTTGCCATTTTGATACATCAATACCTATTTTAGTATTTTTTGATTTATATAGTTTAATTGCATCTATAAACTCTATTTTTTTTTCAGTGTATGATATCTCATCTTTTACTTTTAGAACAAAATCTTTGGTGGTAATATTTCCAGCATTATCTTCTATTTTATATGTTAATTGATATTCCCCTACCGTATTACAATCATATTTGCCTATTATTTCTCTTTTGGGATTTTTATCTATATCATCTGCACTCATAATAATTTCAACTAGGTCTTTGCTAAATCCTGTTTTTACACTATAAGTATCATCAAGAACAATTATCGGAGACCCTGTATCTTTAATTTTATCTCTTTGATAGTCCTTTGGTTTTATTAATAAAATACTTGCAATATAAATAATTATTACACTTGCAAAAATAATGAATGGCAAAAATAATTTTTTCATATAAAACAAATCTCCTGTCTCATATATTTATATTAATTGATAGTAAATTTATTCTATATTAAAATTGATTAAAATACAATATTTATTATATAGTTTTTTATTAATAGTTACTAGATGATAGTCTATGTTAGAAATATCAAATAGACCGTTATAAATATTAATAATTGAAATATGTGTGCTTTTATATCTAGTATAGAAAAAAGAGAAGTTTTAGATTAATAACTCTTTAACTTCTCTAACTTATTATTAATATATATTTTTTTTGTCAACATGCAAAAAGAGCCTATATATATATATATATATATGTACGGGCTCTAGGGGTTTATGATTTATTACATATTTATGATATTTTTATTACATTTTTGTTACATTCATTTTTACATTTTTGGCATTATTACACTATAATATTTGCCTTAACTGATATAGTTGAATTTTTTTTGATTTTGTGGCATAATAATAGTACATTAAAAAGGAATGATTGTAAAAATGGATAAAATATCATTAGAAAAATTAGAATATTTTAAAATATTAGAAAAAGTAGCATCATTTTGTAATACTTATATTGGTAAAGATTTAGCTTTAAATCTTCTTCCATATACAAATAAAAATGATGTAGATAATAAATTATCAGAAACACTTGAAGCTGTTAGTTTAATTGAAAGAAATTCTATACCACCAATTTCGGAAATTGATGATATTGGTTTTTATATTAAAGCTTTAGAGAGTTCTAATACTATTTCTGCAAAAGCTCTACTTTCAATCTGTAATATAATAGAAATGGCAAATGAATTGATTAATTATTTTACAGTATTCAAAGATACCGAAGAATATTTTGTTATCAATAACTATTTTTTACTTCTATATAGTAACCATTCTATTATTGATAAAATAAAAAAATCGATAATTGATGAAAATACTATTGCAGACAATGCTTCAAATACTTTATCAAATATCAGAAAAAAGGAGCATAAATTAGAGCAAGATATAAAATCAAAATTAAATAATATGTTACATTCTTCAACATATTCAAAATATATGCAAGAAAATGTTGTTACAATTAGAAATAACAGATATGTAATTCCTATAAAACAAGAATATCGTTCTTTTGTTAAGGGATTTGTACATGATATATCTCAAAGTGGTTCTACAGTTTTTATTGAACCACTATCTGTTTTCGAACTAAATAATGAATTGAATAATTTAAAAATTGAAGAAACTGCTGAGATTGAAAAAATTTTAAAAGATTTAAGTTCAATGCTTTTCCCATATACAGAAGAGATTAAACAAGATGTACAAACTATTGGGATAATTGACTTTATATTTGCAAAAGCAAAATATTCAAATTCAATAAATGCAGTTACTCCTATTATTAATGATAATAAATTTGTAAAATTAATAAACGCTCGACACCCATTAATAGATGAAAAAAAGGTTGTTCCAACAAGTATAAGCATCGGAAAAGATTTTAATCTACTTATAATAACTGGCCCAAATACTGGTGGTAAAACAGTATGTTTAAAAACTATTGGTCTACTTGAACTTATGGCATGTTCAGGTTTAAATATTCCTGCAAATGAAGGCTCAAGTATTTATATATTTGATAATGTTTTTGCAGATATTGGAGATGATCAAAGCATTTCTGATTCTTTAAGTACATTTTCTAGTCATATGTTAAATATATCAAAAATATTAGATACTGCAACTTCTGAATCACTTGTATTAGTTGATGAATTAGGTTCAGGTACAGACCCTATCGAGCGGAGCAAATCTTGCAATTAGCATTTTAGAATATTTTAAAGAAAATACTATTTTGACTGTTGCAACAACTCATTATCAAGAATTAAAAAGATATGCAATGCTTAATGAAAATGTACAAAATGCAAGTGTTGAATTTGATATTGAAAACCTAAAACCAACATATAGGTTATTATTAGGAATACCCGGTAAAAGCAATGCCTTTGCCATTAGCGAAAAGTTAGGAATAAAAAAAGTAATAATAGATAGAGCAAAAACTCTTATGGATAAAAATGATGTAGAATTTGAAGAATTACTTAAACAAATTTATGATGACAAAATCAGCATAGAAAAAACAAAACTAGATATTGAAAAAAACTTAAATCAAGTAGAATTATTAAGAAAGAGCTTAGAGAGAGATGATTCAAAACTAAAACAGCAAGAACGTGATATTATTGATAAAGCCAAAACTGAGGCACGAGATATCTTATTAGATGCCAAAGATGAAGCCACAAAAATAATCAATGAAATGAGACAAATTGAAAATGAATCTGAAAATATTGATAAACTTAATGATTTGAGAAACACTTTAACTACATCAATAAAAAACAAGTCAATAAAAGAAAAAGTCGAAAATTTTGCAGTAAATCCAATCCCTATTGATTTAATTAAAATAGGTCAAAAAGCATATATAACAAATTTAGAACAAAATGGAATTATTGTATCAAATATAAATAAATCTAAAGAAGTTCAAATACAGATTGGAACAATAAAAACAAAAATAAATATAAAATATCTTGAATTACCTAGAAGTATAAAAAATGATTTAACAAAAACAGAAATAAAATCTAATCCAAGAGTTTCAAAAACTAAAACAGCTAATTCTGAAATAAATCTAATAGGCTTAACAGTTGATGAAGCACTTCCTTTAGTTGATAAATTCATTGATGATTGCTTCCTAGCCAAACTTCAAACAGCAAGAATTGTACATGGTAAAGGTACAGGAAAATTAAGACAAGCCATACAATCACATTTAAAAAACAATAAACGTATAAAATCCTATCGAACAGGCACCTATGGGGAGGGTGAAATGGGAGTAACAATTATTGAATTAAAATAGTTGTCAATGGGGACTGACCTTTTTGACAACTAGTTTTTTCAAATATATTTTTTATGTTAATTTGGTTATTCTTCTTCCCAAGGAAAACTTACTTTTTCATCAATAGTTTTGATATAAAAATCCGGAATAAATTCAGTCTTTTTCATAATAAATAGACATGCAGTTTTTACATCATATCCTTGATTACAGTAATATTCATAAGCCCATTTTATGCTCTTTCCACTTTCAAGCATATCTTCTACAAGTAAAATCTTTTTACATTCTTGAGGAATTGAAGGATTAGAATATGTAATTAATTTTGTTCTGGTATCATCTTCATATTTAATTCCAATACTTCCAATATTTTTTGTATGTAACAAATCAGACAAATATCTTGTGGGTATCCATCCACCTCTAGCTAGTGCTATTATTATATCTGGTTTAAATCCATTGTTATTTATTACATTTCCAAGTTCTTTAATACTTTCATTAAAATCTTTCCATTCCATTTAACTCTTCTCCTGCATCTGTTCCCCTGTTACCATATTTTTTATTGTATATGTTCCAGAATTTACCTCATCATCTCCAATTACAATTGTATATGGTATTTGAAGCTTGTCGGCATATTTAAATTGTGCTTTTATTTTTTTATCTTCATAATATATTTGAACATTTTTGCCTTCATTTCTAAATTTGTCTGCAACTTTTGCAACATATTCAAAATTATCTGTCATTGAAATTATTAAAATATCTGCTATTGATTTCTTTTTTGCTTCAATTAGTTTTATTTCATTTAATTGATAGAATAATCTTGTTAAACCTATTGATATTCCAACTCCTGGAAGTTTCTTATCTGTGTAATACTCTGCTAAATTTTCATATCTACCACCAGAACAGATACTTCCTAAAGATTTATACTCATCTAAAAATGTTTCATATACTGTTCCTGTATAATAATCCAAACCTCTTGCTATTGTTAAATCAATTTTGAAATTTTCTTCTGGAACATTGAAATATCTAATATATTTAACTACTTCTTTTAGTTCCTGTAAGCCTTTGACAAAAACTTCATTTGTAATACCTAATTCGTTAAGCTTTAATAGTTTTTCATCAGTTGTTCCGTCAATTTCAATAAAATTTATTATCTTTTCAATGTTTTCTTTTTCAACGCCTAATTCTTCAAGCTCTTTAATTACTTCTTCTTTTCCAATTTTTTCAATCTTATCAATTATTCGTAAAATTTCTCCTGCATTTTCTTTTTGGCCTAAACTTTCAAATAAACCATTTAATATTTTCCTATTATTTATGCAAATTGTAAATTTTCCAAAATCTAATTCACTAAATGTATGATAAATTACATTTGTAAGCTCAGCATCATTAATTATAGAAAGCTCTCCATCTCCAATAATATCAATATCACATTGGTAAAATTCTCTGTATCTACCTCTTTGAGCTCTTTCTCCCCTATATACTTTTCCAATTTGATATCTTCTAAATGGGAAGCTTAATTCTCCATAATTTTTTGCAACATATTTTGCAAGAGGTACAGTTAAGTCAAATCTTAAACTTAAATCATTATCCCCTTTGGTAAATCTATATATTTGCTTTTCAGTCTCTCCTCCTGCTTTTGCAAGCAAAACATTTGAATCTTCAATAATAGGAGTATCTAATGGCAAAAATCCAAATTTTTCATAATTGTTTTTTATTGTGTCTTTAATTTGATTAAATAATATTTGTTCTTGTGGTAACAATTCCATGAATCCTGGAAGTGTACGTGGTTCAGTTTTATTCATAATTCATCCCTCATTTCACATAAAAATATATTGTTAATACAATGCCGCCATTGCTACTCTATTTAATAAATTTTGGTCCGCGTCAGCATTTCGTTTTTTAAAATCCGTATGGTGGGTATCCCTAAAGGGGGTACCATAGAATTTTAAAAAATGATGTGCGGTTAAACAGGACCAAAATTTTTCCTTAAGTATCATAGAAGTATGTTGCCTCTAAATCCGCCTCATAAGTTAATAATGCAATCGGATACTTTGTATAGGCAAGTCCAATTGTATTATATAATTCTTTTGGCTCGGTGTGTCCCATATGCCAACGAATTGCATATTTTTCTTCGGGTGTTAATTTAATGTATTCTGTAATCATCATTACAGATTTTTCACCATGGCCATATGGAATCGTATCATCAACTGTATAATATGGAACTTTCTCCCATACTCCTAAAGCATTTTTTGCATTTCTGTAATCTATTTTATAATAATTTGCTTTGCACAAATCATGAAGTAAAGCAATAAGTATTAATGATTCTTGTGGTGTTTTGATATCAATTACAGAGTGCTCTACTTTATATTTTAAAATCTCATATACCTTTAAACTATGTTCTAATAATCCGTGTTCTCTTGAGCCATGAAATCTTGTACTAGCTGGAGCTTCAAAAAAATCAGTTTTTGTAATAAATTCAATTAAATCTTCAATATTTTCTCTATTTGTACTTCTTAATAAATTCAAAAATTCTTCTTTCATTTTCTTTTTCCTTTCATTAGAAAGTTGGAAGAAGGAAGTCTGACCTCCTACCTCTGACTTCCTCCCTCCTTATTATTCTGTTTCCATTTTATTTTTAATTTTTTGAGCTTTTTTTCTTATTCTTTGTATCGCAGTATCTACTGATTTTGTTTTTGTATTTAAACTTTCTGCTATTTTTGAATAGCTTTCTCCATTTTTATAATGTGCTAAAACTTGCTTCTCAAAATCACTTAGACTTGTATTAATTTCTTTTTCAACAACAGAAAAATATTCTTTTTTTGTAACTATTTCAAGTGGATCTTCACCTGTTTTTCTAGTGTCTAATACATCAATAACTTGTGTGTCTCCATCTTCATCATAGGCACCTGCATTTAATGATACAGAAGAATTTAAAGGAATATGCTTTTGACGATTAGAATTTTTAACAGCAGTAATCATCTGCCTTTCAATACATAAACCTGCAAATGTTTTAAATGAATTGTGCATCTGATTATTATATGATTTTACTGCTTTATACAAACCTATATAGCCTTCTTGTAACATATCATCTTTTTCAGATCCAACCATAAAAAACTTATTTGCTTTAATACTTACCATATCTTTATATCTATCTATTAAACAGTCTAAAGCTGTATTATTCTGCTCTTGTATTACTTTTTGTATTAATGTTTCATCTGACATTTGACTTAATTGTTGTCTAAAATCATTTAGTTCAAATTCTGCCATTAGTAGCTCCTTATATGTTGATTTCTTGTTTAACATTATATTAATTAATAGTTGTAATGTCAAGCTTTTTAGTTGATTTTAATAACTTTTTTATTGATTTTTCAAACATTTCTTCTTTCTTTGATACAATTATTTTAGTTGATGCGTTTGTTTTATTTGCTAACATATTATTTGTATTTAGATAATTGTATACTTTTGTAGCTAATGCTTTTCCAGTATTAATCAGTGTTACATTATAATCAAATTCTTTTTTTATGACCTCTTCAAAATAAGGATAATGCGTACATCCAAGTATTATTGTATTAACATTATTTTCTTTAAATATTTTCATATAATTATGTATTGCTTCTACAACATCTGATGTACTAATTTTTCCATTTTCTGCAAATTCTGCAAGTAAAGGACATGACTGATTAAAAACTTCAACTTTAGGAATCTTTTCTTTTAAATATTTTTCCCATGCCCCATTTTTGATTGTACCTACTGTTCCCATTACACCTATTTTAGATATTTTTTTATTTTTTACAAAGTCAACAGTAGGTAAAATTATTCCTTCAATATAAGTATCATATTTAGATTCTAATATTTTTAAAGCCTGAGATGTTGCAGTTCCACAAGCAATTATAATCATTTTTACATCATGTGAAAGCAAACAACTAGTATTATAATCTGAAAACTTAATTATATCATCTTTTGATTTATTTCCATAAGGAAAATTTAAAGTGTCACCCAAATAAATATAATTTTCATTAGGCATTATTTTTTCTAACTCATTTAATACTGTAATTCCTCCCAAACCAGAATCAAATACTCCTATTGGTCTATTATCCATAGATCCCCCTATTTGATTATTTCATATATAACAAAATAATCATCAGAATATATTTTATTATAATTTCCTTTATCTGTTTCATCAATTAACATTGCTATTTTGGAATTTTTATATAATATTATGTGTGTTATACCATAATCTTTAAATGTTTTTCCATAGTATCTTCCAATATTTGATGTATTAATGAAGTCTATAAAAATATCATTGTTAGTTTTATTAAATTCAGGTGAATATAAATCTGCTCTTGAATCAATAAAAACCGGTATTCCTTTATATAATAAATAGCTACCATAATTATATTCATTAAATAATCTTATATTATTTACATCTAAGTTTTCTAAAATCCATTCAGATGCTTTTACAGGATATGATTTTTCACTAACATAAACATCATTACTTTTATTTTTGATATATTTACAGCTATAATAAATAGTAGGTAATGATATTAATGCTATAATAAAAACATTAATAAATTTTTTCGATAATTCTTCAATTTTTTCACTTGAATATTTTTCTATAGCATTCGAAATCATTCGGTTTAATATCAGAGACCCCAAAAGAACAAACATTGTTGATTGTCTCTTTGAGCTAAACATCAAATAAGTTAGCCCACCTATCATAAATAAATCTGCAAGTCTTATTTTTGTTTTTGTAAATGTTAAAACCGCTAAAAATATGATTATTGTGCATAATATAGGTGTATCATTAATTAGGGTTAATGGTAAATGTTCATTTATATTTTGAGTTGTATTTCCATGCATTGTATTATATAAATATGTATATGGTGTTGTACCTAATGGTGTTAGAAAACCTGTTAATGCACAAATTAGCATTAAAACAATCAGCCACTTAACATTTTTATTTCTTTTTATTGTAATTTTATATGGTTCTTGATTTTCTCTATATTCTTTTCTTTTCTCATTTGAAATATATATTTGTTCTATCTTTTCATTTAATTCATTAACTTTTTCAATATTTTTTCTTGAAAGCCAAATAGCAATCTTTGTATAAAGTATTTCTAATTTTCTATATATAATTATATCAGCTAAAATTGCTATAATATATTCCCCTATATAAGGTAAGCTTATTACAAATAAAAATGGCCAAACAGCAACATGTAAGTTAGCTATTAAAATGGAACTAATTACAATACCTATAGAGTATCTAATTTTTTTTGGATTTTCTATAAATTTTTCAATAAAATAAATCACACAAATAAATATTATAAATGTGGCTAATTGTGCTCTTGCTGCAATATAACTTTTCAAAAGATACATTGACAGCAAACTAATAATCAAGGAAATTATTTGATTTTTATTAAGCTTTTTATTTATCTCATAAATCAATACACCAAGTAATATTGATAAAACACATACTGATACATATATACCTTGCCAACCACATTGATTATATATAATACTCATTATTACATCATAAAGCCAATGAGGATATGTATACGGTAAATCATTATGCCAAGAATAGTGATCTTTCATATCAATACCATTTTGTTGTATCAAATTACCAATAGATACTGTATAAAAAGTATCATTCTGGAGTGTTTTAGGTGCAATACTAAACGAAAAAAGTGCAATTAAAAAAATTGCTATTATCTCAAAAATAGCTTTTTTATGATTCTTCCAAAAATCTAGAATAATTTTCATAAATAATACCATTTCCCTTCTAATTTTGTTATGATTTACTACTACTTTAGTCCGCAACTTTCTTTCTTGGAAAAGAATTAAATTTTAGCAAGTAAAATCTAATATAACAATCTTAAAACAAATCAAAAACGAGTATTGCTAGGCAAAATTTTATTCAAAAACCGCAGTGTACATATGGTACATGAGGATTTTTGAATAAAATTTTAACAACGCAAGACGAAGTTTTTCATTTGTTTATATTAGTAGAACCAAAACCACCTTTTCTAGTTCCCTGTGCCTCATCATTATCTGCTATTAAAAATGGCATAAATATTGCTTGCCCAACTATCTCACCTTTTTTTATCACGATATCTTCTTCTTTAATATTATAAAAGGCAAACATAAAATGTCCATCATTGTCCTCATTTTCATAATAATCTTTATCAATAATTCCAACACTATTTGCTAGAATTAGCCCTTTCTTTTTAGGATTTGAGCTTCTATTTGCAAGCATTAAATACTCATTATCTCCCATATAAGCTTTTAATCCTGTTTTAACAAGAGTTGGATTAGCTCCTTTTTTGAAGCTTGGTATAATAACATCTTCTGCTGCTTCTACATCATAACCAGCAGAATATTTAGTTTTTCTTTCAGGAAGATTAATATTTTTATCTTCAAATCCCTTAGCAATTTCAAATCCTCTAACTTTTTCCATAATTCAATTCCCTCTTTCATAAATAATTATACTACCTATTTTTATACTATTAATAAAAAAATGTCAAGTGTTAAATTGGTAAATTGGGACCGGGTACTTTTTGCACATTAATTAAGAAATAACTAATCCGCGTCAGCACATCGTTTTTAAAAATCCGTATGGTGGGTATCCCTAAAGGGGGTACCATAGGATTTTTAAAATGATGTGTGGTTAAACAGGATTAGTTATTTTCTTTGTAAAAAAGTACCCGGTCCTAAATTGAATTTTCAAAAAAGTACCCGGTCCTAAATTAAATATATATTTTTTGCATCTATATTTCTGATTGCAATTAGACTTCCACGAATTTCATACGCTCTAGAGTCATTTGTTGGATTGATAAATATAGGTTTTATTGGAGTATTAATGATTAATCCCAACTCTAATAATCTCTTTTTTAACTTTTCATTTGTATTTATTTTTTTTATATATCCAATGGAATGTATCTTTAAATCATTTAAACATTTCATATTACAATGTTCCTCCAATATTATAATATTAATAGTAGTTTAAAAATGTACATAAAAAAAGTACTTGGTCCCAATTTACCAATGTGCAAAAAATATCCGGTCCCAAATTAACATTTAGTTTTTTTTTGAATATTATATTTTAATTATAATATCTTTACGAGGAGGCTTTATGGGACTTACGTCTAAATCAACTGGAATTGAGCTTTTAAATGATAATTTTGAATTATTGAAAAAAGACTGTGATTATGTTGTTGCTCTTGCAGGTAACCCAAATGTAGGTAAATCAACTATTTTTAATGGATTAACAGGATTAAATCAACATACAGGAAATTGGCCACGGTAAAACTATTAGTAATAGTTGTGGTATATGTAACTATAAAGGCAAAAAATTTCTTTTTGTAGATATTCCACGGTACATATTCACTTTTATCTAATTCTGAAGAGGAAGAAATCGCAAGAAATTATATATGTTTTGGGAATCCTACTACAACTGTTGTGGTTGTTGATGCTACAAATTTAGAAAGGTGTTTAAATCTTGTATTTCAAATTAAAGAAATAACTTCAAATATTTTAGTTTGTGTTAATCTTCTTGATGAAGCTAAAAAAAAAGGTATAAAAATTGATTTTAATAAACTATCTAAGTTACTTGATGTTCCTGTTGTTGGAGTTATTGCAAGAAAAAAGAAAACATTAAACATACTATTAGATACGATAATATCTTTTTCTGATACCAATGTTAATAAAGTATCTGATGAATTTATTAATAAAATAGTTAATAATGAAATTAAAGATGATTATATTATTAATAATGTTGATAAATCAGCTAAAATTACAAGTCAAGTTTGTAAATATGAGAATACTAATTATAATACTTTTGATAGAAAAATAGATAAAATCTTAACTTCTAAAATAACTGGAATACCCATTATGATACTATTTTTAGGATTAGTTTTCTGGTTAACTATAATAGGAAGTAACTCCCCTTCAAAGATTTTGTTTCAAATATTTGAAATAATACAATCAAAATTATTGATTTTTTTTGATTTCATACACTCACCAGAATGGCTTAAAAATATGCTTGTTCTAGGTGTTTTCCAAACCGTTACATGGATAATATCTGTAATGCTTCCTCCTATGGCAATATTTTTTCCTCTTTTTACTTTTTTAGAAGATTTAGGATTTCTTCCAAGACTTGCTTTTAATATGGATGGTTTTTTTAGTAAGGCTAAAACTAATGGTAAACAAATGATTACAATGTGCATGGGATTTGGATGTAATGCTGCTGGTGTTGTTGGAACAAGAATAATAGAAACTCCAAGAGAGCGTATTATAGCTTCAATAACTAATTCTTTTGTTCCTTGTAATGGTAGATATCCATTTTTAATTGCCGTTTCAACAATTTTTATAGCTAGTTCTTTTTCAGGATTTAAATCAAGTATAATTTCTACTTTTGCTGTAATTATTATGATTATTATAGGAATTATGCTAACACTACTCATTTCTAGATTATTATCTAAAACTATCTTAAAAGGTGAATCATCATCATTTATACTTGAGCTTCCACCATACAGAAAACCAGATTTGCGGAAGGATTTTAATACACTCTATATTAGATAGATGTTTATTTATTTTACTTAGAGCAATTCAAGTTGCTGTTCCAGCTGGTCTTATTATTTGGCTTTTTGCAAATATAAATATTAATGGATTATCTATTCTAAATATAATTGCTAATTTTCTAGATCCTTTTGCAAAAATTATGGGACTTGATGGATATATATTAACTGCATTTATTTTTGGAATGCCCGCAAATGAAATTGTAATGCCAATAATGCTTATGTGTTATTTAAAAGGTACTTCACTCACAGACTTTTCGGATTATACATCAATTGGGCAAATTTTGATACAAAATAATTGGTCTGTTTTAACAGCTATTAATGTAATGATTTTTGCAGTACTTCATTTTCCCTGTACTACAACTTTACTTACTATCAAAAAAGAAACAGCCTCAATAAAATGGACTGTTCTTAGCTTTGTGTTACCTACTTTATGTGGGATTGTAATTTGTATTTTTACAAATATGCTTCACCATATTTTAGTTGTTTAATTTTAAATATATTACCCAAAAGTATAACAATCTATATAAAATACGATATATCAATATTATGAAAAAAATCGAATGCAATTGGAGCATTATTAGAAATTCTTATTTAATAAAATGAGGGATGTTCACGGTACTCAAGCGTAGCGCAGAGGGTCCGAGTGAAAGAGGCTCATTTTATTAAATTAGAATTTTTTTAATGCGTATTGCCGCCGAGATTTTTTGAAGAATATTGATATATCGTATTTTTATAAATATGTAATTTTTATGAATAAAGCTATTAATTTCCTGCCACATACCCAGTAGAATATGCAATTTGTAAATTAAATCCTCCAGTATATGCATCAACATCAATTATTTCTCCTGCAAAATATAAATCTTTAATTATTTTAGATTCCATAGTTTTAGGATTTATTTCTTTGATACTAATACCACCAGCAGTAATAATTGCATCTTCTATTGGTCTAAAATCTTTTATTGTAACTTCAAATTGTTTTAATGTTTTTAAAAGATTTTCTCTTTCTTCTTTTGTAATAGAATTAACTTGTTTATTTGGAGCTATATTAGATTTATTAATAATTTCAGGTATTAATTTTTGTGGTAAAAGCTTATCTAAACTATTTTTAAAACTTTTATTTTTTTCTTCTTCAAAATCACGTAGTATTCTTTGATCAAGTTTTTCTCTTCTTAGTGCAGGCTTAAAATCAATAATAAGTTTAATTTGCTTATTTTTTAATAATTCATATATATTTTTATATCTAACTAAATGGCTCGAAGCACTTAATATTATTGGTCCTGATACCCCAAAGTGAGTAAATAACATTTCTCCGAAATCATTATATATTTCTTTGTTTTTTGATATGTCAATAAGTTTTATTTCAACATTTTTTAAACTTAATCCTTGTAAAGAAGTATGTAATTCTTCTTCATAAGTTACTAAAGGAACTAATGATGGTTTTAATTCAGTAATAGTATGTCCTAATTTTTTTGCGAATTTATAACCATCTCCAGTTGAGCCTGTTAGTGGATAACTTTTACCTCCTGTAGCAAGTATTATTTTATCTGCTTTTATTGTTTCATTATTAGTCCTAACTCCAATAGCCTTATTATTATCTGTTAGAATATCCTTAACTACAGTGTTAAGACGAATACTTACATTAAGTGCTTTTAGTTTTTTTATAAAACAATTAACTACATCTTGAGCTTTATCAGTAACAGGAAATATTCTGTTTCCTCTTTCAATTTTTGTTTTGATCCCTTGATTTTCAATAAAATTGATTATATCTTTATTTGTAAAACTATTAAAAGCACTATATAAAAATTTCCCATTCCCTGGTGTATTTTTTATAAATTCATCCATATTTAAAGAAGATGTAATGTTACATCTCCCCTTACCAGTAATTGATAACTTTTTACCTAATACATTATTTTTTTCAATTAAAACAACGTCATTACCTTGCTCAGCTGATGTAATTGCTGCCATCATTCCTGCAGGCCCACCACCGATTACTATGACTTTCATAACTCCGACCTTTGACCTCCGATTCAAAATATCGCTCCTATTACAATTCCAATTATAGCTCCTACTAACACCTGAATAGGTGTATGCCCTAATGCTTCCATTAACCTTTTTTGTACCTCTAATCCTGATAGGCCAGGTGTTTCTATTATCTTATTTAATACAGATGCTTGTTCACCAGCAGCTCTCCTAACTCCTGCTGCATCATACATTACAATTAAAGAAAAAATAAATGTTGCAGCAAATGCATAGCTTCCAAAGCCAACATTTTTACCAATCATAATTGTTATAACCATTACAACAGCAGTATGTGAACTTGGCATACCTCCTGCTCCACATAATCTACGTAAATTTAATTTTTTTGACTTTATAGAATCAACTATAACCTTAAAAACTTGTATAGAAAGCCAAGTAAAAAAAGGTACCCAAATATATTTATTATGAATAATATCATTAGCTATGTTCATTTTTACTATAAATCCTCCATCAAATAGTATATATTTTATTCATCTTCTGTAGAAAAGTTATTTTCGTTTAATTCTCCATTACTTTCCAATATTATTGTTATCTTCTTTTCTGCTTCTTGCAAAAGCTTATTACAATCTTTTGCGAGTTTCATACCATCTTCAAATATTTTTAAAGAATCTTCTAAGCTAGTTTCTCCTTTTTCTAAGCTACTTACAATTTCTTCTAATTTTTTTATTTTTACTTCAAAACTTTCTTGTTTCATTGATTATGTATTTATCCTTTCTTATAAAAATTATTGTTAATAAATTTCCTACTTCTAATATCTCACTTCAATATCTTTGCTTTCTTTTCCCCATCACTCACTCTAATCAGTATCTCATCACCTTCATTTAAATCTTTAATAGATTTTATTGGTTTATTCTCTTTCTCAACAATCGAATAACCTCTAGTTAATGTTTTTAATGGACTTAAAGCATCTAATTTTGTAGTTTGTTCAATAAATACGTTTTCTGCTTCTTTTTGTTTAAGTTTTATTGATTTTTCCAAATCTTTAATATATTTGTCAATTCTTAAATAATTGTTTTGTATGTTTTGCATAGGATTAGCAAATGCGCTAGAGCTTTTTATTTTGTTTAATTTAAGATTTAATAACTCAATTTTCTTTTTTAAACCATTTCTTGCTCTCTCTCTAAACGAATTAATCTTATTAATTAATTCAAATATATCTGGATTTGCAAGTTCAGCAGCTGCAGATGGTGTAGGAGCTCTTAAATCTGCTACAAAATCTGCAATAGTAAAATCTGTTTCATGACCAACTGCAGAAATTATTGGTATATTTGATTCGTAAATAGCTCTTGCAACTATTTCTTCATTAAATGGCCATAAATCTTCTAAAGATCCACCACCTCTTGCTAAAATAATAATATCTGCTAAATTGTTATCATTCATTGTTTTTATTCCTTTAACTATTTCTTTAGCAGCTCCAGGTCCCTGAACTGGCACAGGTAATAACCTTATATAGCAATTTGGATTTCGTCTTGTTGATACATTAATAATATCTTTAATTACAGCACCTGTTTGAGATGATAAAACTCCAATAATTTTCGGCATTATTGGAATTTTCTTTTTATGTTTTTCATCAAACAAGCCTTCTTTTTCTAAATTTTGTTTTAGTTTTTCAAATTGAGCATATAAATCTCCAATACCTTGTTCCTGCATTGCTTTTACATAAATCTGATATATACCATCTCTTTCAAAAACAGATACCCCACCAAAAACAATTATTTTCATTCCATCTTTTGGCTTAAAATTTATACGATCAGCATATGTTTTAAACATAACACATTTGATTAGAGATTTATCATCTTTTAGAGTAAAATAAAAATGACCTGTATAATGAGCTTTAAAATTAGATATTTCACCTTTTACTACAACTGCATTTAATGCCTCATCTTTTGCAATTTTGTCTTTTATATATAAATTCAAATCTGAAACTGTTACTGCCATTGACTCATAATTCATGCATAAACTTCCTTCCTATAGTTCTTTAACAACTTTTGCTAATGCTCCATTTATAAACTTGCTTGAGGTGTCTTCTCCATAAGTTTTTGCAAGTTCAACAACTTCATTTATTTCAACCTTAAATGGTATATCTTTATATTTAATCTCATAAATAGCAAGTTTTAATAGACTTAAATTTATTTTTGATATTCTTTCAATTTTCCATTCCTCAGTAAGAGAATCTTGAATAGTTTTATTAATATCTTCTTTGTTCTTTTCAATTCCAACTATACAGTCTTTTATATATTCAATTGCTTTTTTATCTGTTACTTCATTACTTTCTAAATATAGTTCTATTTGTTCATCAAGATTATCTATTTTTTGAATTTCCAAACTATAAATTAATTTAAATGCTAATTCTCTTATTTCAGTTCTTCTCATATTTAGTATATTTACCAATTTGGTAAATAGTCCCCCTTTTTATTAAATTCTAGGAAAAATCGTCTTGTAGACGATTTTGACGTAGAAGATAATATATGCGAACGTTACAAATTCTTGAAGCTATGCTTCTTAGAATTTGTTAGTCCGTTATTACATTCTATCTATAAAATTTTTAATTTTTTCTTTAACATTATCTTTATTCTGTTGGATGTAATTTCCAGCAAATGCACTAATTATAAGTAAAACTACTGCTAATATAAAATTATAAATTCTTGTTGCAAGTATTAATATGGCAATAACTATTCCTATAATTGCACCTTTATAATTATTCCAAAAATCTTTTATATTTTCCATTTTTATGTCCTTTCTAAATTATAATTTAATTCAATTCAACTACTAAGGATTATTCTTTAATCTCATCTTTCTTATCAGTAGCAATGTCCTTAATTTTAACATTTACTTCTTTTACATCTAAATCAGATGTTTTCTTAATTGCTTCTTTTATTTTATTTTGTAAATTAAGTGTAAGTTCTTTAATAACTACATTTTTTCCTACAACTAAATTAACATTAATACTTAAATTATTCATATTGTCAAATTCTGTAGAAACTGATGTGTTTTCCACACTATCAAAACCTTTAACAACATTTTGTACAATATTCTCTATTGTAGATTTTGAAATTAAAAGCTTTCCATTATCATTTTGCATTAAAACACCTTGTTTTCTATTCTTTTTATCAGATGATTCAAAGAAAATTCCTTTTATACTACAAAGCAAACATACTATTGATGTTCCTAAAACTACTTTAGAAATATTTATATCTTCTAATGCTTGACTAGCAAATACATTTAAAGTACTTAATTTTATCCAACCTGCTACTACTGATATTACCAAAATTGATTCTAAAAATATTAAAATAGAAAATAGTGCTAATATTATTTTATCTAATTTTTTCATTATAAATCTAACCAGTTAAATACATATATTTAATTAATAACTGGCTTCCTCCTTCCAAAAATACTTATTATTTTAATCTATTGTATTCAAAAAAATTCAAATTTTAATAAGTTAAAATTATAATTTTTTTAAACTGATTATTCTTCAGATGTATTCTCTTCAACTATATTTTCTTCTACTTCATCTTCAGTTAATTTTTGAGTATTTACTCCTTGAACATGAACATTAACTTCTTCAACTTTAAGTCCTGTCATTTCTTCAACTGATTTTTTAACTTTATTTTGAATTTCAAATGCTACATCTGGAATTCTTGCTCCATATTCAACTATTATATTAACATCAATTTTTGCTTTATTGTTCTCAGTTTCAACCTTTATTCCTTTTGCTAAATTTTTCTTGCCTTTAAGAACTTCTGTAATTCCTCCTGCAAAGCCACCTGCCATGGCAAAAACTCCTTTTACTTCTGATACAGCAACACCAGAAATTACAGCTATTACATCACTTGCAATTTTTATTCCATCTGAACCATTATCTACTTCATCTAGCATACTTAAGTTTTCTAATTCTTCATTATTATTCTCTTCCATAATTTTATCCTCCTCAAATAATTTGATATCATTAGTATATCAGTTTTTGCTAATTTTTACAACTATTTTTGGAAAGTTTTTACCATGTCAAGTATCTCTTTTACTCTCTCATATTTCTTACATAAATATAAATATCCAATCAAAGCTTCAAATGCTGTTGCATACATATATTCCTGTACATTTGAATTTTTAGGCAAGTGGTGATTATTTGCATTTCTGGCTCTTCTTACAATATCTTTTTCTTCATCTGTAAGTTTATCATTTAATTCTTGTAATAATTTTGCCTGAGCTCCTGCTTTTACATATTTGATTGCTTCTATATGTAATCTATGTGGATTTAATTTTGTAGTATTTACTAAATGTGTTCTAATAAATAGTTCATAAACACAATCTCCTACATATGCCCAAACAAGTGGCGACATTTGATTAACTTCTTCTTCACTTTTATTAAATGGTATAAATTCTTCTATATTCATTTTGATTGTTCTTCTCCTTTTGAAATTGTTATTGTTTTGCGGGCGATTAAAATCGCCCCTACACCTCACATTTCTCTCATTTCACATCACTTCTCTCTAAGGTAATTTTGCCCAGCTTTCCGCTTCTAAAATCATCTAAAATAATTCTTGCAACTTTTTCATCATCAACTTGTCCACCAGAAACAATTGCTCCTCGTTTCTTTCCAATCTCTTGCATTATTTCATAAATATTAAAATTCTCTTGTTGGTTTTGACTTAATATTTCGTCAATATAATCTATTGATAATTTATATCTTTCTGCTATATTGCCTTTATAGTTTTCAAGTAAATATTTTAATAATTGGTATGCAATTTCTATTTGTGGTAATATTTCATCTTTTATAGATCCAGTATATGCTAAGTTAAGTGCAACTTTTTCATTATCAAATTTTGGCCATAAAACACCTGGTGTGTCTAAAAGTTCTATTTTTTCGTTTATTCTAATCCATTGTTTTTTCTTTGTAACTCCAGGTTTATTTCCAACTTCTAATCGATTAGTTTTAGAAACTCTATTAATAAACGAAGACTTACCTACATTTGGAATACCTAGAATCATCGCACGAATTTTTCTGCCTGTTCTTCCTTTGCTCGCATATTCTTGTAATTCTTTTTCTTTAAGTTTCTCTATTGCATGTAATACTTCGTTTATTCCATGTCCACTATTTGAATCACATTCTATGGCTATTAAACCTTTTTGATTAAAATAACTTACCCATATGTCATTTTCTTTTTTATCTGATAAATCACTTTTATTTAAGACTATAATCCTATCTTTATTTTTTGTTATTTCTGCAATATCTGGATTTCTGCTTGATATTGGTATTCTACTGTCTAGTAGTTCAATTACTACATCTATTAGTTTTAAATCTTCTATTATTTCTCTTCTTGTTTTCGCCATGTGGCCTGGGTACCAGTTAAGGTTGATTTTGTGATAACTATTCTCTTCTTTCTCCATTTATATTCACTCCTTTACTTGAATTTTATAGTTACTCCTCCATTTTGAGATATAATGATACTATCTACATTTTTTAATAAAATATCTCTTGTTATAGTATTTATTTTATTCCTTTTAAATTTTTTATTTAGCTCTTCTAAAACTATTTCCGTTAATTTATCTTTTCTAATAGAATGGCTTGTACATGATCCATCTCTTACATATGATGTACAATGATAATATTCATAGTTCTTTACTTTTCTTAAAGTAAAAGAACTTCCACAATCTGCACACTTTAAAAATCTATAAAATAAATCTTTTTCTTTATTATTTCTAACAGATTTATTTTTGTTTAGTATTTCTTGAACTTCATCAAACTTTTCTTTTGATATAATTGGTTCGTGATGATTTTCGGTTATTATCCACTCATCTTTATTTGTTGTAATTAGTTTATGAGTGCGATAATTTTCTACCTTCTTCTTCCCTTGAATTAAATCTCCTGTATATACTCTATTTTGTAATATTACATTTATCATTTTTGCATTCCATTTTTTATCTATTGCGATATTATCATTTTTCATTTTATATGCATAGGGTGTTAAAGCATTGTTCTTGTTTAATTCAACAGCTATCTCACTTGCTGTTTTTCCTTCTATTATATCATTAAATATTTTAATAACATTCTTTGATACTTCTTTATCTATTATCAATTTATGTTTATCTCTTGGATCTTTTAAATATCCATATGTAGCAGTTGTACCAATAAATTCTCCATTTAATCTTTTAGTTAATAATGCACTTCTTACCTTTTTAGATATGTCTTTTGCATAAGCATCATTTAACAAGTTTTTAAATGGAACAATAAGGTTGTCCATTGAATCTGGATTTTCAAAACTATCTATATTTTCTATCACAGATATAAATCTAATATTCAAGGCAGGAAAGATATTTTCAAAATACATATCCGCTTCTATATGACTTCTTGCAAATCTAGATAAGTCTTTTACAATTATACAATTAATCTTTTTGTTTTTCATATCTTGTAATAGTCTTCTAAATCCTGGTCTATTAAAATTAGTACCACTATATCCATCATCAATATAATAATCTACTAATTGTAAATCGTTTTTATCTTTAATATACTGTTCTATTAGTTCTCTTTGATTTATTATACTATTTGATTCCATATTTTCATTATCTTCTTTAGATAATCTTAAATATGCTGCTACATTCCACATTTATTTCTTCCTTTTCTCAACTAGTTATTTTCTATATCTTCAAGAATACTATTCCATTCTTCACTATAAGATGCATCTTTTATAATATTATTTAAATAAATATTATATATATTTTCACTCATTAACGGCTGAACTAATGGCATATTAGCCATCAAAAATAATAAAACAGCTAAAGTTCTTTCACCAGTTTTTTCTAAGAATAATCCTTTTGAATTATTACAACTAATTAATCCTTTACAAGAATTTATTATTGTGTAGTCTCCAGCTACTATTATATCAAACTGAAATAATCTTTTTATTTTATTTTCCTTATAATATTCTAGAATATTTTCTATTAAAGTATTTATATTATCATATGTTTTTTCTGCATAAATAATAGTTGGAATTTTATATGTATATTCATTTTGATCCTTTGGTAGGATTACACCATTTTTAACTCTTGTTAAATCTTTTACTGTCTTAATCTGATTCAATGCTCTATTTATTTCATCTTTATCAGATAAATTTCCCTTTATTTCAATCGCATAGTCAACCCCATCTGCAAATATAACAGAAGCTTTTTTGTTCTTTTGATCTATTGTGTGTGGATGTGACGGATCAAGTATTATGCAATCTATTGAAGCACTTCTTTTATTAAAACTATCAATAATATTTCCTTTTGTAATAGTAAATGGAAACGGAAAATATTTTTCAAATAAAGCATGAAATAGTTCTTCTTTTCTATCAGCAATTTCTTGTGGAGTTCCTTTTCCTTCGATAGATGCTTTAGCTAATCCTATTTTTAATTCATTATATTCCAATTCTAATAGTTTAATAAATTCTTCATTCATTTTACATCTTCTCTTTCTTATCTCTTTCTATTTTTTCCATTATTCTACATAAATATATACCTAAATATGTAAAGTTGAAACATAAATATGTATTAAAGGAATCGTTCATTTTATTTGGAATGTATTTTGAAAGCTTAATAAAATTGTTATAAGACAATCTCTCAAACACATTAAATATGTTTGAACTTTCTTGTGTAGGCATTAAAGTTAGTGTATCTCCAATAATGAGGCTATTTTCATTGTTTACAAAATCACTTTTATTCACTCTATATTCATAGCTCAATATTAAATCTGGAACAAATTCAAAATTACTACCAATCTCATTTTTCAATTCATTTACATCAAATTTCTCATTGCCTCTTTTTTTCCATAAATTATAATATAATACATCTAAATCATTTTTTGTTAATTTCATAAATGAATCTATAATATTTTCAAAATTATCCTCAGATATATTTAGTAATTCTATTGCCAAATCTACAAAAACATCTGAATCTTCAGATAACACCTTTACTACTAAACCTCTAATTTTAATCCTATTAGAAAGTTTGTATTTAAGCATATCAAAATCAGATAATTTTTGATTCATAATAGCAATTTTTGCGTTTATTTCTTTAATTTCATTATTGCTCACATACTCATCTATATAATTATTTAGAATATTTCCTATAGTTCCAGTTCTATCAATACTTATGCCTGTTTTTATTTTCAAATCTTTGCTCATCTATAGCTCCTCTTTATTTCCATTCCCTAATAATTTTATTTTTTCAGCATTATTAAGTATATTTAGTTGATATTTTGCAATTTCATTTAGAATTTCAAATCTTTCTTCTTTATTTTTTCCTTCTTTTATTAATTCAGCATTATGTGATTCTAAATTTGACAATACTGTTAATTCATTAATTGTAGCATAATCTCTAACATTTGAATTTTTAGCTAAATCGGGATTAAGCTCTCTCCACTTTTTAGCAGTTGTATTAAATATAATTACATTTAAAATATCCGCTTCTTCAGCATATTTTAACCACTCTCTATTTTTATAAAAATCATTATCTGGTAATATATAATTTTTAATTGCATCAGTATGTATTAGGTAATTGTTTTTTGTTAGAATCCTTTTTACATCCCACTCTCTATTTTGATTTTCTATTTCTTTTAATCTTTCAAACTCTTTTATTAAATATAATTTGAATACCGGACTGATTGCTGACGCAAATTCAAATGCAATATCTTTATGTGCATATGTTCCGCCATACTTTCCTCGTTTTGAATATATACCAATTGCATTTGTCTTTTCACACCATTCTGTAACACTTAATGTAAATGTGTGAAGTCCTGCACTTTTTCTAAACCCGTCGAATTCGACGGAATTAAAATTCGGATTATAAATTGACTCCCATGTTCCTAAAAACTCCAAAGTAATTCTATTTCTTAACCAGTTTCTTATAATGTCATCTGCCTTTGATTTTCCCTCTTTGTATTTACCAAAATCAGAAATACAAATATAATCATTATCATCTATATTGGTTATATTTACTTTAACATTTTGAACTTCTATTATTTTATTTGACATATATTCACCTCCATTTTAATAAAATATGTAATATGTTTTAAAATAAAAAGCCAATATTTGCAAGCTTTTTAACTAGTTTTCCATAAATCCGTCTCTCCCAGTTAATGGCGACTTTTGGAAATTCATTTTTTTCACTCATATTATCACTTCCTTAATTATACATCACTTAATAACTTATTTTTTTGAAATACTTCTTTTATATTATCACCTGTTACACAAAATCCTTTAATCCCACATTGAATAGCTGAATCGATATTTGTACTATTATCATCAAAGAAATATATATTACTTGGATTAATATTTAAATCTTCTATTACAGTTTCATATATCTCTTTTTGTGGTTTAATTAGATTCATCTCATAAGATAAAAAAGTTTTTTCAAATGTTGAAATGTCAATATCTTTTTTTAAATACTCAAAATCTACCTTTCTTAGATTAGATAACAAGTATACCTTATTTCCATTATTTCTAAGCTTATTTATGATATTCAGTGTATCTTCGTAGTAGTCTCTTTTTTTATAAACTATATTAAATAATTCATCAACAGATATTTTACATCCAATTTTTTCTAATACATTTCTAAATGATTCATTTTCATCATTCAAACCTTTATGTGCGTCTATGACTTCAGGATCATTATACCAAATATCTATAAATGTATCATAATCTACTTTTGGCTTTAACTCATCATATATTTTTTTAAATCTTGTGATTTTGTTATTACTCCTCCCAAATCAAATATGTATATCATTTATTTATCACCTTTCTTAAATAATTTAGTTTAATAGATATATCTTTAATTTCATCAATTATTATGTTATAGATTTTATTTCTATTCTTTGAAGTATCATAATATAAAAGATTGTTTTTTAAACTCTCCTCATACAATTTTTTACTTTTATCTACAGTATTAGTAGCTATTTCTATTAATTGTTCCTCATCATATCCAAATGTCCAATCTAAATTTGTATCATGTTTTTTTATGCTTCTTGCTAATGTTGTCGGCGATATATCTTTATATCCTAAGATTATTATTATAGAGTCCTTAAAATACTTTAAAGCATTTTAAATAGATATATCTGTTGATTCAATTATTATAATTATATTTTTCATATGTTTCTCTTCTTTTTAATTATTCTTATTAAATCACGAAAGATACTTTAATTAACAAATATTGATATTTCAATCTTTCTAGGGAGTTTTGCATTTGCCCATTCTTCACAGTTTATGTTAGTTTTATTTTCATTCATTTGGATCAACTCCTTTATTTTATATTCTTTATAAACTCTATTGTGACATCTATTGCTTCATTGATTGCTTCATCAGAATTCATAAATGTATGTTCACCATTTTTAATAAGTTTAAATATAGAATTACTACATTGTTTACTTACCTTCTCAGATAATTCATATGGTAAAGCACTATCTTTATCACCGTGTACAAATAATTTTGGTAAATCACAATTTATTAAATTTTCATATGGTTTAAATTGGTATGTTTCTTTAAATAATTCTAAACCAAGCTTGAATTCTTCTCCTGTATTCATACTTTTTGAAATATAATAGCCATCTTTTTCTGCTTTTTTCATATTTTCTTCAGTAAATAAATTACCAAATCTAGCATAATCATAATCTAAACAACCATACCATAAAATAATTGCTTTAACATTATTATATTTTTCAAATGGAAATAATGAAACTATTCCTGCACCAAAGCTACTACCTAACAAAATTATTTTGCCATATCCTTTTTCTTGTAACATATTAACAGTATTTTCTAAATCATTAATTTCTTTTGTAATTGTCATATCTTTATCAAGTCCATCACTTTCACCATGACCATTAAAATCAAATCTAAATGAGCTATAACCTATTTTTAATAATTCCTCTGACAATTTTACAAATGCGCCACATTCATCTTTATTCCCTCTGATTCCATGACACATTATAACAACCTTATCGCTTTTTTCATATTTAGTTAATATACCACATAATTTATTATTAGAACTATCATAATAAATTTTTTCCATTTTTTCACCTCTTTTTTATAAAATATGTAAAAATCTCAATATTAAAAATTCAGTATTTTCAATAGTTTGAGCTAATCTTTCGAAAAATACAGATATCCCAGTTGATACTGACTTTACTTTCATTATTATTCATCTTCTTCACCATCTTCTTTTATTTCTAAATGAAGATTAATATCTTCTTCAGTTGGTAATTCTTTTAATAAATTTTCGGGTAATTCATTAAATATTTTATATTCACTCACTCCCAATGGTTTGTTTATATATTTTAGCGTGTAGTCTACAATTTCATTATTTTTACTCTTGCATAATAAAATCCCAATCGATGGATTATCGTTTTCATCCCTTACCTTTTCATCTAATGCTGTTAAATAAAATCCTAATTTACTACCAAATTCTGGCACAAATTCAACTGCTTTAAGTTCAACTGCAACATAACATTTTAATTTTATATGATAAAACAATAAATCTATAAAGAAATCCTGATTTCCTACTGTTATTTTATACTGATTTCCAACAAAAGAAAATCCGCTTCCCAACTCAAGCAAAACATTTTTTAACCTTTCTAACATTTTATTCTCTAATTCTTTTTCTTTATAGTCTTCTGTCAATTCGATTAAATCAAAAACATATGGTTCTTTCACTATATAGTTAGCTAAATCACTATTTTGTTTTAATGTTAAATCAAAATTTGTATGTTTTATATTTTTTATCTGTCTTTGATATAAATTTGTATCTAATTGATATAAAAGAACACTTTCCACCCATCCTTCTTCTATTATCTTTTCAATATACCATTTTCGAACATTTTTATCTTTAATTTTTTGTATTAAAATAATATTGTGTTTCCATGGAATTTGTGCAACAAGTTGCACAAATTCATTATCATCCTTATATTCCATATAAAAAGATTTCATATATTTTAAATTTCTTATAGAAAAACCTTTTTGCCTTGGAAATGCAATTTTAAGTTCCATAGATAAATAGTCAATAAATTTATTTCCCCAACTTGAATTTTCGAAAATTGTTTTTCCGATTCTATAGTATAGATTTACTAAATTGGCATTTGCATTTATCATAATTTCAAGTTGAGTTTTTGTAACATCATTTTTTATGTTTTCAAATATTTCTTGAAAATTCTTATTTAGATTGTTTTCTTCTTGCATTATTTCATTCCTCCTCATTTATTAT
>CADAHH010000010.1 GCA_902787685.1 uncultured Eubacteriales bacterium | reverse complement strand
AGTTAAAGTTTTAAAAACATAGCTATTTCAATGCTTTTTAAATTCAACTTTACATTATTTTTAACTTTACATTGTAACACAACTACAACACTTTTTTTACGCTATCGCTAAAAGTGTTAGTTGTGGCAGGAGTTCCTGCACCCTTTTGCCTAAAAAATACTTGCTCGTATTTTTTAGGTTTTAGTTAAAATTGCCACTGGCAACTTTAACTAAAAAAACAGCCATAAAAGTAACATCATTTACTTTTATAGCTGTTTTCATATATGCAAAGCAAAATGTAATAGCTTATGCAATAATATCTGCATTTGCATATAGTCTAGTAAAATCATAGCCTGTATAATCTCTTTCTTCAAAATTAGCCTTTGACTTTTTATGATTTTGTTTTGTGCTATTATATTTATTTATATTTTTATTATTATATTTATTATCCTTAACATTTTCATCAATAGGGGTATTAACATTTTTGTAGGGAGGGTATTGTACTTTTTGTAAATAGGTATCTTCATATTTTTTTATTGGAACTAGTTTTCTCATTTCTACTTGCTTACTATTTTCTTTGTATATCAATTCAATATCTATATAATTCTTGTCTTTTAAAGAATTTACTAATCTTGATACTTGTGTTATTGTTATATTTAATAATTCGCTTATAGTTTTATTTGTGCAATAGCAATAATTGTTTTCTTTACTCAAATATATTATTATAGCATATATTGTTTTTTCTTTATCACTTAATTTTTTATCTGTTAATATTTCTATTGGTATCCATATACCTTTTAAATTCAAATTCTGCATTTAATACCCTCCTTTCATTCAAACTCTTTCGCACAAAAATGCTGTTATTTTGATTTTTTATATTTAAGTAGTATAAGTTTATATCTTGATAGGTGTAGATAGAAAATTTCATCAAAAAAATAACACTAGACTTCTTTAAAAATCTAATGCTATTTTTATTTTAATTTGGCAACCACCGTTTCCAAATTTACTAATTACTCTATATTATATTTTTTCATCAATTCTTTTGCCTTATTTACACCTGTTTCAGTTAAATAAGTAGATTTTGCTTTGTGTGTACTTCCACCAATTAAATTCTCTTCTTCCAAAGAATTTAAAATATCAAAATCATAACCTTTCCAAGCCCTCATACATTCATCTCCGAATATGTCTTTTTCTTTCCAAGATGTTAAATATAATAAAAGCAATGTTAATTCTTTTATCTTTTCTTCCATTATTTGCCACTTCCTTTATTATTTTTTATAATCCATTCTCCTTTTCTTGTAGTTCCTTTTCTTTCAATTATTTTCATATCTTTTAATTGTTTCATATTTTTCTTAATTGTATTTGATTTTAATTCAAGTATATTTGCTATTTCATCAATTTTTATTGTGCTATTTTGCAATAATATAGATATGATTTTTTGTTGTGTTTCAGATAAATCTATTAGTGGATTTATTGGTTGACTTATTGGTGGATTGATTAGTGGATTTTGCGATTTTGTAATTAAAATTAATGTTGTTCTGTTTGGATTAAAAGACTCTTTTATTTCTGGCAATATCCAGCCTTTTTCTTTCCAAACATTGTTAATCATAGGCAATCCAGAACCTGCTCTTTCTCCATATCCTAAATGCGAAAACATTTTATGCAATATTGGATTTCTTGGATCACTTTGTCCACCTTTTAAAGCATCTTCTATTGGTATTCGCATATTTCCAGGATTTGCAAATTTAAAATAGTTTTCTCTTTTTTCAACAACAATGCTTCCGCTTTCATCGTATTGGGTATGGATTAAGCAATTTGAAAGTGCTTCACGAATACAGGCATGAACTGGAGTGTCATCTATTCTCATTAAATCTTTATCTAATGCAAAAGGAACTTCAATATCTGCTGTTAATCTATTTACAATTTTTTCAAAGAAATCCCATAAATTACCTGTCCATCCATCATCCCAAGATGTAATCCTATTTGCCCATCTTTCCATATTGCTATCATCTTTAACTTCTCTATAATCTAAAAAGTAATTTGGAAATATTTCTACTATATCTTTTTCTTGCCCAAACATTAATAATCCTGCTATTGTTAATTTTTTTGTTTTTCTATCTACTGCATTTAACATATACAAAAATTCTTCATCATCAAGTTTATTCCATTCGTGTGCTTCTCCTTTGTGTATTCTAAATCTAATTCTATAATCTTTTAAAGTTTCTTTATTTATACTATTAATATCATATTCTTCTAGTATAATTCTATCTTTTGTTTTCTCATTTGCTTCACTTATCATTGCTTTTACTTCATATTCTGCACATTTAAAATCACCCTCGTGAAATCTTTTATATGTTCCTATAATAGGATTATTGTTAATGTATACTGGCTTGTTTTTTCTATTTGCTCTTGGAACTTTTATTACAATTACTTGTTTTCCTTCTATATCAACAATTTTTACATCTTCATCATCTAAAACATTTACACTTATTTTTTCTCTATTATTTATAGTATTCCAAAAGTCTTTTAAAATATGATTTGCATTTTCAATACCTTCTATTGTGCAAATGTCATTTTCTTTGTTTTCTTTTATTCCTAAAACAATTATTCCACCTTTTGAATTACAAAAAGCTGAATAAGTTTCCCATAAAGATTTTGGTATTTTATTTTTTGATTCTTTAAATTCTATCTCTTTATTTTCTCCTATTGATAACATTTCTATAATTGAATTTTTATCCATATTCTAGTCTCCTTTCAAATTTTGCAGACGCGTCTGCAAAATTTAGTTTGTTTTTCCATATTATACCATCAATTTTTATATTTTTCATTACTTTTTCAAAAAAAGATACAATTTCTTCAAATTGGTCAGACGCATCTGACCAATTTGCTTACTGATAAATAATCTCATTTGTAACTATTTCTTCTACTCTATTAAGTATATTATTCATACGAGAGACCCATTCCATTTGATTTTTTGCTTTTAATTCTTCATTTACATTCTCTTTTTCTGCAATTTGTTTTACTAACAAATCAACTCTTTCTCTACAAATGTCATCAATATCTAGTAAATGACTTGTTAATTCATTTTCAATTAGCATTATTGAGTATTCTGCTTTTTTATGTTCTTTCAAGTATCTAGCTCGCATTCTTCCATATTTTCCAACATTCCCTGTTCTTCTTGGTTTTGATAATACAATATTTGGAATATAATAGCCATTGACTAAATTATATTCAATTCCTGTTCTTTCATCAATAATAGTTTGTTTTAATTCTTTATTTTCCATTTTCAAATTCTTCCTTTCTTATTTTGAACTAAAAAAATAGAATTATTATCTTTTTTAATAACAATTCTATTATAAGTTTATATAAATCATAGGCTAGAACCCACTAAATTTCTTAATTTTATATTCTTGTCATAAAATACTCTATTTACAATTATTGTAACTACTAAAGCTATTAATGTTATTCCTTTTGACATTTTTTGATTATTTATCATAAGTTTCATCCTCTCATTATTTTTTGGGGACAAACAGAACCGGTACCAATGGCCCCCCAATGGCCTCAATGTCCCCTACTGTTTTTCAAATTTTTCTCTTTTTGCTTTTCTTTCAATTTTTCTTTTTATTTTTTTTCTTTGTAATATAAATGATAGTATTAATATTATTATTATGGTGAAGAATACTTTTTTGTTTTTTAATAATGTTAAAATTTTTCCTGCTTTAGGAATTTTTCCAATATATTTTCCTTCTATTTGACTGAATTTAACATTATGTATATCAGGAACTTCATTGTTATCTCCTTTTGTTATATAAAATAAAATTCCATTTTTTAACTCTTTATCTATTATTCTATGAGTTATTATTTCATTATTTATTTTAAATGATATAATATCATCTTTAGTTAATTCTTTTTTATCTACTTTTTTTATAATTACAATATCATCAATATTTATTGTTGGCTCCATACTTCCTGAAACGATACTAAAAGTTTTTATTCCAAAAAAGTCTGGTGTAACTCCAGGTCTAATTATTGTTTGTACTATTAAAAACAAATCATATATAATAATTGGTATTATAATAATATATAGTAAAAAAATTAATAAATTTTTAATAAAACTTAAAAATGTAGGTTTTTCAATCATTTTGCTTTAACCAAAAGTCCTTTCAGTTATTTATATTATTATCATCTAATAATTTGTTAACCTGTAATAAAAACTGTATATCTTCAAGTGTAGTTTTACTGTTTTTAATATAATTACTTTGGCAAATATTATTCACAATTGTAATAAGATTAGGTAGATTATCTTCATCCAAATCTTCTTTTGTAATAATAATATCACATAAATTATATCTATCTTTTATCATTAAAGTAATATCCTTGTCTTCTGTTATTTTAACATTATTTATGATCGTTATTTTAGGATATTTAATAAATAATCTAAATTGTTCAATCACATCTTTTATTTCATCTGGTTTTATTTCTGGATATTCTTTTATAATAGATTTTACTAAAAATACGTAAAAATTAGATATTAATAATAATACATCATAAATTGTTGAACTATCATTAAGAGATGTAGTTATAATGTTTTTAACTTTGTTTTCTTCATAATCCATGTATATTTGTTTAAGCTCTAAAATCTGTGTATTAACATTAATATTTATTTTTTCAAGTCTGTTATTGTTTTTACTAAAAATCTTCCTAAATAAACTTTTATGATTTTCCATTCTGCTTAATCTTTTGTTAACTTTAAATAGCTTAGCCTCAAGCTTCTTTATTTGCTTTAGTTTTTGTTCACAAATAACTTTAAACTTTTCTTTAGATTTAAATATTTCTAAAACATCATTAAATATGTATTTATATTTTAAATAATTTTTAAATTCATATAGACTTTCATTTAATCTAATAATATTTTTATTAATTTCTTGAATTTTCTCTTTATCAAATTCTTCTAAATCTTTACCTATAATTTTCTTATAATTTTTCTTGATACTTGATTCTTCAAAATCTTTTGGAACTATTTCATTATTTAAAAATTTGTCAATAATTAAAGCAGTATCTTTATTATTCACATCGATTAACTGTGTATGTAAATTATTATACTTTTGTATAATTTCTTCAGGCTTTAGCCCCATTTCTTTTAATACTTTTTTTTCTTCATCTTCAAAATGCTTATTTATAGCTTTTTCATATCTAAAATATATGCTTCTAATATTTAATTCTATATGTATTATTATGTCTGAACATTTCCAATATATTTGTTCAAAAGCATCTTTTACTCTAGCAGAATTTGGGTCGCCTTTTTTCATATCTTCTAAAAATACTGTCATATACTCTTTTGTAAATGCACTATAATTGAAATCATCAATTGTTAAATAAACTCCAACCATTCTAAATTTATCAATAGCTCGGACTATAGCTTCATTTACTAATTCTAAATTATTTTTATAAAAATTTTTTAAAACATATAGTATTTCATCTAATTGCATCTTTTCAAATGATGTTGTATTTGGGTTTAATATACCAATTATATTACCTAATTTATGTATTTCATTTGTGATTTCTTCTATCTTTGAATCTGGAGTAAATGATTTTATTTTTACTGCTCTTCTTTTCATTTCATTAATTATTTCAGACAAATAATTTGAATATTCATTACTTATTTCAGCAGCTTTATCTTTATATGCTTGTAAATTTTTTTTATTATTCTTTGGTAATACTGATAATATTTCTTTATCAACATCTATTTGAGCATTAATTTTTTCTTTTACACTAATATTCTCACTCATTTTGTACTCTTTTCCACCTCACTGGTTTTAATTTCTGTATCTAAAAAAGAAATAAAATCTTTTGATTTATTAAATAACATAATTAAATCATCATAATTGATTTCATTTAATTTTATATCTATATTCATAGTAAATTCATTCCCTTCTTTTTCATAATTATTTAAACATTTTTGAATTTAAATATAATTATAAAAATGAATAATCTGCTACACTTTTTACAGCTTAATAAATATATATTTTAGAATGAAGTGCGTAAGGCGAGCAGCTCGAACGCATACTGCCATTGTAACAGGCAGAGCCTTAACAATGGACAGCAAACCGTAGCGTAAGCGAAGGGCGACTGGAGCAATTCACAGATACAGTTCAATTATATAATTTATTATATAATTGAACATAAGAGAATTGCGACACCAAACGAAATGAGAAAATATATATTTATTAAGCTATGAATTGTAATAATTGGATATTTTATTCATTTTTATAATTATATTTGATAAATTTAAAAGGGAAGTGAAAGATTATATTTAATTATATCCTTCACTTCACTCCTTAATTTATTATTTTGTTAATTATGGTTTTGTTGGTTCTGGTTGTGTTGGTGTAGAAGATTCAGTTCCAGTAGCAGGTTTTGTAAATCCAATTGCTATATCAAATGCTCTACCAGTAGATGCTGTATCATTACAATCAGGATCTTGTCCTTCTAACCAAATGTATACTCTAGCTTTCATTATTGAATTTTGTCCTAACATTAATTGTGTAGAACCATCAACAGCTTTCATATCTGTAACCCTTGTAACTGTTCCAGCATCAGAAGTTAAAGTTGTTGGAGCACCCATATATGTTCCTGAACTACCTTCAATTTCTACATCATCATTATCAACTTTAACACCTGTAGTTGTTGTTCCATTTACACCTTTAATACTAAATCCATTTGTTGCTGGAAGCATTGCTAATGTTTGGAATCCAGATGTTCCATCTTCAATTCTTCCATCATTTGCTACAACTTCATCAATATGTTTTTTATAGTTTGGTTCCCATATTGCAAATAATGGGCTATCACCTACAGCTGTTGTTCTAATAGAACTTACAGCTGTTGTAAATGTGTTTTGTGTACTATATAATAAGAATCCTGCTCTTACGCAGTTTTCAAGACCTGTATCAGTTTGTCCTGCATAACTATCATCTTCGCCTTCTTTTTTAGTATGTATTGCAACACTACTTGTTGTATTTAATTGCAATTTATCTCCGCCTGATTTTGATGAAGAGTTTTTCAAATATACATCAAAAGATATATATCTACCACCAGAAGCTGGTGCATTTTTGATTGATTTTAATATTTCTCCATCAGAACTTATATCTCCATATACAAATGATGCATCTGCTCCAGATATTGTACCATCTGTTGATACTGGTGTTAATTCTGTTGGCCAAACATAATTATTTTTTGCAGTTCCAAGCTCTTTTAATTTTGATTGACTAACTACTACAGATGCACTCCAATTTTCACCATCTAGTGATATTTGTAGACCTTCAGCTGCAGATACTTTTGCAGTAATTCCTGTAATAAGAACTTCTCTGTTTGCAGAGAACCATGCATAAGTTGAAATTATTAACATTATTGCTGTTAATAATAGTGCCATAAATGAAGAATTTAACCTTCTTTTGCTTCTTCTACTTCTTTTACTCATAATTTTTCTCCTTTTTTAATTAATCTTGTTTAATATGTTCTTCAGTTATGGTCATGTGCATTTTCATTTCTCCACCAATAAGGTTATCTATGCAATCAGGATCATCACCTTCAACCCATATTACCACAGTAAATTTATCAACATCTTTAGATTTAAAATCTTTCCTTTGAACTAACATAACATTTTCTTCATCTCGAAATGCTTCTGTATTTTTCTCAGGCGCAGATGTTTTATCATTTGCTTTAGCATATACTGTCTTTTCACCATTTAGGAAAACAGCAACTCGTATCGCTTCATCTACGTTTTTAATAACATCATCAATATAAATACGATACCAGTAATGTATTGTTTCGTCACCCATATTTTCAATATAAAAAGTATAGGCTATGTAATTGTCACCATTATGTGCTCCGTCTGATTCATCATTAATGTTATCTGGAATCCAGTCTCCAGAAATATTAGTCATAAAATCAAGTGAATCAGCAGACAAGGTTCTTCTTGTAAGTTTTTCATTCTTGTTTTCATACATAACAAGAGAGCCTTTCATGTCAGAAGAGGTATCTAAAACAACTGTAAATCTACCTGTATCATAAGCTATTCTTAAAGCAAAATAAATTACAATCAAAAAAATAAGCATTATTATTAATACTTTTTTCAATTTTTTTAAGAATTCGCTAGTATCTGATATTTTTTTTGCTTTTTTCCTAGCTTTGATTTTTTCAGTTACTTCTTTACCTTTTTGTTTTCTGTTTTCTTCTTTTTTGTTATCTTCCTGTTCTTCGACCTCCTGGTAACTTGTGTTTTTAACTTCTTCTTTCATGTATTACACCAACTTTTTAAGTGAATAAAACAAATATTGCTAACGCTATATTTATTTATGTTTAGAGTATAGCATATAATTACCTTGAATACAATTACAAAATATTTACATTTTTTTTACATTATTTTTACATTTTTCGACATTTGTTACATTTGTATTACATTTGAATTACATTTATGTTTCATTGATGATTTTTACAATATTTATGTTATAATTATGTCAATAAAAATTATAATTCACAAATATTAAATAAATTATGAAATAGTACGAAATCAAATATATTTAATATTAAAATTGAGTTCGACCTACTCGCAGTTCTGAAGCTGTTTACGATTATTACAATTTGCATCATATTATATAAACGGCGTGCATTTCAAAAATTAGTGCCCGAAATTGCAGTTCAGAACGTTACTATTTAAATATAGTGTAATCCGTGGATATGAATTTAATCATTTCTCATACTTAAAACGGCTGGAGAACGGAAATTTTAATATTAAATATATTTGATTTCTAAAGATATACATAATTGAAGCAATAAAAAGAGGTTTATAATGAAAAAAAGAGTTTTATTTATTCTAGCATGTTTATGGCTTATAATTACTTTCATGGTAATAAAAGCAACATATGCTAAATATTTATCATCAATTGATTCAAATGCTAATATACACATTTCAGGATGGAAAATAACTTTAAATAATCAAGATATCATGCAGAATTCAGATTTTTCAGAAAATATAGACTTAATTTTTCCAGGAAATGATTATTACATACCAGATTGTATTGTACCAGGCGCAATACGGATACTTTGATTTAATTGTTGATACATCTGAAGTTGATTTAGCAGTAAAATATACAGTTACTGCAACACTTCTTAATACCAACGAAATTGCAGATTGTAAAATAATTGGTTATTCATTCCCAGGTCAAATTGATACTATTACTTATTTAAATGATTCAAATACTGAAGTTCAAGGTAGTGTGGCCGCAGAATATGATTCTAGTACAATTAGAATATATGTTTCTTGGGATGATAATGAAGAAACTGAAAGTTTAAATGACACACAAGATACTTCAATTGCTCTAAATTCTGGAAAAGCTGTAATTCAAGCCAATGTTTCATTTGAACAATTAATAAATTAAATAACTATAATTATTTCCCTAAATACAAAGAAACAGTTTAAGAAAAATCTTAAACTGTTTCTTTATGTTGTTCAACAATTAATTTTATTACCATTTCTATTGCTTGACTTGTAGGATTAGCATTATAATAGCTATAGGCCATTTCTCCATAACTTGTATCAGTTTCATCATCTCCTGATTCATATTGCCAAGTAAATGTAATAGTTAATGTTTCCTCAGAATTTGCTCCAATAGTATCATCACTTGATTCAACACTTAAATAAAATGGATAATCATTTTGTATCTTATTATTTAAATTTTCTGATGTAGTTGTTATCGCTCCTTGTGGAATAGAATCTCCAGTTGATAATAAATCTGTAGCTATATAAATTTCATCAAATATTCTTATTGATTTTATTGCAAATCTAACATCTGCATCTTTTTGACCATCATTAATTATTGTAACACTTTTTACTTCATCTGTCATTCCTGGATATGCATGCTCAATTACTATAGGAATATCTCTATTAACTAATTCATCATCTACTTTAAACTTAACATGCCATGCTTCAACATGTGCGGTTAAACTAGATGATACTGTGCTGACATACAAAAACCAGGCATAGGTATTGAACATTAAAGTTATTACTAATAAAAAAAGTGTTCTTATTTTTACTCTTGTTTTAATTCTTTTTTGTTTTCTCGTAAGTTTTTTGCTATGTCTTTTTCTCACAATACCTCTCCTTTCTCTTGTATTCCTATATTTTTTATTTTTCTCTTTCCCTTCTTTTTCTTCTTTTGTTTCTTCTATTTTTTCTTCTTTCTTTTAATTTATCCATTTTATTTTCATCAATATCTGAATCGTCATCTTCTTCAGTTTCTTTGTCTCTTTTATATAATATAAATTCAACAAATGTAATTATTCCAAATGGAATAAAAATTGCAAAATACATGCCAAATAGATTTCCAATTATTCCATTTAAAAATGAAATTGTTTTTATTTTATAAATAACTTTACCATATACTTGAGATTCATTTATTTCAGGGTCTTCTATATCATTTGCCAAACCTTTTGTTTGAATTAAATACTTTCCATCTTCTTGTTTTTCAATTTTTACTATTCTGTGTGTTATAATCATACCTTTAAATGGATCTTTTTTACCCATATAAGTAATATCATCACCAATTTTTAATTCTGATGGGTTAACAGTTTTAGTTAAAATTGTATCACCTACTTTGTATTCAGGAACCATGCTCTCTGTAATTACATTAAAAACTCTGAATCCTGCTATTGCTTTTTGATTATTAGACACTCTTTGTGTTACTATAACAGCAATTAATACAACTAATATAATTGTAACTATTGTTCTAAATAATGACCAAATAGACTTTAATATTTTTAACATTTTATCCTCCAACATTACAGTTCAGTATTTTCAAAAAATTTGTCAATATACTTTCTAAATATTTTTTCAATATCATTTTTTGTTGCAACTCTTCTTTTAACTGCATTATCAAATTCTATTCCAAGCCTATCTTGTAATTCTTTTTTTGTTAACTCTGGATTTAAATCAATTATTTTATCTAACATTCTACTTAATGATTTTTCTTTAGCTTCTTTGACTTCATCCTCAGTTCTATTAATTCTATTTATTGTTAGATATTCTAAAAGGAATGTTTCATCAATAAGTGCCTTGATTGCACCTTTTTCCATATAATCTTTATTTTGTTTTATTGGATTATCTTTTTTACCAAAGTTATCATGTATATAATCCCATAATGTCATAGCATATTGGAAATTAACATTTTTTAAAATAACATTTGTCTTTTTTATTGGAGGTGTTACAAATGCAACTCCTTCTTTTTCAAGTATTCTATATACTTCTGTAAATTTCAAATCTCTAATGCTATTTTCTATATTCTTTATTCTTTCTATATTCTTTTTATTTACTTCTAAATTTGTATCTAATTCAGTATTCAAATGAATATTTACATTTATTTTTTCTTGACCTACCATTGTTGCACTTGAATATTCTATTATTTTGTTGTCTTTAAGTTTAGGATTTTGCTTGATATTTTCTTTTTTTCTTCTAACAAAGTCTTCAGCAAAAGATATAAGTGTAAATATAAATCTATTTTCATAAGTATTGAATGTTTCTTCTTTTAATACATTTAATAATTTTGAAGGAATAACATCCCCAGTTTGTTCATCTATATCTTGTATAAAATTAGTATGTTTTGCTAAATGTTTTACTGTTTCTACTCCAACCTTTTTTGCAGATTCTATTTTCACAATTTCTTCTTCTGTTGTGATAAATCTTTTAGGATTTCTTAAGATTTTTTCAATATATGGTAATAATTTTTCAAATATATCTAACCATTCAAAATCATTTTCATCTTTGAAATAATCTGTCTTTACCCTCATATTAGAATTAATCTTATTGTGAAAATCTTCTAAAGATTGTTCATCTACACTTTCATATAAATTGGCAACTTCAAGCTCTCTCATTTAAGCTCCTCCTTAAGCCATTTTCTTTAACCTTAATAAGTATTCTATACATTCAGCCATAGCTCCTTTTCCAAATGTTTCGTCAAGAAATTTAATATATCCATCTATTTCATCTCTAATTAGGGCCATATTTAGCTGTTCAAATTTTCTTAAAATCTTTTTTGCAATAAAGTAATCTACACCTTCTACTTCTGTACCTCCACAAGCGACATAAACTGGTACAAATTTTTTCATGTGTGCAACAATACGGTTACCAAAAGCTATTCTAAAGTGTTTTATAACAAAATCATCCATTTTCTCTATTTTTTCTAACGTTTCTTTAGAAATTGCAAAATTTTCCATTGCTTCTGTAAACAATTTATCTAGGTATGTATAATTAATATTTTGTGCATCTACATCTTCTGGAGTAAATACTTCTCCTTTTTCATTTATATCTATTGGCATAGCTCTATCATAAACCTTATCTGTAACAGCAAATGTAGAGTCATCATTATTGATTGTACCAATATACCACATATTAGGTGGAACTTGAATTTTTCCATGCATTAATTTTTTTGGATCACTTGCCCAAGTATTTGGAACTATTTCTATTATCCATTCTTTTTTATCTGGCATTTCAAGAATTGATAACATTTCTGCAAAATAATATTCTACACGTGATAAGTTCATCTCATCAAGTATTACTGTATAAACATCATCGGTATAATCTGCAATATACATCTCTTTTAATAATTCTGTTTCATTAAATTTTTTAGTAAATTCATTAAAATATCCGAAAAGGTCTGTTCTATCTCTCCAAGATGGCTGTACAGAAGCAATACATGAATCTTGCTTCATAAATTTTCCCCAAGCATATGCAAGTGATGTTTTACCAGTACCTGAAATACCTTGTAAAATAACAAGTCTTGTTGATGCAAGCCCTGCAACAAAAGTTCTAATCAATCTTTCTTTATAAAATAGCTTTAGTTTTGATGCTGCAAAATTTCTAAAATTACTACAAAGTTCTGGTAAATCGAAGTTATTTCCGTAATTTTTTATTTTATAATCAGCATATTCCATATCTATTAAATTTAATTTAGAAAATCTTATTCCATTTTCTCCTATTGTTCCATCATCTTCTTTTTTCTGTTTATTAGTATCATTTTCTAAATCTTCTGCATTTTCATCAGGTCTGATTCCTAATTGTGAAACTTTCATAGCTAATATTTCATCTTTTTCTTTAGAAAGTTTTAATACTTTTTTATTTAGATCTTCAACTTCATTAATTAATGCTGATTTGCTAATTGGTTTGAATTTTTTAACAAATTTTTTAGCAGTAAATACTACTAAAAGTATAATTCCACCATATAGTATTATCATAAATAGAATAGTAATAGCTACTAACACCCATTCTGGTCCTGTAAAGTCTTTTTGATATTGAGATACTAAATTAAAAAATGCCGTAAAATTTAAAATTAGTTTTAATCCTTCTAATAATCCTTTGCCAATAGTAAACAACCCTGAAACTATATTGTTTACTAATTCATATAAAAATCTAAAAAATGTATCCATTTTGTACCTCTTTTTCTTATACTTCGTATATTACTATATTATTTAAATATTGTTCTACTCTCTTAATTTCATCAAAATTTTTACTTTGTTCTGCTATAAGTAAATACTTAAAAATACTAAGTTTCTTTAATTCCATAATTGATGGATTGAAAGTATCATCTATAATAATTGCAAATCTAAAACCATCTTTCATTAATTCATAAATCAATTCCTTATTTTCTTCGAAATCCTGATAATTGAGTTTTAAAAACACTTTATCTTGTGCAACTGCATTATCTAATATTTTTAAAGTTTGCTTTAATTTTTGTTTTTTCTTATATAAACTACTTGCAAAATTGACAATATATTTTGTGTCGAAATTCCCTTTATTTATATCTTTTATACATAAAAGAGTTAGTAAAGTATATTCTATCATCAATTTATCTTCATTAATAACTCCTTCATTATACACTTCTTCTATAACCTTTTCACTATATATATAAGGTATCTTGAACTCATAGTTTAAATCAACTTTATATGTATTATCTATTAATTTATATTTTTCAATATTTAATGAAAAATACTCTGTTTCATATTTTTTAAAGAAACTTTCTTTTTCTTCATTTACTCTTTTTATTAATTTTAATAATCTCTCTTCTAAATTTATAACAGATTTTAACTCAAATTGTGTATTTCTTTTATCACATACTAATTTGCAAAATTGAGGTAAATCAGCAATTGGTCTAACACCATCAATATAAAAAACAAATTGATATATTCTTAAATTATCATCAAGCACTTTTTCTTCAATCTTAGGAAATCTCATTTGTAATTCATTTTTCTTAATCGACAAATTAGAATTAATTCTAATGTAGAAAAATTTATCTTCCCCTTCTCCAAAATTATATATACGAGATTCAATATATGTATCAATATATTCATTTGATATTTCTTCATTATATTCTTCTCCAAAGAACATCTTTGTAAAATCTTTTATATTATTTCTTGTATTTTGGATATATTGGTCCATCAAATTTGTAGTCATATTTAATCACATTCCTTTCTAATGCACAAATTAGGTTGGAAAAGAATTGTAATTATTTTTCAACCTTCCCCCTATTTTACTGTGTTTGTGATAACAAAATCACCGGCGTGCCTGTGGACATACTATTAAACGAATAATTTTGTGTTGAATCAACTTTATAAAATTTTACTGTTGTTGTACTTAAAGATTCAACAAATGAAGTTACACTATTTAGATAATCAAATCCGTTTATTTGTTGTGTTGTATTGTTTGTTGAATTTAAATAAAATTTGCCAGTCATATCTAATAATACTACTTCAGGATTATAGCTAAGTTTAACATTTGTTCCAACACTTTGTGAATTTGTAATATTAACTGTTAAATATGGTTGATTGGCCGTATCTATTATCTCATAAGTAATATCTGATGAGCCAACCTCTAAAATTAGTTTACCACTAATAGTTTGTGAATAAGGAGATGTTGAAGTAGCCACTATATCCACCCATGCTAGCTCTCCTTCACTTAAAGCTGATCCTCCTGCCGGATTAATACTAATTGTAAATGAATCTTCATTAACACCATTATTACCTGTTCCTATTATTGTACTTGAAGTTTTGTTTAAACTACAAGAAATATTTTCTGAACATGTATAAGTTATATTGTATGAAATGTCTGATTCTGTAAATGCCATATCATTTTTTTTACTACTCATATTTACTGTTATTAAATAAGTTTCCGCACCTGACCAGTTATTTGTTATTTCATATTCTGTATGATTAATACTTAATTTATCACTACTAAAATAAAAGTCTTTTGAAGATAAATAATACTCATGAACTAAATTATATACATATCTAGCAGTAGAAACAAATTTTGGAGTAAAAAAAATAAGAACAACAAATAATATCAATACAAAAATAGGATTTATTCTTTTAGTTCTTCTTCTATTTTTTCTTTTTATCCTTCTTCTCACTCTATTTTTCCTCATTATTTTTAAATCTTTTGACTTGAATTAATTTTAATTTCAACATATTCAATTATGCCTTCATATTCAGCTCTATTGTATTCTTTAGGAAATTCTACTTGAAGAGTGTATATCTTTTGTTCATCCTCTGCAAATCCCATTTCCTCTTTTTGTACATTTACATATTTAAAATATGTACCATCAGAATCTTGTTCTGTTTGAACTCCAGTTACTAAATCATGTGTCATATCTTCTTGATTATAAACCTTAAAATTCAAAGGCAAATTTGTAGTAGTTTTTATTTGTATAATATACTCAATAGCTGTTTCTGTTCTATCTGTTCCATCATTATTTGCCACAGAAAAAGTATATGTATATGGCTCTTCTCTAGGTAATATGCTTTCTAACTTTAACTCTTGAGAAATACTTTCATCTTTAAAAAAATAATATGCGAGATTAACATCAGCGTTAGATCTTGCACTTGACCTATATCTTGCAATTGTACTTCTTAAAGCACCAATTGACAAAAGTAAAATAATTAGATAAAAAACACATTTAAAATACATTAATCTAATTTGTCTTTTTCTTCTTGCTCTCCTCATTTCTTTTTTCTCTCCTTTTTCTCATAAATTTAGAAAAAGAGTTATTTTCCATTTGTTTTCCTTCTCTTTTGCTAGACAAAGTTAATCCAAATAATATTATTGTGATTATTATAGATAATATTACTTTTATATCTGTAAACACTTTAAACCAAATACCTAATCTTGGTATTGTTTTTACAACTTTTCCTAATACCATGTCTCTTTGAATTGGTTTATCTAAATCGTTATTTGCATCTCCTTTAGTGATAATTTGCTCATCATTTTGTTCTACTACCCTGTGAGTTATAATTTCTTCATCATTTAAATATGTAATAATATCATTTTTTTTTATATCTTTTGTAATTTTAACTATCACAACATCATTTATCTCAATTGTATTTGACATACTACCAGTAGTGACTTCAAAAAATGTATATCCAAACAGGTTCGAATATTTTTTATTTAAAACACTTATTTGAAAAAAATTATATACTACCATAACCACTACTAATAATAGTGCTATAGTAATCACACTAAAAAAAATTTTTGATACTATTTTTAATTTTTTCATATATTCTCCTGTATAGCTACTATTGGTTCACCTAAATATTGGGTAACTACTACATCAACAGGAATATTTGTTGAAATATCTTTAATTAAACCAAGTTCTGTATCTGCTATATCTCCTTGTCCATTTTCAAGTTCTTCCCAACCAATATAAAATCTTAATGTTGTTTGAACTTCATTTGTAACATCTTCTAGGCTAATAACTCCAGAATATGTATTATCTCCTGTTTTAATAATACCTTCTTCAACTTCTTCACCATCAACCACTATACATGCTTTTGTAAATCTTATAGAATCTATTATATTTAAATTGTCTACAACAAGTGTAACATCATATCTTACAGCTACACTACTTCCTGTAGAATCAATTACAATTTCAAAATAGCCATTAGCTCCTGGAGCTAATTTGTTTTCTGCAACAAATGCACTTTCTGGAAAAATTAAATTGTCAACATTAAAAGTTGTTTCAGAATTACTATTAGATATATCAGTATTATTTACTTTTATTGACCATGCACCAGCTTGTTTTTCAACTACAGCTGTTGCCTCAGCTATATATTTAGCATAACTTGTTGCAATCTGATAAAACGTAAATATTAGCATTATTATACCTAATAAAGTATAGGTTCTTTTCATCCTTCATTCCTTTAATTTTAATCTTTATTTGATATTTCCATTATTAATTCATATATTTGATGTAAAAATGCTAATAGTGATGGAAATACTATTAAGAATAAGAATCCCCATTTTGATTCTAATACTGATAACACAGTACCTGCTTTACTAATTACTTTTATATTGTTTGAAGTACCTATTACATCTTCAGCTACAACTTGATAATTTCCTTCTATTGTAAAAGTAATTCCTGCATCTCCAAAATCGTTTTTCTTTTCAATTTTTGCAATTTTTATAGTATTGCTTTCATAGAAAAACACATTGTCTCCTTCTTTTGCATTTTCATATCCTTTTTTCTTTGCAATTACTAAATCACCTTTTTTATATGGTAATTTTTCATCATCCTTATCTATTATTACAAATGTTTTATCTCCAAACACTGATACTTTATATTCATTATAAGTTAATAAACATATTGTAGTAAATATTGCTACAATCACATATAGGATTATTACTATATTTAATAGTGTTTTCTTCATTTTTCTTCCTCCAAAAATTATTAGCTATAATTTGCTGACTATATTATACCAAATAAAATTTAAAATGCAACAATTTTAAAAAAATAATTTTTAACTGCAATTTGCCATATTGGCCAATGTAATTGCATCTTCAATAGTTTCACAGCTTAGTATAAAACCAGCATTATGGCAAAATCTAGCACCTTTTACACCTGTTACATTTTGTAATTCTTCATCTCTTTTTCCTCTCCAGCTTTCTGGTAATAGCTTTCTATTTTCAAAACTTCCAATCTCAACTGGAACTGCATATACGTTATATCCACCTCTTTTTGAAGGAAATACTACAAAATTAATTTCTTTTGCCTTTTCTTTTTCTGAATTAACTATAAAATCTTTCCATGGTACATATTTTTCTAATATTACTATTCCATTTTTAGATTCGTCTATTGCTTTATCTACAATTTTTTTTGCTTTCATTTTTGAAATTGTATCAGCTAAAAATTCGTCAAACACACTATTTGCAAATTCTAATGCTCTAATAAAATTATTATCATTATCTATTTCTTCATCCCATTTTGAATTAAATATGCATATAATATATGCAATATGTACATTTCTATAATCTGTTTGTAGTTTTGGAAGTTGACCATTATCATTTGAATCTATAAATTGGATAAAGTTTTTATCTATATAATCAAATGTATATTCAATATCTTCAACATTATATTTTTCTAATAATTGTTTTCCAAATTCTTTCCAGATTAAACCACATGCTGCATATTTTATACCATTTGGTCTTTGGCCATTTCCTCCTAATTGATGATGATCATACTTTCCTGCTCCAATATCATATACTAAAGCACTTTCATTAGGCTTTTCTACCAATTCTGGAATACGTATTAAAACAATTTCAGGTAGTATTTTTGAAAGTATTAATGTTGCAAAAATTTCATCTGCATGAAAAGTTCCACTATGTGTAATGCAATTTGCTTCATTTATATTTTTTGTTAGTTTTATATTCATATCTATTCCTCAATTTCTGATTTTTAGTGGCTATCTACCGCCACCGCCTCCGGCCTCCTCCGGCCGCCACCTCCGCCTCCAGAGAAACCTCCTCCAGAGCCAGAACCAGATGATAATGTAGATGAATAACTAGAGCTTATAGCATGTGAAAAATTAGATGAAAAATCTGTATGCATCATTAAATACATATAACCATAATTATTCATATCCATATTATCATATAAATCTTTATATACTATTTTTAATTGTTTTATTACTTTATCTGCAATTCCAAATGCAGTTGCATAAACTAAATAATGTTCCCATAAAGCTAATTCTGGAATTTCTCTTTTATCTAACATAGAGAAGTTTTCCATGAATTTTTTTAAGCCTTTCCATTGTTCAGATTCATTAATTCCTTCATCTGTAAATGGCTGTAATTTCTTTGCAACTTTTCCAACAGCAATTAAATTAATAATTGCTGTTAATGCAACTAAAACCACTCCCAATATAATGTATTTTAGAGCTGACTTATTATATATTATAGCATTATTTGCCATCGGAATACTTGTCATTATAACCAACATTACCGAAAATATTATAAAAGCAACTGGTTTTAATTCATATTTAAGTTTTTCTTTGGCTCTTTCTTCATCATAAAGCTTCATATTTTTAATTTCATTAGCACTTGACTCTTCTATATTTTCTTTTAATTCTGAGATTTTTGTAGGTTCTTTTTTCATGTATTTTCTTAGTTCTTTTACAGTTATTTCATCTTGTTCTTTAGCTAAATTAATGATAAAATCTAATATTAATTTTTCACTAGTTTCTAAATCTTCTTTATATCTTTTTAAAATTTTAATTTTGATATCTTTTTTATCTGTTGGTGAAACTTCAAACTCTATACATTTTTTTAGATTTAAATCTAAAAGTGTAGCAGAAAAGATTGGCCCAATTTCATTTGGTGCCAGCATATTTAAAGATTTTTTTAAAATCATAACTGCTTGCGCAGGAGTTGAATTACTTCTAGGAATTTCTCTAAAATATTCAACATTAATCGTTTTTTTGTATGGAATAATAGTTTTAGCCTTTTCAAATGATTTTTTTGTATTTTTTAAGTTTATTAAAGATAATAAACAGTACAAAACACTTACTCCAATTGAAGCATATTTTTGTTTTCTTTGCATTTTAAGTCTTTTTGCATTTGCTTCTTCTGCCCATTTTGTTTCTTCTGCAATAACACTATCTAGAATAGTTTTATTATAAGTTCTATTAGATGAATAAATCATATTTGTTGGAAAAAGACTTCTAATTTCTATAAATCTACCAGATCTATAATTATTAATTTCAAATTCTATTATATCTTCTGTGGTAGCATATATTTCACCATTTAAATCTTCAGTATGTCCCCATACTTTTATTTCATCTTTATTAGAAGCCTTTTGAGGCAATCTGATTTTTCCTGTAACTTTTGAACTATCTATTTCAAAATCATTTCCTACAAATTGCCAGTATAGTTCTGAATAGTCATTATATTTTGCTATTGCATCTTCTACTTTATATTGAATCATATATTTTCTAGTTGCTTTAGAATTGTCTAAACCAACTCCCCATGCAATTTCAAAATTTCCATCTTTGTTTATCATTCCATAATAGCAATTTTTTGTAACATGATACATTAATTGATTTATTTGAGAAAAAGCAACTTCATTTGATGTAGTTATATCTGTTACAGCAACATTTGAAATTGAACTATATTTTGTTTTATCAGTTTTAAAAGTTTTAAACAATGTATTTGTTTCTTCTATATTTATATCCCATATTTCAGTAACATCAATGCTTGCATCAGAATTAACTTTTACATCAAAATCCAAGTTATTAAGATATAAACTTGCAAATGATTTGTTGTGTAGAGAAGTAAGAATAAAAATTACAAAAACTGAAAAAATAACTTCAAATAAATACTTTTTTATTTTCATAAACTACCCCTTTCTAGCAATTAAACTTGTGCCATTAACAAGTATAAAGTTCTAATTTTTTAACTCTGTTTAATTTTATAAATAATTACATTATTTGTCAATACATTTTGGGGACCTCTTCCAAAAACATTTTCATCCTGTTTTTGGAAGGGGTCCCCTTTTTGTTTTTTTCTAAATAATCTCTTTAACAATATTTGGTAATTGATCCATTGACTCAATACTATATTCACATTCAAGATTTTCCATATATCCATATTTTGCATGAATAAACGGAATATTAGCAATTTTAGCAGCTTCTAAATCTTTGATCATATCCCCAACATATACAGCTTTTTCCAATTTATAATCATTAATCACTTTTTGTATTCCTTCTGCTTTTGTTATTTTTAATGCACTTGCTGCTATGTAATCTTTGAAATAACTATTTAATCCTGAAGAATTAAGAAAAGCTTCAACGTATTCTGTATGCCCTGAATTACTAACTATAAACAGCATATATTCATTTGATAATTTTTTAAGCGTATCTTCTAAATTAGCATATAAATTTCCTCCTTTTTCTTTTAGTTCATTATTCAATTCAATTGATCCTTCATTAATTAGCTCAACGGCTTTTTCATCATTTAAACTAGGAAAACATAATCTAGCACATTCCAAAGTATTTCTTCCAAATAATTTTTTTACAGTTTCTAATTTGATTTCTTCTAAATTATATTTTTTAGCAACTCTATTTAAATTATTATACGTTGCATCCGTTACTTCCCATAAAGTTCCATCTAAATCAAATATTATTCCTTTATTCATATTTATTTTATTCCTTCCATATACTTTCGAAGCTAGAGGATTTAAAAAATATATTAGTGTATCTTTTGTTTTAAATTCTACCGCATCCCATTCTGGCCTTTTTATGTATGAATATCTTTTATCTGTTCCAACTTTTTTCTTTAAAATATCTCTATTTTCTACCACAAAATCTGCTGCAGCTTCCCAATTCAACCTTGTTTCATCAAAAATTCTAATTTTAACATATTCTAATTTTCCATATTTTGTTTCAATTGGTTGATTTAAAAAATAAACGTTGCCTCGTTCTGTTTTTTTTACTATTTTGCTAATCTTGCTAATTTCTTCATCTAGCACTATTTTATGATTTTCACTAGTTGGAAATATGTCTATGAAATCAATGGTTTGTAAACCTTTTATTTCTTCCAAATCTTTTTCTATTCTTTTTAAATTTTTTTCTATTATTTCTTTAATCATAACTTCACCTCAAATTATTTAAAATTCTCTTTTTGTATTCCGTTTGAAAGGCTCCATTCTGCCGGAATTCCGCAACTTATATTCCAGGTAGCTATTTTTAATTTTCCCATAAAAATCTCACTTTTCATAAATTTTATTTTCTATATTAATTCTTTTATAAAATCTATGCTAACATCAACGGCTTTGTCTAACGCTCCTTTATCATCTCTAAACGAATGCTCTCCTTTTTCTATCAGTTCTAACCTCGAATTATTACATAGTTTTGAAACTTTAACTGATAACTCATAAGGAACCATAGTATCTTGAAGTCCATGTACAAATAGTTTAGGTAAATTAATTGTTTTTAAATGTTCATAAGGCACAATTTTATATACTTCATTATATAATGGTAGTCCTAATTTAAATATTCTACCCCTTCTTCTGCTCTTTATTTGATAATATCCTTGTTGTTCAGCAATTTTTTTGTGTTCTTCTGTAAAAAATCCTTCTTGTTCAATTGTAGCAAGATAATCTAATGCTCCATACCATAAAATTAGTCCTTTTATGCTGTGATATTTTTTATAATCAATTAAAGAAACTATACTTGCGCCAAAACTTGAACCTAATACTATTATCTCTTCAAATCCTTTATTATTTAACATTTCAATTGTTTTTTCTAAATCTTCTACTTCTTTTGTTGGAGTCATTTCATAGTCATTTCCTGTACTTTCTCCATGTGCTCTAAAATCAAATCTAAATGAATTTATTTTGTAATCTTGCAATTTTCCCACCAACGCATTAAAATTATCTGAAGTTTTATCTCCATTTAATCCATGTGCTAAAATAACAATTTTTTTATTATCATTCACAACAGATAATAAGCCACATAGTTTAATATTATCTGTGCTTTCATAAAATATTTTTTCCTCCATGCTTTCTCCTTGTTATATTTATTCATTTTTGTCCCCTTTTTCACAGATATATTCTAGCATAAAAGCAAGTGATTTTCAACCAATCACTTGCTTAAGATTTTTTAGAAGAACTATATCAACTTCTGGCTAATTTGCATAGTTCTTTATATTTTCTAATTAGTCATTCAAAAAATTCATTATTAAATCAATTAAAACTTCTTTTTCTTTTGGATTTGATTCAGCAATTAACAAAGTTAATGCTGCTAAAGTATTATTATCTATTGTTTGTTTTCCGTTTTTATATAAAATTCCATAGTAGTTTAAAAAATATATAAACAGAGTTGCTGCTATTCTTTTGTTCCCATCTGTAAAAACATGATTTTTAACTATTAAATATAAGAAATTTGCTCCTTTTTCTTCAATACTTTTATAAATATCTTGCCCTGCAAAACTTTGATAAATATTTCCTATAATTGATTCTAAACCTTTATCTCTTTCTACTGCAAATAGAGAACTTTCTTCATTAAACCTTAATTTATTTATAATATCTATACAATCATTATACTCAATTTTTCTTTCATCAATATTTCCATCAATTTTCTTTAAAGTTTTGTGGTCATAATCATCTAATAAATCTAATGCTTTTGAATATCCTCCAATTACTTTTAAGATTTCTTTTGCATCATCTCCTTGTAGTCTATCATCAATTCTATTTGCTATATCTATCAATTTTACTGTCTTTTCTAGGTATTCTAATCTTTTTTGATTTATTGCGTAGCCTTTTAACATATAGTCTTTTAAAATCTTATTAGCCCATCTTCTAAAAATAACACCGTTTTCTGATTTTACACGATATCCAACTGAAATAATAACATCTAAATTATAATATTCAATATCTCTTGTAACGTCTCTATTTCCTTCTTTTTGAACTGTCGCAAATTTTGCGACAGTTGGAATATCTTTTAATTCTTCATTTAACGCATTGTTAATATGTTTACCAATAGTCTTAATATCTCTATCAAATAACTCAGCTAATTGTTGTCTATTAAGCCACACTGTTTCATCTTTTAAGTTTACTTCTAATTTTACTCCTTGGTTTTCAAATAAAATAATTTCATTCTTTTTTTCGTCCATAAGAACACATCCTTTACTATAAATTTAGTTCTTTCAATTTGATTGCTACATTTAAACTCCATTATTTATTATTTGTGAACTATTGTTTGTATTTTATAATGTATTATTTCATTTGTCAATACTTTTACGAAAAAAAGTTTTATGAAAATATCTACCAACTACAATTTACAACTTCATTATATCCGCAACTTTGCTGTGCATTTATTTTAATCAATCTCTTTAAATAAATGTGCATGTATAAAAGCAAGTGATTTTCAATCAATCACTTGCTTAAGTTTTGTCAATTTGCATAATTATTTATTTAATATATTTGATTTATCTTTTCTTCTAACATTTTGGCTAATTTCATATGGCTTTCTTTTGTTAAATGAACTCCATCAATTCCAGTTTCTAATCCTTGATTACCTAGAAAATAACAATTATATTTTTTAGCAATATGTTTGTAAATATCATTCAGTTCTTTTGACTTTTGTGATGCTCCTAAAAACATATTATTTGTTTTACAATATTCTTGATTTTCATTTACTATAGGTGGCACTACTATTAATAGTTTTGGACAACTATCTTTTAGCTGTGATTTTCTGTTTAAAATTGTTTTTACAAAGTATTCTTCTAGCATTTCTCCAACATTATTAGCGCTCTTTTGATATTTAGCTTTTAACTCATTTGTACCTAGCATCAATATAACTAAGTCAATAGGATCGTGCGTATCTAGACAGGGCATTAAATATTCATATCCATTTTTACCTTCTTTTCCTGGTCTAGTGTCATTAGATGTAAGTGTTCTACTATTTAGTCCTTCTTCTATTACTTCAAATCTATTTCCTAATAAATCCGCTAATATTTTGGTCCATCTTTCATTATTTCCATATCTTTGATGATCACTTCCAGAAATATATCCCCAGGTATTTGAATCTCCATAACATAGTATTCTAATTTGTTCCATTATAATCCCTCATTTTTTGGTTTAAAACTGAATGGTCAATCATTATTATCTCCTTCAATTTTTATTTTGTTTAATGTATCATTTAATATCTCTTGCCTCAATTCACTTAACCATTTTGAAAAAGCTACAGTGTCAAATGCATATTATTTGTTTAATTCAAATTCATTTTCTGACCAAGTATTAAGTGGAGATGTGAATTCTGTTACATTTTTTTATAATAAAATTTCAAATTTTTCATTTCAACTCCACCATAATACTTTAAAATCTTTTGCATTCTTTCATTTTCTTCACCTGTTGCACAAGATGCAATTTTAGTATCTTTATTCTCTTCTCTTAGTTTTGAAACTAGTTTAAAAAATACACCTTGTTTTCTATATGCAGGTTCAATATACATCTGCGAAATCCAAAGTACTTCTCCATCACTAGCCCAATAAACATAAGAATATAAAATCATTCCAACTGGCTTATTATCTGCTTCAGCAACTAAACACTGAAATTTAGGATTATCACAAAAATAGTCTTTATCAATATTTAATTGTAATCCATTTGTTTCATTCATATCATTTACTTGATCTATTACTTTATTTGCATATATTAAAAAGTCTTTATGACTTTTGTTTGCATGTATAACATTTAATTTCATAAAACACTACTCTCCATCTTCATTTTGATTTGCTAGCTGATCTATTGTTACTCCAGTTTCATCATTCCAATTTATTTCAATTGAATTTATTTTTTCATTTTGAAACTCATTTAGTTTTTTATAATCGTCTTTTTCCATTTCAAAATCTAGTGCCTGAATATTCTCTTTTATTCTATCTTTATTTGTTGATTTTATTATTGGCAAAATATTCTTTTCTTTTACAATCCAATTTATCATTATTTGATTTTGAGTTTTATTGTATTTTTCAGCTAACTCCTTTAGAAAAGCATAATTTTTTTGTGCTATTTTATTTCTTCTTAATGGTTGATATGCTGTAAACAAAATATCATTTTCTTTACAATAGTCAATTAATCCTTCATTTTCATAATATTTACAGTCTAAATTATAAACACCTTCAAAAAAATCTATTTTAACAATATTATTTATTCCTTTTAATTGAGCTAAATTAACATTGCTAACGCCAATTTGTTTTACTTTTCCTAATTTTGCTAATCTGTCAATTTCTCTGTATATTTCTTGCATTGGTATTTTGCAAACAGCAAAAGTATGTATTTGAAAGCAATCTACATAGTCAATTTCAAGGAGTTCTAAATATTTATTTAGTTGTTCCTCAACATCTTCTATTTTTTCTACATATCTTTCTATGTTAGCACATATAAATAGATTTTCTCTACCAACCATTTTTATGAAATCTTTCATCTTTTCTACCACTTTTCCATTATTGTATAATAATGAAAGAGGCAAATAGTTTTGCCCTAACTCAAAAGAAAAGTTTAATGCTTCTAAATCTTTTTCAAATTCATCTGGATTAACTTTCCATGTTTCAATGCCAATTTTAAATATATCATTTTTATTCATATATAAATTAAATTCCTTTCAATTTGTATTTCATTGAATGTCAAATTAAATTCATTCATACCATCATAATCTATTAGATAAATAACATAAACAATCCAACTAATATTCCAACAATACCTATGGATTTTTTTAATGTTAAGGTGTCTTTAAAAAATACTCTATATAAAATAGTTAATAGTGAAATTGAAGCTACATTTACAGCACTTATATATCCTGGATTTGGAGCAAGTAGATATCCTTGAATTAAACAAAAATTAAATATTGCTGCTAGGATACCTGTTCCAATAAATACACCTATACTCATTTTATCAAAACTTAATTTTATTCTATTTTTAAATATCTGAATTGCAAGAGAAATTGTTACAATTAGACAAATATAAAAGTTTATCACTGTTGATGTTAATCCTTGCCTACCTAAATATGTAATAGTTAATGATAGGAATCCAAATGCAAAAAATGCACCAAAAGTATAGAGAATCCATATCTTATTATCATCTTTTTGAGTTGATTTTTCTATAAGAATCAAAGATGTAAATACTAATACAATTATAATTGATATAATATCTTTTACTGTTATTAACGAGCCAAACAAAAATACAGACATAATAGTTGTAAAAATAGTATAAGATTTTTGAATCATCAAACTATATCCTGGATTTTTTGTTAATTGAACTGCCTTTAAAGAAAAAATATTTCCTATCAGACTAAATAAAATTGCCGCTGCAAATATTATCAAAAAGTATTTAATTTCTATTATCATACTTGTTCCTGAAACTATATTATAAATAAAATATACAATTGTAGGAATTAAAAACATAGATAAGTTTTGTATCTTAATATCCTTTTTTAAATCTTTTGATTTTCTTAAAAATAAATACATCATAGGAGAGCTCAATAAAATTCCTATAGATAATATAATCCAGTTCATAAAATTCTCCTTCTTATTCTCTAAATAATCAAATTATTTATTTAAAAAATAATTCATACAATAAATTGAATATTTATTGTATGAACCTATCTTAACATATATTTTATTAAATATCAACTTAACTCTTTGTGAATTTTGAATTTAACATCATGATTTATGTATCAATTTCAAAATACCATCATTTATTAAATCTGGAATTATTTTAAATGAAAGTGTTGGATTGCATTTTATTCCTTTACTCTCATAGTCCGAATTAATCCATAATGCTTCTTTTATTTCATTTTTAATTGAAATGTTTTTATCTTTCAATTTTGTAATATACGTTGTTTGTTTAAAATCTTCTTCTTGTTCAAAAACGGCTTTATCATAATATATTTTATAAAATTTCATTTCTTCAACTTCTACACTTAGTTCTTCTCGCAATTCTCTTTTTAGTGTTTGTTCATCTGTTTCGTTTCCTTCTCTTTTTCCGCCAGGTAAAATGCATTCTTTTCTATTATCTGGTGTTTTCTTCCTTAACACTAATAAATTGTTTTCACTATCAAAGATTAATGCTGCAATATGGTCAATCATAGCTTTCTCCTTATTTTTAATAACACTAATGTTCTATTAATATCCACGTCCTCATTTTTCATTTTTCATAAGCTCACATTTCTGAAATTTCATTTTTTAAATCAAATGCTGGTGTATTAATTAATACAGCATCAAACTTTCCTTCTATACTATAAAATGTATTTTTTGATATAAAAATAACATCTCCATCATTAACATGTATAATTTCATTATCAAGTTCAAATTTAGCATTTGCATTTATAAAATAATAAATTCTATCGCTCTCTAAATTTTTTGTTTTTTCAATTTTTCCATTTAGATGTGAAACTGCTACACTAATGTTTCCAACCATATTTTTTGTTAAATAATTATCAATACTATATTGTGACCCTTCTCCTCTAGTTATTTTATCTTTACTTTCAATCTTAATAAACATTTAATCTACTCCATTCTTGTTATTGATTCTTTTATATTTCATCTGATAACATCATTTATTTACAAATTCATTTTATAAGTAACTTCAAATTCCTCAAATCCGCAATTTTCATAAAAATTTCTAGCGTTTATATTCTTGCTTAATGCTGTTACTTTAATTTCTTCAATACCTTGACTGATGCAATAATCCTTAAACTCTTGTACTAATTTTTTGCCTATGCCTTTTCTTCTATATTGATTATCAATATAAAAATTGTCTATTTCTGCAAGTGTTTTTGTTGCATAAGATGGTTATAAATTGTTTCACAATATCACACTTGCCTTTATTGCCTCTGTTATATTTTCTTTTTCAAGATAATTTTTAACAAATCTACCAATAAAAATATCTTTGGCGCCTACTTCTTGTAGCTCAATTTGACTATTTATTGATATAATAGAGTTTCCATCAAAGTATTTAATTTCATTATTATCTTCCATAACAATTAATTTGTTTTTATGTTTTTCTAAAATCTCATCTACCACAATATTTTGACCAAATATTCTTTCTAACTCTTTTGTATCACATATAATCATTGTTATTTTGTCAATCAATTCCTCGTTTTCTTTATTATCTAAATTGATTTCATTTGGCCTACTTGGATTAATAACTATAGGTACATTATTTTCATTTGCTATTTCTACAATTTTGTTAATTGTTTTTTTGCTAATCTTAGTTTGACATACAATTATTGATGCCTTTTTTAATACTTCTTCATTTTGAATTATTATTTCTTCAGATAAAGCCTCTGCTGATCCTTTTAATATATCTTCTTCCTTTATTTTTATATTGTTTTCATCTTTAAATACAATTTTTATATCATTTTCAATACTATTTGAAATAACAATATTTGATGTATCTATATTGTTTTTCTTTGCTTCTAAAATCATACTATCTAATTCATTTTTTCTAACACCTGATATAGTTGTTAAAAGTTTTGAATTAAGTCCTGATTTTGCTCCAGCAATTGCTTGACTATATGCTTTACCTGCTATATATGTATTTATTGTGCTATTAAGTTCATCTTGTTTTATTTCAATTACTTCTGTAGAACTTCCTATAAAAACAGCATATTTAAGAGCATTCACAACTTTAGAATGTATTAATCCATTTGTTGCTAACATTGTATCAACTTTTTGTCTTGTTTCACCTAAGATATTTGTAACTTTTCCTCCAGCTTCTTCTATTAAAAGTATTCCTGCTGATGAGCTTATTCTTTGACTTTTTTTAATATTTATGCATCCATCGATTTTACCTTCAGCACACCAAGCCAATTCTATTGCAGATGATACAAATAATCGTAATCCTCTAACTTTTGGAGCTAAACATTTTTCTATTTCTAAAACTTCATTTACTCTATCTAAATTATAATGTGATGTCAAACAAAATGAAATTATACTATCTGAAAGATTATTATTATTTGATACACTTAACCTCTCTTGATTACAATAAGCACCTTTTCCTTTTATAGCATAATAACATTTTTCACTTGAATAATCATATATAAATCCAAAAATTGTTTCATCATTCTTTTTTAATGCTATTGATGTTGAATATAAAGGTATTCCATTTGCAAAATTAATTGTTCCATCTATTGGATCAATATACCATATATATTCATTATTTCCTAAAATTTCTCCTTTTTCTTCTGAATAAATTGAATGTTCTGGAAATAATTCCTGTATTTTTTCAATTATCTTTGTTTCCATATAAATATCAACATCTGTTACAATATCATTAAGTTCTTTATTTCTAACATTTTTATCTAGCTTTAAAGCTTCATTATAGCTTTTTAATATCGTTTCTTTAAATTCATTTACTAAATTAAAATCAATCTCCATTTTTTATATTTTCCTTTTTATTTATGATTAAATAACTACATCTTTTTTAATCTTCACTATATACATATTTTACTATAAAATCTATAACTTCATCTTCTTTATAATTAACCTTATCTTTATTTCTATCCTCTTCTGTTAAATCAACAAAATACTTGTTACACTCCGGCATAATTGAAATTGAATCTAATGGATATCCCGGATTTCTTTTTTCACAAGGTTTGTTTACCAAATAGAAATGTCCTTTGCTCCAACTATATTCCTTTGGCTCTTTTCCATCATATATAACCATTCCAAATACCCATTTAGCTGATAATTTTTCACCATATTCACTTATTAGTTTGCAATAATAATCAATCATTTCATCATCACTTAATTCTTTACCATTTACTCTTCTAACATGCGTTCCTGGTTGTTTTTCTTTTGGTAATCCTTCGATATACAAATTATTATCAATTCCAATTGTTGGTATTTTTGTTTCATCATAATATGTTTTGGCTTTTATATATGCATTTTCAATCGCATTTTTACCTGTTTCTTCTGGTTTTAAATTTATTCCTAAATCCTTAATTGTTAAAACTTCTATATTTTTTTCTTTTAGCTTGTCCACATATCTTTTAATCTTTGCTGGATTTGTTGTTGCAAATAATACTTTCATTTCTTAACCTCTCTATTGCTTTGTTTTGAATACTATTTTAAAAATATGAAAAAAAATCTCCGTCCCCATTTTTCTTTTTTCATTTTTTGCACTTTCTATGTAAAAACTCCTACTGTTTAGCCACTAGGAGTTTGTTAAATCATTTATAAATTTTAACCAATTGTATATTACTTTTTGTGCTATTTTTGGCTTTTTCTAATGAAATTATATATATTTCTAAGTCATTTGTCAAGACAAGTAAAAAAAAAGGACCTGGTCTCAATTTAACATGTAAAAAAGTATCCGGTCTCAAATTTATCTATTCCAATTACTCCATATATATATCATAATACTATTAATTATAGCTTATTTCAATCCTATTTTTTCATTGTGGACTGTCCCCAATGAAAAAATTCCAATTACAATTTTGAAAGTATATCTCCAATAATTGCATCATATTTTATTAATGTAATTCCAAAACATTTCTTTCCCAAATCCTTTAATGATGCTCCTATATGATAAATATACTTCTTATCTATTATTAAAAATCTATCATGAAATTTATCTGTATGTTTTACTTCTAATTTTGGATATTGTAAATTGAATTTATTTACATCTTTTATAGTTAGTTTTGTATCTTTCTTTGTATATAACTCTACATCAACATGTTCATTTTTCTTGGATAATATATTCAATGTATTTATGTCAACATAATTATCTATTAGAATTATTTCTTTTTCAGCTTTTTTGATTAAATCAATCATCATACTAAATGCATCATAAACCTGTCCATCGAAAAATATTTTTTGTTCTACTTGTTTATTTTCTCCAATATATTTAAATACTTTTTCAAATTTGTCATCAGTTGATTTTTGATATTCAATCTGTTTAAGTTCTATATCACTTATTTTTTCAAATAATGCCTGATTATTTATAATAAATCTTCTCATTTCAATAAAAGCATTTATTATTCTAATACTAACATTTATTGCTCTATCACTATGCAATACTGCAGATAGCATTGCTACTCCTTGTTCTGTAAATACATAAGGTAAATATCTTCTTCCTCCATATTGGTTTTCACTCACACTTGAGGTCACAATTTGTGACCTCAAGTTTTCCAATTCAGTTTCGCTTAATTGAAAACAATAATTACTTGGAAATCTTTTTATGTTTCTTTTTACTGCTTGATTTAACTTTTTGGTTTCTACATCATATAAAATTGCAATATCACTATCTAGCATTACTTGTTTTCCTCTTATTGTATATATCTTTTGTTTTATATCTTCTATTTCATATAATTGATTATTTTAATCTTCATATGCTTGAACCATTTCTTTTGAATTTACCATAATTATCTCATCCTTTTTTCGAATTTATGTTCGTATTATATCATACCCCATGCTATTATTCAATATTTTTCCTAAAAAACCAAAAAAAGATATCGACATTTTTCGACATCTTTCAGTAAAAAAGGACCCGGTCCTAGATTTTTAATTTAAACAACCTGCCATAACTGCATTTGTTTTTAATTAAGTTTCATCTCAAATTCAATTTCATCTCTTAAAGGTAATCCATTATCTGCATATAGTGGTATTTGTGGCTTTATTTTTCTTGAATTTTCAATACTATTAATATAAATATTAGAAAATACAAATCCTTTACGTTGATAAAATTCTATTGCTCTAATATTATAATTTAATGTAACTACCTTTAGCCTTGTACAATTCTTCTGTTTAGCAATTTCTTTTACTTTATTTATAAGTGCTGTTGCAATTCCTTTGTTTTCAATAAAACTATTTAAAGAACATATTTCACACTCAGAATTTTCAATCATATATGTTAGTAATCCTATTATTTTATTGTCCTTTAGGGCCACAAGCCCATCTAACTTAGTTCCATCTATAACTCTTCCACGAATTACAATATCTGTCGCTCCCCATTCATTTACTAATATTTCATTTATATCCTTTCGCAAGCTATCATCTATAGATTTAATATTATAATCAATTTTTTCTATCTTCATCTTTCTATAACCTCCCTTTTCCACTTATTTGAGAAAAAGTACACTGTGCAAATTGTTAAATCTGTTAAAAGCCAAAGCAGTGCACCTATTCCAATTTTCACAATACTTTCCATATTTGTTTTGTTTAGTATTATGTAGGTCAATATTTCAACTACATTTGCTGTACATATTGATACCATTAGTATTTTCGTATGTCCTGTTCCAGCAATTACACCTTGCAATAGTTTTTTTATAGGCGAGAAAATATATGGTATTCCTATAATAGCAAGATATTTTGTAGCTAAATTAATTACATCATCAGATTTCACAAATATTCTACAAAATTGTTTTGGGACAACAAATGTAACAATAAGAATTAAAAAGCAAGGTATTATCAATAGTTTTAACCCCTGTTTTACGATATTTTTTATTTCGTCCACTTTATTATTTCCAACAAATTGTCCTACTGTTACTGTTGCCATTGTTTCAAATGATAATGATATTACATAAATTGTATCTGCATATCTGTCTCCAATTCCATAAGCTGCACTTCCAACTATTCCACTTTGATTTGATATTCCAACTGAAAATATTGCAACTATTGCAAGAAAGATTTCTTCAAGTGTAATAGGTAAGCCTATTTTTAATATATCTTTAATGTAATTCTTCTTTAACTTTAGATATTTCAAATCAATTTTTAGTAAATTACTTTTTTTACTAGCATAAATCACACTTATAATCATTCCAATAAATATTGAAATCATTGTTGCTATTGCTGTTCCTGTTACACCATATCCCATTTTGATAAATATAGGATCTAAAAAAATGTTTAAAATTGATGTTATAGCAACAAAAACTAATGGTATTTTAGTATTACCTATTGCGCGAAGTCCCTCCATTATAATTGTTAAAACAATATTAAACATAAAGCCCATAATGTAAAATATCAAGTAATTTCTTGTAATTTCAAATACTTCTGTTGGTGTATTCAAAAGTTTTAGCCAAATTGAAGATGTCAAAAACATAATTATTACTGATACAATTCCTATTATAAATCCCAATAAATATGTAACTCCCATAAATTCTTTGATTTTTTCATAATTTTTTGCACCATAATACTGTGCTACTAAAACTGATTCAGCTGTGAATAAACCAAATCCTAATGACCTTATAATTACAATTATAGGGAAACTATTTGTAATTGCAGAAACTCCATCTTCCCCTATTAAATTTCCAACCCATATACCATCAACTATATTATAAATTGAATTTAGTATATTTGTTAATACAAGTGGAATAAGAAGTAAGGTCATATTTTTAAGTAAATTTCCTTTGCTTAAATCTTTTCCTTCCATTTTATACTTCCTTTCATCTTTTGCAGGCACAAAAAAACAAGGCACTCAAACAAAAGCACCCTGCAATCATCTATATCAACAGTTTACTTGTGTCTGCTTTTCTGGAGCATAACAAATAAACTAAATTATTTCTTTATTAATTATATTCTATTTATTAGCTCCACTTATTTTAATTTGTTTAGTCTTATGTTTTGTTTCATCTTTACCTCACACTCCTTTCTTCAAAATTTTTATATGTATTATTTTACCAAATTTTTCTATATTTGTCAATATGTAAATCTATATAATTCAATGCTATCATAGCTTTAGAGACATCTTTCAAAATTATTTTTCATTGTTTTCTTATATTATAAAGAGTTACTACATGAAAAAAACTCAGTTTCCATTTTTCATATTTCATTTCTTCCAAATATTTCTGGAGTCCCCCCAATGAATTTTGTTTTTCCATCAACATATGCTACTGCTTGATTATCTGTAATTGCATATACTGTAAATGGATTATCTTGTAATACATCTTTTAAAAACTCTTTAGTCCATTGTTTATGATCTTCTCTCATATAATGTGGAATAAAGTTCATTTATAAGCCATCTTTTGCTTTTATTTTTATCTATCATATATGCTGATTCATTTATTATTGCTATGTTTATTTCTTTTGCATTTTTACCTACAATTAATGAAACTTCACTTTTTATTTCATCTGTAGTAAACCCTTGAGACGCTAAAATAATTTTCATTTTTCCCCTCCATATTTTGTTTTGATAAGAAACCAATTTTTCTATTTCTGTTTATATTATTAGCTAAAATATTCTTAAATTACATTTTTTGGCTCTTTAAAAAGCTTATAATATTTTTAATCTTTTTCATATCCAATTCTTTTCTTGATGAAAAGCTATATCTATTTATAACAGATAATTCTAGATATTTCTCAATATTGTGAGTTGATTTTGTCATTTCTTCCATTGTAATACTATCGTCCTCTAAGGCTCCAACATATATGAATATGATTTTTTTGTCTTTTAATGTTGATCTTTTATACATATAATGTAATCTATCTATGAAGTTTTTAAAAAATCCACTCATTCCTCCAAAATAATTTGGAATTGCAAAAACTATTATATCATTTTCAAGTATTTGATTTATAACTTTAGTTAAATCATCATCAATTATACATTTAGCATTTTTATCACAAAACAAGCATCCTCTACATAATTCAATATTATAATCTTTTAATTTTATTATTTTAGCATCATTAGTGTTTTCTTGTATTTCTTTTAGTATTTTATATGAATAACAATCTCTATTGCTACCTGATATTAATAGGACTTTGTTCAATCTGCATTCCTCCTCTTATTGATTTTTATCATTTTCAGCTCTCCTCAATGTTTTTTTTAATACAATACTCATAATTATCATCATTAATGCTAATAAATCAGATAATACTAATTGTAATATTGCTGCCCAAGCTATTGGTTCTAATGGCCAGGGTTCTATAAATGTTGCTAAACATGCCCTAAATATCCAAACAATAGTTAAAAAGAAATATAATTCTTTAGCTTCCTTACTTTCTCCTAATGCTCTTTTTCCCCATATAATCAATAATAAACTACTACCAAACAATAATAGTGAAAAACAATAATTTGTATAATCTATTCCAACAATTAAATTTTCATATTGCATTGGTAAATAATCATACCATTGAAACATTATTGGAACAAAGAAGTGCCATAACCCAACTAACATACTCATAACTGTTGTTATATAATATAATACTTTATATTTTTTCATAAATTCCCCCATTTATATTCTTTTACTCTTGTGTCAGTATTTGTTTTAAATAGATTTTAAAGACTCAAAAAAATCTCCATGCCTAATTTTTCATAATCTTTGTTATTTCACTTATTGAATCTATTTTGTAATCATATTGTTCAACATTGCCAAATCCATATGATGCATAAACAAATGGTATTTTTGCATAATCTGCTGCTATTTTATCACTAATTGTATCTCCAACATATATAGCATTTTTAATGTTATTTCGTTCTATAATTAATTCTATATTTTCTCCCTTACTTAACCCTGTCCTACCATTGCTCTCATAATCTTTGAAGTATTTTGATAAATTACTACTTCTTAAAAATGATTCAATATATCCTTCTATACAATTACTAACAATATACAATGAGCTATATTTTGATAATTCTTTTATTGTGTTCGTCATATTATCATATAATGTTCCACCATTTTGCATTAAATTTTCAATATTTTTTTCAAATGCTTCTTTTGCAAATTTTTCTGCTTTATCTTTTTCCAAATAGCTGTAATAAATTTGTACAATTTCATCGAATGGTAAGCCCATAGAACTTATCACTTCTTTTTCTGTTATTTCACGAGTTATTTCTTTATGCTTACTTTTTACTTCTGCAATCGATATTACACAACTTTCTATTGTACTCCATAAAGTGCCATCTAAATCAAATATAATTCCATCATACTTCATAATATTCCTCATCTATCTAAATACATTCATTAAAAATATTAACTATATCCTCTTTATTCAAATCAATAAAACCTTCTATTGTTCCATTTTTGCAAATCCTATCTGCCATTTCTTCAAAGTGTTCATCATTTATATTCAAACTTTTCAAATCATTTGTTAATTCTAAGTCTTCATATAGAAACTTTTCTAAACATTCTATGCTTTTTCTTGCAACTTCACTTTTTGGTAAATTTTTATCAATATCAAAAACATTTATTCCAAATTCATAATATCTATCTACATTACTTTCATTTAAAGCATATCGCATATATTTTGGTGTTAAAATTGCTAGTCCTAAACCATGTGTAATATCATAAAATGCTGATAATTGATGCTCTAGCATATGGCAAACCCATATATTTGGTTGTCTATCTATTCTGACAAATCCATTTATAGCCCAAGAAGATGCCCACATTAAATTTGCTCTAGCCTCATAATTATTTGGTTCAATATAAGCAATTTTTGCATATTTAATTACTGTTTTCATTAAACCTTCCATCACTCTATCTAACATAGATAAACCTGTATTTCTAGAAAAATATGTTTCAAGAATATGTGATAATATATCTGCACTTCCACATGCAGTTTGATATTTATTCACAGTATATGTAAGTGTAGGATCCAAAAATGAAACTTTTGGAACAATTAGCGGTGATTTTACACCCTTTTTTTGATGTGTTTCCATATTTGAAATGACTGCTGTTCCGTTCATTTCAGAACCAGTAGCTGATAATGTAAGTACAGTAATAATTGGTAATGCTTTTTCTGGTTTGGTTTTCCCTATAACAAAATCCCAAGAATCTCCATTGTAGTAATTTCCTATACTTATAAGTTTACTACTATCTATTACACTTCCACCACCCACAGCTAAAATAACATCTATATTATTTGTTTTACAAATTTTTACTGCTTCATTTATAGCTGTGTGTCTAGGATTTGGCTCAATTCCAGCATATTCAAATACTTTAATATCATTATTACTTTCTAATTCATTAATTATTTTTTGATATAAACCTATCTTTTTTATTGATCCACCGCCATAGAGTAATAAAACATTATTTCCATACTTTTGTATTTCTGTCTTAAGATTACCGTTTAACTCATTTTCTCCAAAATAAATTTTTGTTGGTATTTCATATACAAAACTATTCATAATACACATTAAATCCTTTCTAAATTTCATTAACATTTCTTTTCCTTGAAACATATAACGTTGCAGGGCTTGGTACTTATCTGATCTTTAATTTCCATAAAGTTCTCCTTAACTTTCTATGTAAAAACTCCTACTGTTCAGCCACTAGGAGTTTGTTAAATTATTCTTTATTACTTAATTTTATTCTATTGTTTTTTTAGTTTTTCTATTTCTTCCGCAGTAAATCCAGTAATTTCCATGATTTGCTCTATCGATAAATCTGTTTTTAATAATTTTTCAAGAATGTCTTTTTTTTTTTTTTCTATTCCTTTTTCTAATCCTTGCTGTATTCCTTTTTCTATTCCTTGCTGTATTCCTTCTTTCAATCCTTTATCATATCCAGCCAACATTATTGCGTGTTGATCCATTCTGTATTTTTCTCTTAATTCTGTTAGTCTTCTTTCCCTTTCATCTTGACTTATTGTTTCTAGAACTTTTTTGGCTTTGTTTATATTTTCATCTTCCATTCCGAGTTACCTCCTTTGGATTATTTATAAATTTTAGCCAATTATATAATTCTTCATTATTTTTTGTGCTATTTTTGGCTTTTTCTAATGAAATTATATATAGTTCTAAATCATTTGTCAAGACAAGTATCAAGAAGAGATAGCATAAATTTTTAGTAGGATTTCTCTTATCCGAAATTCTGAAATGCTTTAATTGCTAACTTTTTGAGAATACCTTTTAAATTTCATATTTTTATC
>CADAHH010000009.1 GCA_902787685.1 uncultured Eubacteriales bacterium | reverse complement strand
CAACTGAAATAATCATATCAAGATTATAATATTGAACTTTATAATTCTTTCCATCTTCAGCAGTATGCTCAAAAAATGAGCATACTGAATTTTCTTCTAGTTCGCCATCTCTATAAATATTTTGTATATGTCTAGTAATTGTTCTTCTGTCTTTATCAAATAATTCTGCCATTTGTTTTTGTGTAAGCCACACAGTTTCATCCTTTAAGTTTACTTATAATTTTACTCCTTGGTTTTCAAATAAAATAATTTCATTCTTTTTTTCGTCTATAAGAACACATCCTTTTCTATAAATTTAGTTCTTATTATTTATATTGCTATATTTAAAATTTATTATTTGCGAACTAGTGTTTTTATTATATTTGATATTATGATATTTGTCAACAAATTTTGCAAAAAAGTCTCAAAAGAATTTTTATAATATTTCTAAAAATGTCCACCCCTTTATCTATAAAGTGGTGGACAAAAAATAGCCCAGTATCAAACTTTTGTGCAAAAAGGAATAGGAGTAAAATATAGAATACCTTAAATATACCTCTATTCCGATATTTTAACTAATTTATTCATTATTGATTTATTCCTTACTTTTAATCATTTTATTTCTTACTTATTACTTACTATCTTAAATTAATCTCTATAATACAATCTTTATAATTATAAATTTATAACTATATTATTAATATTTATATTTTAGTAACAACAGGCTTATATTACTTCAATAAAAAAACGCCTTAAAAACGTTTTTTATGATTTGTCTTAAAATAGCCTTATTTTTAGGACAACAAACTATATGGCTAATATTTAAAAACGGCTTAAAATCGATTCTCGTGTGTCGCTATTTTAGCGATTTTTGAGCTAAATCCAAGTTGCTGCAATAATTACATGGATTTATATAAATCATAAAAAATGATATAATTATAATAATAAATATATATCAAATTCCTATAATAAATCATTATACGTATTACAATAATAATATATTTGTAATTGTAAAATAAAGTTTTAATCATTTCAGATGATTAGTTTTATAAGTATAATATAAAAATGTCTTAAAAACGATTTTCAGAGGTTTAGATTTATAAAACTTTAATTAATTATGAAAATAATATAAAAAATTTATTAAATAACAAATGTTCGTTTTTTAGAATTATAAATCGAACATTTAAAATTTAACATTACACAAATTTAAATCAGAATTTTAAAACTAAGTTTTAAATTTATAATTTTTAATCTTTACTAAAAATTTTAAAAATATTTTTTATTATTCTATTTTATTTTGATAATTCATTTTTATAATTTTCATTTTTGAAATTTATTTTTTTGAAAATTACAATTTATCATTTATAATTTATAATTTCATAAATCCTCTATTCCCCCCTACTTCACTTTTTTAAAATTATTGCAATCCTAACAACCTTAAACTTTTCTCATAATCATCAGCATTAAAATCTATATTATATACAATTTCACCATTATTAAACATCTTTATAAATTCGTCTATATTAACCCATTTAGCATCAATAGCTTCTCTATCAGTAAATTTAATTTCTTCTTATTGTATATCTTTTTTAAATAAATATATTTCTTTAAATTCATAATTTTTTTTACTGTTTTAAAAAAATGGCTTCTTTTTTTAAAAGTTTAATACCTAGTTCTTCATATATTTCTAAAATGTCCACCTGTTTAAGTCAAAGGGGTGGACAAAAAATAGCCCAGTATAAAAGTTTTGTGTAAAAAGGAATAGGTATAATAGCGACAACGTATTTAATTACTCCATTAAAGATTGTTTATACACTGCATTTCTTAAAAGATTATATAATGTTTTACTTTCATCAAACTTTATAGAATTATCTTTTTCTTCTAAATATTCTTTATAATTTAAGCAATTTAATTCATTAACTTCTTGCAATAAATAATATTGTTGTTTCGGAATAATTAAATTAGCAGTAAAATCAATAGCATTATTTTCATCATCAAGTATAAATGAGTGATAATAACTATAATCTATACCTTTTTTACATATTGATGTTACTGCCTTAAACATTTCATATTTTTCTATTATATAAAATGAAATTTCGTGGCATCCATCTTGAATTTTATCTCCTAATTTTCCTATAAAATCTAATGTTTCTTTATCCTTTATAAAGCTATCTTCTGCTCCCATAAATTGAATCTTTCCAAAGTCTTTTGAAATAATTTCATAAGTATCATCTTCATATACAATCATTTTTTCTATAATATTAGCTGACTTTAAAATATCATATAATAAATTTGTATTCGATTTATTTCTAGTTACGCCTAATATTAGTGAATATATCAATCCTTTTTTAAATCTTTCATAATCTGCTCCAATATAGTTTAATCCATCTAATAATTGTTTATTATAGAATTTAAAAAGCCATACTTTTAATTTATTAAATACTTCTAGACTATCGTTAGTATTAGCAATTTTAAATAAGTCATCATCTATATTGTTATTTATATATTTAATTAAGTTTTCAACATTTTCTTGTTCTACTTTATACCATAGAGTTTCTTTTTTATTACAATATTCTGATAACTTCATATTACTATTCTTACCTTTCAAGCCCATATTTTCTTTTTTTCTATCTGTTTCAGATCTTACTGTAGAAGTTGTTGCATCAACAGCATTTTCTAGTAATTCCAGTCTTAACATACTTAGTTAAATTAGATACTTTAAAAATTTATTTTGGATTATTATCTATAGCTTTACTTACTGAACTTCCTAGTTGATATGTTCCGTTGTATTCTTGATTATCGACTGTAATAGTATATTGTACTGATATAGCAAAATTACGGTTTCACCTTCAATATCTTTTGGTGAATTGTTTATATCAAAACATTTTAATTCTACAACTTCTGTTGAATAATTTTATTATTATTTTTATTGAAAAATATACTAATGCTTATACATAAAAGAGTAATGTAAATCATTGTTTTTAATTTCAAGTTAAATATTATAAATACCAATGTAACAAAAGTTCTAAAAGAATTTTGAACTGTTTCATATGCAAGATTGTAATTATTATATTCGAATTTTTTACTTAATGTATAAAACTCTTTATTAATTGATAATTCATACATTTTTGTTACAAATCCTTCTAAAGCAGAAATTAATAATAATGCATATCCTACAGAATTTACTTTTAAAGTAAAAACTATTACAGTTAAAATAACTGATATAATTAAAAAATTATTTTTAGATTTATCAAGTGTTTTACCAAATAAGTAAGTAAAAACTATTAAAGATAAATTAGTTATTAAATTTACAATTCCTATAGTTTGATAAGTATTTTTAACATATATAAAAATATATAAAGGAATTAAAAATTTTACAACATTCAAAAGCTCGTAAGAACCAAATAAGTATATATTATTCTTTGGGAATGCTAAATAAATACCAGATATTGTGTGTCATAAAATTTAATAAAATTTGGAGTAATAAAAAAGCAACTATACCAATAATTGATAGTATTTTATAATTAAATTTTTGTGATAAATATACAAATGGATAGCTTATAATTAAAGATACTGCATTAGCTATAAAATAATAAAATAGAATGCTTTTTAAGTCAAAACCAAATTTAAATAATATTACAGGAATAAATACTTCTATCAAATTTCTTGAAAATGTTGATAGAAATACATATATTCCAAATTTTTTTTGATTTGTATCCATTATTTACTCCTATTAATTTAGTGTATTTAAAACTTTCTTTAAGTTATTCAAATAAAGAATAATAGCAATTATCATAGTAAAAATTTCTGCTATAGTAAATGAAATCCATATGCCATTTATTCCAATTAATTTTTTTAATAAAATGATAAATGGTAAAGTAAAAATAATTTGTCTAGATAAATTAACTATTAAACTATATAATCCATTGCCAAATGCTTGAAAAGTTGCAGACAAGGTTAAACTTATTCCAGCAAATATAAATCCAATTGCTAAAATTCTAAATGCAGGAATTGCAACATTAAAAATATCATCTGGTACATTATAGATTTGAATTATTTGTTTAGTTCCTAATAAAAATACTAATTCTCCAATTAATGTAACACCTACTGATATTTTTAAAAAAGTTTTAATAGTTTCAAAAACTCTTTGCTTATTCTTTGCTCCCCAATTATATGCAATTATTGGTATCATACCATAATTAAAGCCATATACTATTATTATTACAAACTTTTGTAATTGACAATATATACCCCATACAGAAATTGCATTATCTGAAAACTCTCCAAGTACTTTATTTAAAATTAATGTAATAAATGAAGCTACAGATTCCAAAATCATCGTTGGTAGTCCAACTTTATAGATATCTTTAAATATTGATTTTTCAATTTTTACTTTTAATAATTCATTTAATGTAAATATATTATCTTTTAATATAATTATCATACCAATCATCATTCCAATAAATTGTCCAATTACTGATGAAATTGCTGCTCCAGAAATGCCTAATGCAGGTATACCAAAGTAACCAAATATTAATATTGGATCTAAAATTAAATTAATAATCGCTCCACCAAATTGAATTATCATACTTGATTTTGTTTTTCCATAAGCTTCTAAAATTTTTTCAAATAAAATTTGATATAAACTCCAAATTGAAAACAAGCTAATTATTGACAAATAATTATATCCCAATTTTTTTATATTTTCATTTTGTGTAAATAAGCCAAAAAAACTATGTAAACTTAATTTACTAGCAATAACAATTACAACCCAGCTTATAAAAGTAACAATAAAGCCAAATTTAATAATACTTTTAGTTTTCCCTTCGTTTTTTTCTCCCAATGTTTTTGCAAGTAATGCATTAAGACCAATTGATGTTCCCAACGCAATTGCTGTTATTATTGATTGAACAGGAATAGATAATGCAGCTGCTGTTAATGCATTATTACTTATTTTAGATATAAACATTGTATCAACAATTCCATATAAAGCAATAGATATCATTGATATTACCATTGGTATTGAAATCTTAAATGCTAGTTTATTAATTGGCATAGTTTCCATATCATTAGATATATTTTTCATTTGGTTCTCCTTGCTTTCTTATACTAAATTTTTTTCAAAAGTTCCTTTTATATCTACACCATCAGTACCTGATATAAAAGTATTTGAATCAAACTCATTCATATGTCTTTCTAATCGCATTTTCTCGTACTTATTTAATACAGTATATGTTATATATGTTTTTGTTTCTGTATAGCCACCTGTTGCTTCCCAATATGTGGCACCTCTATTTAAATCTTTATTGATAAATTTAATAATTTTTTCAGGATGTTTTTTAGTAAAAATAAATACTTCAGAGCAGATATTTTGCATATGAGTTTTATCAATCATTATTGTTTCAAAAATAGCAAACAATAATGAATAAAGCATTGTTTCTATACCATATTTTAATCCGCAAATACTATAAACAATAATATTAAATATAAGATTAATATTTCCAACTGAAACATTGTTATATCTTTTGCTTAAATCTATGCCTATTATGTCTGTTCCACCTGTAGAACTTCCTGTACTTAATGCCATTCCCACTCCAATTCCTGCTAATATTCCACCTATCAAAACATTTGGAAGTAAATCTTGAATTATTGGTTGATTTGGTATTGGTATAATCATTAAGAACAAAGAATTAACAGAAACAGCAAATAAAGTTCTTATAAAAAACACTCTACTAATTCTTTTAAAAGCAATTACAAAAAGTGGTATATTAATTAAATAGTAAATTATTGAACTTATATCAAAGTTCATATTTAATTTAAAAATTGAGTTTATTGCAGTTCTGATTAATTGTGATAATCCAAGTGTTCCTCCAGTATATAAATTATTTGGTACTATAAATAGATTTATTGCTAATGAGCATATAAATAGTCCTAATATACATTTTGAAAATTTAAACCATCCCCAATTAAAAAGTTTAAAAATATTAATTCTATTCTTAAGACTATTTATATCAGCATTTTTTTCAATGTTTACTACGTCTTGTTTTTTATCTAAAACTTCATTCATTATTATTAAAAATCCTTTCATGTTATATCTTTTATGTATTAAAAACCCTTAAAATAAACTAGGATCTATAAAATCCTAGTTTATTATGATTAATCAATAAGCTTTTCTAATGCTTTTTTTGTTTTACTAAGAAATTCTTCATTATTTTTGGTTGCTTTAATTACTTTTAATATTTGATCTGTACTTTCAGCAGCAGGAATATTTCCCATAGCTTTTCTAATTAAACTTGCTACTTCAAGTTCTTTATCAGACAATAGTAAGTCTTCACGCCTTGTATTCGATCTTTTAATGTCAATAGCTGGGAATATACGTTTTTCAGCTAAGCTTCTATCTAAAAGAACTTCCATATTACCTGTTCCTTTAAACTCCTCAAAAATAACATCATCCATTCTACTTCCAGTTTCTGTTAGAGCTGTTGCTAAAATTGTTAGGCTTCCACCAAATTCTATATTTCTTGCTGCACCAAAAAATTTCTTTGGTTTGTGTAGAGATGCTGGATCAATACCTCCAGAAAGAGTTCTACCTGATGCAGGAACAACTAAATTATATGCTCTTGCTAAACGTGTTATACTATCTAATAAAACAACTACATCTTTTCCTTGCTCTACTAGTCTTTTAGCTCTTTCAATAACCATTTCTGCGACTTTTGCATGATGTTCAGGCAATTCATCAAATGTTGAATATACTACTTGGCCTTTAATTGATCTTTCCATATCAGTGACTTCCTCTGGCCTTTCATCTATTAAAAGCATAATAAGTTCACATTCTGGGTTATTAGTAGTAATACTATTTGCAATTTCCTTAAGTAGTGTTGTTTTACCAGCTTTAGGTTGAGCAACAATCAATCCTCTTTGCCCTTTTCCAATTGGAGAAATAATATCCATCATTCTAGTTGCATAATTTTCTTGAACTGTTTCTAATTTTAATCTTTCATCAGGATATATTGGAGTTAAATCTTCAAATCTAGTTCTTTTAATTGCCTTTTCAGGATGCTCACCATTAACTTCGCCTACAAAAATTAGAGATGGAAATTTTTCTCCTTCTTTGTATCTTGAAATACCTTTAACTAAATCTCCAGTTGTTAGTCTAAATCTCCTAATTTGAACAGGTGAAATATATACATCTTTTGGACTAGATAAATAATTGTCTCCTCTTAAAAAGCCATATCCTTCAGACATTACTTCTAAAATACCTTCAATTATTTCATCTTCTTCATTGTTGACTTGATATGTAACAGATGATTCTCCTAAGTTTTCATCATCTTCTACACTATTTTCTAATTCATATTTATTTGAAATAGTATCTGTTTCATCTATATAATCTTCGTCATCTTCGTCACTATCATCATAATCTTCAATTTCTTTATCAAATTTGTTATTTTGAAGGCTATTTAATACCTCAATAAGTTCCTCTTTATTTAATTTAGAAATATTTCTAATATTGTTTTCTTTTGCTAATTTTTTTAACTCTAAAAGAGTAAGATTTTCTAAATCTTGCATTTTCAAATTCTCCTTTTTTTGATCAATAAACTATTAACTTTGTAAAATAAATTTTTTGGGGATTTTTTATTGAATTCAAATGTAGGTTGTTATATAAGCTTACCTACATATTACTTCTAATTTATTTATTCTATTTGAATATTATAAATTATAGATTATCATATGAATATAACAACAGACTGTATTATATCATAAAAAAAACAATTTGTGAAGTAAAACAGAAAATAAACCCTGATAAAACAAGGTTTATTTAATTTTCATTATCAACATATACTTTTTCATTAGGCATATACATACCTAGCTTTTCTCTTGCTAATGCTTCAATATATTCAAGTGAATTAACATTCTCTTTTTGATTATTTAACTCTTCTTGTTTTTTTTGAGCTTCTGCAATATCAATTTTTAAACTATTAACTTGAGCATTATAATTATTTAATACTTTTTGCTGATTAATAAATGTTATTATTGCATAAAATATAACTAAAACAAGAATTATTCTTTTTAATAAAATGCCTTTATTTTTCATACGTATAACCATTCTTTCTTTTAAAAAATTTTAACCTATATATATTATTCTCCAATAATATCCAAAATCCCCTTTATTATTTAATTATTTTGATATTTTTATAGTTTAATTATTTTATTTTGTTGAGTAATGTCTGTTTTTAAAAAATGTTATATTTTTTTTTAGAGGATATGTAATAAATTTGATTATACTATTTAAAATGGTTTTGACTGTTTTAATTATATAAACAAATATTTTTATTATATATTGGCTTATTGCCAAGATGTATATAATAAATCCAAAAAGTAAACCTAGAAACATGTAAAACCTTATAGTTCCATCTGAAAAATTATACATAAAAAAAACAACGCTTATTCCTGTTATTATCCAAAATATAATATCTTGAATTGAAGTCATCAAATTTGATGTTTTAAAGCTTTTTCTTAAAATTCTAAAAAAATCAAAAATTAAACCTATGATTACACCATTTAATGAGAAAATTAGAAATAATACCGCTTGATTATTAATCATTTGCACTTCACACCTCTTGCTAGTTATTTAAATATTTTAGAAAATAATCCTTGTTCTTGTGATTTTTTAGTAGGGTCACTATAACCAAGATTAGAGATTTCTCCTTCTACACTCACATCCCCTGTATCTATACTTAACTTATTAATTTTTAAATTATTTCCTTTTACTGTTAATAAACCTAACTCTGTTTCAATTATAACAAGTTCATCATCAAAACTTATAACATCTTTTACGCCAGAAACACTTAATTTATTTCTATTTTCCAAAACAATATTTTGAACTATATTGTTTAATCCTATATTCTTTCTTTCTTCGACAACCATAGTACTTTCCTCCTTTGCTATAAATATTTATATTCGGTTATTTTGATTTTAGAACCTGTGCGGGCGATTAAAATCGCCCCCCTACAATAAAAATATAATAATCGCCTTTATATTTCTTTTTAAGAATTACGACAAAGCTCTAATATCATTACGATATTAGAGCTTTGTGAAGTTCTTCTAAAATTTCATCAGGAATAATTTCTTTAAATATTATAGCTATTTTTGCTTCATTTATTTCCATACTTATTATGTTTAAATGATTTTTATCAACAATATTCATTATTTTAGTAACAATACTATTATTACTCATAATTCCATTTCCGATAACAGATATTCTTGTTATATCTAAATAAGTTGCATTTAATTCTGGCCATTTATCTTCAAGCAAGCCTGCAAATTTATTGAATTTTGACTTTGAAATTGTAAATGAAATATCAATTGTATCAGCACTGCTATTTACAAGGTTTTTAACATTTAATTCATTTTCTATAAAACTATAATAAATATTATTAAATATATCAACTGAATAAGTAGTCTTTGATGTTATATGCACATATTTTAAATCATCATTTTTTACAATACTTTTTACAGTACTTTCTTCTATTTTATCATTAATTAAAGTCCCTGAATTATCTATAAATGTTGATTTTGCAACAATTGGAATGTTGAATCTCTCGCCAAGTTCAACACACCTGTTATGAAGGACTTTAGCTCCTTCATCTGCAATATCTAACATTTCAGAATATGAAATTGCATCTATTTTTTTAGCAACTTTAGTTTTTTTTGGATCTGCAGAATATACTCCATCTACATCTGAAAATATATAGCAATGATTTGCTTTGATTTTAGCTGCTATTGCAACAGCTGTAGTATCAGAACCTCCTCTACCTAAAGTTGTAATATCCATGTTTCTATTAATTCCTTGAAAACCAGCAACTATAACTATATTTCCATTATTTAACTCTTTTTCAATACGAGATGTATCAATATCTTCAATAATAGCATCTTGATTTGTATTATTAGTAAAAATTCCAGCCTGCCAGCCAGTTAAAGAAATTGCTTTCATGCCAAGTCTGTTTAATAAAATAGAAAGTTTTGCCATTGACATTTGCTCCCCTGAACTTAAGAGAACATCTAGCTCTCTTTCATTTGGTACACTTGATAAACTCATTGCTTCTTTTATAAGTTCATCTGTTGTTTTCCCTTGTGCTGAAACTACAATTACAATTCTTTTATTTTCATCATAAAATTCTTTTATTTTTTCTGCAACAATATTTAATTTAATATTATCTGCAACAGAACTTCCTCCAAATTTCAATACTACTGTGTCCATATTTGGCACCTTCTTTTTTATTTAATAAGGATTATTTAATTATAAACATTCCTTTTATGGTTATTGTCCAATAATAAATCAATTTCTGTATTTGATGTGAGAGGTACTATATATATTGTAAAAATCATACTTCTCACTTCCATTTTCAATATTTAATGAGCAACAACTGTTATATTATATGTTTTTTTATTATTTTTAGTTAAAAGATTTAAATCTAATATTTATTTTGCCATTGTCAAATAACTCTGAATAAACCCATCTAAATCTCCATCCATGACTCCTTGTACATTTCCCACTTCATAATTTGTTCTATGGTCTTTTACTAAAGTGTATGGGCAAAATACATATGATCTAATTTGACTACCCCAAGCAATTTCTCTCTGAACTCCCTTTAATTCATCAATTGTTTCTTTATGTTCTTTTTCTTTTAAATCTAAAAGTTTTGATTTCAGCATTTTCATTGCAAACTCTCTATTTTGTAATTGAGAACGTTGTGTTTGACAAGAAACTACGATTCCAGTTGGAATATGAGTTAACCTAACAGCTGATGAAGTTTTATTAATATGCTGTCCACCTGCTCCTGAAGCTCTGAATACATCCATCTTAATATCATCTGGATTAATATATAAATCAATATCATCTGTTATTTCAGGTAATACTTCTAAAGAAGCAAATGATGTATGACGTCTGCCTCCACTATCAAATGGAGATATTCTTACTAATCTATGTACTCCCATCTCCCCTTTTAAATAGCCATAAGCATTTTCTCCTGAAACTTCAAAAGTAACAGATTTAAGACCTGCTTCATCACCTTCTAAATAATCAAGTTCTTCTACTTTGTAATTTGATTTATTAGCCCACCTTGTATACATTCTGTAAAGCATTTCAGCCCAGTCTTGTGCTTCTGTTCCTCCAGCACCTGGATGAATAGTTAAAATTGCATTATTTTTATCATACTTTCCTGATAAAAGAGTTAAAATTTCAAATTTTTGTAATTCTGTTTCACTCTTTTTTATGTCTTTTATCATTTCTTTTGCAAGGCTTTCGTCATCTTCTATTCTTAATAAATCTATAATCTCTTTTATACTAGATAAATCCGCTTCTAATTCTCTATATTTTAAGCATTTATTTTTTATGTTTTTTATTTTATCAAGAACTTCATTTGCATTTTTAGTATCATCCCAAAAATTTGGTTCAACTGTCAATTTTTCTAATTCGCTTAATTCTTGCTCTAGTTTTGATATGTCAAAGTGAATCACCAAGCTCTTTTAACCTAGCTATTAAATTTTCAGCTAATTTACAATATTCTTCTATGTCTTGCATAATATCACTCCAATTCATTATTATTAATTAAACTTAAAACTATAAAATTAAAACCTACTTTCTTCATCTGGTTGAATTGTTGCTTTATCGTTATTAGGCTTAAATATCTTTTCAACTTCATTTATAAATGGTCGTGCTATTTCAAGAATCTCATATTCCCATATAGCACTATCTGCACCTTTTTTATAATCTGTTAAATAGTTATTAATCATATTTTCTATTTCTTTAAAGTTATATTTATTTTCAAGAAATTGTAACTCTATTATTTGGGATAGTGAAGCATCTTTTAAGCTATAAGATTTAAGTACTCTAATTAAATCTTCTATATTATTAATTCTCATTTTCTCTCCTTTATACTATTTTAAAATATTTCTTATATTTTCTAATTAAGATTATACTCCTTAATTACTATAGTTGCAATATCTTTTATAATATTTGCATTATCAATTTGATTAAATCATAATCTATAACATTAAAACTTTGTATATCAAAAATACTATTTAACTTCTCAAACCATTCTTCACAATTTATACCTTCAATAATTATTCCATAAATCCTTTCGAAATTAATGCTTTTTCCATCTCTCCTGTTCTTTTTATTATAGATATTAATATTGGTTTTAAAACTAAAGAAAAATTACTTATTTTGATTTTTGCTCCTTTAGATTTAATGGCATTCTGGACTGCTGTAATCTCATTTTTTAAGATAGGTATTGTGCAAAGAGAAATTGAAACAATAAGAGAAATATTTTTTGTATTAATCTTAAATATTTTAAGTGGTGAAAGCAATAGTTCAAATGTGTATGATATTTCTGCTATTGTTGTTGTTTTGTAATAAATATATGTAATACAATAACATATGATAATTCTAAATAAAATCAATGTAGCTTCCATTAAATCTGCTAAAACAATATTTAATAAAAATGCCACAAAAAGAAATGGAAGTAACATTTTAAAACTCTTAAAAAACTCTTTTATTGATATTTTTAGTATTAGCATCAAAGATATGTTTATAGTTGCTAAAATACATAAAGCATAAATATTTTTTATAAAAAAAATGGCAAAAGTTAAAAATATAAATATAATAAATTTTAATAAATTTTTCATACTATACTCCCTTATTATTAGTAAGCATATAAGTATATATTTATATGCTTACTAGCAGGATTTATATTCAATCACTAATTTATCTTATTAGTAATTGCTCTAATTAGCCCTTCAATTGTCCAATCATTTATAGATATTTCAATTCCTTTTTTCTTAAGCTCAAGTATAATTCTAATAATATCAGGAATTCTTATTTCGCTTTGTTCTAGTAAATCAACCTTTTCTAGTAGTTTATCTTTATAAAACAAATCTTTAATATGTTTATCTTCAATAATGATTATTTTATCAGAAAGAAGTATTTCATTAATATTATTTGTAACAAATATAATAGTATATCCTTCTGATTTTAGTTTTTTAAAACAATCATATATTTTTTCCTTTTCAAATGAATCTATCATTGTAGTAGGTTCATCAAAAAGAAGATATTTTGGTGAAACTGCTAATATACTTGCAATATTAATTCTTTGTTTTTGACCTAAAGAAAGCTCATAACTGTCTTTGTTAATATATTCACTCATATTTACAACTTTAAGTGCTTTCTCTATTCTTTCTTTAGAATTATCTATTTTTAAATTTTTAAGTGCAAATTCTAAATCCTCAAATACACTTGGAAAAAGAATTTGATTATCAGGATTTTGGAAAACTATCCCAACTTTTTTTCTCAAATTGATTATATCCTTTTTAGAAGATGTGTCTATATCATCTATATAAATCCTTCCTTTTGTTGGCTTATATAGACCTGCTATCAGACTTAAAAGAGTAGATTTTCCGCTTCCGTTTTTTCCTATTATGCTAATTATTTCTCCTTCTTGTATTTCCAAATTGATATTTTCTAAAACATTATCTCCACTTTTATATTTATAATCTAAATTCTCAATTTTAATCATTTTTTATTCGTCCTTTAATAATTCGATTACATCTCCATAAATGTAAAAACTTCCTAATATGAATATTATTTCATCTTTATACTCTTTTTTTGCAAAATCAATTGCATCTTTTAACTTCATTGTATAATAATTGTTCTCTTTAGAAAGACTATTGGCATACTCTAATAAATCCTCTTTTTTTACATATTTATTTGTATCATTTCCATCTGTGAAAATATAAGTACTATTGTCATATTTAATAAGCTTATCTAAAACAGCTTTGTAATCTTTTGTTTTTAAGATTTGAAATATATATACTTTTTTACAATTTTTAAAATACATATTTAAGCTATTTAAAAAGTTTTCTATTGCTGGAAGATTGTGCCCACCTTCATAATAAATTGTAGGATTTTCATATAATTTTTCTAATCTTGCTTTAATTGTTGCATTTTTAATCCCATTTCTTATATTTGTTTCATTAATATTAAAACTGTAATTTATCAAAATTTTTGAACATTCAATAGCTATTGAAGCATTGTAAATCTGTTTTACTCCTTTAAGTTTAACTATTATATTTTCAAATTCTTTATAATTAAAACTTTGATAATCCATATTATAAGAATAGTTACTTATATCTTCTGGTTTTATTAAATGTAAATTAGAATTAACTTCATTACATCTATTAATAATTACATTGTTTACAGAATCTTTAGTATGTTGTACGAAAATAGTATTTGAATCACTTTTTATAATTCCTGCTTTTTGACTCGCAATTTCTTCTAAAGTATTTCCCAAAAGATCCATATGATCTAATCCAATACTTGTAATTATTGATATAAGTGAATGAACAATATTTGTGCAGTCATATGTTCCACCTAGTCCCGCTTCTAAAACAACTATATCACATTTTTTTTCATAAAAATATTCAATTGCTAATGCTGTATCAAATTCAAATTGTGTGACATTAGTAGAATGTGAGCTATTATACTCGTGTACAAAAATATCAAGTTTTTTTATAAGAGCTTCAAATTCTGCATCAGTTATATTTATATTATTTATACTTGTTCTTTCATTAAGTTTTATAAGTTGAGGAGTCATATACTTCCCAACTTTATATCCAGCATCTATTAAAATGTTTGAAATCATTTCAGTAGTGCTTCCTTTGCCATTTGTACCTGCAATATGTATAAATTTTAGTTTTTTCTCTGGATGACCTAATCTCTCCATAAAAAAATTCATTGCATCTAAGCTAGGATCTTTTGTTCCAGAAAAAAAATTCGAATAATACTTTTCAATATCCATAATGTTCGAAATGCCTTTCTATAAATCATTATTATTATTAATTATAGAAATCAAATATATTTAATATTAAAATTGAGTTCGACCTACTCGCAGTTCTGAAGCCGTTTGCGATTATTATATTCTATTTCATATAATATAAACGGCGTGAATTTTAAATATTAGTGCCAGATATTGCGGTTCAGAACGTTACCATTTAAATTATTATATTCCGTGGATATGAATTAATTATTTTCTCATACATAAAACGGCTGGAGAACGGAAATTTTAAGATTAAATATATTTGATTTTTAAATATAATTTATTACATCAAATATTTTTTAACTATAGGTCTTGTATATTTTTCTAAAGCATAAATTACAATTAATTGTATTGGGAACATACAAATTTGAGCTACTATTCTACCTGTCATTATTACAATATAGGCTTTACCATATTGAATATGTATCCATAAAGAAGTTAAAAATACATTTATTAAAATTAGGACAATTAGAGAACTTATTGTTAATCTAATTAATAATTCTTTTGTAGATAACTCTTCCCCTTTTTTATATAAAAACATACCATATACAAATCCAGTTAAAGCTTGACTTATTGTATAGCCAATAAAATAAGTTCCAAAAGGAAATAAAATTGCTCCAATTAAATCTCCAAGCATTGCAATTAATGTACTATATTTTGGACCAAGCCAAATGGCTGACATAATAATTGGTATAAAGCTAAAACTTATAACCAAAATTTGAGTTTTTATTGAAACAAATCTTGATAGTACAATAAGCAAAGCTAATAGTAATCCTGAAATAACAATTTTTTTTATTTTTGACATATAAAAAACTCCTTTCTTGTGAGAGTTTCCATATTTCACAAGAAAGAAGTTAATCTAAATCTTTTAAACTATACACGTTTTGTGAAAAAGTGGAATGCAAAAATAAATAAGCGATTGCTCTTGCCTTACCAACAACTTCCCGTTTGATAAGTCTTAACTATTTATTTTTTACTCTTTTAACACTAAATATATTAACACAATATGTCGAAAAATACAATAGGTAAAACACAAAAAGAAAGTCCTATAGACTTTCTTAACTAAAAGGCTTATTATCTTGAGTTATCTGGAGCTGATGGAGTATAATTTGGATTAAATTTTTGATTATTATATGCTTGATATATTTCGCCTCCGTTCCATGTGTAATTTGTTTTTAAACGTTTTTTAAAGCCAGCTTGATGGGAATATCTTTCTAATCTACCTGTTTGTGGTATTGTAAATTTTAATTGAGTAGGATTTTTGGTAAAACTTAAATAATTAGCAATATCATTTAAAACACTTGAAGGAAGATATAATTCTTTAAATCTTAACTCATTTTCTAATCCTACATCTGAAATATCATCATAAGGTATTTCTTGACAAATATCACTTACTAAAGATTCAAAATTCTCACCAACAGTATTTTTTATTTCTTCCATTGTATTAACATTGTACATTATTTCATCTATTTTTGAGATAACTTCTTTATTAAAATCAGAAACGTTTATAACCAATATTTTTTTATCTGTATAAATAAGTATATTTACAGTTCTATCATCATTATTTTCATAGTTACCATAATAGTTATCTTCAAGTAAATATGCTCTTATTCCAAATGAGTTTATTAATCTTATTAAATTTTGACAATCATTATATGTAAATGTATTATATTTAATTCCAAGGGCCCTATCTAATATCAGTGTATTATGAGATTTAAGATATGCTTTAAAAATCTCTTTAATTATATCATAATCAGATGAATCATCAGTTACATTTTCATATACTTGATTAACAATTGTATTAAACAATTCATTTGCTTCTCTAATTGTTGGATTTGATAAAGGCAAATTTTTGCTTTTAAAAAGCGCTATAATATCATTTGAAACCGTATCTCCTCCATTTGGTGACATAGATATTTTTGTTGAATCTAATCCCGCTTTAGATAAAACATATGCGACATGTTCAGGATCGCAGGCTGGTATAGAATTTAAATCAAAACCGTCCAATGACTTAGCATCTATTAAATCATAAATAGATACGATAAAGTTATTGCCTGAAGCATGACCTCCTGGTTCAAATGTGTAATTTATAAATTCATCAATTCCCATATTATCAATAGTATTTTCTCTTACATCAGTTCCAGAATACCATGCTTTTAAATTAAAAGCACCACCAAGATTTAATGATGTTATTCCAGTTCCATCCCCTAATGCAACATATTGTAAGTTTTCAGGATATTCAAAAGTAACTCCAATTATATTATCAAAGCCTCCTCCACATAGTATAAAATTTTCTAGAGTAGGGTTATTAAAAATTAAATATAAATTGTCACTATAAAAATCTACTAACGTACTATTTGTAATAATTAAAGATTTTAAATTTTCTAAATTTGAAATTATCTTATAATCAGGCATATATAGGAAACAATCATTTAACCATAAACTTCGACATTGTTCTATTCTAATATTTGAATTATAAAAATCTCTAATATCTTCTCCCTTAAACTCTTCTAAGACATTAATGTTCCTTATTTTAATATCAATACTATATTTTTCTAAATATAAAATTGGAATACTAATATCTCTAATACGCATACGTTTTACTGTACCAGATAATGATTCGCCTGAAATCAAGTCAATTCGAACAGTTTCATCATTTATATATATACCCTTAATATATCTTTCTGAATTTTTTTTTAGTGCCACAACCCCATTTTTAAGCTGAGCTTGTAATGATTTTATAAATCTTGATTCCATCTCTACATCATCTTTAGTATCTGAATATTTATAATTATCATTATTATTTGCATTTACAGTTTGTGGTGACGAAAAGCTCAAAGCAATCGTACTAAGAATAATAGCAAATCCTTTCGTAATTTTATTAAAATTAAATTTCATAATGATTTATTCCTTTCAGTAAATAAATTGTATATTATTATAATATAATTTACAGAGTATTATATCAAATTTTCGGCAAATAGTCAAATTATGTAAATTACTCGACAATGATTTTCTTCTAATCTTACATATAAGAAAAAGGTATGATTTCTTACCTCACACCTCTTCCATTTATCTTCAATATTTATAATTTGCAAAAAACTATTTATTAAGCACCTTTTCCAATTCCTCTTTTCTCTTTACTTTATGTGTTGTAGTTTTAATCAATGGTTCATTTGTAATGATCAGATTTTTGATATATTTGTATTGTGGTAAAGTTTTATTAATTTCTTTAACCTTATCCCAAATGATTTTTTTAAGTTCTTCTTCAGTTTTATCTTTAATAGCATCTTCAGTATATACCACTTCCAATGAGACCATTGGATCATTATTATTACCATTTTGTGGCAAACCATAAATAAATGATTCTTCCACTTCTTCTAGTTTATCAACAAGCATTTCTAATTCCTCAGGGAATACTTTTTTACCGTTCTTAAGAACAATTACATCTTTTTGTCTACCTGTTAAGAATAAAAATCCATCTTCATCAAAATATCCTAAATCACCAGTATAAAACCATCCATCTCTTAATACTGCATTTGTTGCTTCTTCATTTTCATAATAACCAAGCATTATATTAGGGCCTTTTACTCTTATTTCACCTATTCCATCTTGATCTTTATTTACTACTTCAACCTTCATACTTCTCATAGGTATACCTACAGAACCTGGTTTTATATATTTATCATTTTCAGCAGAAATAACAGGTGAAGTTTCTGTTAAACCATAGCCTTGAACTAAATGTATACCAAAGTCATTAAATCCTTGAGCAATTCTCTTTTCAAGTGGAGCTCCACCAGCAACTATTAATCTCATTTTTCCACCTAAAGCATTTACTATTTGTCTAAATAGTATTTTTCTAATATCAATATGAAATTTTAATAAGAAATTACTAATTTTAATAGCATTTTTTAATAATTTTGTTTTACCTTGTTTTTCAATTTCTTTTTCAATAGTTTCATACATTTTATTAATAAGAAGCGGAACTCCTACAAATACAGAAACCTCATATTCATGTAAGTTTTGTTTTATATATTTTAATCCATCAGGAAATACTGTTTTAACTCCACATGCCATCATAAATAACATTCCTGTTGATGAAAAAATATGATGAAATGGTAAAAATGCAATATTAGTATCAGTAGACCTAACACCTTCTACCATTTGAAGATCTGCAATATTGGCACATATTCCATCTTGACTAAGCATTACAGCTTTTGCTTTTGAAGTTGTTCCAGAAGTAAATAATAAAATACTCATGTTTTTTGAATTTGGAGTATAGTCTTTAAATTCATTTTCTCCATTTTCTAAAGCTTTTTTTCCTTCTTCTAAAAGCTCATCATACCAAATAAAACCATCTAATTGAGACATACATATAAAAAACTTGATATTTGTTTTTCCTTTTTCTTTAATTTTTATAATATTATCTTTGTATTTTTCATCAAAAACAAGAGCTTCAACATTGCTTCTTATTAATGATTCTTCTAATTCTTTTAATTGTAATTCTTTATCTATTGGAACAGATACAATTCCACCCATTAAATTACTTAAGTGGCTAACTACCCATTTGTAACTATTTCTACCACATACTGCAACTCTAGAATTTTTTAATCCTAACTTATATAACCCTGTACCAAAACAATAGATATCATTTAATAAATCATTATAAGTATGATTTATATATTGAACATTTTCTTTATCTTTTTTTACTTTTGTAACATAAGCAATATTATCTCCATATAAACTGACAGAGTTAAGTATTACTTCTTTAATATTATTAAACCTTTTGGCATTTCTTAACTTATTTCTTTCTTTACTCATAAAAAAATATCTCCTTTTCATCTAGTAACAAAAACTAGATTACCACATTTTGAAAACTTTGTCAATGGAATTTTTCATTTGGGGACGGTCCTTTTTTGTAAAAGTTTACAGATATTTCCATTTCATACCAAATAGAAACTATAAAAAAAGAGCAACGTGCTCTTTTTTTATATCTAATAAATTATTCAAAACTGTAATTTTATCTGTCATCTGTCAAATCCTGTTTTGCCGACCCCTATTTCTAAGCAATGGATTAACTTTCCCAACTAACATGTCTCGTGACCATTTTTTTTTATCGGTAGGATGATTTGAAAAAGCATTGTAACCATCGTCATCTTCACTTAGTTCATTTCTTGTAGGGATATTATTATCAGTATCACATCTTGGTATAAAAAATTGTTTTCTCATAATAAATCACCTCACTATTATTTTACGACTATATTATACTGATTATTATATATTAAACTCGATGTTATGTCAATAGTTTTATACTAGATGAGTAAAGATCATATTATAAAATATTGACTTGAATAAAAAAAAATGTTATCATAAGCATATATTAGGAGGATTTTATGGCAAAAAAACAGACTATTTCGATAGAAAAAATTCATATTCCCAGATGGGAAGAACTTCCAAATGTAGATTTATATATGGATCAAATTCTTACCTTTATAAATAGCTCTTTATCTGAATGCATAAAATATGGTGATGATGAAGAAGATGAAAAAAATCAGATTTTAACAAAAACAATGATTAATAATTATGTAAAAAACAATATATTAGAAGCACCTGTAAAAAAGAAATACTCTAAAACACAATGTGCTAAACTATTTGTAATCTGTATACTAAAACAAGTTTTTAGCATGAATGAAATTTCAAGCCTTATTAATATTGCATTAGAAAGTACAGATATCTCTCATGCATATAATAGTTTTTGCTCTCTATTTGAAGAAGCGGTTATATCTATCTTTGAGAAAAAAGAATTTTCTAAAGTTGATTCTTCAAACGAAAATAGATATTTACTAAAAGCTGTACTACTTTCATGTAGTTACAAGATTTATGTGCAAAATTTGATTTAGTTTCAATTTGGCAATTTGGACCGGGTATTTTTTGCACATTTATTAAAAAATAACTAATCCGCGTCAGCATATCGTTTTTTAAATCCGTATGGTGGGTATCCCTAAAGGGGGTACCATAGGATTTTAAAAATGATGTGCGGTTAAACAGGATTAGTTATTTTCATTTGTGTGCAAAAAATACCCGGTCCCAATTTAACAATTATTCAACTTTTTTTATAAATGATTCTATACTTGTTGTTCCAGATATTCTTACTCTTGGGAGTTCAAATTTAGATGCTCCTTTTTTTACTCTTCCACCTTGTGTAGTAAATGCAAGTTTGAAGCCAGTATCTTTTAAAGCTTTTTTATCTAATTCATTATATTGTCCAAATGGATAGCAAAAAATATTTGCTCCGCCTAAAACCTCTTGAGATGTTTTTAAATCTTCTACCATTTTTTCATAGCTCCATGATAACATTACACCTTTTCCATTAGAACCACCTTTATGCATATCATAAGAATGTGATTGATAGCTTATATTATTTTCTTTATTTTGAGCTACATCTCCATACCAATATGCAACTACAAAAGATGTTGCTTTCACATTATACTTTTGTATTATAGGAACTCCAAGCTCAAAAAATGAAGGGTCTCCATCATCTACTGTTATAACAACACTTTTTTCTGGAAGTTCAGTTTTTCCATCAATATAGTTTTCTACTTCTTCCCATGTTGGAAAATAATAATCATTTTCAGATAAATATTTTATTTGTTGTTCAAAATCATTTATTTCTATCCAATTTCCATCTTGAGGCTCTCTTTCATTTTTGTCATAGAAAAAATGATACATTAAAACAGGTAACCCACTATCAGACAGGTATTTTCCATTTTCTAATCTTTCTTCCAATTCAGTTTTTTCTGAAATAACAGTTTCTTCTTTTTTTAAATCCTTTTCTTCACTAACACTATCATTTAAATTGCTTATAGTGTTTGAAGTTTCAGTTTTATTATATTTAACCTTAGTTTTGTTATTAACAAATACACCTGTTCCAAACATAACTCCTAGAATAATAATTAAAAAAACTATTTTTTTAACATTTAAACTCTTTTTCTTACTCATAATATATCCCCTATTTCTTTGTAATTTTACCTTTTGTATTATATCAAATAGATAGTTTTATGTCAAAAATCTCCGGTACCAGTGACAATACCCTTTGACATTTTTTTTACAAAACTATATAATATATTTACAACTCATAGCTAGATAATATATATTAATGAATGGATGAGTTCGACCCTTGTAGTAGTCAGTTATTATTTACTCGTTCTGATTATGGTTAATAAACTATAGCTTAGTACAAAGTCAAGCCAACTTGGAGAACGGAAGAAATGAATTAATATATATTATCAAGCTATGAGTTATAATATAATAATAAATAAATCTGGAGGAAAATTATGATTGAAAGAAATAATAATCCTGATTATTTGAATAGTTTTTTAGATTATATGGTTACAATACAAAATAAATCACCTAATACTGTCAAAGAATATAATTATGATTTAGCTACATTTTTAAAATTTTTAAAAATACATTTTAAACTAACAGATGAAACAGAATTAGAAAATATTACCTATAATGATATTACATTAGATACTATAAAAAAAGTTAAATTAGATGATTTACATGCCTTCTTAGCATATCTAACATCTAATTTTAAAAGTAAAGCTGCAACAAGGTCAAGAAAAGTTTCGAGCCTTAGAATGTTCTTTAATTATTTATGTATGAAAAATATTATAGAAATAAATCCAAGTCAAAACCTAGAAACTCCTAAACTTGATAGAAGATTACCTAAATATTTAACATTAGAACAAAGCAGAAAATTATTAAATGTTTCTTCTAATGAGGATAAGCGAAATCCTGAAAGAGATCATGCAATTACTACTTTATTTTTAAATTGTGGTATGCGTCTAGCAGAACTTGTTGGAATAAATATTCAAGATATAAACTTTGAAGAAAATCAAATGACTGTTATTGGAAAAGGAAATAAAGAAAGAACTATTTATTTAAATAAAGCATGTATTAAAGCAATTAAAGAATATATGCTTGTTAGACCAAAAGAAGGAATAAAAAAAGATTCAAAGAATTCTGATAAAGCATTATTTTTAAGCGAAAGACGTCAAAGAATTTCTAGAAGAATGGTACAAGAAATAATTTATACAGAATTAAAACAAGCTGGAATTGACTCTCAAAAATATTCTGTACATAAATTGCGTCACACAGCTGCTACACTTATGTATCAATATGGCGGTGTTGATATTAGGGCTTTGCAAGAATTACTTGGACACGAAAGTATTTCTACTACTGAAATATATACACATGTAAGTAATCAGCAAGTAAGAAATGCAGTAGAAAGCAATCCGTTAGCTGAGGATAATTAGGAAAGAATTCTATAATTCTTTCCTAGCCACATTATACTTTTTACAATATAAATCCATTGCAGTTTCTGGAGTATATTTCCCTGTAAATGCTTTTATTGGAGCAAATTCCTCATCTTCTTCTACTTCAAGCAATGTAAAATTATTTATATATTTAAATGCATCAAAAATAAAATTCTCGAATTTAAAAGAGTTTGGCTCTTTTACAACAACTTTCATTCCTGTTTCATCTATAAAATCATTCTTTTTAAAAGCTCTATGATAGGGAAGCTTTAATTTGGCAATCTCTAAAAATATTTTTTTATTAAATAAATGTGATAAAATATTTATTTGATTATAGTTATATTTACCATTTTCATTTTTTGAATACTTTTGTTCTTCAGTTAAATTACTAGGAGGAATTATATTTACACAATTGTCAACTTTAGCAAATACATAATCTTTGGATTCTAAATCATTTTTACAAATCGATTTTGAAGATGCCATTGATTTATTCTGAGCAGTAAGCCCTATAAATAATGGATCAACAATTTCTAATATTATATTATCAATTCCTGATATTGAAATCCATTCAATATTATTTAAGGTAGTATCTAAATGATAACGTTTGAAAGCTTTAAAAACATCACCATTTCCATTTGAAGCTCTTTTAATAGAATAGAGTTTATTTAATAGTATTCGACCTTCTTTATCCATAATCTCTATCGTATGTTGCTTAAAAAAGTATATTTGATTTTTTGGATAACCAAAATATTTTTTCTCTCTAAAAAATTTCTTTGTTCCTTCATCATTATCTTCACTTGTCATAATATACCAATTTAAATATACGCCATATTTATTAAATACATTTTTTAGCTTATCACATATTAATTCAAATAATGATTTTTTTTCATCAAGAGTTAATTCATAGCATCCTTTAGGCCCTTTAAACCCTAGTCTAGTTCCTTGCCCACCTGCAAGAGTAAGAACAGCGAGTTTATTTTTTTTTATAATATCTTCACCTACTGAAATATATTTTTCTTTTTCTTCAACTGACAAATTAGATTTTGTATAATACTCTATAGGTGAAATTCTAGATGAATCAATAGAATCATCTTTAAATGAATTTGCATATATTCTATTTAATGTTTTAAAATCTGTATTTAAAATTTGCTCAATTAAAATATTCTTTTCACTTTCTTTTAACTTATCAAAAAAATATAATAAATGCTCTTGATTATATTTGCTTAATATCTTTTGTGCTGTTTTAAAATTTTTTACCATTGTATTCACCTCATTTAATTTTTTAAATAAGCAATAATATCATCTTTTGTTGGAATATCAGATTCTTCTATATATTTTATTTCTTTTTTTAAATTATAATAAACAGAAACATTAGAAATTTCCATATTAGTTATTTTTAAAGAATTTAATTCTCCCTCTAAAATTGTATAAGTTGCTTCTCCTTTATTATATGATGCTCCAACACTCCCAGTATTGAAAATTATTTTATCTTCAACTTTAAATATAATTGGCATATGTAAGTGTGCATATCCTACAACATCAGGAATTTTATCATTTTTAGATTTACCAATAAAATCCGTATTATTAAATAATTCCATTGGATTTATTATAATTTTATTATTGTACCTTTTATCATGCTTATTATATTCCGGATTATATATATGTTCTAAACTATAAGGTGATGCATGAAAAAGCCTAATTAATTTTCCGCTTAGGTATAACTCATGCATTATTGGTAACTCTCTTAAAAACTTTGCTCTTTTCTCTCCTATTTTCATTCTAGTCCAAAATTGTCTAGTTAATGCTCTTTCTGATGAAAAAATTTCATCACAATTACCTTTTAAAATAACATCACATTTTTCTTTTATAATATCAATTACAATATCAGGATTTACGCTTTTTGATACAATATCACCTAGACAGTAAATCTTTGATATATTTCTTTTTTCTATATCTTCTAATACCGCTTCTAATGCTGTTAAATTTGCATGTACATCACCAATTAATGCTATTTTATCCATTTAGATTTTCTCCATAAACTATATTTCTAATTTCTTGTATTTGCTTATTAATTCCATCAATATCTATTTTTTCTTTTGGCATAATATCTGTCAAATTATATTTTTCTTTTAATTCAAGTATTTTTTTTACGCTTTTATCAATATGATATGGATTAATTTTTTTATTCTTTGCTTCATTAATTAGTTTTTTTATTGTAATTTTTTCCCAAAATTCAGGATATCTAAACATAATAATATCATTTCCAGCCTGAATAGCTTTTAAAGCAGCTTTTTCATATCCATAAATATTTTGTATTGCTCTCATTTTTAAATCATCTGATATTACTAATCCTTTAAAATTAAATCGTCTTCTTAGTTCTTTTATAATAAATTCTCTAGAAAGTGAACAAGGAATATATCTTGTTTTATTTTTTATTCTTAAATGTCCAATCAAAACACACTCTGCTCCATTTTTAATTAATTCATCAAAAGGCTTTAAATCTGAATTTAATAATTCTTCAAATTTAAATTTTATTTTAGGTGAAAAATAGTGTGAATCTGATTTAGCTGCACCATGACCTGGAAAATGCTTTATAACAGGTATTATTCCATTAGACTTATAAATATTAAACTGATTCATACCCATTTTTGTAATAATGTTAATATCCTTACTAAAGCTTCTATCTCCTACTACTACTCTATTTTCTTCAAATCTGTATATATCTAAATTAGGCGCAAAATTCATATTATAACCTGATTTTTTTAATATCTCTGCTGTGATTAATGATGCTTTTTTTATACCTTCTTCCCCTAACTTTTCATAAACTTTATAAGGTGCAGGTATATTTAAGAACTCCTTAGGAATTCTATTTACTCTTCCTCCTTCTTGATCTACAGCAATAAATAAAGGAATTTTGTTAATTTTATTTAATTCTCTTAATTGTTTAATAATTTCTAACATTTGTTCATAAGAATCAAAGTTTCTTTTGTATAATATTATTCCTCCAACTTTATATTTTTGAATTTGGTCAATATTTCTTTGAGTAATCTTTTTTCCTTCAAATCCTACAATTAACATTTGTCCAATTTTTTCTTCTAATGAAAGATTTTTTATATCATAAACCATAAAAAACCTCCTTTTTCTCTTTATTTACATTCAAGATTGATTACTAATTCGAATTTTTAAACTCTTCAAATGTTTTTATATGATTATATTGATATATTGATAACCATTTTACGTGTCCAGATTTATTTGTAATTTCAACAGATATATTTTTTATTGGATACTTATCAAAATCAAATTTTCTAATAAATTCAACTATATTATTATAGCTCTCTTCTAGTTTGTTTTCATCAATTTCTTTTTTTTCATTAGCAATTTCACAAATTATCCTGTTCAAATTATATACATAATCTTTTTTATATGTTATTTTATCCGAAATATAATGTTCTGCATAATAATCCATTACTTTTTGGTCAAAGTCCGACTCCAAGCTATGCATTTTAAATTCTAAACTGTAACGATAATTATTGATAACATCAAATTCAATATCATAATATTTTACATGCCAAATATAATCAGTATATCCGTCTTTCTCTATTCTTTCTGTAGGTGTATCACTAAGTATATAGTTTTTAATACCTATATCATTTTCAATGTAAGATTTAATATCATCATTAATAGATTTTTGTTTCTTTGAATCTTTAAAACCAAATTTATAAATTCCAAGCATTACAATAATTAATACTACTAAAAATAATACTCTTTTAAACATAATAAATTCCCCTATTCTAATCTGATTTTTTTATCAAATAATAGCTTTTGTATTTTAATTATTATAGAAGGTCTATTATTTACAAAATAATTATACCAAATTATTATTTTTTTTACAATTAATTTTTATTATTTTGTACTAAAGAAGAATATAATTATATATAGGACTTTTTGTAGAAATCAATCATATTATATATAAATATGTAGTTTTGAAAGGAGGAGTTGACTTTAAATTGGAAGTTAAAGGTAAAAAAATAGGTTTTGTACTTACAGGTTCTTTTTGTACCTTTAGTAAAACAATACCTAAGATTAAAGAATTAACAAAATTAGGCGCGAATATTACTCCAATAATGTCTTATAATAGTTATGAATTAGATACAAAATTTGGAAAAGCAAATGATTTTATTAAAGAAATTGAAGAAATTTGCAAAAAAGAAATAATTCATACAATCCAAGAAGCGGAGCCTATTGGACCTAAACATATAACAGATATAATGATAGTTGCACCAGCAAGTGGAAATACTATGTCCAAACTTGCTTGTGATATTATAGATACACCAGCTACAATGGCTGTAAAATCACACTTAAGAAACAATTTACCTGTTGTAATTGCACCTTCAACAAATAATGGTTTAGGTGCAAATCTTGTTAGTATTGGTAAATTAATTAATAGAAAAAATTATTATTTTGTTCCATTCAGACAAGATAACCCAATTACAAAGCCGAGGTCTATTGTTTTTGATTCTAATTATATTATAAAAACAATAGAAGCAGCTTTAGATGGGGAACAAATCGAACCAATACTTCTTTAAAGATAAAACCGTAATATTTCCTAATTATATTATACTTTAAAAAGAAGAAATAAACTATTTTTAAATCCCGCGTAAGTCGAACAGCTCGAACGCATACTGCCATTGTAACAGGCATAGCCTTAACAATGGACAGCAAACCGGAGCGAAAGCGGAAGGCGATTGGAGAAATCGACATCGTAGCTGAATTTTTCGCAAGAAAAATTACAGGTACATAAAGATTTCGACACCAAGGGATTGAAAAAAGTTTATTTTTTCTTTTATAATTTGAATATAATAGAATTTTCTGCACATACTAAATCTAGGTGGTGATAAAAATGACATGTAAAGAATTATTATATGTTGAAGATGCTTTAGGGCATGAATCTATTATGAAGAACTGTGCTTGTAAAACATCTAGTGATTTAAAAGATGTTTCTCTTTCATCTTATATTAAAGAGCTTGAAACAATACACAATGATTTATTTAACAAATTTAAAAATTTATTATAAGAAAGGATTTCAACAAAATGGAAGATAAAGAATTATTAGAAAATGAATTACTTAATGTTAAAGGTTTATGTGACTTATACCTTCATGGTACACTAGAAGCTACAACTGCAGAAGTACATTCAGCTTTTAAAGATGCTTTAAACACATCTTTAGATATTCAAAATAAACTCTATAATTTAATGGCTGAAAAAGGTTGGTATAAAACAGATATCGCTGAACAAGCTAAAATTAGTACATTGAAACAAAAATTTGCAAATTAATAAATGGATTTAAAAATTTACTATTTTAAATTTTTAAATTCTGAAGTGAGATGTGAGAAATGTAAATGGCGATATTTTATCTCACATTTCACTTCCCACTTCTTTTATGATTTTTGCCACAAAAAATCCTTCAAAATATTCATTTGGAGCTATTGTTTTTACTTCATCAAATTTAGATGGCAAACACTTAATTTCGTTTGATAGTTCAAAACTTTTTAATCGACAATCTGAATTTTTTATGCATTTTTCTAAAATATTCTCATTTTCATCTTTAAGTATTGAGCAGGTTGAATAAATCAGCTCTCCTCCCTGGTTTAATAGTTTTAATCCTTTTTTTAATAATGCTTCCTGTGTTTTTGCTGATTTTTCTATTAGTTCTTTAGTAAAATTACTTTTAAAAACATTATCTGTACCGCTTCCTGAACAAGGAGCATCAAGTAATATTTTATCAAATTTAAAATAATCACTTAAGTTTCTAGCATCTTCAAACATAACATTTACAGTACCTGCTCCCTGTTTTTGCAAATTATATTTTAATTTTTCTCCTCTAATTTTGTTTCTTTCTATAGCTGTAATAAATGCTTTATTTCCAGATAAACATGCTATTTGAGTAGTTTTTCCTCCAGGCGCAGCACACATATCTAAAATATTTTCATTTGCATTTGGATTTAATATAATTGCAGGTAACATAGATGATAAATTTTGTAAATATATCTTTCCTTGTTTATATATTTCTAAATCCAGTAAATCTCTTTCTTGAATATTTTCCATAATAAATGCATCTTTATACCAATCTACTTGTTTAAATTCAATATTTAAATTATTAAATTCAGATATAATTTCTTCTACTGAAGCTTTTAAAGTATTAACTCTTAAAGTAACTTTTTTATTTGTTTTAATTCCATCTATAATTATATCAGTTGTAATTTCATCATAGTTTTTTAATAATAAATCTTTATAAAATTTTAATTCGTTCATTTTTTGCCTCTTCTATAATAATTTATTAAAATTTTAACACATTTTAAATAAATACTCAATATTGTTATTTGATATATTAAAAAGCTAAATATACTGTTTTGAAATCACGCGTAAGCCGACCAACCGGAGCAAAGCGGAGGGCGACTGGAGAAATCGACATTGTAGCTGAATTTTTCGTAAGAAAAATTCTAGGTACATAAAGATTTCGACACCAAGTGATTGAAAAACAATATATTTAGCTTTATATATAGAGATGATTATAAATAACACAGTCAAAATTGTAATTATTTTTCAACCTCACTTACCTATGAACATTTGAACAAATATTTTCCCATACCTTGGACTTGAAACTACTCCAATACCAGTATAATTAAAACTACTATTTAAAATATTTGCCTTGTGACCTGGTGAATTCATCCATGCATTTACTGCTCCTGAATTGCTTGAGTTTCCAGCTATATTTTCTCCAGCTGAATTATAGCTTACTTTAAAACTTTTTAACATATCAAATGGTGAACCATAAGTTGGAGAAGTATGAGAGAAATAATTTTTATCAACCATATCCTGTGCTTTTACCCTTGCAACTTTTTGGACTTCATTACTTATTTTTAATGTAGGTAACCCATTATTAATTCTTTGAGTATTTATTAGATTAAAAACTTCTTTTTCATCATTAGATAAATCAGATGACGAATTAGTATTGCTTGTTGAATTCGAATTTGTATTTTGATTTACATTTGAACTTGAAGTTCCTGGATAAATTGGCTTGATATATTTTTTACTCACAGCCCCAACATAATCTCCCTCAATTTGAACTATATACCAATCTCCTACACCTGCAAACACTCTAATATAGTCATTCTTTTTTGCTGTTGCAACAACTTTATAAATTGTTCCTGGTCCAGCTCTAACATTTAATGTAGTTGCAGTAACTAAACCTGTACTAAACCCTGTGTTATAATAATTTTGCATACCAAAAGAAATCGAAAATTTCATAATAGTAAAGAGACAAATTATTATAAAAGCAAAAATAAACATATATTTTTTATTAAAATTAAAAGACTTCATAGAAAACCTCCCTTAACTATAGATATTTTCTATAAAGTCTTATTATTACTATATTTCAAATAATTGGTGAAAAAAATTGGAAAAGAGAACCGTCCCAATTTCCAATTTCCATTATTCTTTTTTTAATTCATCTATTATAACTTTATAATCAACTGCATTTATAATAGCTGTACCTGCAACTAAAACTTCAGCTCCTGCTTGTTTAACTTTTTCACATGTAGCTAAATTAACTCCTCCATCAACCTCAATTTGAAAATCTAAATTATTGTCTGTTTGATATTTTTTTAAATCTCCAATTTTATTAAGCATTTCGGGAATAAAGCCTTGTCCACCTTTTCCAGGTTTAACTGTCATTACTAAAACTAAATGAATATAAGATAAAAATCTATATATTTTTTCTGCTGGAGTATCCGGATTTATGGCAATCCCTACTCTACAATTATATGATTTAATTAAATTAATCATTTCCATAACTTCTTCATCATCTTTACATGCTTCATAATGAAATGATATTATATTAGGTTCAAATACTGCAAAATCATCTACCGCTGATTTCACATCTTTAACCATCAAATGAATATCTAAAGGTAAATTAGAGATTCTTTTAATATATGAACATAGCCCTTTCATCCAATCATAATCAACTTTTTCTACAAATATACCATCAGTAACATCTATATGGTAATAATCTGTTTTTGATCTTTCTAAATTTAATACAATTTCTGATTCTTTTCTAGATTCAAAATTTAAATCTTCCTTTGAATAATTGTCTTCTACTAAGCTTAAAAAAGAGGTTGATACTTCATACATATTTTTATTTCCCTTTCTTACTACATTTTTTAATCTATAGTTAATGAACTGGTTGTATTCAAATTAATATCTTTTTCTGCCTTCTTTATACCATCTATATATACTTTTACAGTAACTGTACCTTTTCCTGTTATTGATTGAACTAAATTTGTAGTTGTAGGATCTACTTTATTTTTATAAACTGTGTCATCCCCAGTTGTAATCCTTACTTCAACTTCTTTTACTTTTTTCTCTTTTTGTGTTGTTGAATTAGTTTCATTTTCATTATCATCTGATTCAGTTGTTTCCTCATATTCAACTTTGCCACCTAAAAGCGATTTTACATTTACTGTAACTGTTGCAGATTTAGTTTCTGTCAATTTATTTACAGTTAATGTTATTGATGTTCCAACTTCAACTTCTTTATCAACATCTAAACTTTGCTTTAATACAATACCATTATCTTTTGAAGAATCTTCATCATTTACAGTTTTTACTGAAAAGCCTAAATCAGAAAGTGTTTTTTTGGCTTCTTCTTCATTTTTACCTATTACTGATGGAACTGATACTTTTTTTACTCCTGTACTTACATGAATAACGACTGTATCACCGGCGTTAACTATTGAATCCGCTTCTGTTTCTTGGCTAATTACATATCCTGCCTCGATTTTTTTATTTTCTTCTTCTACCTTTTCTACTTTTAGCTTTGCTTCTTCTAAAGTTTTGATTGCTTCCTCTTCTGGTATTCCAATTACTCTTGGAACTATCGCTTGTTCTATTCCCTTACTTACAACAACTTTTATTGTTGTACCCATTTTAATATTATAATTTTCACTATATAATGGGTCTTGAGATATTATCTGACCTTCTTGATATTGCCCATTGTATTCTTCTGAAGAAACTTCTATATTTAATTTTTTCTCCTCAGCAATTTTTTTAGCTTCATCAATTTGAACTCCAACAAAATTTGGTAAAACAACTTCTTTAGGTTCTGTTAATCTTGAAACTGCAATCGTTCCACTTAAACTTAACACAAATAATAACACTAAACAGATTACAAATGATAATCCTTTATGTTTTTTTATAAATTTAAAAAATTTATTTTCTTTTTTTGAATTTCTATTTTTTCTTTCTTCCTCTTGAATATCTTTCAATGATATTTTTTTTGTTGCCATATCACTTGTATATTCTTTATTGTCAACAAAATCTCCATCTGGATTTTTTAAGGAATTTTTCAGGTCATTAAGCATTTCAGTAGCATTTTGATATCGTAAATTAGTATCTTTTCTCATAGCTTTTAAAATAATATCATTAACTGATGAAGGAATTTTATCATTTAATTCAATAGGTGGTATTGGCTCTTCTTGCATGTGTTTTAATGCAACAGAAACCGGAGTATCTGCATCAAATGGTACTCTGCCAGTAAGCATTTCATACATTACTACACCTAAAGAATATAAATCTGATTTACTATCAGTAAATCCACCTCTTGCATGTTCTGGAGAAAAATAGTGTACAGATCCTATTGTGGTTCCAAATGCTGTTATAGTAGAGTTTGATACAGCTTTAGCTATTCCAAAATCTGTAACTTTTGCTATTCCATCTTCAGTAATTATTATATTATGTGGTTTTATGTCTCTATGTACAATTTTGTTTTTATGTGCAACTTCAAGAGCTGAAGCAATTTGAGTAGCAATATTTATAGACCATTTCCAAGGAAGAGCTCCACCTTCTTCAATAATTATTTCTTTTAATGTTTTACCTTGGATAAGTTCCATTACAATATAATATAGATTACCTTCATTTCCTACATCATAAACTGATACTATATTTGGGTGAGTAATACTTGCCGCTGACTGAGCTTCTGCTTCAAATCTTTTTATAAACTCTTGATCAGTTGTAAATTCATCTCTAAGAATTTTAACTGCTACATATCTATTTAATACTTGATCTTTTGCTTTATATACTTTTGCCATTCCACCATTGCCAATTTTATTTATTAGTTCATATCTATTTCCTAATAATCTACCTTCTAGGTCCATGATGACTCCTTCCTTTTATTTTCTTTTGTTGGAATATAATATTATAGACTTTTTATTGTCATAACTGTAATATTATCAATCCCACCGTTTTGATTAGCTAAATCAACTAGCTCTTTTGGAGCAATTTCAAAATTATTTGTAACTTTATTAAGTATAGTATCTTGATCTACCATATTAGTCAAACCATCTGAACATAATAATAAAGTATCTTCCTTTTGAAAGCCTCTAATCATCATATCAGGCTCTACAAAAGCATTACATCCAAGTGCTTTCATAAGAACATTTTTTTTAGGATGTGTTGCTGCTTCTGCTTTTGTAATTGTTCCTTGCTTTACTAAAGTTTGTACATAACTGTGATCTTGAGTAAGCTGTCTGATTGTACCATTCCTTATTCTATATACTCTACTATCTCCAATATGTGAAATATAAACTCTGTTATTATATATTAAGCAAATATCAATTGTAGTACCCATACCTTCAAATTCTTTATTTTCTTTTGACTTTTCATATACTATCATATTAGCATATTCAACACTACTTCCGTATTAACTGGATTAAACTTTCTTTATCTTTTGGCACATCATTGAAGTTATGCTCAATATAAGATTTTGCAGCATTAATAGCAAGTTTACTAGCAATATCTCCTCCATTATATCCACCCATTCCATCTGCTAATATAAATAATTGCATATTAGATAATGGATCTTCTGTAATATAATAGCTATCTTCATTTATATCTCGTGCTTTTCCTACATCAGTTTTAGCATAAGCTTTTATCATCTTTTCACCTCTTTGTTTCTTGATAAGTTTATCATATTTTTAAATAATTAGCAACTAAATAATTATACATTAATTCGAAATATGAAATCGTAGGTCAGATGTAGGATTTTCTACATTCTACATCCTGCTTCTTACTTTCAACTTCTTACATCTACTATCTTATTATCAAACTCCCAAAATTAAACAGACCATCAGATATTAATCTAATAACAGGTGATATAATTCTTCCTGCTATTCCAGTAACCCAAAGTGCTATAAAAATAGCATAAAATATTTTTTCATTGCTTTCAAACCATTGCTTTGCATTATAAGATAAAAATGGTTTGATTACTTTTGACCCATCTAATGGTGGTAAAGGAATTAAATTAAATACTCCTAATCCAATATTTATTTGAACTACAGCTTGTAACATAAGAATAATTATTGAAGTAGCGGTATTAGTTGTAAATCCTACAAATTTGATTATTAAAGAATATATTATTGTAAATATTATAGCTAAAATAAAATTAGTTAATGGTCCTGCAATAGAAACTATGCTATCAGCTTTTTCCATTGACATTGTTCTATTATAGTTTCTTGGATTTACATGAACTGGTTTTCCCCATCCAAAACCTGCAAATATAAGCATTATAAATCCAACAGGATCAATATGATCTAATGGATTTAAAGTAAGCCTTCCTTCATATCTTGGTGTATCATCACCTAAAATATCAGCAGTTTTTGCATGTGCAAACTCATGGAAAGTAATTGCAATTAAAATTCCAGGTATTGCCAATAATAACCCTAAAAGTTCTTGAGGGTTATTCAAATATCCTGAAATTTCGAAAAGTACTATAATTCCTAAAACAATATATAATGTTCTTTTATCAATATTAAAATTACCAAACATTTTTGTCCTCCGTTTTTTTATTACGTGTATTATACAATAAAATTAAATATAAGTAAAGTGTAGGGGCGATTTTAATCGCCCGTATAATTAATAAGGTTTAAATTCAAAATTAAATCCTATATATTTATGCATTTTCATATTTAAAAAATTATTTATATCTGTATTTGCTGATTCTGAAATATCCTTTATTCTGCTAATTTTATTATTTACAACAACCAAAGGATTTATATATCTTTTTTTACCTTTAACACTTGTACAATATATTTTATTATTTGGCTCATCACTTTTATATACAGAATCTTTGGTAGCATTTTGATAATTCTTAAATGCTTCTTTTATATAATCATCTTTGCAATTTAAAATTAAATTGATTACTTCTTTTTCTGAAAGATTATATAAATCATCAATTGTAATATAGCCTTTTTTATTCATTGATTTTACCAAATCAGCTATAAATTGCATGCATGTTCTGTCTTCATCTTTAATCCAACGAGGCCATAATTTTGAAATATCATGTATAAATCTTTCACAAATACTTTTATCTTGAAATGCAAATTCATCTACTCCATCTTCATTTTTTACAATTGTTATATTATTATAATATTGTTTAATCTTTTCAAGGTCAAATACTCTCACTTGATATAGCCCACCTGATAAAGTATATTCAAATCTATCTGCACTTAATTTTGGTGTATCATTGTCTGCAATAGGATATATCTTATAATCAGAAACTTCACTAACTTTAATATTATCTCTTTCAAGTAAATTCATAATTCCTTTCGAATTTTTTATTATTTGCTCTGTTCTTTCTTCTGTTGATTCTTGGTGTTCTGAATCTCCATTCATAAAATCTATACAATGTTTAAAAACAGGTGTAGCTATGTCATGCAATAAACCTGATAAAGCTTGCTTTTTATCATGGGTAAAATGCCATATTAGCAATGAAACTCCAATACTATGAGTTAAAGAAGAATAATAGTATTTATCATTAAATACTTTTGAGTATATTGTACCATTAGATTGACCAATTCCATCAAGTCTTGTAACTTCTGGGATATCTATATATTCATATAACCATTCAGGAAATTCTGGTGATAAAATATTAAAATACTCTTTTACTTCTTCATTTAAATTATTCCAATAATTGTTCATAGTTTCCTCCATATTTTCTTATATTGTTATATAACAATATAAGAATTTTTTCAATAGTATAGTTAAAATAATCTGCCAATATTGTTACAATTCAGTAGAAAATTAAAACTTTAAAGAAATTGCGGGCGATTAAAATCGCCCCTACATTTTCTCTATTTTTCTTACTAATTACAGGTAATACAAAATTGCCAAAATAAAAACCCTCCCTATTGGGAGAGTTTTTATTTTGCATAATCTACTACTCTTTTTTCTCTAATAACATTAACTTTTATCTGTCCTGGATATTCCATTTCATCTTCAATACGTTTAGAAACATCTCTTGCAAGTACTGTCATTTGGTCATCTGTAATTTTTTCTGGTTTAACAATAATTCTAACTTCTCTACCTGCTTGTATAGCAAAAGATTTTTCAACACCATCAAAAGAATCTGCAATTGCTTCTAAGCTTTCCAATCTTTTAATATATGCTTCTAAAGTTTCTCTTCTAGCTCCAGGTCTAGAAGCGGAAATAGCATCAGCAGCTTGAACTAAAACTGCCTCCATTGTTTGTGGTTCAACATCACCATGGTGAGCTTCTACTGCATTTATTACTAAAGGATTTTCTTTGTATTTTTTAAGTATATCAACACCAATCTGAACATGTGTACCTTCCATATCATGGTCTAATGCTTTACCTATATCATGTAAAAGACCTGCTCTTCTTGCTCTTTTTGCATCTAGTCCAAGCTCTTCAGCCATAATTCTAGCTAAATTTGATACTTCAATAGAATGGCTTAATACATTTTGACCATAACTTGTCCTATATTTTAGTTTTCCAAGTAATTTGATTAAATCTGGATGTAGATTATTAACACCTGTTTCTAATACTGCTCTTTCGCCTTCATCTTTGATAATGTTATTAAGCTCTTCTTTAGCTTTTTCAACCATCTCTTCAATTTTAGCAGGATGGATTCTTCCATCATCAATTAATCTTTCAAGAGCAATTCTAGCAACTTCTCTTCTTAATGGATCAAAACCCGATAAAATAACTGCTTCAGGGGTATCATCTATTATTAAATCAATACCAGTAAGTGTTTCTAATGCCTTAATATTCCTTCCTTCTCTACCTATAATACGTCCTTTGATATCATCACTAGGAAGTGAAACTATAGATACTGTTGTTTCTGATGTGTGATCAGCTGCGCATTTTTGAACAGCATAAGAAATGATTTCCTTTGCATTTTTGGTTGCCTCTTCTTTAGATTTTTGATTCAAATCTCTAATCAGTTTTGCTTTTTCAGTTGTAATTTCTTTTTCCATTTCAATTAACAACTGCTTTTTAGCTTCATCTTGAGATAAATTGGCAACTCTTTGAAGTTCATCCATTTGTTTTTGGTATAAATCAGCAACATCTTTTTTCTGTTCTTCTAGACTTTCATATTCTTTATCTAAAGATTTTTCTTTTTTCTCTAGATTATCTGAACGTTTGTCTAGATTTTCTTCTTTTTGAATAATTCTAGCTTCTTGTTTTTGAATCTCGCTTCTTCTTTCTTTAATCTCCTTATCTAATTCTTGTCTACCAGCCATAATTTCTTCTTTAGCTTTAAGTACTTCTTCTTTTTTAAGATTTTCAGCTTCAACCTTAGCTAAATCAATCAATCTTTTTGATTCTTTTTCTGCACTTTCAATTTTAGATTCTGCAACCTTTTTTCTCATTATCATACCGATAATTATTCCGATTACTAGTGAGATTAAGAAAGTAGCGATTATGATTAAACTATTCATAATCATACACCTCTTTCTTATTAAATTTTCAATGTGCGAATAAATATATATTAACATATTTTGTTTTTAGATATATTTTTCTACGTTTTTAGTATATCATTTTTAAGGTATGGCTGTCAAGAAAAAATGAAATAATTTTATGTATAATCACTATAAAATACTTATTTAACATATTTTATGATAATTATGATTAATTTAGGCAACTTTTAAAAGACAATTATATTTATCAAAATTTTGTGAGTATTTTTTAACCATATCATATAGACTTCTGCAATTTGTTTTATATTTTAAATGACAAAATTCGTATATCAAAATATTTTTTAAATAATCTCTTTCATATTTTACAATTTCAGGATTAATTATAAGTGTTTTATTCCAAGTCATTTTAGCTAATTTATTTGGAATTCTTTTAATTTCAAAATTTTCTGGAGCCAACCCATTTAGCATTATTCTTGTTTCTTCCATAGCTTTTTCAATTTCAATTCTGGCAATTTCATCATACATTTTATCAATTGCTATTTTAACAATTTCTAAATTCTGATTTTTTTTGTATTTATTAGGAAGATTAACAATAATAATATTATCTACTAAACTTAATTCAGGATTTTTTATTCTACTATAAACAGTTTTTACTGTGATTTCTTTTCCAAATAATACTGCTTTTTTATTTAACTCTTTATCGATTTTATTTACTTTTGATAACATACTTAACATTTTTAATTCCTCCTTATAAGCGCAATTTTGTTTTGCGAATTGCTGTTCGCTTTCTATAATGTGATTATATAATTGATTTTTAATTTTGTCAATAGTTTTTTTAAAAAACATAAAATTTTTGTTTGCTTTTTAATTTGGGACCAGGTCCCTTTTTGAAATTTCAATTTAGGACCGGGTACTTTTTTACATATTAATAAAAAATAACTAATCTTCGTTTTTTAAAATCCGTATGGTGGGTATCCCTAAAGGGGGTACCATAGGATTTTAAAAAATGATATGCGGTTAAACAGGATTAGTTATTTTCATTGTTGTAAAAAAGTACCCAGTACCAATTTACCAATGTGCAAAAAGTACCCGGTCCCAATTTGCCAATTTAAAAAATTGAAACTGGATCTATATACTTACCATCTTTTATTAATTCAAAATGTAAATGATAATCATCTGCTATCTCAAAATTTGCAGAGTTTCCTATTGTTCCTATAGTTTGTCCAGCTTTTACATCTTCCCCTTCTACTACAAATTCTGCAGTTAAAAGATTTGAATAAACTGTTTTATATCCGTCATTATGCTCAATTATTACTGTTAGCCCATATCTAGGATCATTGTTTATTGCTGAAACTTTACCATCACATGCTGATACTACAACACTTGCTTTATCAGCTTTTATATCTACTCCATTATGAGTTATCCACTCTTTTAATGTTTCTGAGTATACAAGTGATTCTGGAGCGAATTCTCTTATGATTTCTCCTTTAACTGGCTCTATAAATTTTATTTCTTCTTCATCTTCTTTTTTTGTATTACTGGAAAGATTTGAATTAGTTTCTGCTAGCGTATTTTCTTTTTCTTTGTTTGTTTTCTCTTTATTATCTTTTACTGATGTAGAAACTGCGTTATTATCAGTATTATTTTTTGTATTGTTTACTGATGATGTATTTGTAATATTTGTATCGTTTTTTGCAGTATTTGATGTTTTATTGTTATCTATGGAATTGTTTGATGTCATCTCATCTATAGCTTCATTTACTGATTTACCAATATCCATACTAACATCTTCAAAATCATCACTACTTTCAATTTTTTTAGCAATGTCTTCTTTTTCTATTACACCTTCATTATTTTTTGTACTATTTACATTTAATAAGTATACAATTAAGCTTGTAAGTAAAATTGCAATAATTATAATACCAGCTATTATCATTCCTATTGTAAATTTTTCTTCATTATCTCTATAATGCATTCCCATATAATCCTCCTTAAATTTGTTTATTTTTAGTATTTACAAAATTAAAAAGTTTATACAATCACATTACAAATTTCTTCCGGATATTGCATTATAAAAACCTCTGTCAAATCTTTTATATCAAATTTTTTAAATTTTTCCTTTTTTAACTCAATTTCAATATCAGAATTTTTCTCTAATGATATATTATAATCATTTATAATTTTACCATTGAAACGTTTTTTATGAATATGAATTGGCTCTTCTGTGTTTATTATTACTGAATTATCATATATTGAATACTTATTTATTAGCTCTTCTGGAAAGTCATAATTTATAATTAAACTTGATTTTAAAAGTGCTTTTCTTTTATTATTTGTTACAGTAATAATAACACCTTCATTATTATAAAGCTTTTCTTTTAATTGCTTAAATGAATTTATATTATTAGTAACAATACTTATACTCTTAAAAGTTTTTGATAAATTATAAATTATTTTTGTTATATTACTATCTAAATAATTTACTGTAAAAGCTATTTGAGATTCTTTTGGATTAATACTATTTTTTATACAAGTTGTCTCTATAATTTTTTCAAGTAATATTTTGTATAATACTTTGCCATTTACTATATTGATATTGTTACTGTATAATGAATTTTTTAATATGTCATTATCTTTTAATTTTTTAGATATTATTACTTTGTTACACTTCATATTATTAAGTATTATATTTATTTTATTAATATCTTTTTTGTTTATTTTTTCAACTTTTTTATTTATGATAATTTTATCTTTAATAACTTCTATATGTTTAAAGATTTTATTTTTATTTGATTCTTCAATAAAAAAAACTATCATATATTTCACCTTGTAAAATATATGATAGATAATATTTAATTATTTCTTAATTGCTAAAATTTTGTATTGAATTGTTCCAGCTGGTGCCTCTACATCAACAGTTTCACCTTTTTTTCTTCCTAATAAGGCTTTCCCAATTGGAGATACATTAGAAACTTTATTTTCTGCTAAATTTACTTCTGTTGAACCAACAATAGTATATTCAACTTCTTCATTAAATTCAATATCTAATAATTTAACTAAATTTCCAATTTGAACAGTTTTTGTATCAATTTCTTTCTCATCAATTATTTTTGCATTTCTAATCTTTAATTCTAATTCAGCAATTTCTTCTTCATTTGCTCTTTGAGCAGATTTTGCTTCATCATATTCAGAATTTTCAGATAAATCTCCAAAACCTCTTGCAGTCTTAATTCTTTCTGCTATTTCTGTTCTTATTGTAGTTTTTAATTCATTTAGCCTTTCTTCTAATTTATTATACCCTTCTTGTGTTAAAATAACCTCTTGCATTTCTCCCATTATTCATCATTCTCCTTTTCGTCTTCATTTTTAATATTAATAATTAATTCCTCTTTCTTGTTTTGAAAGCATACTGCTAAAGTTCCAATTGATAAAAGATATAATGCTACAGCTATACAATTAGTAATTCTTCCAAACGGAATTCTAAGAATAACTATAATTGAATAATACGATAATAATATAAGTACTGGCATAGCTATTCCTTTAAATATAACGCTTTTTAGTCCTAATTTTGAATATACAAGTACAAAATATAACAATACTGCTGTAAGAGTAATTATTATTGGCAAAATATATGGCATTAAAATATCTTTTACTCTTGTTTCTGGAACTGATATTATATTAATGTTTTCATTAGAAATTGTTTCATTATATTCTTCATTTACTTTGTTTATGATATTTTGTTTTTCATCTTCTGATATTTCTGTTGAAATTATTTCTAATGCATTATTAAATCTTTCAACTTTTTGAACTTTAACATTTCTATTTGAAAGTACTTCTTTTGCAATGGTTTCTACTTTTGAAACATCAAAAGTAGATGCTGCAGAAATTTCAAATTGCTGTCTATTTGAATAATTTAATTCTTTATTTAACCCTTTTACTGTATATACGATTGCTCCAGCAATTATTAAAATTATTAAAAAAACATATATTGCCTTATTTTTCATCAATATTTACTTCCTTTCCAATTAGCATGTCTCTAGTTAAAACATAATTATATATCATGCTAACTAGAATTCCCCAGAATAAAAACATTCCACAAGTAGATAATTTAGTAGCTTTTACAAAACTAAATACAATTGCAATTAAAACTATGGGCATAACCTTCATTATTTGAGATTTGAATATGTTAATAAGCTTTGTATTTTCTTGCATTTTTAAGAAATCAATTACTATTAAATAATTAATAGCTACAATTATTGCCCCAGTAAATATAGCTTCAAGTGAAACAACAACATTTGTATATCTTATTACTAATAAATATAATGCTAAAAAACCAATATTTGCAATTACAGCAATAATTCCTTTTGTTTTAAATTTAAATATTAATATTATTATAGATATACCAAATATTGCACCTAATGTAATGTATATTTTATTTAGTTGATCATTATTAATATCTGTTTGAATATATGAATTTTGTTTTATTTCATATTCTAGTGGCATTGTTCCAGATTTTAATATACTACTTATTGTTGAAGCAGATTTTAATGTGTTATTTATTGAATCTGCATCAGTAGTAGCTTTATTCATAGATAAGTTTAATGCACCATTTTCAATAGGGTCATCAAAACTAGTTGTAATTAACTGATTTTCATCAATAGAAAGTATGATTTTTTTCTGTGTGTCTTTTTTTTCTTCTTTATTTTCATCTGATGATGTTTCATTTTCTGTTTCATCAGATTCATCAGAGTCTACTTCTGCTTTGGCTTCAACTGTATTAGTTTCTTCATTTTCTTCAGACTCTTCATTCTCATCTTTTGTTTCTTCTGGATTTGTTTTATATTCTCCAGTGCTTAACTCTTTTAATGTTTTTTTACCTTCTTTATTAAATTCAAATTTAAGATATACTATAGTTCCATTTGTATCTGAATTATATAATGTAGATACATTTTTAAGGTTATCATTATTTACATATACCTTTGAAGTATCTTCTGAATCTTTTATTTCTAATTTACCAATTTGAAGAAGATTACTTAGAAGATGATCTGTTTCTTGATCTTCCGGCAATTGTAAATATATTGCACCATTTTCAGTATTTTGGCTTATTGTATAATCTTGTGCTCCTAATAGGTTTAATCTTTTTTCAATTATTTTTTTTGAATTAATATAGTTTTCATAATTATTTTTTGAATCAGTTTCTTCTTTATTCTCATCTTCAGCATTATCTTCATTATCTTCATTATCTTCATTTTCAGAATTATTTTCCTTGTTTTCAGAAGCAGTATCAGAACTTTCTAATTCATCTTCATTATTGCTTTCTTCTTTAGTAACTTCTAAAAGCACTTCCCTATATCCATCTAAATCTTTACTATATTGATATTCTTTTACTTGGTTTTCCATTCGATTTTCCTTTTGTGTATATATACCAACAAAAGATATTAATACTATAACCAATATTACTAAAATTTCTGTAAAAAGTTTTAATTTATTATTTTTCAATTTGAATTCCTCCTCTATGCTTTCATCTGAATAGTGCTTAAAATCAGGCTTACATCGTTTTTACTAAAATATTCTAATTTTAAACTTTCTCTATTTTAGCCTAAATAAAAAAAAATATCAATATTTTTTTGAAATTTTTTTATTTTTGTGATACAATTTGATTATTATTGGAAGTTTAATAAATATATATTTATTAAACTGTGAATAAAAAAAGATTCAAAATAAAGGAGGAATTTTAAAATGTCAAACATTATAAACTATTTATTCGAAACAAATGCAATAAAATTTTGTAAGGAAAACGAACCATTTTGGTATACATCAGGAAAAATTGGACCATATTTTTTTAATGCTCAATTTGTATATGGAAGTGAGGAAGAATCAAAAGAATTATTAGATTATATTACAGAAGAACTTGCATCTATTAATAATGGTGTTTCCAATAAGAAAGATTTGCCAAAAAAGGTATTAGATAAAGTTTTAGCTCAATACAATTCTAATAAGATTTATTATGATGTAATCAATCAAATGAAAGAATATATTGAAAACAATATAGGCTTAGATAATTTTGAATACATTTCTGGAGGAGAAAGAAGAGATTGGTATTTTTCAATCATATTAGCATATCTAGTAAAAAAGCCTCATTTGACTGTTTTTAAAGATATGTCTGCTTTAAGTAGTGATTCAGAATTTATTACAACAGATGAAATATCAAATTTAAATGGTGCTAAAGTACTACACATAGCTGATTTAATAACAACTGCATCAAGTTATATTAAAATGTGGGTCCCAATTATAAATAATTTAAATGGAATAATGGAACATACTTTAGTTATTATAGATAGAAATCAAGGTGGGAAAGAAAATCTTGCTGAGGTTGGAGTTAAATCTCATACTTTAGCTACCGTTGATAAAAATTTATTTAACCACGCTTTAGAACTTGGTTTTATTACTCAAAATCAATTAGATTTTATAAATAAATATTTTGATAATCCAGATGGAACTATGAAAGAATTCTTAATAGAGCATCCTGAATTTGTTGAAAACAGCTTAAAATCAACTAATGAAAGAACTTTAAAAAGAGTTCATACAATGATTGATGAAGACTTATATGGATTAGGATTAAAATATTAAAAGCGAAAAAGATATAATGATGTTATTCTATAATCATTATATCTTTTTGATTTTTTATCTCTAAAATATTTAAACTTTTATTTTTGACATCTTCTAAAAATCTATCTTTTATAGTATTATTCATCTCTAAAATACAAGTAATGTTTTCATTATATTCACTGTTTTTAATTGTAATATTATTTTTGTTACAATAATACTGCAAAGATTGATAATTTGGATAATCTAATTCAATTTGAAACTCAGTACCAGGCTCTATCTTTGCTTTTTTGCAATTATCTATTGCGCCTATTGTTGCACCAGAATAAGCTCTAACTAACCCTCCTGTTCCAAGAAGAATTCCGCCAAAATATCTAGTAACTATAATTATAATATTACATAAATCATTTTTTTGTAAAAGATTTAGCATTGGCGCTCCTGCAGTTCCAGAAGGCTCCCCATCATCACTAGATTTTTCGTAAATTTCATTTTCATCATATACTCTATAAGCATAACAATTATGCCTTGCATCATGGAATCTTTTCTTATATTCTTTAATTATGTTTTCTGCTTCTTCTTTGCTTTCTATATATATTAAATTTGCTATGAATTTTGATTTTTTTTCCACTAATTCATAAGTAGACTTTTCTAAAACTGTGTACAATAAATTTTCCTCCGTTTAACTCATTTTTTCTATTGCCTTTTTTCGTAATTCTTTTCTTAACATTAATCTATTTAATTCTATTATTTCATCATTAGCTTTTGTTTCTAAAAGTTCTTCTAGATTTTGCATAACTTCTTTATCAGAAGCCATTAAATAGTTTTTACCTTCTTTTAGGCAAATCACATTCATTACCCATTTATCGCCTTTTTCTTTTAGGACTTTCTTTATAATTTCTTTATTTTTCCAAAGAAGAGTTTTATCCCATAAAACTAGTTGCCCTACTACTCTTGGCAATGAGTAATCTATGTCTTCAATTTTTATGTCATTTCTTATTGCTTCACTAAGATTTTTTTCTATTACTTGCTGACACTCCATAAAATAATCTTTAGCAAAATTTTCATCTTGAACTATTTGTTGTAATTTATTATAACTGTCAATGTCTCTTTTTGTTGTAACACTTGATTTTAAATTTAAAGTGTTATCTAAAATAGCAGCCATTAATAGTTTTGCTATATCAATAGGCATCTTTTCTATTAAATTTTCTTTTTCAAATTTTTCTACAACTATAGTTGCCATTGCTCCAACTTGTTCTATTATAGCCTTTTCGCCCAGTTTTTCTTTCCAATATTCTTCATATCCACAGTGATGATCTATTATCTCAATAATTTTGTCTTCTTCTACGATTTTATCAAAGAAATCTTTGTAAGAAACATCAACTACAATAAATTTATCATCTTCACTTTTAGTGTAATCATCTAATTTATATTCTAATTTAAGCAAACTAGGTGTTATGCTTTCATTTAAGTTTCCTGTACAAACTGCTTTTGCTTTTATTCCTTTTAGATTAAGCAAATATGCATATGCAATTGCTCCTCCATATGCATCAATATCAACATTTCCTCTGCCTGATGTGATGATTATCATATTTTTATTTCTCCTTTGTCCTTTAGTTCTTTAACTAGTTTTTTTTTTGCAATTACTGAAAATTGATTAGTTCCTGCAAGTTCTGCTCCTACACCTAATATTGGTTCTTCTAGAGTTTTATTATCAAATATTTTTTCTATAGTATAATTTTTATTATTAAAAAATTCCAAAAAAAAATGTTTAGTGTATCTGTTAAAATAGTTATCATATAAAGGGTTTAAAGGTTCTTTTATATATAATTCTTTTTTTCCTCCATTATATTCCATTACATTAATTGCTATTCTGCCGTTATCATTTAGTAATTCATTAAAACTATTTAGAATTTTTAAACATGTTTCATCATCCATATGATTTAATGTTGCAAAACATATTATTAAATCAAATTTTTTACCATTAAAATTCATATTTCTAATATCCATTTGTTGGAATTTTGCCTTTGGAGCAATTTTTATAGCATTTTTTAGCATATTTTCTGATAAATCAATTCCAATTACATCAAAATTTTTATCGCATTTTTCTGTTAATTGTCTAGGATACATTCCTATAGACGTTCCGGCATCTAAAATGCTTGCATTATTTTTTGTATTTTTTATTAGATAGTCAATTTCTCTATTAAATTCAAGTTCAAAACTTTGTAATTCTGATTTATAATATTCAATATATTCATTTACAGTATTATTGTAAGCATTTATTACCATTTTAGTTATTTCATCTGATGTTTTATTCATTTTATTTTACCTCCAACGATGTCGTTTTTTTAAATCTATTTTATTTTATTTTTAATTATTTTTACTATTTCACTATAATTTTCATTATTCTTCTCAATATTGTCTATTTCTTCTATAATTCCACTTGATATATATCCTAAGAAATGAAAATTAAATTCCATAAATTCTGTTAAACTTTCAAAATATTTTGTAATCATATCAACAGTTTCTTTGTTTTCTTCTTCACTCATTTCGCCTATTATTATTAAATATATACTTTTATTTTTTATAACTTCTGGATGCATATAAAAAGTATTTAATCTTTCAATTATGTTTTTTGTAGTTCCATTAATAAAGTTCATATAAATTGGACACGCAAAAATGATTTTATCAAATTTAGCCATATTGGTATATACTTCTAACATATCGTCCTCAATTATACAAAAATTTTTTAAAGCTTGTTTTTTACACTCACAACATCCCATACATCTTTTTATTTCTTTATTAGCTAATGAAACCATATGATCATCATTTTCTTTTATATCGTTTAAAATTTTATAGCAATTCTTTTCTCTGTAACTTGTATTAATTAATAACTTCATGTTATACCTCTCAATCATTCAAATAATTATCTTTTATAAACCAACATAACAAATATTTAATTATTTAAAAAAATATATTTTCTTCCAAATCATCAGGGTGATTTGTTTCTGTTTCTGGATCTTCCCAGGGAAATATAGGGTAAAAATATTCCACATTTAACTTTTTACATTCTTCTTCTGAAAACTCATTAAATCCATTATAATAAAATGCTGTATCTTCATATATTGTATCTTTACTAAAGCTTTTACTCCCATATTGTTTAGTTAAGCAAACATATAAAATTTTTGCATCTTTATATGTTTCTTTTATATAATTTATACACATTTCTACACTAGTTCCTGTGCTTTGCATTGCTTCAACTATCAAAAATATTGGCTTAATTTTTTTTAATTCAATAGAACTAAATGGTTTAAATAGCATTTCTATTTTATTTTTTCCGTTTTTATAGGCTATATGTTTAACTTGCATAGGTGCAAATTTTATAATGTTTAATTTATTTGAAATATATATTGCAGGTATCCCACCACTTCTTAAAACAGGACATATATAATCTATTTTTATACTATTTTTTTCTATAAAACTCTCTAAACCACTACTCAATTTATTGATACATTCTATAAATTCTTCATTGCTCATTCTTTTATAGTTTTTCATATGACTTTATCTCCTATTCTATAATCTACATACATTCTTTATTTGATCAAATAACTTTTCTTTTTCCTCAACTGAATAAAACCCTTCGATTTTCCATTTAAGCTCATTATTTTCAATGTATAATAAACATGGTAATTCTTTTATATTGTGTTTAGATAAAAATTCTTCAGTTGTGTTTTCAACCTTTCTATATCTTAAATCTTCGTTACCAATACATTTAAATATTTCCTTAATAGGAATAGATTTAATTAAGCAATCTATTGTATCTTCATTATAAACCTCTACTAAAATAGGCTTTGTACCTGTCAAAACCTTATTTAATCCTTCTTCGCTACAATTAAATGGCTTGTTTATTGGAGTAGCACCATATCTATCTACCATTAAATCTTTAATTGTTCTTGGATCATTATCAATTTCTTCTTGTATTTTTTTTACTTCTTCCTCTGTCTTTCCAAAATGAATTACACCTGCCTGACAACTTTCTTCAGATGTTGCACATAAACCACATTCTATACATTTATCTTTATCAATCTCAAGTGTTTTTTTGCTATCATTCCATCTAAAAGCTTTAGTTGGACAAACTTTTATAGCATTACACGCTTCTGCATTATCACAAATTTTAAAATTCATTAAAACAGGCATATTATTTCCTCCTCATATTTTTAATTATATTTTTTAAAGTTCTGACAAAAAGTTCTATTTCTTCTTCAGTATTATTTTTATTTAAACTAATTCTAATCGGACTATAATTATTTACATCTGCATTACAAGCAGTTAAAACATACGAAGGTTCTGCAATTTCAGAATTACATGCTGAACCTGTAGAAACATAAATAGTTTGACCTTCAAGCATAAGCATCAGCTGAATTGCATCTACTCCCTTAAATCCTACACTTATTGTATTTGGCACTCTGTTTTCAATATCTCCATATATAATAATATCATCTATGTTTTGCTTTATTTCTTCTTCTAATTTATCTCTTAAATACCTTATTTTTTCGCTCTTTTGATATTCATCATTCAAAATTAACTCACATGCTTTTCCAAGCCCTATTATATATGGTACATTCTCAGTTCCACCTCTTCTATTTTTTTCTTGATGTCCAAATATTAACGGAATAAAAGGCGTATCTTTTTTTATATACAATACTCCAATTCCTTTTGGTGCATGTATTTTATGTCCTGAAAATGAAAGCGTATCAACTTGTAAATCTTTTACATCAATTTTTATTTTTCCAATTGCTTGAACAGCATCAGTATGAAATAATATGTTGTTTTCTTTTGCTATTTTGCCAATTTCTTTTATAGGATATATGTTTCCAATTTCATTATTTGCCATCATAACAGCAATTAAACAAGTATCTGCTGTAATTGATTGTTTTAATTCTTCAATATTAATTCTACCACTTACATCAACTGATAAATATGTAACTTTGTAGTTTTCTTTTTCTTCTAAATACTTCATAGCTTCCATAATAGATGCATGTTCAACCTTTGTAGTAATTATATGCTTTTTATTTGGATTATTTCTTACCGCATTCATAATTGCAGTGGTATTGCTTTCACTTGCTCCACTTGTAAAAATTATTTCATCTTCCTCTGCATTTAATAATTTTGCAACATTTTTCCTTGCTTTTTTTATTTGTTCTTTATTATTAGCTCCAAATGAATAAATACTACTTGGATTTCCATATTGCTCTTTTAGATATGGCATCATAGCATCTAATACTTCATCATCAATTCTTGTTGTAGCATTGTTGTCAAAATATAATTTATCCAAATATAATCACACTCCTTATATATTTACATCTATGTAATTATTATATCTATATTTTAAATTAACTCTTATTTACTACTATTTTAGCATTTTTATAACTGTATCCTCATCTTCTCTCAAAATTTGCCCATAGTCTATAAACATTGTAAATCTACCAACTTCAAGATTTGTTTTTTCTGCAATGTAATATTGTAATGTAATAAACTCTTGTAAATTCATCAAAAGTTTATTATATATATCACATGCTCTTGCATGTAAATTAAAGAACACTTTTCCATTTTCATTATTTGCTGTTATACTCATCATACAAGGTTTAATTTTTGAATATTGATCTTTTTTTAGCCAATTTGAAGCAATTCCAGCTTTTCCATTTTTTATGCAATTTATTATATATTTGATTTGAGAATTTGGCTCATCAAATAATCTATGATAATATAATTTAGTCCATTCGTGACATACTTTTTCTTCATTTTCTCCAGTAGTTATATAATTATTTATAATGCTTATATCTTTCTGTGTCATTGGAAAGTACTCATCAATATCTTCAATTTTAGGATCATCAATTTCTATTGCCATTGACTCCATTTTTAAAAATCTATTATCTTGTGGAGTATAACCATTTTCCATTAGTTCTTTTACTGCTTTTCTCCATATTTTATTTAAACATTGTTCTTTAATAAATATCATTAGATTTCTCCTGTAATTATTCTTTCAAAATTATACCAAAATTTTCTTTATATGTAAACAATAATACATAAAAAAGATGCCTTTCGACATCTTTCATTTTTACGCTGATTTTAGTTCTAATCTTAATTTATCTGCAATCATTGCAATAAATTCTGAATTGGTTGGTTTTCCTTTTGCGCTTGATACAGTATATCCAAAAATATTTTGCATCAAATCAATTTCTCCTCTGCCCCACGCAACTTCTATTGCATGGCGAATTGCTCTTTCTACTCTTGATGGAGTGGTTCCAAATTTTTGAGCAATTTCTGGATATAGTGTTTTTGTAATTTGATTAATAACATCTATATCATGTACAACAAGCATAATAGCTTCTCTTAAATATTGATATCCTTTAATGTGTGCAGGCACTCCAACACCATGAATTACATTAGTTACTAATGCCTCTAGCTGATCTTCTGTTTTAGTTGAATTTACATCTATGTAAGGTGTTTTTTTAGTTTCATTAATAATAAAACTATTTGAACCTTTTGGCTTAAAGTTTTTGATTTCTCTTATCCTTTGTATTAATAATTCAATATCAAAAGGCTTCACTACATAATATTCCGCTCCTAGTGCTAGAGCTTTTCCTGTAATTTTGTCTTGTCCTACTGCTGATAGCATTATACAAAGTGGCTTTTTAGTAAGACTTTTACTATAATTAATTCTTTCTAATACTCCAATTCCATCTAAATGGGGCATAATTACATCTAATATTGCTACATCTGGTGATTTTTCTTTTATTATATCTAGTGCTTCTGTGCCGTCTTTGGCCACTCCAATAATTTCCATATCTTCCTGGTTTGTAAGATATGTTGCTAAAGTTTTGCTAAATTCTTCATTGTCATCTGCAATTAATACTGTTATTCTTTCGTTCACAGCTTTTTCCTCCTAAATATATAAAAATTTGTAAATTATTTACAGTTTTTATTATATAATAGGGTCGAAAAATTTGCAATAGTCATTTGGTAATTATTCCCATTTTTCATCGTCGTATTTCACCATTTTTCGACAAACTGGGTCCATTGGTACCGGTTCTTTTTGTCCCCTTCGACAATTGGCAATTTGGGACCGGGTACCGCACATCATTTTTAAAATCCTATGGTACCCCCTTTAGGGATACCCACCATACGGATTTTTAAAAACGATGTGCTGACGCGGATTAGTTATTTTTTAATCTTAAAAAAGGACCTGGTCCCAAATTGAAATTTCAAAAAAAGACCCGGTCCCAAATTGAAAAAATTATACATTTTGCTTTTCTTTTAATAAATCTCTAATTTCTTCTAATAAAACTATATTTTCATCTTTTTTAGGTTCTTCTTCAACGATTTCTTCCTCTTTATTTTTCTTAGTTACTTTACTGATTGCTTTAACCATAAAGAATATACAGATTGCAATAATTAAAAAGTCTATAACATTTTGTATAAAATTACCATATGTAATTGTAGCATCTTTAATTGTAACATGTAAGTTTGTAAAGTTTACTCCTCCTATTACCATACCAATTAAAGGCATAAGTAAGTCATCTACAACTGATGTTACTATTTTTCCAAATGCTGAACCCATAATAACACCGACAGCCATATCTAGAACATTCCCTTTAGCAATAAAGTCTTTAAATTCTTGAAGTGTTTTTCCACCTTTCTTTTTTAGATTTTCTGAATTGATTTTTTTGTCCATATTATTTTCCTCCTTTTATTATTTTTATTAATAAACTTGTTTACACAACTAATATATCACAAAATTAAGCATTTCTCAATATTTTAAGTAAAATTTCTGTAACATTTTGTCTTATTATAGAATAGAATACAGTATAAAAAATTTTAGGAGGTATTTTTAAGTATGAGAAACATACGTAGAAGATGTTGTTGTTTAAATAATAATTATATGAATTTAAACACTTCAAATAATTGCACCAAACCTGATATTATAGAAAATGCATGTAAAAATATAGAGTGTAATCAAGATTATAATGAAAATTGCAGTTGTGGCTTTGACGATGATACCAGATCAAACGTTTTTCCTGAAAATCCTATGCTTGGTCAAAGTTATGTTCCAATTCAAACAATGGGTGAAACATTTAAACCTTGTGTTGGATTAAAAAATGGAACTCTTTTTCCAGAATTAGTTAGCCCTTACTCCCCTGGAGACTCTATGAAAGAAATTAAATATTTAGCAGCTACAAATACAATTGGAAAGGGGTGTAATAAATGTCAGTAGAAAATGAAGATAGAACTTGTATGCCTTGTATGCCAGAAGCTACATTACCAACAATGCAAGAAACTCCTTGTGAATGTAAAAATGAAAAGCAAATGAAAATGCTTAAAGAAATTAAGTGTTTAGAATTTGCAATAGTTGAACTTGCCGAGTATCTAGACACTCATCCTAATGATGAAAAAGCCTTATGTTTGCATAATAAATATTGTAAAGAATTGAAAGAAATTAAAGATATTTATCAAAAAATTTATGGCCCACTTACAATTAATTATCCATGTAATAAATGGAGATGGCTTGAAGAACCTTGGCCTTGGGAAGGAGGAAACAGATAATGTGGACTTATAATAAAATTTTGCAATACCCAATTAATATTAAACAAACTGACCCTAGACTAGCTAAAGTTATAATAAGCCAATATGGTGGACCAGATGGAGAGCTTGCAGCATCACTTCGATATTTATCTCAAAGATTTGGTATGCCAGACCAAACAGCTAAAGCTGTTTTAAATGATATTGGTACTGAAGAATTAGCTCACTTGGAAATGGTTGGAACCATAGTTCATCAATTAACTAAAAATGCTACAATTGAAGAACTTGAAAATGCAGGTCTCGCACCATATTATACAGACCATGGTGTAGATGTATATCCTGTATCTGCAGCTGGTGTTCCATTTACAGCATCATATATTGCAGCAAAAGGTGACCCTATTGCAAATTTACAAGAAGATTTAGCAGCAGAGCAAAAAGCTCGAGCAACTTATGAAAAATTAATTGACCTTTGCCGAGATAATCCTGATGTATTAGACCCACTTAAATTTTTGCGTCAAAGAGAAATCGTTCACTTCCAAAGGTTTGGTGAAACTTTAAGAGGAATTCAAGATAAACTTGCTGAGAAAAAGTATTATATGAACAAAATGAACTAAGTGAATTATCACTTGGTTCATTTTGTACTTTATATAATAATTATTTCAAATCTTCCGCCACATTTTGCGCATCTATATTTTCTTGTAAAATTTCTATTCAATCTTTGCCTATAAAACTCTTGTTTACAGCTTTTGCATATAACTTTGTACTTATAATTTTTGGTTTCTTTATATTCAATATTGCTTTTTTCGAAATCTTTTTTCTTATCTCCAAGTCTTGATATATCATATCCATAATTTGTATTTAGTAATTCAGCATATTTTTTGAATTCGGTACCATGATTATTACAATATGGAATACAATGTATTAATTCATGCATTATAGTATTTTTTATAATATCATCTTCAAGCTCCATTACCCACTTACTAATTTCAATATGATGTTTATTAAACTTTTCATATTTTATGATTTTTCTTCTTCTTATTTTATTGATTGTTTTATAATTTTTGTCTGGTTCTTCTTGTTTACAACATCCATATCTTTTATTATTACGCTTTGAAATTGATATATCTATTTTACCATATTGATTTTCATTTAAAATATCTATTCCAATTCTATTTAATTCATTTATACATTCTAAAAATAATCTGTTTAATTTATCTTCCATTACCATTTCACTCTTTTTCATGCATCATGCTTAATTCTATTCTTTTATTACTTTATCAAGAAAAGTAAACAATAAAAACAAAATCAAATTTACAATTACAATCATTGCTCCTGTGCTAATATTATAAACATATGAAAAAAATATTCCAACCAAAAAGCAAAATACACTAATTATTCCAGAGCCAATAACCACTCTTTTATAAGATTTGCAAATTTTCATAGCAGTTAATGCTGGAAATATTATAATACTGCTAATTAAAAGTGTTCCCATCATTCTCATTCCAACTACAATTACAATTGCAGTCAATATTGCTATTAAATTTGTATATCTTCCAGTTTTTAGTCCTATAGCTTTTGAATAATCTTCATCAAATGTAACTGCAAAGAGCTTTCTATAATAAACTACAAATAAAAATAATACAATAATACTTACTGCAATACTCAAAATAACATCACTTATGCTCATTGCTAAAATGCTTCCGAACATAAAATTACATATATCAGTATTTAATCCTGAGGTTACAGATGTTACAGCAACACCTATTGCCAAGGCACTTGAAGATATAATTGCAATTGCACTGTCACTTTTAATTTTATGATTGTTTCCAACTTTTAATAATAAAATTGCAACAATTATAACTACTGGTATTGCAATTGGCAATGTTGCTGTAGCCCCAAGTCCTACAGCAACAGTTGTTATTCCAAAGCCAACATGTGAAAGCCCATCTCCAATATTTGAATATCTTTTTAAGACCAAACTTACTCCAAGTAATGCTGCACATAAACTTACTAGACTTCCAACAATTATTGCTCTATTTACAAATGAAAGTTTAAACATTTCTCCAATTGTTTCGAACATCTTAAGCCTCCTTTTTCTTATAATCCTTTGAATTTATATCTTTTATAATTTTACCATTTTCCATTTCTATAATTCTAGAACAATATTTTATACATCTTTCTACATCATGTGATACCATGACTATTGTAATTCCTTTATTTTTATATAAATCATTTAATATATCATATATTCCACTTACAACTTTTGAATCCAGACTATTTACTGGCTCATCAAGAATAATAATTTTATCAGTAGAACATAATGCTCTTGCAATTAGCACTCTTTGTCTTTGCCCACCAGAAAGCTCATCAAAACACTTTTTTCTCATATCATAAAGATTTAGCTTTTTCATAACATCTTCTGCTTTTTTTCTATCATCTTTTGTATAAAAAATCTTAAATACATTGTCAGGAATTGTTCCACTTAATACTATTTCTTCAATTGTTGCAGGAAAGTTATTTTGAATTTCTGTTAATTGAGGTAAATATCCTATTCTATCATTTACGACTATTTTTCCTTTTTGAATCTTATTTAATCCCAAAATACATTTAATAAGAGAACTCTTTCCTGAGCCATTTTCACCAATAATTGCAACAAATTCTCCTTCATTAATTTCCATATTTATATTTGTAAGTGTTTCACTAGAATTTGTATAGCCAAATGACATATTTTCGATTTTTATAATACTCATATATTATTTCCTTTCCATAATTTTAAGAACGAAAATAAATATATAAATTTCATGCGTTCCTCGGCTCAATACGGTCTCTAGAGAGAGTAAATTTTAATAAACCGAGCCTCTCACTGCTCTTGCTACGCAAGCCAGCGCTTCCTCAGTTTATTAAAATCAACTCTCTCTGACACGACCTCCAATCACATTCGTCACTTATTCAATTTATATATTTATTTTCTTATTCATGTTACTTCAATATTTCTCACTTGTTATTACTGCAATGCTTCTTTTAGCACTTTCAAATTTCTTTGCATTAAACTGACATAAGTTTCTCCATTTTTGAAATCGTCTTTGCTTATATTGTGTAAAGTTTGAATTTGCAGTACTTTTGCACCTGTTTCATTTGCTATTGATTTAGCAGTTTTCCCTGTACTTAGTTCTATATATAAAACAACTGGAATATTTTCTTCTTTTACTTTGTTTATTAGATATGTTATAGTTTTTATACTAGGCTCTGCTTCAGTTGAACATCCATTAAAAGCTGCAGAAGCGGTCAACCCGAATTCATTTAAAAAATACTGCATTGGCATTTTGTCACCAAAAACTAGCCTATCTCTTTTTTTATTATCTACTATTTCCTGTATTCTTGTTCTCAAATCATCTATTTGAGCAATATAATTATCAGCATTTTTTTCATATATATTTTTATTTTCTTTATCTAAATTGCAGAATTGCTCACTTAAGTATTTTACCATTTTTATTGCATTTGATGGAGATGTCCAAATATGTTCATCAAATGCTCCATGTTCATGTATTTCTTCATGAGCTTCATCGAGTTTATCTTCATCATTATGATATTGTTCTTCTTCAGCTCCATCTACATCTTGTTCTTCAATTGTTTCTATGCATTCTGTAACCTGAATCATTTTAGTCTTATCTTTATTAATTATATCAGTTTCAAAAACCTTATCGACCCATTGCTCCATTTCCCCACCAATGTATATAAATATATCTGCATTTTTAATCTTAATTAAATCACCTGCACTTGGTTCATATGAGTGTGAATCAACTCCTGGCCCTAATAACAATGTAACCTCTGCTTTATCTCCCACTATTTGCCTTGTAAAATCATATGTTGAAAATGTAGTTGTTACAATACTTAATTTATCAGTCTTATTATTAGCTTTTGGTTTGACAAAAATTACCATTAAAATACCTATAATAAGTATAATTATCAAAGCTATTATTATTATTTTTTTATTTTTAGTCAATTTAAAACTATCTCCTTTCAAAAGTATGAGGTTGGAAGTTGGAGGTCAGAGGTCGGATTTGCACTCCGCACATATTCCTGCTATTGTAGCCATAGAGTCTATTTCAAAATCATGTTCTTTTGCTATATGCATTTTTAATTGATTAATTTCATCACAATGTAAATGTATTAATTTACCACATTTTTTACATTGTAAATGATAATGATTATTACATTCTTCAGATATATATTGATAATATTTTGTATGTTCTCTAAGTTCAACTCTAACCTTTCCTTGTTTTTCTAATGAATTTAAAAATCTATAAATTGTTGTAAGACCAACACTAATATTTTTATTTTTTAAATGTTTTTCTATCTCATCTGCTTTAACAAACTTTTTTGAGTTTCTTATCATATAATCAAGTAACTCTTTTCTTTGTTCTGTTTTATAATTTTGTTTCACCATATCTTTTCTCCAATATGAAAATCATTTTCAAATTATTTTACTATGAATATTTGCTTTTGTCAAGAAAAAAAGAACATTAACATGTTCTTTCCTCATTCTATAAAATTATAGAAAGACTAAATATATTATTTTGAAATCACGCGTAAGGCGAACAGCTCAAACGCATACTGCCATTGTAACAGGCAGAGCCTTAACAATGGACAGCAAACCGGAGCGAAGCGCATGGCGACTGGAGAAATCGACATTGTAGCTGAATTTTTCGTAAGAAAAATTACAGGTACATAAAGATTTCGACACCAAGTGATTGAAAAATAATATATTTAGGCTTTCAGAATTATAATATTTTTAATAAAACTAGTTATTAAATCATTCTTCCTTCATAGTTTCACAATATTTACAACGATATATACCTTTTTCTTTATCTGTTAAAACAAATATGTGCTTTAGTTCTTGTTCTACAGATGTAATACATCTTGGATTTTTACATTTTATAATATTTACAACTTCTTTAGGAAGCTCTATATGTTTCTTTTCTACTCTTTGTCCATTTTGTATAATATTTATAGTAATATTAGGGTCTAAATATCCTAAAATATTTAAATCTAAATCTATATTTTTATCAATTTTTATAATATCTTTTCTTTCCATTTTTTTACTTTTTACATTAGTTATCATTGCAACTGAACAATCTAAATCACTTAATTTTAGTGCATTATATATACTTAATGCAGTTTTTGGTTTAATATGATCAATAACAATTCCATCTTTTATACTATCGATATTCATAATTATCTCCTTTCTTTTTTCTCATCCTTCAATTCCAAGCATTTTAAGTATTAGCGCCATTCTAATGTATTTTCCATAACGTACTTGTTTAAAATAACATGCTCTTGGATCATCATCTACTTCTACCGATATTTCATTAACTCTTGGTAGTGGATGCATAATACATAAGTCTTTTTTTGCATTATTAAGTTTAGCTTCATTTAAAATATAATAATCTTTTAATCTTAAATAATCTTCTTCATTAAAGAATCTTTCTCTTTGAACTCTTGTCATATATAGAATATCTAAATCAGCCATATAAGTTTCAATATTATTTGTTTCTATGTATGGAATATTATTCTTATCTAATATTTCATCTTTAACATACTCTGGCACTTTTAACTCTTCTGGAGAAATTAAAACAAACTTTATTCCTTTATATCTTGACATTGCAGTAATTAAAGAATGTACTGTTCTTCCAAATTTTAAGTCCCCACATAAACCTATTGTTAAATTATCTAATCTACCTTTCTCGCATGATATAGTAAGTAAATCTGTTAAAGTTTGTGTTGGATGATTATGTCCACCATCACCTGCATTTATAATAGGAACTGTAGATTTTATAGATGCAACAAGTGGTGCTCCTTCTTTTGGATGTCTCATGGCTATTATATCACTATAACATCCTACAGTTCTAATAGTATCTGAAACGCTCTCTCCTTTAGCTGTAGAGCTTGAACTTGCAGAAGAAAATCCAATTACGTTTCCTCCAAGCTCCATCATTGCAGACTCAAAACTTAGTCTTGTTCTTGTACTTGGCTCAAAAAATAAAGTAGCTAATTTCTTATGATTGCATTTATCTTGATATTTCACAGGATTAGCAATAATATCTTTAGCTACTTTAATTAATTCGTCTATTTCATTTACTGATAAATCTTTTATATCGATTAAATGTCTCATTTTTTTATTCCTTTCTAAATTACAGTTCATTGTTTAGTTAGATAATATATATTAATTCATTTCTTCCGTTCTCCAAGTTGTCTTAAATTTGTGCCAAAACATACTTTATTAAGCATAGTCAGTAAGATAAAATAATAAATGACTACTACAGAGGTCGAACTCATCCATTCATTAATATATATTATCTAATTATTGTAAATTGTAATTCTAAAAAATATTTCTACATAGTTTTATCAAAAATGAGACAATCTGTCAAGCAATTTTTTAATTGCTTTTCCACGATGGCTTACTTTGTTTTTTTCTTCTTCTTTCATTTCAGCAAAAGTTCTTCCTTCATATTCAAAAATAGGGTCATACCCCATTCCATTATTGCCTCTCATACTATAAGCAATTTTCCCTTCACATTCTCCTGAAAAGAATTCAACTTTTCCACTTTCATCGATAAAGCAAATTGCAACTTTGAACCTAGCAGTTCTTTCTTCATCTTTTGCAGTTTTAAGCATTTCTAATATTTTTTCACACTTTTCCTGATTTGTTGCATTTTCACCTAAAAATCTTCCTGTATATAAACCTGGTTTTCCACCAATATAGTCAACTTCCAAGCCACTATCATCTGAAATTACAGGTTTTTCAGTTAATTTATAAATTGCTTCTGCTTTAATTAAAGCGTTTTCTGCATAAGTAGTGCCATTTTCTTCAACCTCTACATTACATCCTGCTTCTTTTTGAGATATTACATCAATATTAAATTGTTTTAAATAATCTTTAAATTCTTGAATTTTTCCTTTATTATTACTTGCTAGAATTATTTGTTTATTAATATATTTTTTAATTTCACTATCAACTTCTCTAATTTGTTCAATTATCTTGTTAGTTTTTTTCTTGTATTGCAAAGTTCTTGCTTTTATTAATGTACATAATATTTTTTCTTCTTCTCCATTTAAGTCTAATTCGTTTATTTCTTTTTTTCCATTTATTATTTCTTTTAATATTTCAAAATATTTATCATCTATACTTTCTTTATTCACAAGATACTCCTTTTTATTCAATTTCTAAATCACCAATTGCACTTGTTTCTTTGTTTATTGTTTGAAAGTTTTTTCCATAATCAGTTTCTTTATCTGTAGGTACATAACATAATTTTTGGAATGATTTTAATATTTTTTTTCTTTCTAATAGTGTAGATGCTGCTTGTTGGTATCTTCTTTCTGCAGTAATGTAATCTTTTAAAGCATCATCTGTTGAACTAGTTTCTTGAATACTTATTAATTTTTGATATTTTTTACAATACTTAGATGTGTTTGCTAGATCATCTAATGGGTATAATCGATTTTTTAAAAAAGAATGACCTTCAGCAATTATATCTTTAAATATACCACACGGATTTAAGTAATGAATTCCCCTGATATAGTCACTATAGTTTTTATATATTCCAATTATTTTTTCTAGGTTTCTCATCTCAATATATAACATTTTTTGAAACTCTCGTTCATTTCTAAATTCAAAAGGAAAACTATCATACAAATCGTTTTTTGTAATATCCATTTTATCATCAAAAACTTTACTATCAATATCAATAATCTCTTTAAATTTTATATAAGATTGCACTAATAAGCTGTATAATCTTTTTAAATGTGTTTTAAATTCACTTTCTTTGGATCTATCATTGAAATCCCATCCTGGAATTAATAACCTTTCATCAATATCTTCTAATAATTCTGATTCATCACCAGAGAAACCTTCTTCAAAAAATTTATTTATATTCACTTCACCGTTTTTTGGTTTTATAAAAACATGATTAAAAGCTTTTATTCTTTCTTCCAATCTATCTCTAAATGTTCTATTACCAAATCTATATTTTTCAATTACCATTATAAACGATCCAAATGAGCCATTATAACTCATCTCATATTCTTTGCTAAAAAATCCCACCTTAATCTTATCCACTTCTTTTGATTCCTTAATTGTTTCATATAATAAATCATGTAATTGAATTAGTTTATTATTAATATTATTATCTTTTTTTTCATAGGAATCATTAAAGTCTCTTATGCTATCTGCTAATTCACTTTTAAAAACATTGGCTATGGTTTTATCTTTAAAATCTATGCCCTTACTAATTAAAAAATTCGCTAATCCAAATATAGCAAGCATCCCTTTTTCTTCTGATAATTCTTCATTTTCATACTCTTTCATATTATGGATATAATATCTATCGTATATGTCATATAATGATATTTTTTCAAACTCACATAACTTAAAAATTCTATAAAAATTAATTCTAGCTCTCTCACTTTGATGCTTCACACTATCATGCCACTCGTCAGGTATCGTTCCATAAGTATTCACAAAAGAAATTGGCGGAATTCTTTTCCATCCATTAAATTGTTTTTTCCCATCATATGATAAATAATAGTCATATACATCATTATCTTTGTTTAAAAAATCAACTAATTTAAATGTCTCACTTGCAATTAACTTAGTTAATTGATTTTTTTCTGTATCATTTAATTCTATTCCACTAAACATATCCATTTTAGTTAAAGTTTCATAAATCTCTTCTTCTGTTATGCTATCCAATTCTCTGTTTTTTTCATCATTGTTTTCCATAACTTACCTCCAAAAAAGTAAACTCATTATATCACACTAGTTTGTGGATGTCAACATAATTAGTTGCGCTTGTTTAGCTTTCATTTATCAATTTATATTTAAGCCCTGTATTTCTCTTTTTACTATCCACATTTTTTATCATATATCCTAAAGTTCTACTATCTCCAATTATAATCAAAAGCTCTCTTGCTCGTGTAATTCCAGTATATAGCAAATTTCGTGTTAATAGCATTGGAACGGCTTTGGGGACACACATTATAACAACATCAAATTCACTTCCGTTGTGCTTTATGAATTGTAATAGCATAGCTATGCTCGATTTGGTCTAAATCTTGAAACTGGTACCACGCAATTTTTTCATCATCAAATTTGATTTCTACATTTTTTTCTTTTTCATCTATATCTGTAATTGTACCAAATTCACCATTAAATACACCTGTTCCAGTTTCTTTTGTAAAATGTCTTTCCCAGTATATATCATAATTGTTTTTAATTTGCATTATTCTATCTCCAACTCTATATATACCTGTTTTACTTGCCTTCTCCTTCTTTCCATTGTTTGCTGGATTTAATATATTTTGTAAAGATTTGTTCAATTCTTTTGTTCCAAGCATTCCTTTTTTAGTTGGAGTCAATATTTGGATATTATCAAAAAAATCATAGTTTCCGAATTTTTGTAATCTTCCTGTACAAAGTGACATTACCTGTTCTAATATCTTTTCTTGATTTACTTCATTTATAAAGAAAAAATCGTCTTTTGAATCTTCTGAAGCTTCACTTTTAGAAATAAAACCTTCTCCTTCATTTACTCTATGTGCATTTACAATAATTTTACTTTTTGCAGCTTGTCTAAAGATTTTATCCAAATGGATTGTAGTAATTCTTTCAGATTCAATTATATCTTTTAAAACATTTCCAGGTCCTACTGATGAAAGCTGGTCACTATCTCCAACTAAAATCAGTTTTGTTCCAAGATATACAGATTGTAGCAAATAATTCATTAAAAACATATCTACCATAGACATTTCATCTACTATTACTATATCTCCATCAATTGGTGTACCTTGGTAATCTTGATATTGCTTATATAAACCATCTTCATTAATTTTACCAATTTCTAACAGTCTATGTAATGTACTTGCTTCATATCCTGTCATTTCAGTCATTCTTTTAGCAGCTCGTCCGGTTGGTGCTGCTAGCATTATTTTATTATTCTTCTTTTGATAGATTTCTATAATTGATTTAATAATAGTTGTTTTTCCTGTTCCTGGCCCACCAGTAATTATTGTAACATTATTATCATTTACTGCTTTAATAGCTTCTTTTTGTTTGTCTGATAATTGGATTACATTATGTTTTTCAACTTTTTCAATTTCATCTTCAATACCTTTAACATATTTTGAATTCTCATATTTGTCTAACTTTATCAATCTATTACAAATTGCTTTTTCTGTATTATAAAAACTCTCCAAATAAACCCATTCTTCTCCATCATCACGCTCTTCAATTATAATTTCACCTTTTGCTTTAAGATTAATAATATTTTCTTCAATTCCATCAATTGAAACATCTAATAAATTATGTGTATATTCTTCTAAATTTTGTAAAATCACACAAGAATGGCCATTATAAGTAGTTTGAATAAGAGCATATTTAATACCGCTTTGTATTCTTTTTTTAGAATTCTCATCAGTTCCAAGTTCTAAAGCCATTTTATCAATTTGTCTAAAATCAACACCTCTAACCAAATCGATTAAAACATATGGATTATCCTTAATTTGATCAATTGCATTATTACCAAGTTTATCATATATTCTTTTAGCATTTTCAACACCAATACTAAATTTTTCTAAAAAACCTACTATTTGCCATACTTCCCAACTTTCGATAAAGCTTTCAGAAATATCTATTGCTTTATCTCTTGTAATCCCTTTAATTTCGGCCAACTTTTCAGGAGCATATTTAATAGTATCAATAGTATCATCACCAAATTTTTTAACAATCTTTTTAGCAGTTGCGGGACCAACTCCTTTAATAGTACCATTTGTAAGATATCTTTCCAAAGCATCTAAAGTTTGAGGCATCACTTTTTCAAAGCTTTCTACCTTAAACTGCTCACCATATTCCCTATGTTCAACAAACTTTCCTATAATTTTTAAATTATCTCCTTCTACAACAAAAGGAAGATATCCAACAATAGTTTTAACATCTTCTAACTCATCTATATACATCTCTGCAATAGTATAACTATTCAATTCATTTTGATAAATAATTCCTAGTATTTCTCCTGAATATTCCAATTAAATTCTCCTTTTTGGCAATTTGGGACCGGGTACTTTCTTGCACGTGCAATTGGGACCGGGTATTTTTTGCACATTGCTATCAATATAACATAAAATCAATTATTTTACAACATTTTAATTTGGCAATTTGGGACCAGGTACTTTTTGCACATGGTAAATTGGGACCGGGTATTTTTTTAACGCCAATGTTTTTCTATTAATCTTCTACTTACTCTGATTATTCGTCTAATTTGTGTTGGATTGGTCCCTTGAATTTCTTTTAATACTTTGATTTTTTCATAATTCTTTTCATTCTTAAAATAATTAATAATTTCATCTACAGAATTAAACTTAAATTTTTCTAAAATTATTTTGATTACAATATCATCACTTAATTTTCTTATCATCTCAAACTCTGCTAATCTATTAACTTCTTGTTTGCTCTCTTTTTTTGTGGTATATTCAGTAAAATTATTTATATCATTTCCTAAATAATGCATTAAAAACCTTCTGTCAATAATTTTTTCTTTACCAATATATTCGTGATAGCTACTCCACTTATACTTATCCGTTTTCTCAATTCCTGCTTTTTCTGGATTTCTATGAACATAACGACAGACTTCTAAAAAATACCTTTGACTTTCAACTTTTTTACTATTAAATCTATTCTGAACAAATGGACCTTTTCGATCATATTTTCTATTAAAATAACTTGCATACCTAATAATTAAACTTTGAATTCCTTTTGATAAATTTTCATTTTCTATTGATATTACCAAATGTACATGATTATTCATTAAACAATATGCTAAAATTTTATACTTAAACTTTTTCTTTGTTACTTTTAACTTATTTAAAAAAACATTTCTATCTTCATCATCATAAAAAATTGTGCTTTCATCTATACCTTTTATGATTATGTGATATATTTTTGAATTACTAAATTCTCGTATATACTTTGACAATAAGCATCACCCTCCTGTATTTTTTCATATTGTACCACATAGTTTCCATAATGTCTATAATTTTTCGCAAAAAAGTGTAAAAAAAGGAACCTGGTCCCAAATTGCCAAATTGCCTGTGCAAAAAGGACCTGGTCCCAATTGCACGTGCAAAAAATTACCCGGTCCCAATTTACCAATTTAACACTTGACTTTTTTTATAAGAAAGAATATACTTCATGTAGAATTAAATATACAAGGAGGTAAAATCAAATGGATAACCTAATTGAAATTAGATGGCATGGACGTGGTGGCCAAGGTGCTAAAACAGCTTCACTTTTATTGGCAGATGCTGCTTTTAATACTGGTAAATACATTCAAGGCTTTCCAGAATATGGTCCAGAAAGAATGGGTGCTCCAATTACTGCTTATAACAGAATAAGTGATACACCTATTACTGTTCATAGCAATATCTACGAACCAGATTATGTTGTTGTTGTTGATGACACACTTTTAGAATCTGTTAATGTTACTGCAGGTTTAAAATCTACCGGTGCTATTGTAATTAATACAACAAAATCAGCAGATTATTTAAAATCAGTTTTAAAGGGATATGAAGGAAAAATTTATACTATTGATGCAAGAAAAGTATCTATGGAATGTTTAGGTAAATACTTCCCAAATACTCCAATGCTTGCAGCTATCGTTAAAGTTACAGGTATTATGTCAGATGAAGCTTTTATTAAAGATATGGAAGGGTCTTTTAAACACAAATTTGCAAAAAAACCAGAAGTTATTGATGGTAATATGAATGCTATTAAAATGGCACTAAATGAAGTAAAAAGTATTTAATGAAAGGAGTTAAATATAATGACAGAAATTAATAAAAATACCCCTATGGAAGAATTAACCATTGGTGGAAATATTTATACATCTGGTAATAGTAAAGAATTTAAAACTGGAGACTGGAGAAGTATGAGACCTGTTTATATTGAAGAAAAATGCAAGCAATGTGGCCTTTGCTTCCCTGTTTGTCCTGAAAATGCTATTCCAGTAAACAAAGAAATGAAAAGAGAAGATTTTAATTTTGATTATTGTAAAGGATGTGGAGTTTGTGCTAAAGTTTGTCCTTTCAAAGCTATCGAAATGAAGGAAGAAGGTGTTTAGAATATGAGTATAAGAGAAAGATTAAGTGGTAATGAGGCATCCGCCTTTGCTATGAAACAAATTAACCCTGATGTTGTAGCTGCCTTCCCTATCACTCCATCAACTGAAATTCCTCAATATTTTTCAACATTTGTTGCAAATGGTGCAGTTGATACAGAATTTGTTGCTGTTGAATCTGAACATAGTGCAATGTCAGCTTGTATTGGTGCAGAATCTGCAGGCGCAAGAGCAATGACTGCAACTTCAGCAAATGGACTATCTTTAATGTGGGAAATGATTTATATAGCATCAAGTTTAAGACTTCCAATTGTTATGAGTTTAGTTAACCGTGCTGTTTCAGGGCCTTTAAACATTCATAATGACCATTCAGATGCAATGGGTGTTAGAGATGCCGGTTGGATTATGCTATTTTCTGAAAATAATCAAGAAGCATATGACAATTTACTTATGGCACATAGAATTGCTGAACACAAAGATGTAATGCTACCTTTAATGGTTTGCCAAGATGGATTTATTACATCACATTCAATTGAAAATATTATGCTAGAAGAAGATAACGAAGTTAAAAAATTTGTTGGAACATATAAACCAGAACATTATTTATTAAACAGAAAAGAACCTATTGCTGTTGGTCCATTAGATTTACAAGCATATTTATTTGAACATAAAGCTCAACAAGCTCAAGCAATGAAAAATGCAAAAAAAGTCATTTTGGATACGGCAAAAGAGTTTGAAGCTTGGACAGGTAGACATTATGGTTTATTTGAAGAATATAAATTAGATGATGCCGAAATCGCTATTGTTTGTATGAATTCAACAGCAGGAACTACAAAATTTGTTGTTGATAAATTAAGAGAAAAAGGTATAAAAGCTGGTCTACTTAAAGTTAGAGTTTATAGACCATTCCCTGCTGAAGAAATTGCAAAGGCCTTATCTAAGTGTAAAGCAGTTGCTGTACTTGATAAATCTGATTCATTAAATGCCGCAGGTGGAGCCTTATTTTCAGATGTAACTTCTGGAATGTTTGTAAACAATGTAAATGTACCTACAGTTAATTATGTTTATGGAATTGGTGGTAGAGATGTACCTGCTACTGATATTGAAAAAGTTTATAATGATCTAGCAGAGATTGCAGAAACAGGAAATATTGGAAATCCTTACAGATATCTTGGACTAAGAACAAAGGAGGGAAAATAATATGGCATATAATATGAAAGAAATAATTGCAGCTAAACCTTCACGTTTTTCAGAAGGTCATAGAATGTGTGCTGGTTGTGGCGCACCAGTTGTAGCAAGACATATTCTAAGAGCATTAAAAGAAGAAGATCACGCAGTAATTGCAAATGCAACAGGATGTATGGAAGTTTCAACTTTTACATATCCATATACTGCTTGGACAGATTCATTTATTCATACAGCTTTTGAATGTGCTGGCTCTACCCTAGCTGGAGTTGAAGCTGCATATAAAAGTTTAAAAAAACAAGGTAAACTTGATGAAAAAGATGATGAACATACTAAATTTATCGCATTTGGTGGAGATGGTGGAACTTATGATATTGGTATACAAGCATTATCAGGTGCTATGGAAAGAGGTCATGATTTAACTTATGTTTGTTATGATAATGGTGCATACATGAACACAGGTATTCAACGTTCTTCAGCAACACCAAGATTTGCAGATACTACTACTTCTCCTGCTGGAAAAGTTATCCCTGGAAAAATGCAATCAAGAAAAGATTTAACTGAAATTTTAGTTTCTCATCATATTCCTTATGTTGCACAAACAATTGCTTTTATGGATTTTAGAGATTTATACGAAAAAGCTGAAAAAGCAATTTATACTGAAGGGCCTACTTTCTTAAATGTATTTTCTCCTTGCCCACGTGGTTGGGGTTATCCTACAGAAGATCTTATGGAAATTAATAAATTAGCTGTTCAAACATGCTATTGGCCTTTATATGAAGTTGTTGATGGAAAATATAAAATCACTTATAAACCTGCTAAAAAATTACCTATAGAAGAATTCTTAAAACCTCAAAAGAGATTTAGACATATGTTTAAAGCAGGAAATGAATGGATGATTGAAGAATTCCAAAAAGAGGTTGATAGACGTTGGAATGATTTAGTTGCTTTGGAAGAAATGAGTAATAAATAATTATAAAAATGACAGAGCATAAAACTACTCTGTCATTTTTTATATTCTAGGAAAAAATTTGATATAATATCATATCTAATGTAAATAATATTCCCAATGTATATGATACTATAGTAATACTTCTTTCTGAAAATTTTTTTACAATTCTTTTTATTAGTGGTATAAATAGATAAATCAACATCAAACTAGATATTCCAAAAAATAATATTGATCTTGCACAAATATATCCGTTAACATTACACCAATTCCAAATTTCTGTATTATAGTCCCAAAGTCTAATACCAAACATTTCATATAGAACAAAACCTGTAGAATATTCCAATACTCCTGTAACTATACAGTTTATCAAAAAAACAGAAAAAGGCTTTTTTCTAAATCGATATGTCGCAATTGTTATTAACAGTCCTCCAAAAGCATAAATTGGAATCCATGGGCCAAAAGTAGAACCTCTTTTAACAAAATACCCTAGATCTATTTTGTAAAATAATATCTCATATATAAAGCCAAAAAATCCACTTAAAATCATTATTAAAATCAATACATTTATAGTCGTTTTATTATTAAATTTTTCATCATCAAAAACTTTCATTCATACTCCTTTAAAAAAGGACCCGGTCCTAAATTACACGTGTAAAAAAGTACCCGGTCCTAATTTAAAAATTATTCTTTCTATATTTGATATATCCAAATACCCCAAATGAGCTTATTATAACTGCTAAAAGTATCAAACTAATTCTACCTGTATATGGCAATCCTTTATTTGAAACTGTTAAATCATTATTTTGGTTAGTTGATGCTTTTTCATTAGTTTTTTCTGTTGTTTCATTAGAACTAGTATTATTTTCATTTGCTTTAATAGTGTTCTTAATAGTTAATGTTGAACCATCAAATATACCACCATTTATTTTTACAATTGTGTCCTTATTTTTATCACTAACCTTCACTTTAGAACCATTCTCAATTAATTCGCCATTTGTAATTTCAATTTTTGATGAAGTATATGCTTTGCTATTTTTTGATTGTGATAAAATAAATATATTTGGTAATTCTACTTCTGTTTTATCTTCAATTGTAAAATTCTGCTTTGAAGCAGTTATTGTTGTTAAAGAAGGTATTTCATCTAATATTTCACCATGTTCAATTTTGTTACCATCCATGTAACTTCTAGAAATTTTTCTAAGTTTTAATAGTGGTGAAATATCTGAAACTTTATTCCATTGAAAATCAAAATTAATTAAATTTGGTAAATTTTCTACAAATTTAATGTTATCAATTCCAGTATCTCCAGCATAAAGATATTGTAATTCTGTATTTGTAGATAATACAGAAATATCAGATATCTTATTACCATATATACTACATTCTTTTAATGTTGTCATTCCTTTTAATGGTGATAAATCTGTAATTTTATTTCCTGTTAAAATAAGTATTTCAAGTTTTCTTAGATTCTCTAATGAGTTAATATTAACTATATTATTATAATCTAGTCTAATTTCTTTTAAGTTCTTTAAATCTTTAATACTTGAAATATCCTCTATTTGATTATTTTTTAATTGTAATATTTCTAAATTTGTTCGATTTGAAATGCTATTTATATCTTTAATTAATTTATTATCATTTAGATAGAGTTCTTTTAAATTTCCTGAATTTGAGTAGGTTAAATTACTTATATCTTCTATTTTATTACCAGATAAATCTAAAACTCTAAGAGTATTAAGCATCTTACTGTTTTTCAAAAAGTCAATTGTAGTAATTTTATTGTTATTTGCATATAAATCAATTATCTCTAATCCATTTAATGGATTTAAATCTGTAATACTGTTTTTATTTAACACAAGATAATGAAGCTTATTTAAATTAGATAAAGCATCTATTTTAGAAATATTATTATTAGATAGCTCAAGTGTAACTATATTTGTTAATTTGCTAAGATGACTAACATCTGTAATGTTATTATTATTTAAATATAAAGTCTGCATATTTATTAAATTTGATAGTGGTTCAATTGAAGATATTTTATTATTTTCTGCCTTGAATATTTTTAGATTTGTGTGATTTGAAATAGCAGAAATATCTGAAATAGAATTATTTCCAATATATAAATCAATAATATTCATGTTTTTTAAAGCATCTATACTTGTAATTTTATTATTGTTTAAGCATAAATAATGTATTGCCGTACACATTTTAATTGCATCTATATTTGATATTTCATTTTTTTGAACGTCTAATGTAACTAAATCTTTAATTGAATTCAAGCTTGAAATATCTGATATTTTATTATTACCTAACATAATAGTTTTTAGGTTAGTTAGGTCCCTTAAAGGACTTATATCTGAAATTATATTATTTGCCATATAAATAGTTTTTAAATTATTTAAATTTTTTATTGGCTCAATATTTGAGATACTGTTGTTTTCAAAATATATTTCTTTAAGATTAGTCATTTTTTCTATTCCAGTAATGTCTGAAATCCCCTTACTATTCATCATTAATGTATCAATAGAATCTATAACACTCTTTTTCATAGTTAATGACATTGTATTTTCATCAACTGATACCATCTCATAAGAATATCTTATATTATTGAAGAAATTTTTATCTTTAAATTTTATTGTAACATTTTCATTTTCTGCTCTTACCTCATTAATACTAAAAAAAACTAATACTATTGCTAAAACAAATAATATCTTGATAAACCTCTTTAACATAATACTTCCCCTTTATTTAAATTTTTTTCTTTGAGACACAATCAACACTGAAAAATATAATCAAAACATATAAGTTTTCTTTTTAAAAATATATAAATAAATTATAACTTATTACAATAATTTAGTACATAAAAAATAAAAATATTACAAAAATGTAATATTTTTGTAATATTTTCGTAATAATGCTTTATAAATAATGCATAATGAAGAATTAATACTTAATACAAAATAATTAATAGTTAATAATTTGAAAATGTCTAAATTCCAGCTCTGTATTATTCACTATTCATTATTAATTATTCACTATTAAGTCCCCGGTCCCAATTTTCACAAATTATAATAAATTTTTTCTTAATTCTTCAGCTGGTTTGCTTGATAAATATATTGGTGGAATGTCAAATATTGTTTTTGCTCCTTTCATTCTTTCTTCAGCCATTCTATTAGTTGCTCGAGCAATTGCAATTAAAACACTGCCTGTAAATTCAGGATTTGAATCAAGTTTTAATGAGTATTCTACCACATGTTTATTACCATTACCTGTTTCACCACTATGTATTACAAATCCTCCATGTGGTAAAGAACTATGATTTCTTTTTAATTCCTCTTCTGAAATGAAATGTACAGTTGTATCATATTCATCAAAATAATTTGGCATAGTTTTTATTTCTTTTTCAATTCTATCTTTATCTGCTCCATCTTCTACTACAACAAAACATTCTCTTTTATGTTTTTCACGTGTTGTAAAAGTTGGTGTTTCTCCATTTCTTACACGTTCTACAGCATCTTCAACAGGTATTGTGTACTGTCTTGCATCTTTAACCCCTTCTATTCTTCTTATTGCATCACTATGACCTTGACTTACACCTTTTCCCCAAAATGTATATGTTGAACCTGTTGGCAAAATACTATTAGCATATAATCTCATTACAGAAAACATTCCTGGATCCCATCCAACTGAAATAGTTGAAACATGATTGTTTTCTTTTGCAATTCTATCAACTTCATTAAAATATTCTGGTATTTTTGCATGTGTATCAAAACTATCTACTGTATTAAATAGTTTTGCCATTTCTGGTACTTGTATTGGTAAATCTGTACTAGAGCCCCCACACATAATCATTACATCAATTTTGTCTTTCCACTGCTCAACATTTTTAATATTATCCACTGCTGTGTTTGATGCAATTTTTAAACTTTCAGGATTACGCCTTGTAAATATTGCAACAAGCTCCATATCCTTTGACTTTGCAATCTCGCTTTCAACAGCCTTTCCTAAATTTCCATATCCACAAATTCCTATTCTAATCATAATAAATCCTTCCTTTCTAATTATAAAAATTTTAAATTTTTACCAAACAATATTGCTTTCTATATATTCAATTGTCTCACGTTTTCTAATTAATTTATCCTTATCGCCACTTACCATAACTTCTGCTGGTCTAAGCCTTCCGGTATAATTTGAGGCCATCGAATAACCATATGCACCAGCATTATACACGATGATTCCATCTCCAACAGATGGCATATTGACTTTTCTATTTTTTGCGATAATATCTCCACTTTCACAAATATTTCCACAAATATTAGCTGTAATTTTTTTATCTTTATTGTCTGTTAGAATATCTATTTCATGATAGGCATCATACATTGATGGTCTTACTAATTGATTCATTCCAATATCTGTTCCTATCCAATATGTATTATTTTCATGTTTAATAGAATTTACTTTGCCAACTATTAATCCTGATTCACATGGTATATATCTACCAGGCTCAAATTTAAATTCTTTTAATCCTTTATGCTTATTCAAAAAGCTATTTAAAACAGTTGTTAAATCTTTTTCTAACAAGCTAAAATCTAACTTTTCTTCACCTTTATATGGTACTCCAAATCCACCACCTAAATCTATTATCTCAACATCATTAAATTCTGGATATTTATTAACTATAGATAATCCTCGTCTAACACCATTTATATAATCATTAATCTTATCATTTAAAAATAAACTTCCTAAATGTTGATGTATGCCAATAATGTTTAAATTGTATTTTTTTATTATACTAAACATTTTATCAAAATTTTCTTCAGTTATTCCAAATTTTGTTTCTTTTCCTGATGTAATAACTTTTCTGCTATGTCCTACCCCGTCTATACCTGGATTAATTCTAATCATAATATTTGAGTTTGGAAAATTTTGTCCCCATATTTCAATTTGTGAAATTGAATCTAAACATATTAAAATTCCGGCTTCATATACTTTTTTCATTTCTTGAACATCAATATTATTACATACATATAATATTTTTTCTTTTTCAAAACCACATTTTTGATTTATATCTAATTCTAATAAAGACATACAATCAACACACAAGTCATATTCTTTAACAATTTTCAGTATTGCTGGATTATTGTTTGCTTTAGTAGAATAATGCATATTTACTTTTATTCCATTCAAATTAGATTCTAAATTATGCTTAAAGTCTAATATTTCTTTGCAACGTTTTTTAATAATATCCTCTTTATAAATGTACAGTGGACTTCCATATTTATTTATTAATCTTTTTATTTCTTCTTTGTTCATTTTTTGCCTCCTTTTATTAAAAATGAGGATTATGTATTCAAAAAAAAGTATTCCATTAAGAAATACTCACTTATTTGCAGAAGAATATACAATTAATAAAACACAAATAATTTATGTTTAATTAATGATAGCTCTCCACTAAATAATAAGTGACAGTCTATTACATATTTTGCAATAGCCCAGTTACACACACCTAGGAAAATGTATGTCCTTCGGCAATATTTCCTTTTAAATTATATAGGATCCTAATCCACTAAATAATTCTAATAATAAATATTGCAACCTCTATCTTTAATATTAATTTTTTGAATTATAACACAATAATAATATTATTGTCAACAGGTGACATTTTTCAAATTCTACTCAAAATCCTTTTTACTAAATTTTATTGTAGTAGGTCTTCCATGTGGGCAAGTATACGGATTCTTTAATACTAATAAATTTTGGATTAAGTAGTCTACTTCCTTTTCTGTTAAACTCATTCCAGCTTTTACAGCTGCTTTACATGCAACTGTTGCAATAAATCGTTCTTCAACTGATTTAAAATTTCCATTTTGTTTTGCTGTCATTTCATCTAAAATATCTAGAAATAATCTTCTATTACTTAATTTTGATTTATATTCTAAATCTGGAACTCCATTTATTTTTATTGTTTTGTCTCCAAATAATTCTATATCAAATCCTGTATTTTGAATAAGTTCTATGTTCTCTTTTATAAATTCTATTTCTTTATTTGGAAGTTCTATTAATTCTGGAATTAACATCATTTGAGTATTTGTATTAATCTTATTTTTGTAATTATTCTTTATTTGCTCATACATTATTCTTTCATGCGCAGCATGTTGGTCTATTAAATATAATTCATTTTCTATTTCTATCATAATATATGTTTTAAAACTAATTCCGGATAAATTTATAGTCAATTTTTCTTGCATTTTCTCTTTTGATTACTTTATCATTATTATTTGACTCTATACTATTTGTATTATTCGTTTCTAAATCTTTTTTACTATTGTCAAAATTGAAAAAGTGATTTGTTACATATTTAAATTCACTGTTTACATATTCTTTATTCTCTTCTATTGCTTTATTTCCAAGAAATTCTTTACTTAAAACAGCATTTTTTATAGCAGTATAAAGAACTCTATATACTAATGCTTCATCTTTGAATTTAACTTCTTTTTTAGTTGGATGTATATTTACATCATAAAATGATGGTGGCATTTTTAAATTGATAATAGCAAATGAGAATTTTCCTATTCCAGCATCTCCTTTAAATGCCTCATCTGCAGAGCTATAAAGTGTTTTATTTTGAATGAATCTTTTATTTAAGAAAAACAATTCATCTTTTCTTGAATCAACTGCAATTGTAGTATTTCCAATAAATCCAGTAATTTCTATTCCATCTTCTTCATAATTTACTTTTACCAAATTTTGACTTATTCTTTTGCCAAATAACACATAAACTACATCTTCTAGTTTGCCATTTCCAGAGGTTTTTAAAACTTCTTTTCCATTATTTATTAGCTTAATTGCAACACTTGGATTACTAATCGCAATTTTTTCTAACATTGATTTTATATATCTAAATTCTGTAGCATCATTCTTTAAAAATTTATATCTAACAGGGACATTAAAAAATAGATTTTCTATAATAATTGTAGTTCCGGTTTTTCCTGTGTCTTCTGAAATCTCTAATATATCACCTGCTTCTACTACCATTTTTGTGGCTGTTAAATCTTCATTCGTTTTTGAAATAATTGTCATTTTAGAAATTGAAGCAATACTAGCTAATGCCTCTCCTCTAAACCCAAAAGAATCTATTTTTTCTAAATCTTCAATTTGTTTTAATTTACTTGTTGCATGGCGTTCAATGCTTAATGGTAAATCATCTTTTGCAATGCCTTTTCCATTATCTATTATTTTTATTAAAGACTTTCCTCCGTTTTTTACTTCAACTGTAATAGATGTTGCACCTGCATCTATTGAATTTTCAACCATTTCTTTAATGGCTGCTGAGGGATTTTCTATTACCTCCCCTGCAGCTATTTTATTTATTGTTAAATCATCTAATAAAACTATATTTCCCATGACTATAATCATTCCTCTATTTTATAGTTTTCTAGTTCAGTACTAAAATTACACCTGTCCTGCAACGGGCAAAACTTTTTATTTTCTTCTCAGGTCTTCCCACTGGGGCTGTAACAATGCTACCGCATTTAACAGCCCTCAGCGGTCCCCCCGAGACCATCGTTTAAAAATAAAAAGTATCGCCCTGCGCGGACTTCGGATATGTACTACTGAACTAGAAAACATATGAAATTACACTATGTCCATTTATTTTATCTTTAATTAATTCATTTCCTATTCTTATATTGATTTTTTGACAATGCTTACTTTTATTCTGTACCACTACATATACTTTTTCATTCTTCAAAGAAACAGCATCTAAACTACAATCTCTTGCAAATTTACTTGTTGCAACAACTTTTGCTGTTCCTATCTGACCTATGTGTTTTAAATAGTAATAAATAGGTGTTTTTATATAATCGTTTTTTCTTTTATTTAAAATTACAGCACTTTTGCAATTATTAAATCTGTGATTTGGACCACCTAAATAGCTTAATAACATATTCCAATCTAAAAATGCATTTAAACCATGATGCATACCATTAATTATTTCAGTTAAATAGTATTCTGCATCTATAACCCATTTTTTAGGCTTATATCTTGAAAAACCACAACACATCTCTGTTTCAATCTGTAAAATATCCGGATAATTTTCTCGTATTAAATCCATTTCTTCATAAAAACTACCTGTATACCAATGAAAAGCAACACCTTCTACTTTGCTATTCTTTTCATATAAAGCTTTAAAATTATTATATAGGTTGTCTTTATTATGGTCCCAAAGTATTAATTTTGTATTTTTTAATTTTGGAGCTAAATAATTATATATAAAATCCTTTAAATCCTCTATACTAAATTTGCAAGATTCCCAAATTTGACTTGCAAATGGCTCATTTTGAGGAGATAACAAGTCAATATTTATATTCATAAATTCATAATCACTTATTGCTTTTACTAGATAATTAGCATAGTCATTATAACTATCTTTTTTTAAAGTTCCTCCATATAATGAATTATTTGTTTTGAATCTTTTTGGAGGACTCCAAGGTGTTAAAATTGTTTTTATTTCTGTTATTTCTTTAATTTTTTGCAATATTTTTACATTTGTTTCTAAATCATTAGAATAATCTTCTTCTGGACTTACTGAAAAATCTGTTGAACCTAAAGGAATCCTTACAAATTTATAATTAAGTTCTTTAAAATAATCATTTAATAATTCATCTTTTTTTTCATCACTCAATTTATTAAGATTATAGGTTGTAGAATTTGTTAATGCCCCTCCAAGTCCTAGCCACTTCTGATATGTTTTTTCAGGATGAATATTTATAATGTTATTTTCTTCTTTTAAATTTTCTTCAATTTTAACTTTTTCTTCTGCATAATATTTCTTGTTAAAGATATCTGTAACGTATTTTTTAACAATCATTTTGACTCCTTTATTCCGTCCTCAATGCAATCACTGGATCTCTTTTTGCTGCTGCTCTTGATGGAATTATTCCACCAATTAAAGTAAGTATTACACTTAAAATAACTAATATTGTTGCATTATTAAAATAGAATACTACATTTAGTGGTATATTTCCAATAAAATGATGAAGAATTTTATTTATTATTGGTACTAAACTATATGTTATTCCTATACCAAATAATCCAGAAAGCAATCCGATTATAAATGTTTCGGCATTAAATATTGATGAAATATTGTGTTTTGATGCTCCAATTGAGCGCAATATTCCTATTTCCTTTGTTCTTTCATAAACAGAAATATATGTTATAATTCCTATCATTATTGAAGAAACTATAAGTGATATTGAGATAAATGCAATTAATACATATGTTACTGCATTTACTATTGTTTTAACAGAACTCATAAGAATTCCTGTTGTATCTGTATAATTTATCACCTTATCTTTATTTCCATCTGCTTCCATTTTGTCGTTATACGAGTCTAAGAATTTTAAAAAATGCTCTTTTCCATCAAAACTTCTAAAATAAAATCCAATATAAGTTGGTTTTTCTTTGTCTTGATAACCAAATGATATTAAATTTGTTTTTGCACTTTTTTTAGTATCTGTCATCATTGCTGTTATAACTCTTGTAAGCTCATCTTCTGAAATATCTATATTAAAAGCACTTGCAATTTTTTCTTGATCAACATTAAATGCAGTTGCAAATTTTCCTGTCAAATTTGCTGTAAGTTCGCCAACTTTTGTTAAGACTTGTTTTTTCATATTAGCTTCAGTCATAACTCTAGACATTGTATTTACCGTTTCTTCCACAACAGAATTTGATAAATAAGTTGATATAAGTGTTTTCTTAATTTGCTTTTCAAGTTCTGATGTATCCATCATTTCTGGAATTTGAGATGGCAATTCATTTTGAGTAATTGTATTTGAATCTAAACTTTGAGCAATCACATTAAAATCTATATTGCTACCTTCAGGCATATTTTCAATATATTTTTGTATATCTTCTTGAGAAATATTTTTGTCATTTAAATACTTTTGTATGTCTTCTTGTGAAATATTTTGATTATTTTGTACTTCTCCTACAGAAGAATTATTATCAATTCCTTGTGCTGAAGCTTTATATGCATTAACATATACCTGTAATAAGCCTTTTAAAAGACCTGAATATGCTGTTTCAAATGTTTCCTTTGGAATTACATAATCTTTTTCTAGTTTTGATAATCTAGATTTTGATTCAGATTTACTTAAATAATCTGCTACTATTCCATCTATATTCTCTTCTTTTAATTCTCCTGAAACATTTTCTAAAATTCCATTTGCAAAATAATCTAAATTTTCTTTAAATGCATTCTTTGCAGGTGTTGTATCTGTTGTTATTGAATTTGCTATATCTGTCATATATCCTTGTGTTTCACTTTGAATAGAATTTTGGTCAATTTTTATATTAAAAGCACTTTGAAGTTTATCACTATCTACAGATATTAAATCCGCAAAATTTAAACCTTTATCACTTTCTTTACTATCAAATCTCTTTCCAGAAATAACATCTATTTCATCTGTTTCAAGTTGTTTTTTTACAATATCAGCATCTTTTGTTTTATCAATAATATAATCTATTAAATCACTTGTATATGCAACTCCTGGATTAAGTGCCATTGAGTTTACACCTTCTTTAGCAGATACAATTCCAACTATTTTTAAATTAATTGCATTTGAGTATAAATTATTCATATATTCTTCATTTTCTGTCATATCTTCATAAATATCATAATTTTCATTATATTTATAGATATCACTGCCAAAAATTAGCTTTAATTCAGTTTTCATAAGGTCATCATAAGAAAGTGTAAGTGGCTCATTTTGAACATTTGCTTTTTCTCCATTCATAACCTTTTTTACAATATCTTCTAGTTCTTTATAATCTCTTAAACCTAAAGAATAAATCAAATAATCTGAAATTTTATTTGGCTCTGAAAGAACTATTATCATTTCATCATATTTTTCAGGCCAATGACCTGCAAGAACATCATAAGACTCTGCTAAAGATGCTCTATCTGCATGTATTTGAGAATAAACTGAAGTAGACATTCCCATTATATTGCCACCACCTAGCATGTTACTAAATAGTTCACTTGGGTTAAGTTTAGTAGGTAATTTTTCATCTGCTCTTTTTGAATAAATATTTGGCTCTACACTATATGCATATGAGATATTTGCAATATCATCTTTTACTTCATTATAATTTGTTTTTAAATAATTATTAAAACTCTGTAAATCGTTTGTTGTAATATTTGAAAGCATTGAAGAAATATATTGTTCTTCTTTTACCTCATTAGAATCGTTTTTCTCACGCTCTCCTGATGTCATTGCAAGTAGCATGCTTGTTGCATCAGCAGATTCTTGCATAATAGTTAATGGATATGATGTTAATGTATCTTCTTGGATATAATCAACATAATTTTGGAAACCATTTGATACAGCTTGAACAAGTGCAATTCCAATAATACCAATTGATCCAGCAAATGAAACTAATATGGTTCTACCTTTTTTTGTTAAAAGGTTATTTAAGCTTAATCTTAAAGCTGTCCAGAACTTCATTGATGTTCTTCCAATTTTATTGGAATTTGTTGGCTCATCTACTTCAGTATCTAAAATTGGATTGGAATCCTCTGTGATTAAACCATCTAAAATTCTAATTATTCTACTTGAATACTTTTCAGCTAATTCTGGGTTATGTGTAACCATTATAATTAGCTTTTCTTTAGATATTTCTTTTAAAATTTCCATTATTTGTACACTGGTTTTTGTATCTAACGCACCTGTTGGCTCATCAGCCAATATAATATCTGGGTCATTTACTAAAGCTCTTGCTATAGCAACCCTTTGCATTTGCCCACCAGATAATTGATTCGGCTTTTTATGGATTTTATCTTTTAACCCAACTTGTTCTAGTGCTTTAATTGCTCTTTGCTTTCTTTCTTTTCTAGGTATACCTCCAATTGTTAAAGCAAGCTCAACATTAGATAGAATAGTTTGATGGCCTATTAAATTATAATTTTGAAAAATAAAACCTACTTTATAATTTCTATAAGCATCCCAGTCTCTATCTTTGAACTTTTTTGTGGATTTACCATTAATAATCAAATCTCCAGAAGTATAACGGTCTAGGCCTCCAATTATATTTAAAAGTGTCGTTTTACCACATCCACTTTGGCCTAAAATAGAAACAAATTCAGACTCTCTAAATTTTAAATCTATACCTTTTAAGGCCTCAACCTTTTCATCTCCACTTTTATATACTTTTGTAATATTTTTTAACTGTAGCATAAAGCTCCTTTCTGTGCCTTTAATTTTACTATAATAATACTAAAATTGCAATGATTTTAAAAATTCAAATAATAAATTATATTCTTCTGTTGTTGTATAATGTAAATTCTCATCTTTATTATGAATTATTTTTTTTAACTCTTCATATGAAAAATATCTTACTGCAATTACCTCTCCATCATTAAATACAAATTCATTTTCTTTTTTATCTGTTTTATATAAATATATATATTGAAATTCTTTATTATGAGTTTTTTCACTTTTATTAATTCCTATAAACTCTAGTTCTTTTTCCTCAACTATTAATCCTAATTTTTCATTCACTTCTCGTTTTGCAGCTTCAATTATACTTTCTCCAGCTTTTACATGTCCTGCACTCGAAACATCCCATTTATTTGGATACTTTTGATTAGGTCCTCTTTTTTGAAGTAATATTTCATATTTATTATTTAAAATCCATATATGCACTGATCTATGAAAATTTCCATCTTTATGAGCTTGTTCTTTTTCTTTTTTTATACCTGTTATATTATTGTTTTCATCAATTATATCAATGTATTCCATTTATACTCCTTTAATCTATTAAAATTGTTTTATTTTAAATATCCATTTTTGTGCAAATCTTCAAAAATCAATTTATCTACTGGGGATATTTTATCTAAATCAGAATACTTTAGCCATCTTATTTCTTGAATTTCAGAATTTGCTTTAAGTTCTCCATCAAAATCAGCCATATAACAAGTCATTTTTACTAAAACTCCTTCTGCTTTTCCATGTGCTTGAGCAGAAAAAGTACCATAATACTTAATTGTATCTTTATTTATATCAATTGATAGTTCCTCTCTACACTCTCTTACTAAAGTTTCTTCATCCGTTTCTCCTGTTTCTCTTTTTCCTCCAGGTAAATAATATGTATCTTTTCCTTTTGATAATGTACTTAATATTTTTCCATCTTTCATATATAATAATGCAATTTTATCAATTTCTTTCATAACGCACACCCCTTCATTCTATTAACTGTTTAATAAATTTATTAATGAATTGATACATTTTTGTATTTTTCAAAATTACGGGCGATTAAAATCGCCCCTACATGTTTTCTAGAAATTTTTATTATCCTCTAAATATAACATTATTATATTTATTAATCAGTGTATTTTTATAATAGATTCATTAATTATTTGCATCTATTATTTTTTCAAATTCAAAAAAATCTTTTATCTGGTAATTTGAAAGTTCATTTATTTTATCTCTATCAGAATCAGAATATTTATCATATATTGCTAAGCATTCAATTCCTGCATTTACAGCTGCTTCTACTCCAACTAAGGAATCTTCAATTATTAAGCACTCCTCTTTTGAAACATTTTGTTCTTTTAGTATTTTAAAATAAATTTCTGGATTTGGTTTAATTTCTTTAGCATCTTCTCTGGTATATATAAATGAAAAATACTCATTTAAATTTGCTTTTTTTATTATGTTTTGATTTTGATTAATATATATTTGCATATTATTTTTTCTAGTTGTACTTGCAATACCAATAATAAAACCTTTTGATTTTAATTTTTTTATACAATTTTCTGCATTAGGTTTATAATCTACAATATTAATCAAATAGTTTTGTGCAATCTTATATCTTAAATCTAATATATCTTCTCCAGTCATATTAGAACCATATTTTTTTCCAAGAAAAAGACAATAATCAATATATGGATTATCTGATTTACTAAACTCGCGAAGCTTTTCATCTCTCTGTTCTTGAATGCTTTTGCTGTCTAAATCTTCTTTACATCCTAACCTCTTAATTAATTCTTTATCAACTTGATTCCATATATTTATTGAATCAATTAAAGTTCCATCCATATCAAAAATTATGACTTTTTTATTTTTTAGCATACTAACTCCTATCTTTTTCATTTTGGGACGGTCCTTTTTTAATAATCAGCATTTCGTTTTTTAAAATCCGTATGGTGGGTATCCCTAAAGGGGGTACCATAGGATTTTAAAAAATGATGTGCGGTTAAACAGGATTAGTTATTTACATTGTTTTAAAAAAAGGACCCGGTCCCAAATTGAAAAATTAACCTTCTAAAATATTTTTTGCTGTCATTATTCCCATATATTCTTCTGGAAGAACAATTTCATCTACATCTAATTTTTGTAATATTTTTTTATGAAGCTTGTCTCCTGCTTTTGCAATAATGTGTTCTACACCTGATTCTTTTAAAGCTAAACAAGCTATAATACTAACAGAAACATCTTCTCCAATTCCAACAATTCCTACATCAAAATCTTTCATAGGAATTCCTTCTAAAGTATCAATACTTGTTATATCCATACATATTGCTTTTGTTACAAAGCTACTTGCTTTTTCTACTAATTTCATATTTTTATCTATTGCTAAAACTTCCATTCCTTCTTCAGATAGTTTTTTTGCAACATTCATACCATAGATTCCTAAACCTATAATTACACATTGTTTTTTCATAAATTTCTCCTTTCATTCTATAGAATTATACTTACAGTAACTCACAATATCAGCTTCCCTGATACATATTCTACGTTCTTATTCTCTGTTTTATTAAATATAAACACCGACACAATTGAAATTGGTCCCACTCGCCCAATAAACATTAATGTCATAAGAATAAATTTTGCAATTGTATTTAAAATACTTGGGCTAAATACATTTAACCCTGTTGCAGAAAAGCTTGAGACACACATAAATATATTGTCTACTAAAGTAATATCTTGTATTCTGGCAAATAATAATATCCCTATAAATACTATAGTAATACTTAAGAAAATATTAGTAATTGCTTGTTTGATTGTATTATCATCAATTTTTTTATAAAAACAAATTACATCTTTTTTGTTTTCAAAAACTGATTTCATTATAAGTATAACAACTGCAATTGAAGTAATTCTAATACCTCCAGAAGTTGAACCTGGTGCTCCACCTATCATCATAAGTATTGATAAGATAAGTTTTAACATTGATGAAGTTTCCCCAAGGTTTACTGTTGAAAATCCTGTTGTTCTACATGTTGCTGCTGTAAATAAAGTTTGAAGAATACTTAAACTTGGTTCTGCAATTTTTATTAATATTACAGATAATGTATATATTAATAATGTTGAAGTTAAAATTATCTTTGTATGAAACTCCATATGCAAAATGCTTTTCTTTTTAAAGCATTTAATCAAATCTTCAATAACGAAAAATCCAATTCCACCTAAAAGCATTAAACTTATAACTACAATATTAATATAAATATCATTTTTAAAAGGTATAAAGCTTGATAAACCAAATAAATCAAACCCTGCATTACAAAAAGCTGTTATTGAATGAAATATACTATACCAAATCCCTTGATTAAATCCATATTTTGGCACAAATTCAAAAGCTAAAAAAATACTACCTATTAATTCTATAATTAAAGTATATTTGATAACCTCTTTTAGCCTTTGTTTTAATTTGCTTTCATCATTATTATTTATAGATTTTGATAATAAAATTGATTCTGTTATGCTCATCTTTTTGTTCATAAAACTTAATATAAATGATATAAATGTTATAAAACCTATTGCACCAATTTCTGTAGTAATTGCAATTATAATTTGACCAACAAAAGTATAGTCTGTTGCCAGATTAACAGTTGATAAGCCATTTACACATGTTGCAGATACTGCTGTAAAAAATGCATCTAAATCTGTAACATTACTATTTCTTGAAAATGGCATAAGTAACATTATAAAGCTAACTAAAATTACAATTGCAAAACTTAAAATTGGAATTATATATATACTTTTTTTCTTTAACATCTTTAGTTCTTCATTCCTTTCATAAATATAAAAACATTGATTTTTAATATTTCAAATATATTATTTGTAACAGGCAGAGCCTTAACAATGGACAGCAAACCGGAGCGAAGCGCAGGGCGACTGGAGAAATCGACATCGTAGCTGAATTTTTCGTAAGAAAAATTCTAGGTACATAAAGATTTCGACACCAAGGGATTGAAAAATAATACATTTGAAATATAAGAAAAATTATTAAATTTATTTCATATCTACTATCTCTTGCTTCTCACATCACACTTCAACAATTGTCACATTCTCTTCTCCTACAATATCCCTAAAAGCGCCAAATATCTCCTCTGTTAAATAAATTGCACCACATTTTAGCTCTTTATCTCCATCTTGTACTACTACAGCGATATTATTCATTTCACCTGTAAAATATTTTATAGCTCCTCTTAGTTTCTTTTTTGTAGGTTCATCAAGGTTTGTTATATTTATATTTAAAACTTTCCTTTTTTTAGGTCCAAAATTAGTAATTGAATTTGCTATTATAGTAGCATTTTCTTCGTCTCTTAAACTAAGTCTACCTTTAATTAAAACAATATTTTCTTCAACTAAACTTTCTTTTGCAGATAAATAAGCATTTTCAAATGTTATAACTTCTACTTGTCCATATAAATCTTCAATAGTAATAAATGCCATAATTTTATTTGTTTTTGTAAATTTTTTCTTTATTGCTGTAATAATTCCAGCAATTGTCACTTCCTGACCATCTTTAAATTTTGATTTTGTTTCAAATTGATTTTGTAAATCAACTTCTTGAAGTGTATCTTCATTTTTACTATTAATTGCCATTATATCTCTACTTGATATTGTTGTTTGCTTTTCTATTTCATCTTTTAGTTTTTCCAAAGGATGACCAGATAAATATATTCCAAGCATTTCTTTTTCTTGTGATAATAGTTCTTTTTCTGTAAATTCTTCTTGCACATTGTATTGATATTTTACATCATTTAAACTATTTGTTTCATCATTTGAAGCTCCAAAATCAAACATTGAAAATTGACCCTCTAAGCCTTTTTTCTTTGTACTTTGAATTGTATCAATAATAGCTTCAAAAGATGCTAAAAGTGTACTTCTATTTTGTTCAAAAGAATCAAAGGCTCCAGATTTTATTAAGCTTTCAATACATTTTTTGTTTACACCTTTATCTTCAATTCTTTCACAAAAATCTGTAAAATCTTTAAATTCGCCATTGCCTTCTCTTTCTTTAATAATTGCTTCAACAGGTGCAATTCCAACATTTTTTATACTTCCAAGACCAAATCTAATATTTCCATTTTCATTATTTGTTCTATCTACTGTAAACTTAAGATTACTGATATTAATATCTGGTTTTAATATTTCAATATTTAAGCTCTTGCAATCATCAATATAAATTGGAACTTTATCTAAATTTCCTAAATAGCTATTAAGCATTGCAGCCATAAATTCTGCTGGATAATATGCTTTTAAATATGCTGTTTGATATGATACAACTGCATAACATGCAGCATGAGATTTATTAAATGCATATTTTGCAAATTCAGCCATTTCATCAAATATCTTGTTTGCAGACTGTTCATCTATTCCATTTCTTACACATCCTGGGACAACTACATTTCCTTGTTCATCCACTTGCCCATGAATAAAAACTTCTCTTTCTTTTGCCATTACATCAAGCTTTTTCTTACCCATTGCACGACGAACTAAATCTGCTCTACCTAAAGAGTACCCAGCTAGGTCTCTTACTATTTGCATAACTTGTTCTTGATAAACCATACAACCATATGTAACATTTAATATTGGCTCTAGACTTGGATGTGTATATTCATTATGACCGGGATTTAACTTTCCTCTAACATAACGAGGTATTTGGTCCATAGGTCCTGGCCTATATAAAGAAACACCTGCAATTAAGTCTTCTAAACAGTCAGGCTTAAGTTCTTGCATAAAGTTTTTCATACCTTGACTTTCAAATTGGAACACTCCTATTGTTTTTCCCTCTTGCCATAATTTATATACTTTTGGGTCGTTCATCTCTTTATCAAATTCGACATCAATGCCTAAATCATTTTTAACCATTTCTTTTGTATCTTTTATAACTGTTAAAGTACGAAGACCTAAAAAGTCCATTTTTAGAAGACCAAGCTCTTCTAATGTTGTCATAACAAATTGTGTGGCATTTTGACCATCTCTAACATATAGTGGAACATAATTATCTACTGGCTCTTTGGTAATAACAACTCCGGCATGCATGTGTTGAAGTATTTTTTGGCATTCCTTCTAAAGCCATAGATACATCAAGTAATTTTTTTATTCTTTCATCATTTTCATAAAGATTTCTTAATTCTATATTTTGATCTAATGCTTTCCTTATTGTAATATGAATTTCATTTGGAATCATTTTTGCAATTTTATCTGTTTCTTGAAGTGATATATCTAGAGCTCTACCCACATTTCTAATTGCATTTTTTGCAGCTAATGTTCCAAAAGTTATTATTTGTGAAACATGCGAATTACCATATTTCTCACAGACATAATCTATTATTTCTTGTCTTTGTTCATCACTAAAATCCACGTCAAAATCAGGCATACTGATTCTTTCAGGGTTTAAAAATCTTTCAAAAAGTAGATTATATTTCATAGGGTCTATATCAGTTATTTCTATACTATAAGCTAAAATTGAACCTGCACCAGAGCCACGTCCTGGTCCTACTGGAATATTATGTGTTTTTGCATAATGAATATAATCCCATACAATAAGGAAATAGTCTACATATCCCATTTTCTTAACAACACTTAGTTCATAGTTTGCTCTATCTATATATTCTTTTGGAACATTTTCCCCATATCTCTTTTTTAAGCCATCTCTACAAAGCTTTTCTAAATAATCATAATGCGTAGGAAACTCTTCTGGTACATCATAATTTGGAAGTATTGTATGACCAAATTCAAATTCAACATTGCACTTTTCTGCTATTTTTACTGTATTTTCTATTGCATCTGGAAAGGCTTTAAAATATTCTATCATTTCTTGTGGAGATTTAACATATAGTTCTTCTGTATCAAACTTCATTCTGTCTTCATCACTCATTCTTTTTCCAGTTTGAATACAAAGTAATACTTCGTGATTATAGGCATCTTCTCTTTTTAAATAATGAGCATCATTTGTTGCAACAAGTGGAATATCAAGTTTTCTAGCTAACGTGACTAACTTTTGGTTAGCTAAAACTTGCTCTTTTATTCCATTATTTTGTATTTCTATATAATAATCTTTTCCAAATATTTTTTTATGCCATAAAGCAATTTCTTCTGCCTTTTCATTTTCTCCATTTAAAAGTGCTTGATTTACTTCTCCAGCTAAACAAGCACTTAAACATATTAATCCTTCACTATATTTTTCTAAAATCTCGTGATCTATTCTTGGTTTATAGTAATATCCATCAATAAAGCCTAAAGATACAAGTTTACTTAAGTTTTTGTATCCTTGATTATTTTTTGCAAGCAAAATTAAGTGATAATATTTGTTATCTATTCCAGGTTCTTTATCAAATCTTGACCTAAAAGCAACATATACTTCACATCCTATAATTGGCTTTATTCCTTCATTTTTACATGCTTTGTAAAAATCAATAACACCAAACATTACACCATGGTCAGTTAAAGCTATTGCATCCATGCCTAATTCTTTTGCACGAACAGGCAGGTCTTTTATTCTATTTGCACCATCTAACAAACTATATTCACTATGTATATGTAGATGAACAAATTCTCCCATAATTTTTACTCCTTTTACTTGTATTATTCTATAATATAAAACAAAAAAATGCAAGATTTAGCTTGCATTTTTTGTTGCACAAATACACAATACCATAATCAGAATCTATTTCAAAAATTCATTTGTTACAATTCCTTTTTTCTCTCTTTCTTTTTCAACCATGTCTGATAACATTTCTTTTACTTCATATGGCTTTTTTATATCACGAATAGTAAATTCTCCTTGCATATTATCAGATGATGAAATTTTAATATTTCCTACTCTAAATATTCTTTGGAATAATCCTTGATTTACTGAAAAATCAGTCATCCTATATAATCTAATTTCTTCCTCAGTTTTTGCAAGAAAACCTATATTTATTATTAGTTTTTCTTCAGTTAATATGTACTTTGTAAATGATAGTGGTAACCCAAATATTGGTCTTTTTCTATCTTTCCAAATTATATTACTCATTTTTCCACTTCCTTTCTTATATATATGTATTAAGCATCTAAAACAATTTCTCCTTTGAAATACCACAAATGATTCTCAGTTATTTTTACAGTAATAATTTCATTTATTAAATTTGAATCTCCCTCAAAAACAACCACTTTATTTGTTTCTGTTCTACCAGTTAACATTTTGCTATTGTTTTTACTTGGTCCTTCAACTAAAACTTTTTGTATTGTGCCAACATATTCTTGGCTAATTTTTGCAATTTGGCTTTCAACTAGTTCTTTCAATCTATCAAATCTTTTATGTTTTATATCTTCTGGAACTTGATTAGGCATCTTTTCTCCTGGGGTTCCAACTCTAATTGAATATATAAACATAAATACTTGTTCATAATTTACTTTTCTTACAACATCAAGTGTATCTTCAAAATCACTTTCTGTTTCACCTGCAAACCCAACAATTATATCTGTTGAAAATTTAACACCAGGAATCATAGATTTCATCTTATCTACTAAATCTAGATACTGTTCTTTTGTATATTTTCTATTCATTATTTTTAACATTTCAGTACTTCCTGATTGAAGTGGTAAATGTATTAATTTGCATATTTTATCACAATCTCGTATTGCTTCTATTACATCTAAAGTAAAATCTTTTGGATGTGGTGACTGAAAGCGAATCCTTTCAATTCCTTCAATTTCATTTACTGCTCTTAAAAGTTTGGCAAAAGAATCAATCTCTTTATAATCACCATTTTCATCTATAAGCTTTCCTTGCTTTATCTCTTCCATCTCTGAACGTAAATAAGAATTGACATTTTGACCAAGAAGCATTATTTCTTTATATCCTTGTTTTGCTAAATCTTTAATTTCATTAATAATATCTTGTGGTTTTCTACTTCTTTCTCTTCCACGCACATAAGGAACAATACAATATGTACAAAAATTATTACACCCATACATTATAGTAACAGAGCCTGTAGTTTTACTATTTCTTTTAATTGGTAAGTCTTCATATACATTTCCATCAATATCTAAAATGTCTTTTACTTTTCTTTGTTCTTCTAAAACTGTAAATATATCTTCAGGTAATTTATGTAATGTATGTGTTCCAAAAATAATATCAATATAGTGAAATGATTTTTTTAGTTTTTCTATAATATGTTTTTCTTGCATCATACATCCACCAATTGCAATTATAAGATTATTTTTTTCTTTAAGATTTTTTAATTCTCCTATTTTACCAAATAATCTTTCTTCTGCATTTTCTCTAACACAACAAGTATTGAATACTGCCAGGTTTGCTTCTTCAATTTTATCAGTTAATGTATATCCCATTTGTTCAAGCATTCCGCATATTTTTTCAGAATCATTTTCATTTAATTGACAACCCATAGTAAGAATGGTGTATTTTAAATCTTTATCTTTATTTAAAACATTAACTTTTCTAATGTATTGTTTTTGTAGCTCAACTTCTTCTATTTCTGTCATATTTAGTTATGTCCTTTCTTGTATCATTAAAAATAAAGAGTTTTATAAACTCTTTATTTTGATAGATCACTTATTTCTGATTTTTTTTGTTCATTACCTATTAATTCAGATATTTTATTCAAAATATCATCAGAAACCTGTTTTGATATTATAGGCCATACTTTAATATCTTCTAATTTGTTTTTGATTAGAATGTTCATGCTAACTGCTGCTTCCTCACGATCTCTTTTTGCCATTTCTCTACGTTGTTCAACTGATGTTATATAATTATATTTAAGCATTAATGTCTCTAAAGTTTTTTTTGTAATACCATATAATCTTTTTAAATCTGTTATAAAATTTTTATCTTCTAATATGTAATTTACCACCTGTCTTCTTTTATCACCAATTCTTGTATTAATATCTTCTATAAATTTCATTTTTTTACCTTCTTTCTTTTTATATTTCTTTTATTATTTCATCTTTTGCAGTTACTCCCACAAATTTTTTTGTAACTTGCCCATTATTTATTATAATTATTGTAGGAATACTCATTATTTGGTATTTTTGTGCTAATTCTATATTTTCATCTGAATTTACTTTTCCGACTATAGCTTTATCTCCTAGCTCCTCTGTAATTTCTTCTATAATTGGTGACATCATTTTACATGGTCCACACCAGTCTGCATAAAAATCTACTATGCAAGGTTTATCTGACTTTAATACCTCGTTTTCAAAATTTTCGTCTGTTAGTTTTAAAACACTCATTTTTCTATTTCCCTCCCTTTTCTTGTAGGGGACACATCTTTTTTATCACCGTTCTTTCTTTAGGGCTATTTGGATATGTCCCCCTCGTTATATTTAATGATGTTGCTTTATTGTATTAACATCATTTTTTTATTAAATCAAATATCAACAGTCGTATTAAATTTTTAAATAATTCGTTGCACTCAAGCCTGCCACTGCACCTTCGTATACAGCTTTTGAAACTTGTAAAAGACCTCCATTTGTGTTGCCACACGAAAAAATTCCTTTTACATTTGTTTCCATTTTTTCATTAACTACTATATTATCATTATTTGTTAGAATACCAATCTTTTTTGCAAAATCTGTACCACTTGCTTCACCTAATGCAATAAAAACACCATCTACTTCTACTGTGGAATTATCTTCAAAAGCAATTTCTTGTACTCGTAAACCACCAGATATCTGTTTTATTCTCATAGTATTGATTTCAAAATCAGAAATTTCATTCATTTGTTCTCCATTGGTTAATATTATAACATTTTTTGCTATATTTTTCAATATGTTTGCTTCATTTATTGCAAATTTGCCATTTCCTATTACTACAACATTTTTGTTTTTATAAAAAAAGCCATCACATATTGCACAATAACTTACACCTTTTCCTTCAAATTCTTGAATTCCTTTTATATTTGGTCTAATTTTTTTATTTCCAGTAGCTATTATTAGTGCTTTTGATTTATATACATTTTCTGATGTAGTAACTTCAAAACCACTTGTAATCTGTTCAATATGGAGAACTTCTTCTTTTTTCACCTTAACTCCAATTTTTTCTGCTTGTTTAATTCCAATATTATATAAATCTGTTCCTGATATACCATTTTCAAACCCATAATAATTGTCAATCTTTTCTGCTTTTTCTAAATTTGATTCTCCATTATATAATATTAGAACATTATTATTTGCTCTTTTTGCGTATAAACTTGCAGAAATGCCTGCAGGCCCAGCTCCAATTATTATTACATCTATCATTAAAACTAATCCTCCCCTAATAATGAAATTATTTCTTCTTTTTTATTCATCACAGCATTATATCCATGTTCTATTGTTTCTTGTAAATCTTTTATTTTTACCAAAGATGTATCTGGGTTAAATATTTTAATATTAACATCTGCTAAATCCTGTCCTTTTTTAACACTTGATAAAGAAAAAATATCAAGTGCTCTTATTAGTATTCCTTCTATATTTTGACTTGGCGTATATTGATTTAAATCAAGTGATATTGCAATAGTTTTTTCTGCACCCATTTTTTTTAAGACTTCAACAGGTAAATTATTTATTGTTCCTCCATCAATAAAAATATATTCTTTATATTTTACTGGTGTAAAAATTCCAGGAAAAGCCATACTTGAACGTACCGCATCCCCTATATCAATCTCTGAAATATAATCAATATTATCATCAGATTCATCCATTTTGAATGATGTAAATATACATTCCTTCATTGTAATAGTGTCAACAGTTGTAATTGCTATTTTCTTGTTTGTTATATCTGAAATCTGTTTAAAACCTTTATTATTCGTATACTTATTAATAAATATAGAAATAACTCTTCCATCTATCATGCCTTCTGTTTTTGTATCTTTAAATCTCATGTAATTAATTCCCATTCTAAGAAGAACTCTTTTCTCTAGTTTCATAATTCTTTCATAGTTTTCTTGACATATTTTACAGATTTCATCTGATGTATAACCAACAGAATATAAAGTTGTAATAACACTTCCTGTGCTTGTACCAGAAAGATAGGTGGGTTCTATACCTAACTCTTCTAAAGCTTTAATTACTCCTATGTGAGAAAATCCTTGAAGCCCTCCACCACAAAGTGCAAGACCAATTTTTTGTTTATTATTCAATACTAAATCAATCCTTTCGTTTTTATAATACATTATAATACTTACACTAATTATTTACAATTTTAGGAAATTTATTTATTCTATAATAAAATTGGAGGTAAAAAGTTGAAAGTCAGAATTCAATTTTCCAACTTCATACCTCTTACCTCCTACCTCTTACAAAACTTATTGTTAATAATTGATTAGTTGTTATTTACTTTTATTTCTAACATTTTATCTTTTAACTCTTTTTCAATACTTTCTAATTCTTTTTCTGCCTCCATACGTTTTGCTCTACCATTTTCATGAATTTCAATAACTTTATCAAGAGTTTCAATTAAATCTCTATTAGTTTTTTGTAATGTTTCAATATCAACAATTGCTCTTTCAGATTCTTCAGCAATTTGAATTGAACCTTGTTTTAATATTTCACTATTTTTCTTTAACATATCATTTGTAAGGTCAGTAACCGCTTTTTGTGCACCTAATGCTTGTTTTGCATTATTGATTCCAAGAGCAATTACCATTTGATTTTTCCATAATGGAATTGTATTTGTAATTGATGCTTGAATCTTTTCAACTAATTCTGACTCATTATTTTGTAATAGTCTTATTTGTGGAGCCATTTGAATTGCAATTACTCTAGTGGTTTTTAAATCATATATTTTCTTTTCAAATCTGTTTATTGTGTTTTCTAAATCTTGAACTTTTTGAGCATCCATTTGCTCTCCAGTTTGTTTTGCTTTTTCAACTAATGCAGGTAATGTAACCGTTCTTAATTCTTCAAGTTTCTTTTCTCCTGCAATTATATATAATGACAATTCTTTGAAATAATCAAGATTTTTTTCATACATAGTATCAAATATAGTAATATCTTTAAGCATTTGAAGTTTATGGCCTTCTAATTTCTTTTCAATTGTATCTACATTTGTTTCAATTTTGCTATACTTAGCAACTATTGTATCTAATTGTTTTTTTGCACTATGAAATAATTTAGCTAAACCTATTTTCTTTTCTCCAGATATATCTGCATCAAAAGATTTAATTTGTCCAACTAAATTAGCAAGTAAGTCTCCAACTTCTCCAACACTTTTTGTTTTAACATCATCTAAAACACTATCTGAAAATTGTGATATTTTACTTTGAGCTTTAGCTCCATATTGTAAAACTTGTGTAGAATCATTTATATCTATTTTACTATTAAATTCATCAACAGCTTTTTTTTCAGCTTCAGTTAATGAATCATAATTTAATGATTCTTCAATCTTCTCTTCTGTAATTTTTGCTCCTTCACTACTTACTAGGTTTTCAACCTCTTCTTTTTTTTGTGGTTTTAATTCCATTTCTTCCATAATTTTTCTCCTTTCAAATTTATTATCTATCCCATCCTCTTTTTTCCTTCTTGTCATCCCTTATTGAAGCTGCATTATCATCTGTCTGTTGTTTTTTCGTACCTTTTTGCTTAGAGTCTTCACTTAGTCCATAAACCGGTTCTCTTGCTCCACGTTCTCTTTGCCATTGTTCATCACTTCCTTGTTTTCCATCATTCACATTATCCTCTTCATAATCAGGTGTTCTAGGCCCTTTTTCATTTATTCTTGGTTCTCCTCGTTTAAAAATTTTTATTATATTTTTTAATATGTCAAAAAGCAAAAATCCTCACCACCTTTCTTTATTTCAAAAACTCAATCAACCTATTATATATATCCATCTTCAAGCTTGAAACTGTACTTGTAATTGCTTGTGGAACTCCTATTCCAAATTTTGATACATCATAGCTTCCACCAGTAATACCAGTTCTAAATCCATATCTTTCCCATGCAATTTTTTGAATGTCTTGATCTTCAAATGCTTGATAGAATTTATTACCATTTTCTGTAAAAGAAGCTATACAGTGTGAATTCCAAATTGTAGGAGTTGGATAAAGCACTCTTATTTGGTCTTTTACTTGATTAAATCCATCTGGATTAGAATTTGCAAAATCTATAATTGATTTTTCATAATCAACTATCATTGGCTCTCCACCCATACCAGTTTTTAAGTATCTTTCAAATAAATCTGCAGGAGTATTGTTCATGTATCCAGATTTTATATAAAATTCTTTTAATTTTGGAAGATAAGTTTCAATATTTTCGTTTGTAACTTGTCCTCCACACATGATTGAAAGCAATAATCCATAATATGTTGCACCAGGTGATGATGTAACTGGGTCAGTAGATGCAATATTTATATTTCCATATAAACTTGTAAGTCCAATATCTGACCATTTTTTACCTTGTAGAATGTATGTTAATAATTTTGTCATATCTGTAATATAATATACACCATCTTTTTCAGTAACAATTTGTTCTTTTACTAAACTATCTACTACATCTTTCCAACTATAAATTACTATAGGGGTATTTAATGTAAGACCACCATTTAAAACATTATATCTATCAGCTTCTCCATTAGTTTTATTTGGAGCTAGTTTATAATAATCATAAAATCTTTGGTCTGAGCAAAACATTGCATCATATTTTGTTCCATCTTCTCTAACAAGTGGATTTTTAATTAATTTCCCATTACTCCAATTATCATAAACTACATTTAATCCATATTTGTTTTCCATAATTTTTACAACATCTTCATCTGCAATAAAATCTTCTTTTCCTCCACCAGTTGCAATATAAACAGTTGTAAGATTTTTAGGAATAATACTTCCTCCACCTTTTTTATTTAAGAAACCAATTCCAATAATAATTAAAATCAATACTGCAAAAATTACAATTCCAATAATTTTCTTATTTTTCATTGTTTTAATCCTTTCTTTTATTTATATAACAACGCAAGACGAAGCTTTTCATTTGTTTTGTTGTTGTTTGAAGTCATTAGACGTATCATATCCATCTGCCTTTAGCATACTATCAAACACCTTCATCTCAGCATCTGTATCTACTATATCAGATTGATACAAATTTGACAACTGATTTTTAAAAGCATTATTAATTCTTTCCATCATATTTTTTGTTTGGCTCATAAATTTTTTGCTTTCTTCAGATGAAAGTTTTTGGTTCTCTATTTCGTCATATCTTGTTAATATATTTAAAGTAACAGGTAAATAGTATTCAAAAAAGTTATTCATTTTGTTTAACTTTTTAGGCTCTTTCTCAATTGTATCAATTATTTTTGTAATAGTATCACTTACATCTCTAATATTTTGTCTTAATTCTGAATCTTCAATTTTGTTTATCATTCCAGTAATTTGCCTATTCTTGTTTCTTGCAGCTTTTAGAGTTTCTACTAAACTTAGTGATTTTATTTCTTGTTTGTCTTTTTTATATAAAACAAGTTCTCCTGCACCAAATGCTGCAGCTCCTATTGCAAGTGAAGGTAAAATCCCAACAGATAAGCCTAAATAAGGTATTGCAAAAAATGTACCTCCGCAAAATTGCAGAAATAATTGATGAATTTTTCATTTGATTTATCACTTCCTTTAAAGTAATTATATAGAGTAGCAACGGCGTCATTGTATATCTTTTTTGCTACAAAATCTAAATTCTGCCATAACTCTCCTCTACGTCAAGTCTATCATCTTACGATGATGACTTTCCTAGAGTATAGAAAAAAGCATATACAATGGAAGCAAGTTGCGATTCCAATAATATTTTTAAGATATTTTAGTTATATCCTCTAACCTCTTTAAATGCCTCTACTAAATTTGTTTTACCATCAAATACTTTAGCATTTGTAAGATTTGCTATAGGTTGTAACTGGCTCCTATCTGCTCCTCCAAACATAATTGAATATATTGGTATCTTTGTATTTAATGTTTTATAATAATTGCTTAAATCTGCATAACTTCCAACATTAGCTAAACCATCTGTCATAAGTATTATTGAGGTATTATAAGTGTTTTTATCTTCATCTTTAAGAACTTCTAATGCTTTAATTGCTGCTGGATATAAAGCTGTTGTTCCTGTAGGTCTCTCATTATTAATGTTTGCGAGTATATTTGATGTTTCACTTCCATTTGTAGTAGACCAAACTGTTCTTACATTACTTGCAAATGGTATAATATCAATTTTGTCTTTGTATGAAAATTGAATAAAATCTGAAGCAGCTTTTTCAGTTAAAATATAGTTCATTGCATCTTTTAATTCTTCTATTCCTTCTCCTGCCATACTACCAGAATAATCCAAACAAAAAGCTACATGTACTGGTTTTCTAAGCTCTGTTTGATATAGATTTAAAGCTTCTTTTATAACTTCTGCACTTGGATATTTTACAGGCGAAATATATTTTGTTGTATCTATTCCCCACTCAGGATTAAATACTGTTTTATTTACATTTGAATTTGTTCCACCATACCAAGTTCTTTTTCCTTGTTCCTGTAATAGCTTTTGCCCTTCATCACTTAAAATGTATTTTTGTAAAGTATCAAATATTTCTTTTTTATTTTCATTTTTATTATTAATATATGCAAATGGAGCATCAGATATAGAAACTCCATCTACTGGATATATTGCATATAAAGGTTCTTTTCCTTTTGTAACTAATTGTTTATTAATATTTATTATGGAAGATTCATATGCTACAACTGCCTCATAATCTCCATTTAAAAATAATTCTTCAAGAAAATCTTCACTACCTGATGATCTTTCCAAACCTGTAAACAGTGTTTTTATCTCTTGTCTTAATTCTTCTTCATTTAACATATCACTTGTTAATACTTCTGGATTACCTGCTAAAGTTGAAACTAAACCTAAATATGCAGAAGCCCCACTATTGGTTGTTGTAGGATTTGACATACTAAATTTTAGCTTTTTATTTGAAATTGCACTCAAAATATCTTTAGTATAAATTTTTTTTCCAACAAATCCAAGTTCTTCAGCCTTAGATTTTTTTATTCCGAAAATTACAGGGTTAATACTCGTACATTTTGAATTTGCTAAACTTACAGAATTATTAAGCATATATCCCCAAATTGAATTTGATAACCAAACAGCATCATACTCTGAAGCCTTTGTATTAAGAGTATTCATAATTTCTAAAGTACCTTGATATTCAAATTCTACTTTATAACCTTTATCATTCGCATATTTTTCTATTATATTTTGTGCTGTTTTGTTTTCTTGACTTGCTAAAATAAAAAAAGTATTTTCAGAGCTTCTATGGTTAATAGTATTATTATTTTTTGGCTTTGTATCTGAAAGCATACTAATTGTCATATAGCCCAAAATTAGTAATACAACAAAAGTTACAATCAGTGATTTTGTTTTTTCTTTATTTTTCATAATCTGTATTCTCCCCTCTTTAGTTATTTAACAAATTTATTTTACTATATCAAAAAAAAAAATGCAATATAAAATATTCACTTTTTTATTGCATTTTAAATAGAATAAGTATATAATATGCCCTGAATAAGGAGTGAATTAAAATGCCAAATTTTGAAAGATTAAAAAAGTTTAAGAAAATACACATGATTGGTATTGGTGGTGTCAGTATGAGTGGCATTGCTGAGATTTTAAATAATTTTGGATTTGAAGTATCTGGTTCAAACAATGTTGAATCAGAAGCTACTCAAAAATTAAGAAGCAATGGAATTAATGTGTTTATTGGTCATGATGCTAAAAATATAACAAATCCAGATGTAGTAGTTTATTCTGCTGCCATAAAGCAAGATAATGTTGAAATAATTGCTGCTAAGGATAAAAATATTCCAATTATAGAAAGAGCTGATTTTTTAGGTGAGCTTACAAGATGCTATAAAGACACTATTACAATTGCTGGAACTCATGGAAAAAGTACAACCACATCTATGGTTTCTTTATGCTTTTTAGAAGCATTAAAAGACCCTAGTATTCAAGTTGGTGCTGATATTAGAAATATTAATGGAAATTATAAAATTGGAAATAGTGAATACTTTATTATTGAAGCTTGTGAATATGTAGAAAGCTTTTTAAAATTTAGTCCAAAATCAGAAATTATTTTAAATATTGATAATGACCATTTAGATTATTTTAAAAACTTTGATAATATAAAAAATGCATTTATTAAATATGTCAAATTATTACCAGATAACGGCTTACTTGTAGTTAATGGTGATGATTCTAATTGCTTAGAGCTTCCAAACTACACAAAAGCTACCTGTCTAACATATGGAATAAATAATAAAAATACAGACTTCTTTGCTGTAAATATTGTATTTGATAATGATGGATTCCCAGAATTTGATGTGTATTCTAAATCTAATTTCTATGGAAGAATTAAGCTTTCTATTCCTGGAATGCATAATGTATTAAACAGTTTAGCAACTATTGCATTATGTGATTATTATGGAATAAAATATGAATCAATTAAAAATGCTTTAGCACAATTTACAGGAGCTGTAAGACGTTTTGAATTTAAAGGAAAAGTAAATAATGCAAGTATATATGATGATTATGGTCACCACCCTACAGAAATAATAGCTACTGCTAAAGCTCTTATGAATAAAAAATATAACAAATCTTGGGTTATTTTTCAACCTCATACATATAGCAGAACAAAAAATTTAATGGATGACTTTGCAAAAGCACTATTGAATTTTGACAATATTATTGTTTTAGATATTTATGCTGCTAGAGAAAAAAATACTTATGGAATTACATCACAAGATTTAGCTGATAAAATATGTTCTTTAGGTAAAAAAGCATTATATATTCCAGATTTTAATGAATGTGTTAAATATCTAAAAGAAAATGTTAAAGAAAATGATATTATATTGACACAAGGTGCAGGCACTGTAACTGAAATCGGCCCAATGCTAACTAAAAAAGCTTAAGAGGCTTATAGCCTCTTAAGCTTTTTTTAGGCTCTAGGATGAGCTTTCTTATATATATCATTCAACCCACCATTTTGAAACTGCATATATACTTGTGTTGAAGAAATATCTGAATGACCTAGCATCATCTGAATAGATTTTAAATCTGCTCCATTTTGTAATAAATGTGTTGCAAAAGAATGTCTTAAAGTATGTGGAGTAATATCTTTTGTAATGTTTGCTTGTTCTTGATAATATTTAATAATTTTCCAGAAGCCTTGTCTTGTAAGTCTTTTTCCATTTAAATTAACAAATAGAGCTGTTTCTTTTTCTGATTTAACTAAAATACCACGTGCATCATCAACATATTCTTTTAGTGCTTTTAAACATAATTTTCCAAGAGGAATCATTCTCTTTTTTCTTCCATTTTTACAGATTGCAATTCCTTCTTCAAAAATAATGTCTTGTATATTTAAAGCAATTATTTCTGATACTCTCATACCAGATGCATAAGCAAATTCAAGCATTGCCTTATCTCTTATTCCCTTTAAATCAACATTGGTTGGTTGCTCTAATAATAGATTTACTTCTTGTGGAGTTAATATATTTGGTTTACTTTTCTCTATTTTTGGAGATTGAATATTGATTGTAGGATCAACTTTTATTGTTTTTTTAGTTTTCATTTCAAATTGATAAAATCCTCTAATTGAAGCAATTGTTCTTGAAACAGTTGATGGTTTTTTACCATTATCTGCAAGATATTTTATATAATTATTAATATCTTCTTCTGAAACCTTAGTATATTTAATATCATTATCGTTTAAATAATCTTTGAATTGAACTAAGTCTCTTTTGTAAGATTGAAGTGTATTATTAGATGCTCTTTTATCTACTTCTAAAAATTTCAAAAATTGTTTTAATTGCTTTTCCATTGTTTCCCCATCCCTTATTTACGAATTATTTATATCCTTTACATAAGATACGTATATGTTATATCAAACTAATCAAAAAAAGTAAATAGTTTTTTTGAAAATTTTTTTACTTTTTTGTTACGGTTAAGTTAGAACTTAAAATTTTTAAAAATGTAGGGGCGATTTTAATCGCCCGCAATCTGTAGACGGGCGATTAAAATCGCCCCTACAGTATCTCTATAATATTTTTCTACTGGAATTTCAAAAGCCTAATAGAAACTTCATTCTCCAAAAAACTAGAAAATACCAAAATTATAAGCATAAGCAATGAAATTATAGTATGAGATATAATTTGAATTTTTATATTTTCTTTCCTTCTATCAGCAATTATAGATTTATACAATTTTAAACTACTTACTCCAATAGTAATTATTGCTGGTATAAAGATAATATTTTGTAAAAATAGTGATAACATGCAAAAAATCATTCCCTTTTTTATACCAAGTGCCATACTTATTGATGATATGGTTGCACCTAAGCAAAATCCTCTATATAATATTATACCTAGAACAACAGGCATACCTATAACAGTTGTTCCTGCAATCCATAATCCAATTGTTAAAAACAAATTGTTTTTTACAGAGCTTATAAATAATCCACTTTTATCAATTTGATTGTATTGCTTAAAATTATTTATAAATTGCATAATGTAATCAGAAATCATATTTGCCTTGTCCTGATTTAAATTATTAACAAACATTACACCAATAAATAATCCAATAACAAAGATTACACTTGTTAATATATATTCTTTATAATTATTTTTTACATATTTTTTCATTATTTCTTTTATTTTTAATGTTTTAAAAATTTTTTTCATATTTGCTCTCCCAAAACATAATAAAAAGTTATCATTTGTAAATGATAACTTTTTTATATAATAATATTCTTTAAATTAATAATATATAACTATTTATTATAATGTCACTTTCCCATAAACTCCACCACCACCAGAATGCACTTTTGCATTTCCAGTAGTAGCATTAATTATGTTCTTTGCTATTTTTTCTCCTACAACAGCTTCTATATCATCTTGAGAAGCTTTGTGTAGGATATTCATTTCGGTTTCAAAATTATCTAATAATTTATCTATTGTTTTTCCACCAACTCCAGGAATAAATGTTAATGGGACTTGATAAATATATGGTGGTCTGTGTTTAGGACTTTTTGACTCTTTTTTGTCTTTGATTAATTCTATTCTATCAAAAACACCAAAAGTAATATTTACTCCACCACATCTTGGGCAAGTTGTAGCAGCTTCAGTAATTTCGATTGAATCATTACAATCTTCACAAAAGCTTCTATGATACTTTCCAAGTTTTGGGTCTAAGCCATAATTAGCTAATACTTTTCTACCATCTTCATTTTTAATTGCTTTTACTATTTCCTTAAAAGAAATATCCTCAACAAGCATTTTATTATATTCTCTTGCAATTCTAGGAAGAGAATGAGCATCAGAATTAGTTAAAAAAGTTCTTGTTTCTAATTCAGAGATTTCATCAGCTAAACTCGTGTCTGAACTTAATCCAAGTTCTATAGCAAAAATCTTATCAAATTTTTCTTTAAAAATATATTGTAATCTATCTACACAATTCCCATAATAACTCTTATGTGGAGTAAATGCATGTGCCGGAATTAATATTCCATTATATTTCTCAACTATGTCTATAAGCTCATATCCTGATAAATCAGAATGTTGTGTACTTAGTGTTATGTTTTTTAAATGTTTTGATAGTTCTTTAGAAAATGCTTTAATATCTTCTAAATGAGGAAAATAACATAAATTATGTGCGGCTCCTTTTTTTCCATTTCTTCCAACTTCAGTTGTTTCAACTTCACTTCCTAAAATAATACAAACTTTATCTTTGTATATTATTCCCCCATCTTTTAACTCATAAGCATCACCAGTTTTAAGAAAGTTTTCAATATCTTCAATAACATAAGGAGAAGCACAGTCTATAATTCCGTGCAACTTGTATTCCTTTTTTATTATAGCATTCTTTAGCTATATTTGCAAAATTCAAACTTTTTGCTCCAGTTATTTTTACAGGTTTACCACTTTCTGATCTTCCAATATGAATGTGTAAATCAGCAAATATTTCGTACATCTTATTCCTCCAATTTATATTTTAGTTCATGATTAAGAATTTTTTTTGCAGTATCTCCACTAAATAATGCTCTGCTTGAATGATTCAATGCATTAGCATGATCTTTTGCAAGATTTTTCATTTTTTCCATATTAGATTGAACATCAGCCGTGTTTTCTGCTGTACTGTCTAAATTTAATGTCTTAGCCTTTTTCTTTACATTTTTGCTAAGTGCAACAGATATTTTCTCATCATATACATTTGAAAGTGCAACTATATATGCCATTACATTTGCTTCTTTGTTATGTAAATGAACAAGTTTTTTTATAATAGGAACCTCAATTATATCTCTTATAGTAATTTTTTCTAATTCATTTATAAAAGTTTCAAATAAATCAAGATATCTATTATCTGAATATTTTAAGTTTCTCTCTCTTAGGACAACCAAAGCTTCTTCAGTTGTAAAAGCATCTCTTTCAACTCTTTTTAGAATTAATCCTGTAAATTGATCTACAACTTCTAGAATATCACTTTCCTTTTCTCTAGGTGTACTTTTACTATATCTATTTAATTCTTCACAAATTTTGCAAAAACGTTTACTAAATCCAAGAGTACTTAAATATTCAGCACCTTCTTTAGCATAAGACTCTAATTTTCCAATTTTTTGAGCATTTTCAACTTTTTTACAATTACATAATAGCATTGCTGTTAATACTTCATTTTCATCAACATTTAATTCCATATATTCTATAAATAATTTTGATATTTCGGTTTTTAGTATTATAGATTTATCAAAATATATACCTGCTTTTTTTGATAAATAGTATGCTATTATCATTTTCTCTGCTACGTTTTTTTCTTCTAAAATATATGTTGCAAAATCTTCCATACTTTCCTCCTACGTTTCTTATTCCTTCTTAATTATATTTCAAATTTTGACAAATAGCAAGTATTTTTTTTATATTTTTAAGCTGGATGTTACTAGATAATTTTTTACATTATTAAAGCAAAAGAAATAGTGATATATAAATAATCTTCAAAGTTTCTCGGCTCAATACGAAGTGATATCATTTCTAAAATATAAATTAACGAGCCTCTCGCTGCTC
>CADAHH010000008.1 GCA_902787685.1 uncultured Eubacteriales bacterium | reverse complement strand
ATAATTTATTGACTGCCCTATCTTGTATCCTGCCCTTATTATTTGCTTTTTTATTTCATTTATTTCCTCTTCTGTTAGCTTTACTTTTTCTTCTTTTAAAATTCTTACTTTATTTTTTTTATTTTTACAATTACTGTAATTGCCTTCTGAAACTCCTAATATATCTCTTGCAAAATCTTTTTCGTCTAATCCATTTCCATATTTTCTACACAATTCTTGCAATTGCATATAATCTACTGAAATCCCTGGATGGTATCCTGCTTTTATAATTTGTTCTATTATGTTTTGTTTATTAATTCTACTAATCATATAATTATTCCTTTCTTGTCAAATTACTTAAACTGTTTTAGGACACTTTCAAAAATCAGACCCATTTTCTCTTAATTTTATGTGTTTCAAAAAAATTCCTGTACATCTTGGGGACATCTTGGGGACACCTTCCAAAATCAGATTCATCATCTATTATTTTTGGTTCTTAAAAATTACTCCTGTTTTTGGAAGGTGTCCCTAAAATGTTTTTTTCAAATCAAAATATGATGAATTGTCTGTGCAAACTATATCATAGAATGCTTTATAATCTTCTATTTTTTCGTCTATGTTTTCATCCAAAAATCCTATTTTAAATATATTTTTTTCATTATTTGCCATCTTTATATCATATAAATTATTTCCAAAAAGTAATATATTTTTTCTATTTGAAATCTTTGCTTTAAGATCATCTGACATTATTATTTCGTTTTTGTTTAATGGATGTATCAATTCTTTGCTTTTTGTTCCAACTATTTTTTCATTTTCATATTTTAGAAAATTCGAATAAATATAGATGTTTTCATAATTTGATTTTTCATTTATTAGAGCTTGTTCTATGATATCTCCTACACCCGCTGAAATAATTATTACAGGAATACTCTTTTCATACATATCTTTTAAAAACTCTTTTGCTCCATCTCTGAATGGCAAATATTTAACAGTATCAGTCGAGTTTTGAATTATTTCTTTTGTAATACTATACTTTTCTAATGTTTTTATATTATTTTTATACCATTCTTCCATAATTTTACTTTTTTCTTCTATCGATATCCCTTTATTTAATTCATATTTATGGTAATAATTATATATCTTTGTACATTCTTGTATAAATTCATGTGATACTTTTTCATTTTTAAAAATACTTGCCCAAGTACTATTATTTGACCCTTTAGTTATAGTTCCATCAAAATCTGTTAATATATAAAAATCATTGTTTAATATATTTTTTAGTCGTTCTATTTTATCTTTATTATATATTATCATTTAAATTAGATTTCCTCCATTTTTCTTTTTAAATATGCTTCTATGAATTTTTTTGAAGGCGAGTATATTTTTTCAGGTAAATTATCCAAATCAAACCATTTCCACTCGTCTTCTTTAGTAGGTTCCATAACTTTTAATTCTCCACTATATTTATTTGCAATAATATGTATAGTTAAATAATGTCTATCAGGTTGAATATCATCTGAAATATCAAACAATTCTAATTCATCAACATCTAAATTCGTTTCTTCTTTTACTTCACGTTTTGCACCTTCAAAAAATGTTTCATTATATTCTTGTTTTCCTCCTGGTACAGTCCAACAATCCACTTCATATATTCCACCAGTATCTTTTCTGTCTTTAGCTCTATGTCCTAATAAGATTTTGTTTCCATTTAAAACTATTACACCAATTCCAATTTTTATATAATTTTCCATAAGAGCCTCCTTATTTTTAAATACCAATAAATTCTTTTGCAATATTTAAATCTCCATATGTAGTAATTTTTATATTTGTATAATCTCCTTCTAACATTTTAATTTTATAATTATCTCTTTCTAGCAAGCCACAATCATCAGTTGCATCTTCATTGGCATATTTCTGGTGCATTTGTAATAAAGTATTTCTATTAAAACACTGTGGAGTCTGAACAATCCATGTATTGCTTCTATTTGTTGAACTGATTACAATTCCATTATCATCTGTTATTTTAATTGTGTCTTTTGATTTTACACCAATAGTAACTCCTTCAAATTCATCCATACTCTCAATACATTTATTTATATATTCTTGTTTTATCATAGGTCTTGCTCCATCATGTATAATTACAATATCTGAATTTGTTGAACTGATACAATTATAAACAGATTCTTTTCTCGAATTGCCTCCAATTACATAATCAACCTTTTTTGTAGGTTTTTCTTCATTTACAATCTTTTCTACTATTATTCTTTCATCTTCTTTAATAGCTATAATTATGTTATCAATATATTGATTCTTATCAAATTCATTTAAACTATAACTTAAAACAGTTTTTTCATTTATTATTTCAAAATTTTTATTTCTATTTTGTCCATATCTTGTACTATTTCCTGCAACTAAAATTATTGCTGTAATTTTTTTATTGTTTTTCAAAACATTTCCTCCTTTTTTGAATTATATGATATACAATAATATGCTTGATGCTTTTGCTTTATTGATTTATAAGCCTTTTTTGCCAATTGTTTATTTTCGAAAAGTCCAAATACACATGAACCAGAACCAGTCATTGAAGCCCCAATTGCACCATTAATCATTAATTCTTCTTTTATATTTTGGAATATTTCTTTATCTGGCATTACATATTCAAATCTGTTAAATAAATTCTTCGCAATTGATTTTATATCTTTTTTTTGTAATGCCTTAACTATTTCATCTGTTTTATCTATTATTTCTCTATGTTTATTATCATCTAGTATTTTAAATAATTCTTTAGTACTACACGATATATTAGGTTTAATTATTACTAGATAATATTTGTAATCAGTTTTTATTTTTGTTATTACATCTCCAATTCCTTCACCTATTACTGCAGTATTATATAAACAAGGCACAACATCTGCTCCTAAGCTTTTTCCAATATCTATTATCTCTTGCTTTGTAAGATTTAAATCAAATAGTTTATTAATAGCTATTATAAAACTTGCACAATCTGTACTTCCTCCACCTAAGCCTGCTTGCATTGGTATTCTTTTATTCAATACAACACTCACTCCTGTAATAGTTTTGTATCTTTGTTTTAGCTTTTCATATGCTTTATCAATAATGTTATCACTATTATTTAAGCTTTCAATATTAGTTTGTAATTCTAATTTGTTATTATTGATTTTTTTAATGAACATTTCATCATATAAGTTTATTTTTTGAAATACAGATTTTAAATTGTGATAATTATCTTGTCTTTTGTCAAGAATTTCTAAATTCAAATTAACCTTTCCTCTAGCTTTTATATATATTTCTTCCATTTTCTTCCACATCCTCATTTTTTCTAGTCTACAGTAATACATGAAAAAACGCTTATTCCATTACCTTTGCCAAATTCAGTTAATCCTTCGCCTGAAGTCGCAGTTATTCCAACACAATTTTCGTCTATATTTAACATTCTTGCTATATTTTTTCTCATTTCATCAATTTTAGGAGTTATTTTTGGAACTTTACATTCAATTGAAATTGATAAATGTATTATTTTATTTTCTAAATATTTAAGAGCTTCTTTTAAATATTCTTCACTATCTGTTATCCCATTTTTACACATTTCATCTGCAATTTTTCCTATAATGTTTTTACAAGTTATTCCAGAAATAGCATTTGTAATTGCATGTAAAACTACATCTGCATCACTATTTCCTTCTAAATAACAATCTTCTTCAAATTCTATCCCACCTAATATTAATTTTTTTTCATTACCATATTTTAACTTATGGCTATCTTGACCAATAGCTACTTTCATATAATAATTCCCCCTTAAATGTTTTATATATTCTTAAATGTTTTCTAAATACATTATTTCTTTACCTTTTTGCTTTGCATATTCTATTTCTTCTCTTGTACTTTTACCAATATATCCATTAACATTTATAACATAAATTGCATCAGATAAATCTATTTTTATTTTGTGCAATTCATCTAATGTATCTTCTTCATCTTCTGTAAAATCACGGTTCATTACATGAGGTGTAATCCCTATTACTGCATATTTATTTTCTAGCTCTAACTTTTCATACACTTCTTGTATCTTATCCCAAAACTTAACAGAACCACATAATGTTACAACTTTTCTTTTATTCATATCTTTTCTTCCTTTTACAATTTATTCTTCATTATTTTCATTCTAATCTACTATAACTGTTTTTACCATTTATTCATTATTGCACTTGTGTATTCTCTTATATTATGATAAAATCAACACCTAGAAAGAGAGGTAATAATAATGAACTCTATTCAAATTATTTCACAAGTGATAAATCCAATTGGAACTTTATTGAATGCAATAGGTATAAATCTTAATAATAAAAGCAAAACTCTTTTATTTTTTGCTGCAGGAAATATTTGTGTAGCCTTATCTCTTGGTCTTTTACATGCATATGCAGGAATGATTGTTCAAATAATATTTGTTACTGAATCATTAATTAATTACTTTTGGGAAAAAAAATATTCAAAATATCCTATATGGTTAATAATTTTATATGTACTTATCCCATGTTGTGTTTTGACTATAACCTTTAGTTCATTATGGGATATTTTACCATTACTTGCTGGTATTTTCTTTCCACTTGCTCTAATTTTCAAAAACTTCGTTTTAAGACTATTAAATTTGCTATCAGCAATAGTTTGGATTCCATACTTAATCTATTTTGGACAATATGCTGGAGCAATTGGTTGTACGATTTTTACAATAACTAATATAATATCTATTATTAGATTTGATATTATAAAGAAAAAATAAACTAAATATCATTAAAAAACTTTATCTGTTTTCCACATCTGATACACCTACTCTATACTCGATATCTTCCATAAATGGAAATATTTCTCTTACTCTTTTTAATGTAAGCATGGTTTGTCTTGGATGTGGATTTTTGTCATTATTAGAAATTAGTTTCTGAGTATAGCAATTTTTAGCTGTTTTAAATAATAAATATCTATTTTTAACATATGTATAATATATTTGATATCCATTTCTTAAATCTTCATACATCATTTCAAAGGTATAATCTTCCATATAGCCTCCTCTTTTTTTATCTCATCCTCATTGATACTATTAGAGTATATCATATTATTGTAAAAAAATAAATAGGTAAATTGGGACCGGGTACTTTTTTGCACACTGGTAAATTGGGACCGGGTACTTTTTTGCACAACAATGAAAATAACTAATCCTGTTTAACCGCACATCATTTTTTAAAATCCTATGGTTCCCCATTTAGTGATACCCACCATACGGATTTTAAAAAACGAAATGCTGACGCGGATTAGTTATTTTTTAATAAATGTGCAGAAAGTACCCGGTCCCAATTTACCAGTGTGCAAAAAGTACCCGGTCCCAATTTGCCAAAAAAATGTATATTATTCAAAAAAATGAAAACAATATATAGTGTTGATAATTATTGAAAGGAAGTTGAAATTATGAATAACCCATTAGATACCAATAAAGCATATCAAACTTATGTTGACAAAAAATCTCCAAATTCTCCAATAATTAAAAATTGTATTATGGCATTTTTGATTGGTGGCTTGATATGTTCAATTGGACAAGTTATTTTTTCATATTGTGAATTTAAAGGTTTAGATGAAACATCATCAGGTACTATTGTATCAATTATATTAATAGGTTTAAGTGCATTTTTAACAGGCCTAAATATATTTAACAAAATTGGTAAAATTGCAGGTGCTGGTTCTTTAGTACCTATTACAGGCTTTGCTAATTCAATAGTTGCACCAGCAATGGAATATAAGTCTGAAGGATATGTAATGGGTGTAGGTGCTAAAATGTTTACAATTGCAGGCCCTGTACTTGTATATGGTATTTCTACTTCTATTATTGTTGGTCTAGCTTATTTTATATTTAATACACAAGCTATTTTAGTTTAATGCTTTATTTAAAATTGATATATGTTATTTTTTAATTCTATACAATAAGTATAATTTGTAAAAGGAGTAATAAAAATGCAAAAATTAGGTAAACAAACAATCAAATTTGACAATCCCCCTACAATTCTAAACACAGCCGCAATAGTTGGTCCGAAAGAAGCAGATGGACCACTGGCAAAGTATTTTGATAAATGTTTAGAAGATGAAATGTGGGGAGAAAAAAGCTGGGAAAAGGCAGAAAGTAAAATTGTTAAAGAAACTGTTAATACTTTAATTGCAAAATCTGGAATTCCTACTGAGAAAATAGAATATTGTTTTGCTGGGGATTTGATAAATCAATGTATATCATCTACATTTGGTTTAAGAGAATTAAATGTCCCTTTCTATGGTATTTTTGGAGCTTGTTCGACCTTTGTTGAAGCAATGCAATTATCATCAGTTTTTATAGAAAATGGTATTAATTATGCTATTTGCTGTGCATCAAGTCATTTCTGCAGTGCAGAAAGACAATTTAGATTTCCATTGGAATTAGGTAATCAAAGGCCTCCTACTGCACAATGGACAGTAACTGCATCTGGCGCATTAATTCTTTCAAAAGATGGAAATGGCCCCTTTATCACTCATATCACATCTCGGAAAAATTGTTGATATGGGTATTAAAGATGCAAATAATATGGGAGCTGCAATGGCTCCAGCTGCTTTAGATACACTTCTTACCCACTTTTCAGATACAAGTAGAGCCCCATCATATTATGATGCAATTATCACAGGAGATTTAGGATTAATTGGAAAAGATATTCTTATAGATTTAGCAGGCAAATCTGGCTTTAATATTAAATCTGTTTATAATGATTGTGGAGCATTAATATTTGATAAAAGTAAACAAGATACACATTCAGGTGGAAGTGGATGTGGCTGTATAGCAAGTGTTTTTTCAGGATATTTATATAATGAATTAAAAAAGAAGAATTTAAAAAGAGTTTTACTGATCGCTACAGGTGCTTTAATGAATTCTATGAGTGCACAGCAAGGAGAATCTATTCCTGGAATTGCACAAGCAATTGCTATTGAAGTATAAAGTTGAAAGGATAAAAAAATGGAATTTTGGCAAAATTTTGATTATATAATGTTATTTAAAGCTTTTATAGTAGGTGGCTTAATATGTGTTATTGGACAAATTTTAATTGATAAAACAAAATTAACCCCAGCAAGAATCCTAGTAACTTTTGTTACTTTAGGTACTATTTTAGGTGGTTTAGGTTTATATGAATATTTGGTAGATTTTGCAGGCTGTGGAGCAACTGTTCCACTCTTAGGTTTTGGCAATAATTTAGCAAAAGGAGCTATTGAATCTGTTAAAGAAAATGGTATTTTGGGTGCATTTACTGGTGGCTTAAAAGCAAGTGCTGGTGGAATTTCTGCAGCTGTGTTTTTTGGATACATTGCTTCTCTAATCTCAAAACCAAAAATGAAAAAGCAATGACAGATTTTTTTCCAATATATTTTTCTATTTTCCTTGATATCTAGAGAAATTTATTATATAATACTTATAAAATTTTTGTAGAGGAGGAAAATTATGATAGACATTAAATTTTTAAGAGAAAATCCAGATGTTGTAAAAGAAAACATCAAGAAAAAATTTCAAGATGAAAAACTAATTCTAGTTGATGAAGTAATTGATTTAGACAAAAAATATCGTGCTTCTAAACTAAATGGTGATAATCTTAGATCCGAAAGGAAAAATTTAAGTAATCAAATTGGATCCTTTATGAAAAATGGAGAAAAGGAAAAAGCTGAAGAAATTAAGGCAAAAGTTGAAGAAATTAATAACCAATTAGTTGAAAATGAAAAATTAGAAGATGAGCTTTCAGAAGAAATAAAGAAAAGAATGATGCGAATTCCAAATATTATGCATGAATCTGTTCCTATCGGAAAAGATGACAGTGAAAATGTTGAAGTACAAAGATTTGGTGACCCAATAGTTCCAGATTATAAAATACCTCATCATGCAGATATTATCGCAAAGTTCAATGGTTTAGATAAAGAATCTGCTGGAAGAACAAGTGGAGTTGGTTTTTATTATTTAATTGGAGATATTGCTAGGCTTCATGAAGCAATGCTTGCATATGCCAGAGATTATATGATTAATAATGGTTTTACATATGCTATTCCCCCATTTATGATTCGTTCAGATGTAGTAACAGGAGTTATGAGTTTTGAAGAAATGGATGCTATGATGTATAAAATCGAAAATGAAGATTTATATTTAATTGGAACTTCAGAGCATTCTATGATAGGAAAATTTAAAGATCAAATAATAAAAAAGGATGAGCTTCCTATTAATATGACTTCATATTCTCCATGTTTTAGGAAAGAAATCGGTTCTCATGGGCTAGAAGAAAGAGGCTTATATCGTGTTCATCAATTTGAAAAGCAGGAAATGATTGTTATATGTGAGCCTGAAGAATCTATGAATTGGTATAATAAAATGTGGAAATTAAGTGTTGATTTATTTAGAAGCTGGAATGTTCCTGTAAGACAGTTAGATTGTTGTTCTGGCGATTTAGCAGACTTAAAAGTTAAATCTTGTGATATTGAAGCTTGGAGTCCAAGACAAAAAAAATATTTTGAAGTATGCAGTTGTTCAACTTTAGGAGATGCACAATCTAGAAGACTTGGAATTCGTGTAAAAGGTGAAAATGGAAATTATTTCCCACACACTTTAAATAACACTGTTGTTGCCTCTCCAAGAGGTTTGATTGCAGTTCTTGAAAACAATTATAATGAAGATGGAAGTATTACAGTACCTGAGGTATTGCGTCCATACATGGGCGGACTAGAACTAATAAACAAATGAAAAACTTCGTCTTGCGTTGTTAAAATTTTATGAAAAAATCCTCATGTACCATATGTACACTCCGGTTTTGTCATAAAATTTTGCCAGCTAACGCATACTGACGCTGTAACTCACTAAAGTTCGAACAGCCTCAGCATAGCAATACTCGTTTTTGATTTGTTTTAAGAAATGAGATGAAAAAAGATGAGCAATAATCGGAAAGAACTACCTATCAATTTTGATTCAAAAAATTTAGTACACTAGATGGAGAACCATCTGATGAGAGCGAACAATATAGAAATTATGAAGGAAATCCATCTGCACATGATAACCCTGAAAAAAAAAAGGAAGGAATGGCAATCATGAATACGTCCGTTAATGTATTAATCAAAAACCCAAAATTTGAAATTTCAGCAGTGAATCCAAAACAATACCCAAAAAACGATTTGCCTGAAATTGTGTTAGTTGGAAAATCTAATGTTGGAAAATCAAGTTTTATTAATACTATGATTAATAGAAAAAAATTGGCTCGTACAAGTTCTGAACCTGGAAAAACCAGACAAATAAATTTTTACAATATTGATGAAAAGTTTTATTTTGTTGATTTACCAGGTTATGGATATAGCAAAATGTCAAAACAAGAACAAGAAAAAGTTGGAAACTTTATAGAACAATATTTATTTAATAGCAAAAAGATTGCCTTAATTATCTTTTTAATAGATATAAGGCACTCTCCTACTGAAAATGACAGACTTATGTATAATTATATAATTTCAAGTAATAAACCTTTTTTAATACTTGCAAATAAAGCAGACAAAATTGCACCAACTAAAGTTATTCCAACATGTGAATCTTTACAAAAAGAGCTTAATCCATTAATGGATGTAACTTTTCTTCCATTCTCTTCTGAAAAGAAGATTTATAAAGATGATGTGTGGGAAATTATTGAAAAATACATTTAATTTTTGTGAATATTCAAAAATAATTGACATATAATAAAAAAAGTAGTATACTATATTTAACTTAAACAGTTGTCATAGAATAGTCGACTTAAGTGTTAAGCGAGCACTTAAGTCTTTTTTTTATTTTAAAAAACAAAAAACAAGGGTATTAGCGAATATACCCTTGCCAACTATTTCTAGTCTTCCTTTTTCTCATTAGCATCTGACTGGTCTTCTTTTTCTTTCAAAAGAGTTTCTATCAAACGCCAAATAAGATCTGCAGTTGTCATATAACAGCCCTCCTTTCCTAAAGATTTCCTTTACGAAAAGGATGGATGTATTATAGCATATTATTTTTAAATATTTTGTCAAAACCTGTCGAAAGTCTATTTTTTTTACTGGTTGTCAAAAAGGTCCGTCCCCATTGACAGTTTCCGTACTTCCAAGACTATTTCTAATCTTCTTTTTGTTCATCTGTATAACTTCTATTATTTTCAATATCTTTGTCTAATTCATCCATTAATTGTTGAACATATTTTTTCAATTTTTCTAAATTTCTCTCTTTATTTTTATCTCTTAGCTCATTTTCTATAGATGGATTTTTAAAAAAAGATACATTTTTACATTGTTCTAATTCTTTGTACAATTTAATTAAACATTCTAATTGAGATTTAGTAGGTTTATATGGAAAAATAACACATTCAACATCTTCTGGTGCAACTCCATTTGTTTCTACATCATCCAATACAATCTCAGGATATATATTTATATAACCTAATTTAGCCACTATATTTGGTAAATTGTATGAACAATGTATCTTTTTATCAATATAACCAATTATTCCTCCTAATTTATTATTTAGTCGTATATATGATTGATAATGCCATTCTTCTGATTCATCTTTTTCCACATTTATTATACTACCATCTGGTGCAATTGCTGTTATAATGTATTTTTTAAAATAGTTTTCTTCAATGTCCATTTTTCACTCCTAAAATATTACTCCATATTTATTAACTCATTTTTATACTAATCTTTCAAGTTCTTTTATTTTATCTCTTAACTCTGCTGCTTGCTCGAATTCCATTTTGCTAGCATGCTCTAACATTTTGTCTGTTAATCTACTTATTGTTTCTTTTATGTCTTCATCTTTGTTGTCTTTAAATTCAACTTCTATGTCTTCTACTTGTACTGCTTTTATTGAGTCTCTTACTGATTTTTGAATAGTTTTTGGTGTTATTCTATGTTTTTCATTATATTCCATTTGAATCTTACGTCTTCTATTTGTTTCAGTAATTGCTTTTTCCATTGATTCTGTTAATTCATCTGCATACATTATAACTGTTCCATCTGTGTTACGAGCTGCTCTTCCTATTGTTTGTATTAATGACCTTTCTGAACGTAAAAATCCTTCTTTGTCGGCATCTAAAATTGCAACAAGTGATACTTCTGGAATATCTAAACCTTCTCTTAAAAGATTAATTCCAACTAACACATCGAATTCTCCAAGTCTTAAATTTCTTATTATTTCCATTCTTTCTAGAGCTTTTGTGTCAGAATGCATATAATTTACTTTTATGTCTAGACTTTTTAAATATGAAGTTAAATCTTCTGCTTGTTTTTTGGTTAATGTTGTAACTAAAACCCTCTCGTTCTTTTCTGCTCTAATTCTAATTTGCTCTATTAAGTCATCTACTTGATTGGTAACTGGCTTAACTTCAATTTTTGGATCTAAAAGCCCTGTAGGTCTTATTATTTGTTCAACTACATTGTCTTTTGCGTGCTCTTTTTCATAATCTGCAGGTGTTGCACTAACAAATACAACTTGATTTATTCTTTGTTCAAATTCATTAAATTTAAGTGGCCTATTATCATAAGCTGATGGTAACCTAAAACCATAACTTACTAAAGAATCTTTTCTAGATTTATCCCCATTATACATGGCTCTAACCTGTGGGATAGTTGCATGAGATTCATCTATTAAAAGTAAAAAATCTTTTGGGAAATAGTCAAAAAGTGTATATGGTGGAGAACCTGGCTCTCTTCCTGATAAATGTCTTGAATAGTTTTCTATTCCTTGGCAAAATCCGGTTTCTTTCATCATTTCTATATCAAAATTGGTTCTTTCTTCAATACGTTGGGCTTCTATCAACTTATTTTGCTCTTTAAAATACTTAATTCTCTCCTCTAATTCTTGTTCTATTGTTATAATCGCTTTATCCAATTTATCTTTTGATGTTACATATTGAGATGCAGGTGGTACTAATACATGGCTTCTTGTTCCAACAGATTTTCCTGTTAATGGATTTATTTCTGAAATTTTTTCTATTTCATCTCCCCAAAACTCTATCCTTAAAGCTGCTTCACTTGTAGATGATGGGTAAATTTCTAAAATATCACCTTTAGCTCTAAAAGTACCTCTCTTAAAATCTATTTCATTTCTTGAATATTGCATAGAAACTAGTTTTTTCATAACTCTATCACGAGATACATTTTGCCCAGGCCTTAATGACATCATCATCTCTTGGTAATCTATAGGGTCACCTAAACCATAGATACAACTGACAGATGCAACAACTATTACATCTCTAGTTTCAAATAATGATAAAGTTGCAGAATGGCGTAATTTATCTATTTCATCATTGATCGATGCATCTTTTTCAATATATGTATCAGATTGAGCTATATAGCTTTCTGGTTGATAATAATCATAATAAGATACAAAATACTCTACTCTGTTTTCTGGAAAAAACTCTTTAAATTCCGAATACAACTGCCCAGCTAAAGTTTTATTGTGTGCTAATACTAGAGTTGGTCTTTGTACTTTGTTTATTATATTTGCCATGGTAAATGTTTTTCCACTTCCGAGTAACTCCTAATAAAGTCTGAAATTTTTTTCCAGACTTTATACCATTACTTAAATATTCAATTGCTTCTGGTTGGTCACCAGTTGGCTTATAATTCGAAACTAGTTTAAACATTTTGCCTCCAATTGTATAAATCACAATTCAACCGTAAAACTACACTTCTGGTTGAACTGCCTCATCTTCTACGCGATTATCCTTCACATTATACTCTAGTGGAACTTGACTTAATTCTCCATTTTGAATATGATATCTTTTAGTTGCAATTTCTTTAGCCAAATCTACTCTATGTGTTATCATCAATAACATTAAATTATGTTTTTCAGCATATTGTTTTATTATACTTAGTTGTTCTTGTATCAATGTATCTTCAACATTTCCAGCAGGTTCATCTACAATGATTATAGATATTTTATCATTAATTCTATATAACAATCTAGCTAAAACTAATCTGTTTTGTTGCCCAGTTGAATATTCCATATATTTTTTTCTTGCTAAACCATTTAATATTTCTTCATCTGTAGTAGCTTCGTCATAAATATGTAATTGTCTAATTATTTCTAATAGTTTATTCTTTTTTTGTTCCTTTAATCTTGAAAGGCTTTCCTTTCCTGTAATTTGAAAAAGCGCACTTGATTCATCTCCAAGAATACTACTAGGTCTATATGATATATATTGATTTCCAAGATTATCTACTTTTCTTTCATTATCTTGTCCTTTATTTAAAGTAATTCCCTCTCTGTTATTGATATTTCCTCTTTTTAGCCAACTTAAAAATGTACTCTTTCCTGAACCAGAGTCTCCTGTTAATAAAACTGTTTCTCCCCTCTTTATAGAAAACTCGCTTATCTTTATTATATGTTTAAAATCAGTTTCTCCAGTATAAAGATTTGTTTCATCATAAAAACTCCCTTTAAAATCATTAATTGATATAGAATCAAAGTTTTCATTAGCTCCTTGTAATGGATATACCTTTTCTTCCATTTGATTTATAATATCACAAGCTGATTGTGCAATTGCTCTGTATTCTGATCCACTAGCTAAAACTTCTCTAAATCCATATATTGCATTTATCATATTTCCAGCAATGCCTTTCATTGAATTCAATGATGATAAAATAGATGCGAAAGCTTTCCCATCAAACTTACCATTTTCATTCATGATAACTCGATTTTTTGTATATGCTCCAATAATAATAGCTACAAAAGCATCTATTCCTGTATTCATAAATATATTTCTATCATATATTTTTTTTCTTTGAGTACTTTCCATAATTGATATTCCTTTTATAGCATTAAGTTGATCTTTCTTGTCTTGTTCATTCATTGGTTCGTGTTCATTTAGTTCATCCAATAAACGATTTCCTTTAGTAATGGATTCATATAATTTTCCATATTCTTTATCGTTTAGTATTTCTTTAATAATCTTAATTGAACTAATTGTAATTGTTCCTAAAGTCATCACCTTTGTCTCTGTAGACTTTATATCTTGTAAAGACCCAATTAACCCTATAATAGCAAATCCCAAATTTAAATAATTATTTAGCATTGCTGATTTTCTTTGTTCTGACATATTTTCATATGAATCTAAAATATCTTTTACTTCTTTTAATGTCATAGAAGTTTCAAAAGGTATTCTTTGTGTTTCTCCATTTATAATTACTGTTTTTTCCTCTGTTTTTTTTAATACTCCATCTCGTGCAGCCTGATATATATCAACTCTTTTTCGTGCATTATCTATTTTTTCTTGTAATTCTCTATATAATTTAATATCATTTTGCATTTTTATTAAAATATCATCTATTACATATCTATATCTAATAATGGCACTAATATTTTTTGATACATCAACATTTCCTAGCAAAGCATTACTTTCTTGATTTTCAATAATGTCATCAAAAACTCTCCTAAGAATTTCTAATCCAGTTTGTATAAATCTATTTCCTTCAAATGACAGGCTCCCACCCAATACCGGCTTTAATGCCTTTCTTTTTTTACGTGTAGTGTTTTCAGAATTACTTGCACTATCTTTAAATTCTGATTTTACCATACCAAAAAGAGCTTTAATTTCTTCTCCATATGGTGCTTTCCATTTAAGATCTTCCATTTTTTCTCCTTTTTACATAAAATATTAACATTATTATTATATCATATTCTAGATTAATTATCAACTAATAATTCCTCTATACAGTATACTTGATGATTTTTAAAACACAGCTTTTTCACTATTTATTGTTTGTTTTCTGTTTTCTTTCTCATTATTCTTTTAATTGCAAATGTTAATCCTATACATATTGGGAAAAACGGTGTAAAAGGTCCTATCCAAAAAAGAGACATTGTAGTTGCCATTGCTAATCCCCATTTTAATTTAAATATTCTGTATAGTACAATTCCACCCCAAATTGGAGTATGAACAATAAACATTACACATAAAAAAATCAAAAATGTTCTATAATCTTTACATTCATCTTTAATCCATTTAAAAAAGCTAATTATTTTTTCTTTTATTTTCTTCATTTTTATCCCTTATATTTTAATAACTGTATATAATTTATTTGATTGGTTCTCCTAATACTTTTTCAGTGTTTTGTAATTCTAATTTTAATGTATTATATAAATTTTGGCTAATATTGCCTTTACCATCTTCAAAGTCTTGCATTTCTTGTCTAACATCTAATAAAATATATCTATTTTGAACACCTTTTCCTCTATCATAACAATATACTGGAACATAATCCACACTATCAATAGATATTCTTCCTGTTTCACCTTTTTTTGTTATTTTCATATCTAGTATAGCTGTACTTCTTGTATGTTCTTTAACTTGTGCAGAAATAAAATTACCTAAAGCATATACAACAAATACGTCCTTTTCAGTTCCATCATCTAAAGTGATTGTTCTTTTTTCCATAGGTTCAATTACATGAGCATGGTTCCCAATTATTATATCAACACCATTTTGAAATAATAAATCTGCTAATTGTTCTTGCTCCTTATTTTGTTTTTGAGCATATTCAATACCCCAGTGCATACTTGCACATATTAAATCAGGCTTTTGTTGTTTTGCAAGTTCTATCTGTTCTAGAATAAAATCATTATCAATTAAATTAACCATATATTCTTTTCCACTTGGAATATTAATACCATTTGTACCATATGTAAATGCGATAAATGCAATTTTCATTCCATTTACTTCTCTTATCAAAACTGTGTCTTGTTCTTCTTTTGTTCTATTTGTTCCAGTATGGCTAATACCTATTCTATCTAAATTGTCTAATGTATTTACTATACCTTTTGAACCTTTATCCATGCAGTGATTATTAGCAGTTGAAACTACATCAACTCCTATATCTTTTAAAGCTACCCCTAATTCTTCTGGGGAATTGAAGGTTGGATAACCTGAATAACCAACTTCTTTTCCTGTAAGGGTAGTTTCTAAATTTCCAATTGCTATATCTGCTTTTTCAGTATATTTTCTTACATTTACAAATGCTGGAGTAAAATCATATGATTTTGTAGTTGAATTATATGCAGTTTGATAATTTGTATTATGACACATTACGTCTCCTATCGCTACAAAATCAATTGTTATGTTTTCTGGAATTTTTGCGACATTACTACTTGTTTCAGAAACATCTTGTTTTGACACTTTATTAATTATTTTGCTTATTCCAAAACCAATAAAAAAGATAATTGTAATTAATACTATGCAAGCAGTTATTAATTTATAATAATTTATTTTTCTTTTACCTTTATTCATGAATTTAATCTCCTTATACTTTTCTTTTTGCATTTTATCACTTTTCTAGATTATTTGCAATTATTTTTTAACTATTTATTTCATTCACAACATAGCTTCAAAATAAAAATATTACAATACTATTACAGCTCTTTTACCGTAATGTGACAAACTCTTTACATTTTCATTAAATTTTACCGTAATTTACATAAAACTGTTGTTTTTTTTCCCTAATTGTTGTATAATATATTTATATGTTATAATTTTAGGAGGAAAATATGATTGATTTAAAAGATTTAAAAGAACGTGTTAGTTCTCTTCAAAAACAATATAATGAAATTTTAACTGAAAGAGCTAATCTTGAATCATCTATTCAAGATTCAAAATCAAGACTAGACAAATTAAGACAAACTAGAACAGATTATAATCAAGATTTATCTCGAATTAGTAGAAATCCTGTTACAAGAGACCAAGAAAAAACTGCTTTAGATGCACAATATAATATTTCAGATGTTACAACTGAAATTGAAAATATAGAGAAATCTATAGAAACAAATCTTGCTAAAAAAAGAGTCCTTGACACCTCTGAAAAAACCCTAAATGATGAATATGCAGAATTGTATTCAAGTTTTATTCAAATAATAGACCAAGAGCAAAGAACTATAAGTGAGAGATTTACTAGCTATCAAAATGATAAATCTGAAATTCAAAGTTTAAGCCAAATAGAAGCTGAAATAGATACTCTTCAAAGTTCAATACATGATTTAGTAATTCAAAAACAAAATATGGGTATTGACCTAGATTCTGAAATGTTTTCTCGAGCTCAACAAGATTTAGATAAAAAAATAGCTGAAGCCAATGAACAAATGTCAAAACTTTTAGAAAGAAGAGATTCCATTCTTTCTTTACAAGCTAAAAATAATGAAATTGATCTTAAATCAATTGAAATAGAATGGGATCAACTTGAAACTCTTAAGTCAACATTAAAAAATCCAAATATTAAATCATCCAAAACAAAATCTAAAGGAAGAAAAAGAAATAATCCAAATCAATTTGAATTAGGCAAAGTTTTAGATGAAATATTAGAAGAAATTAATCAAATTGATCCTAGTATAAAAACATCCTCAGAAGAACTAGCAGAACAAGTAGCAGAAGAAGCAAAAAAAGCTGAAGAAATAGCCGCTAGAAAAAATGCTGAGGAAGAAGCTAGAAAAAAAGCTGAGGAAGAAGCTAGAAAAAACGCTGAGGAAGAAGCTAGAATAAAGGCTGAGGAAGAAGAAACTTTTTTAGATGATTTTGATTCTTATCAGTTTACAAAATCAACCCCATCTCCTACACTTGAAGAATTGTGGAAACAAGACGAAGAACTTTATAGTACATATGAAGCTGAGGAAGAAGAAGCCAAAAAAATAGCTGAAGAAGAAGCTGCTAGAATAAAGGCTGAAGAAGAAGCTGCTAAAATAAAGGCTGAAGAAGAAGCTGCTAGAAAGAGGGCTGAAGCTGAGGAAGAAGCTGCTAGAATAAAGGCTGAAGAAGAAGCTGCTAAAATAAAGGCTGAAGAAGAAGCTGTTCCTAGCTTTGCTGATCTTCAACATCATATTTCTGATATTAAAAAGTACATGGATTCAACCTATAATCCAGATATTTCAGTTGAGGCTCCACCATTTAAAATGCCTACTACACCTAAAGATAAAAGTGTTAGTGATGTCCATAAAACTTATGAGCCAGATTTTAGTTTTTTATTCAATTCTGCTTATGGAGAACCTGATGAAGATGAACCTCATGAAAAACTTGATGAAGAAAAAGATCCTTATGAAAATGAACTTGATTATGGAGAACCTGATTATGGAGAACCTGATTATGGAGAACCTGATGAAGATGAACCTCATGAAAAACTTGATGAAGAAAAAGATCCTTATGAAAATGAACTTGATGATGATGAAGAACAAAAAGATGCTTATTATGATATTTATAATGATCCAGAATTTTCTTATTTATTCGGAACCCCCCCTGATTATGATGAACATGATGATGAACTTGATGATGATGAACATGATGATGATGAACATGATGATGATGAACATGATGATGATGAACATGATGATGATGAACATGATGATGATGAACATGATGATGAAGAACTTGATGATGAAGAACTTGATGATGAAGAACATGATGATGAAGAACATGATGATGAACTTGATGATGAACTTGATGATGATGAACATGATGAAGAAGGAATTGAAGATGCTGATTTTGAAGAAGACCTTGAAGAAGACAAAAAAACTCGCTTTTGGCATAAAATTGGGAATGCAATTCATAATGGCTTCTCATCCTTTTTACGTGTAATAACAATGAAAGACACTCCTCAACTAGGTGCCGGTGATGAATATGATGATGAATATGATGAATATGATGATGAATATGATGATAGCGATAAATATCCTACTAAAGCTGCTCAACGTAAGAAAATGACAGCTGGTATGCATGAAAAAACTCCTTCGCTTTCACGTGAGTTTTTTGAAAATAATAATTCAAATGCTTCAAGAGATTCAAGAAATTCAACTGATCCAAGAGATCAAAAATAATAGATCATTCACTCTAACAACATTATTATTGTATTATAGGTCTATTCTACTCAACCTTTTTATTATATATCTCTCTCCTCTGTATTTTTATTCTATATGATAATTCACAATGGAGAGAGCTTTATTTAAACAAATTCAAATGACTTAAATTATAATATACCAATAAAAATAAGAATAAATATAGAAGGAATATCAATAATTATGATTGATTTAAAAGATTTAAAAGAAAAAACATCCCTTATTTATAAAAAATATAATGATTTTTTAGCACAACAATCTCTACTTAGTGATACTGTTGCAGAGATTGCTAATCTTAATTCTCAGAGAAGGAAATTAGAAAGAAAAAAAGATCAATATAACCGTAAATTGTCTAAAATAAACAGTAGTAACATTAATCCTATAAAAAAGCAACAAAAATTAGACAGTTTAAACCAAGAATATGATCTTTCTGCTATACAAAAAGATATAGAAACGATTCGTAACTCTTTAAATACTGCTATTGCCCAAGAAAAAGAAATCAAAGAATTTTTAAATTCTGATGAATATTCTGAAGGTAATCTCATTAATCATTATTATGAATTATATATAAACATTACTAATTTAATAAATCAAGAGCAAGCTAAATTAACAAAAGAATTTAATGACTTTAAAAGAGATGCATCTAAAATTCAAAGTTTAAACCAAATAGAAGCTGAAATAGATACTCTTCAAAGTTCAATACATGCTTTAGTAATTCAAAAACAAAATATGAGTATTGACCCAGATTCTGAAATGTTTTCTCGAGCTCAACAAGATTTAGATAAAAAAATAGCTGAAGCCAATAAACAAATGACAAATCTTTTAAAAAGAAAAGAAGATATTCTTTCTTTACAATCCAAAAATAATGCAATTGATCTTAAATTAATTGAACAAGAATGGGATCAGCTTGATGCTCTTAAGTCAGCATTAAAAAATCCAAATATTAAACAATCCTCAAAAAAGTCCAGAGGAAGAAAGAATACTCCCACAACACACAATTTTGATTTAAGCAGTGTTTTATCTGAAGTTTTAAAAGAAATTAATCAAATTGATCCTGCTCTTAAAACACCATTAGAAGAACTGTCAGAACAAAAAGCTGATTCCAATATAACTTCTGACCAAGAACCTGAAGAAATAATTGAACCTGAAGATGAGAACACGAAAGATAATACACCTGATAATGATTTGGATGATTTGAGCAACTCAGATGATTTGGATGAACATGATGATCCCGATGATTCGCATGAATTAGATGATTTAGATGATTTAGATGATTTAGATGATCCTGCTACTTTAAAAGATTTGGATAAAGATCCTTCGGCTAGAATTTTTCAAAATGATGAGTATGAAAATGATGAAGATGATTTTTATAATTTGCATGAACATGGTGATGAGTCACCTATTGTTGATCTAATCCAATCTAATGACAACCTTTTAGAACAACAAGAAGATGAAAATAAACTTGATGAGCCTGTTAAGCCTGTCGAACCTATCGAACAACCTGTTATACATAAAGAATCGTCACCTATACAACCTAAATCTAAACAACACAAATCTTCAAAAGAGCATATATTAAAAAAATATAGTTTTGCTATTCCAGAAGATTCGAAAACAGAAAATTACGAATTAAAGTTTAATACAACTAAAGCTAAAAACGCATTCAAGAACATCTTAAAACATAGTAAAAATGTGACATATTCTTCCCCACAAGCTACGAGAGTAGAATCTCCAATAGCAGATGATAAAACACATATAGTTTCTGATCCTCATATAGTTGAAGGAGAATATGATAATACAGAACCTCCTATAGTTGAAGAAAAACTTGATAATTCTGAAGATACTATAGACGAAATGAATCCACCTCCTGCAACTAAACCTTCTTTTTTGAGAAGAACATTTACTGCTTTAGTTTTACCGCTTGTAGGACTATTGACATTTTTTGGTGTAATTAACAATAGGAATCAATCTACAACTTATACTCTTCCAGCATCAAACGCTCAAGAAAGGGAAATAGACAATAATGATGAGAATCCTACTCACTCTGATTCTGGCGCAGAACACATCAGTCCTTCACAAATTGAAGCTGATTCAGAACAAATAATTTCGGAAACTACTGTTAATGATTCTTCTGTTCCTACAGCTAGTGAAGACAAAGATTTATCTTCCTCTCCTACTCCAACTCCTATTCCTCCTATTCTTACTCCTACTTCTACTCCTACCCCACCACCGCAAGGGTCTCCAGAGTTCTATCTTCAAGCATCTCAAGAATATGGTGATCTTGCAAAGCAATATCATGAAGAAGCAGAAAACTTTAAAAGAGAAGCTGAAGATTATAAAACTCAGGCTGAACAAGCACGAGGTGAAGGCAATTATGATTTGGCAAAAAATTATGATAAAGATGCTGAAAAAGCCGAGAATAATTATAAAGATTCGAAAAAATTAGAAAAAAGAGCTACAAATGCAGCAAATTTCTATAAGGAAAAAGCTGAAAAAGAAGCAAAAAAAGAAGCAAAAAAGGTAGCTCGAAAAGCAGATGAAGAAGCAAGAAAAGCGAAGGAAGAAACAAAAAAATCAGAGGAAGAAGCAAAAAAACAGCAAGATAAATTTAAAGATGAAATAAAAGTACCTTCACAACAATCACCTATTCCTGCCGAATATGACATTGGTACACAGATTACACTACCCAAAGGTATGCCACATTGGGAGAATAGTGAAAAAACTATAGGTCCAGGGGTATTTAAAGATGATGTAGATGTACAAATTTGTGCTTTTGCAGCACTTGATGAAAATGGAAAATACATCCCTGAAACTAGACATATGTCAAGAGATGCCATTGAAGCTTCCCATCCTGGTAAAAAGATCATGGCTCTTGTTGGTGTACGAGGAAGCGATGATTATGAAAATCCTCAAAATTGGAAATGTTGGGTAGATTATGACTCTATAAAATCTTTAATTATGGAAAACTCAATTAAAGATTTTGCTTCTAGTAACTTAGGACTAAATATTACATTTGATAATTATGAAGCTAGATGATAATAAAAAACCGAAACTTAAGTTTCGGTTTTTAATTATTCGGCTTATGTGTTACCATTTGTGTATCTTTTGTAATTGGTTTAAAAACATATCCATTAGCATACCCATAGTCAATGATGTTTGCTAAAGCATTAATTGTTTTTGTGTTGTTACTAAAGTCATGCATTAAAACTACATTTGCTCTTGATTTACTCAAACCTTTAACAACATTATTATATACTGCATCTGATGTTTTTGCAGTATCTGCATCGCCAGAGTTTACATTCCAATCAAAATATGTAAATCCTCTGTTTACAACTTCTTTGGAAAGTGTAGTCATAATTCCTGGACAATACTTTCTACTAACAGTATTAGAGCTACCTCCGGGAAATCTTGTTATTGTTGCTTTATAGCCTATGCTTTGTTGTATTTTATCTTGTAATTTTGTAAGATTATTCATATATGAATCTACAGATTGATATATTTGATCATACTTATGGGAATATCCGTGAATTGCAACTGTATGGCCTTCTGCATATTCTCTTTTTACTAACCTCTCTCCTTCTTGATCATAATTTAATATAAAAAATGTTGCTTTTACATTTTTTTCTTTTAAAATATCTAGTATTCTTGGTGTAGAGGAAGTGGTAGGACCATCATCAAATGTTAAATAAATAACACCCTTTTCCCCATTTTCTCCATTTTGTGCAATAATTGTTTCAGCACTTGAGACAGTAACTCTTCTTGTAGCAATCGCTTCATTTCCTTTTGTATCTGATACTTTATAAGTTATTGTGTACTCTCCTATTTTTGAAGAATTAACCTCACCAATAATTTCTATTTTTTCAGTTAAATCTCCATCTTTTTCATCTATTGCTTTTGCACCACTTTCATTATAATTCTCATTTTGTTTTATATAAATATGAGAACTTCCATTTAATGTTATTTTTGGAGGTACATCATCAACAATTATAACATGTCTTATTTTCTCTGTTTTATTTCCTGATAAATCTTGTACTATATACTTTATGTTGTATTGATTTTCATTTATTTCTTCTTTTATAATTTCTATTTTATCTTTGATTTCCCCTTCGTATGCATCTATAGCAGTATATCCTGGCTCTTGGAATTCTTTAGAATATGATTGTTTATATTCTTCTTCTCCTTCTAATTTTATTTCTGGTGGAATAGTATCTTCTACTTTTACTTTATCCTCAACAGAGTATTTTCCTAAAAATGTATCTAAAACAAATTCTACTTTATATTCTCCAATTGTGTTTAAATCGATGTTGTTATTAATTCTCACCTTATCTGTTACATCTTGAAAATGATAATGGGTTTTCGGCTTTTTGATATTTACTTGTGTTTTAACTTCTATGTTTTCAATTTCTTTCAAATCCATTTGTGGTTTTTCAAATATAAATGAAACTATAAATACTATCAAAAAGACAGCAAAACTAATTCCCAAAAACTTTGCAATACCTTTTTTATGTTTTGTTAAAAATATAATTGTACCTATAATCCATATAAGTGCTATACATATTAGCTCAACTGCATAAATCATTAAATAATTAAACACTTTTTACTACCTCTAATCTAACATATTTTATTATAACTATTAGTACTTTTTTTATTTATATAGCATATTTATAAACAATTGTTTTCAACTACACTTTATTATAGAATATTTTAGGACAAATTTCAACAATTTTTCAAAAATTAATCAATAAACAGAAACAAGCAGAAATGGTTAGTTTCTGCTTGTTTATTTAATTCTTTTATAGTATAAAACAATTATTTTAATTGATGTAATCTAAAAGCTGAAAATAGAATAGTTAATAACATTGCGGTTCCATATTGGAACCGCATCTCTTTCAGTTCGCTTATAATTTTTAATACTTTACAATTATCGCTCTTTATATTTATTATATATTTCAGATTTATAGTTAATCATTTTCATTTTAGCAAGTCTACCAACAATAAAGCTCATTGGAATTTTATTTTCTTTTGAAATATTTAATAAACTATTTTCACTATAATCTTTTTGTATATTATTCCATACCTCTTCTGGAATCATAGTATTTAACGCAAATTTATCTGCTCTTTGTTCTTGCTTTTCATTTCCCTCTATAATAACTTTATTTTTTGCTTCATTATAATCGCTCTTACAATGTCCTAATTCATGATAAAGCTCAAAAAAAAACGAATCTTTTCCTATATAGTTTTTAGTTAAATATATTGCAGGATTTTTTCCTTTTACTTTAATGCATCCTCTTATTTTTGAACCTGTTAAAGCTTTTTCTACAACAAAGTATATTCCATAATTATTTAATATACTTTGTACATTTTCTATAGAATAATTTAAATATGCTACTTCTTTTATATCTTCTATTAAAAAATTAAAAGCAACTGGAATATATTCTTTTACAACTTGGCTTTTGGCAATTTCATCACATCTTGCAATCCACAAACTTATTTTATTAATATCTTCTCCTGTTTTTTTGAATAAAGTTTTTTCTTGTACCATATTTAAAGCTTCTAAATCTGTTACCTTTAAAAAATCTATTAAATCCATATAATTTTGAATTGCATTACTAGGATCTTTAAAATCAATCCATCTTCTTTTTGCTAATTCACTTATAAAAAATTGCTTTTTTATTGTGTTTTGAATATTTTTTTCATCACCATATTTTTTAAATAAATATTCTGTTACTAATTTTCTATTTTCAGCATTTATAATAAAATCTATAGGTATACCTGTAAGATGATATATTTGAGCTGCTTTTTCTAGAGTAATTGACATTTTTCCATTTAAAATTTCATTCATATGTTTTTGTGTAATACCTAATCTACTAGCAAACTCTGTTTGTGATAAGTTATTAAATTCTAAATATTCTTTTAAATATTTCCCAAATCCTAACATTTTGGTCCCCCCTTTCTATCCTTCACCATAATGTTTATTATCTATTTTCAAAAATTCTAATTCAGTTATTTCTACTGTATTATATGGATAATCTCCTATTGGTTTTATATATAGTCTAATTTTTTCATTTACTTTTGCAGTATAAATTTCTTTTAAATTTCCTTTTTTATGTTCTATTCCATAAACAGTACTTAATGGGTTTAACAACATTGATTTTAAATTTTGTGAGTCTAATATTAAATCTTCAATATTGGTTATTCTTTCTATTTCTTTTCCTAGATGTTTGTATACTATTTTTTTCTTATAGTCTTTTATATATGTTTTTCCTTTGATGATTTTCAACAGCAAATCTCCTTTAATATATTATTACTTTTCAAGTTATAATATATCATCTTTTTGTATTGCTGTCAATATTATTTACTAAAAAAACGAAAAAAAGCAGAAATTGTTAGTTTCTGCTTAAAATTATCTATTTAAATAAGTTTCACAGTCTATGTTGGAAAATAAACTGAATTTTTTTATCATAAAAATTATTGAACATATTAATTAATCATTTGTGCATGAACCAATACTCTTCTTTTTCCAGTTCTATCACAAGTTGAAAGTGTAAGTATATTAGATTGTGATTCGATATTTTGCTCAAAACTTATTTTACTTTTTTTAGCCAAATTTTCTTTAAACTCTAAATAATTATTTGAACTAATACTTGTATTTATTCCATAATCTTCAGGCTCAATATTATAACTAGAAAAAACAATGTATTTTAAATGTTGAGTTGGTGTATCAATATTAATTTCAACATTTTTTCCTAATTTTCCATTATATATATCTTCTAAATCAGCAAACATTGTTCCTCTTTTAATATTATGACCATATATAACAGTATTTATATCTGTAAAATCGCTTTTATTTTTATAATCCAAAAATATAGCACCAGTTCTATCATCTTTATTGTAGAAATTTTTGTTTAAATAATAGTCATTATCATTTTTTTGAACTATAGGGTAATCAATATTAGTTTCATTTATTTTTATCCATCCTACTACATCAGAATTAATCTCTTTTAATTTGCTAAAATCAACACTTACATCTTTTTCTTGACTTTCATTATCTTTATTAACATCATTTGATAATTTCTGGTATTGTTTCTCTGAATTTGATGTTTCCACATACCATTTAAATAGTATTATAGCAGAAATAACAAATATTAAAATAAAAACTATTAATAGACACCTTTGTAAAAAAGGCATTTTAGTATTTCTTTGACCTATCTTTTTAATACTTTTTGCAAATCTTGATTCCTTAGAATGTTTTCCCATTTTCTTTACTCTTTCATTAATATAGACTCTTATAAGTATATAAGAGCCTATTTTTTAATTATCTTTTTTTATTTTTTATTATAATAGCAACTATACCTAGACCTGAAACAATCATTAGGGCTATTAATAATTCAATTGCAAGATCTCCTGTTTTTGGTGATAATGATTTCTTTGTTTGATTTGTTTTCTTATTATTAACTGCTTTTGTGATATTTGCTTCATCAGCATCTTTAACCTCTATTTCAATTTGTTGTTTAATACCATTTTGTGTTTCTGCAGTTAAAATTGCCTTTCCAGCACCTTTTGCAATTATTGTTCCATCTTCTTTAACCAAAATAACGTCACTATTAGATGATGTATATTTTACGCTATCTGCATATGTGGCATTTGTAGGATTAACAGTTAGTTTTATATCGATAATATCTCCAATATTTGCTACTGTAGTAGTTCCTTCTAATGAAAGAGCCTTTATTGGTATTATTTTAGCTGTTATAGTAATTTGTGTTTCCTTTTCTCCAACTTTTGCAGTAATAATAGCTGTTCCTTCTGCATTTGCTGTAACAATACCTTCATTATCAATAGAAACAATACTTTCATCTGAACTTGACCATTCTATTGTTTTATCATCAGTAGTATTTTCTGGCTCAAATATTACATTTAATTTTTCAGATTCTGAGACATTTAATTCAAAATCTTTTTTATCTATTGTTATTGTATTTAATGGAATTTCATTTACAGTTATTTCACATGTAGCATTAAATTCATTTTCCCCATCTTTAACAGTTGCTGTAATTGTTGCTTCTCCTTCTTTTATGGCTGTTAGTTTTCCGTCTTCATTAACTGTAACAACTGATTCGTCTGTAGACTTATAGCTAGCTTTACCAACAAATGTTGTATCTTCAGGAGCAAATGTTGTAATTAAAGTATCTGTTTGTCCCTTTAATAACTCTACACTTTCTTTATTAAGTTTAATTCCTGTTAATGGAACTATAACTGAAACTTTACATGAAGCTTCTTTATCTCCAACTTTTGCTTTTATATATGTGGTACCAGAAGCTAGAGTAGTAACCTTTCCATCTTCAACTTTTGCTACTTTTTCGTCTGTTGAAGACCATTCTACAGTTTTATCATCTGTTGTATCTTCTGGATTATATATAACAGATAAATCTAATGTTTCATTTTTTAATAACTTTTTATCAGTTTCATTCAAACTTATACTCTCTAATGGTATAACAACTGTAACTGTTGTTGTTGCAGTTTTATCACCAACTTTTGCTGTAATTGTTGTTGTTCCCGCATTTACTGGTGTTATTTTACCTGTTTCATCAATTGTTACTATGTTAGTATCTACTACTTCCCATGTAACAGTTTTATCATCTGTTGTATTTTCAGGGTTATATGTAACTGTTAAATTTTTATTTTCGTTTTTATTTAACGTAATATTTTGTTCTTTAATAGAAATTGAATTTAATTCAACTGGTAAAACAGTTACAACACAATTTGCAGTTTTACCTGTTGTAGTTTTGGCTGTAATTGTTGCTGTTCCAACATTTTTTGCAATAATTGTACCATCTGCACTAATTTCTGCTATATTTTTATCACTTGATTCCCAAGTAATAGTTTTATCATCTGTTGTATCTTCTGGATTATATGTAACAACTAAATTTTCAGTTTGTCCATATTGTATTGATGTTGAATCTTTTATTGAAATTGAAACTAATGGATTTACAACTTTTACTTTGCATTCAGCTTTTTTTCCATTTGATGATGTTGCTGTTATTGTTGTTTCTCCAATTCCTACAGCTGTTACCTTTCCATTCTCAACTTTTGCAACAGAAGTATCTGTAGATAACCATGTTATAGTTTTACTTGCATCTGTATCTTCTGGATTATATATAACCTTTAAGTTGAAATTTTCGCCTTTATTTAGTGTTTTTTCTTTAACACCATTTTCAAAAGAAATAGATTTTAGTGGTACTCCAACTGTTACTGAACATGTTGCTGTTTTTCCATTTGAAGTAGTTGCTGTAATTGTAGCATTTCCCTTTGCTACAGCTGTAATTGTACCATCTGAGCTAACTGTTGCAACTGATGTTTTATTTGAGCTCCATTTTACAGTTTTATCTCCATCTGCGTTTGAAGGTGCAATTGTTGCAGTAACTTTTGTTTTTTCTCCTCTTTCTAATTCTAATGATTTTTTATTTAATGTTATTCCTGTTATTGGTTGTTTAACTGTAACATCGCAAGTTGCTGTTTTACCATTTGATGTTTTTGCAGTAATTTTTGCTGTTCCTTTTGAAACTGCACTTACTGTACCATCTGATGTAACTTTAGCAACACTATTATTTGAAGATTCCCATGTAACTTTTTTGTCTGTAGCATCTTCTGGGATTACAGTAGCTACTAGTTTTTCATTTTTTCCGGCATCTAAATTTAATGATGTTTTATTTAAAGAAATAGCTGTTGGCAAAACAATAATGGTTGTTTTTTTGTAATTTTTTAAAATATTGCTGTCTGCTACTACTTCTATTTCTTCATCAGTAAATTCTACATCTTTTAAACCTACTTGAACGTTTCCTTTTGCGTTGTTGTCTACTTTGCATTGGAAGGTTGCAATTTTCACATTACCATTTAGACTAAATGGACTTCTGTGTGAAATTGTAATTAGCTTTTCAGTTTCTGTAAAGTCTGCTTCATCAAGTGTTACTCCTAATGATGAATTTATATTTGAGTCTAATTTTCCTGAATTTTGAACATATGTTAATCCTTCAGGTATGTCTAAGGTTAATTGTATACTTTGAACCTTATCTGTTGCACTACATGTGATTGTATAGTTAATTGTATCTCCATTATTTGCTTCTTCCACATCTGGAGTTACATTAACTGTAACTTTAGGTGATGCTGCAGTTACTATTGAAACTGGCATCAAATTAATTAATAAGAAAAATATTGTTAAAATTGAAATAATTCTATTTTTCATTTTCTTCCTCCTAGTAAAATTTTTATAAACATATTTTATACTTAAATAAAATAAAAATCAATAGTTTTTTTATATTTTATTCTAACATTTTTGTCTTTTTTACATGTGCTAATACCTTTGTATAATCTGCAAGAGTGACTTTTCCATCTTGATTTACATCTGCTCTTTTTTGTTCCTCTTCAGTTAGCAACTTCGTTTTCTTTACATGTGCTAATATTTTTGTATAATCTGCCAATGTGATTTTTCCATCTTTGTTAACATCTCCTAGTTTAATATCATATTGTTCTATTGGATTAAATGGAATGATGTGTTCTTTTGCATACTTTTCTGCTGTAGAGCCTTCTTTTCCATACATTACGGTCTTTTTTCCAACTTTTTCGAATGCTGTATCTGCTATATCTGTTATAGTTTCTGGAATTCTTATTGATTTTGTTCCATAAATTTGGTTAAATGCATTACCATTTATTTTTGCTTCACATCCATCTTCAAATTCAATTGTTTCTAATCTTGTACATAATTCGAAAGCACCATATCCTATTTCTTTAACTGATTTAGGAATTACAATTTTTGTAAGTTGCTGACAGGTATCAAAAGCAAATTGATCAATTTTAACTAATTTTTTTGGAAGTGTAACTTGTTTTATGCACTGTTTTGTTCTAAATGCACTTAATGGAAGCTCTGTAATTGTTTCAGGAATTATAAGATTTTCTGTTTTAAAATCAGGTAATGTTTCAATCATTTTTGTTTTCTGTTTGTTGTATAAAATATCATCTTCAATAACATAATTAGAACTTCCTTCTAAAACTATGTTTAATCCTGGTTTACATGAATCAAAAATACTTCCTTGTATGTCATTTACACTTTCCGGTATATTAATTTTTTTCAAATACATTGCATTAAAAAAGGCTCTTTCCTCAATAGTGGTTATTGTATTTGGAAGTACTATCTCTTTTACTTTTGTGGTATTGTATGTATAAAAAAGTTCTCCAATTCCAGTTACTTTATGTCCGTCAATTTCTGATGGTATAACAAGCTTTTCTTCTTCAAAACCATCATAGTGAAGTAATAAGATTGTTCCATCTTCATTTGTTCTATATGTATAAGGACTTTTCATTGGATAAATTCCATAAGGTCTAGGTTTTTTTTGATTAAATCCTGCTTCAACAACATATATTTTTCCATCAATTAGTACACTACTATTTACATGTTCTGAACCTGCACCTCCGTCATGAATACCTGTTCTTGTTTCAGCCCTTATTCCCGCAAATTCACATAGCTTATTTACCATTTTAGTGCTTGCAGAACAACTTCCAGAACCATACATAAACATTCCTACATGGTTAGGATTAGTTCCATAATCAAAATTTGTTGCAACATATTCGGCAATTTTTTCTACTTTTTCATAGTCAGACAATCCTTTTAAAGAATCAGCATATTCTTTTAATCTATCATCAACATACTGATATCCATAATCCCTCACTTGAACAGTAAAACTAATTTTGTATCCATCAACATAAGCATAAATATCTATACTATCAAAATTATATTTTGCTAATCCACTACTTGTATAATATTTTTTAGGAGTAACAAGTCCTGTTTCGCTAATATCAACATAATAATTAAGTCGTCTAGTGTCAAATTTTATATCCTTAATATTCTTTGTAGTCCCATTTATTTTAATCTGATATTCTTGAGGATACTTATCAGGTATTGCAAGTTCTGGAAATTGATTTAATGCACTTTCATTTACTGCATATATAACTACCTTTTCTTTTTCAAATGAGGGTGTTGCTTCAGCTTTTGAATTTATAGAAAATAATGCAACCAATACTATAAAAAATATAAAACTGAATGTAATCTTTTTCATTTTTTCCCTTTCTTATTCTAAAAGTTTAGTCTTCTTTACATGTGCTAATATTTTAGTGTAATCTGCAAGTGTTATTTTACCATCTTGATTTACATCTGCTCTTTTTTGTTCCTCTTGTGTTAGCATTTTTGTCTTTTTTACATGCGCTAAAACTTTTGTGTAATCTGCAAGAGTAACACTTCCATCACCATTAACATCACCAAGTGGATATTTTTCTCTTACCTCAACATCTTCTATTCCCACAATATATACACCATATCTACTTTGATATGCATATGTGTCACTATAAAATACGCCTATATATGTACCTGTATCCTCAAAGCTATATGATTTTACATCAAAACTGCAATTAGTTGTATTTTTATCTATTGTTGTATTAAATTTTTTTGTTACTTTTAAATCTTTATTAGTATGATATAGTTCACATACCTTTGAACTTGAGAAGGTAACATACATTCCGCCCATAGTTATTTTATCAGATGTTTCTACTCTAGGAGAATTATTTATAACTAGTTTTGAATAATCTAATATATCTTGAATGTTATATTCTATTTTTATTGTTTTTAGTTTTCCTTCAGGATCTTTCATAAAGCTTGGTATATCTTTATTATTAACTGAATTTGTCCAACATTTATTTTTCATATCTAAAAGCCATTTACCACTTAATGGTAGTGTTGCTTTTCTTCCTACTTCTGTATTAACATCCACTGTATTTGGAAACAAATTAGATATCTTTTTTAAAGTTTCCTCATTTTCCATTTTTGACGAAATATTAATTTTTTTCCAAGGTGCATTTACATTCGCTGCTTTTACATTTGTATTATCTACATAATCTGTTACATCAAAAAACTCTGTTGTATATGTCAATGTAATTGCTTTTCCTGTAGCTTTATCGCTTAATCCTGTAACTTCTACTTTGAACTTCTCCCCATCACTATATTTATAAGATAATTTTCCACTAGGTTGCTCAAACATCAAAGTATATTCACCAATCGAATCTACCTTTAATTTTCCATTTGAAGTTGTACATTCATATGATTCATTATTTAATAGATTTGTTACTTTAACCTTTATATCACTTTGATTACTTGCTTTTTGTATAATATTAGGATTTATTTCTATATCCCATGCTGAACTACTAACAGAGATTTCATTTAATGGCATATATCCAGGTGCAGGATATGCTGAAAAAGGTATATCAACAGTATTTGTACGTTTTTCTCCTCCTATTGCTACTTTGCCTACATATCCAAAATTAAATTCTCCATTTTTCTGTCTTAAAATAGACATTCTATGGCCAAGTGTCGTAAATTGTCCACTTCGTAGTAAATATCCTTCATTTATCCATCCTTGTATCGAGCCTACTGGTGAATATCCTTGAGTTAATACACTGTGAGAACAGTATACAGCTTTTTTCCACATTTCATCAGACATGCCTTCAATCTTTGGATTAGATGAAATATCATGGTCAAAATATGTATTACGAGCTAAAGCCCCAATTTGCATTTGGCTTGATGAAGTAACCTGTTGTTGCAATGGCTTTACACCTATTAAATACCTAAAATAATTTATTTTAGCTGTAACAGCTTTAAGTGTGTCTTGTTTTAATTCTCCCTCATCAAATGGTACATTTAAAGAAGGAGTCCTTGAATAATATGTTGATTTATCGCCGTCTTTATACGTTTCTCCTGTATTAATTGCTAAAGTATATTCATGACCTATTTGTTCTTTTGTTCTGTTTTTAAATGTATCCCATTTATTTGCATCATATCCAGAATATGCTGCATTTACCGTTGTTGCGAAAAAAATTAATACTAAACATACAATTTCAATTTCTACTAAAAATAATAATTTTCTTTTTTTATTGTTCATTTTAATCCCCCTCATTTTAATTTTTTATTAATTATGTTTTTTACCTGATTCTATGGCAGTTTCAATTTTACCACCTCTTTTCATAACTAATTTTTCCCTATTTTTTCTACCCATATTATAATTTATTAGATTTTAAATTTCAAGAATTTTTGAATAAAAAATTAGTAGAAATAGTTGACATAGTATGTACTACTTTTCTCTTATAAAAAAAGCAGAAATGGTTAGTTTCTGCTTTTTTCTTATTTATAACTTTTATGTACATTCCTGCAAATCCACATTATTTGCAGGAATTTGTTAAATCTTAAATTTTACTTGTTCAAATTATTTTATATTATTTTTTAACTATTTTTTCTATTTCTTCTTTTGATAAACCTGTTATTTTTTTAATTTGCTCAATTGGAGTATTAAGTTCTAATAATTTTTTAGCAGTTTGTTGTTTTTCTTGCATAATTCCTTGCTCAATTCCTTGCTTAATTCCTTGCTCAATTCCTTGCTCAATTCCAGCCAGCATTATTGCATGTTGATCCATTCTGTATTTTTCTCTTAATTCTGTTAGTCTTCTTTCTCTTTCATCTTGACTTATGGTTTCTAGAACTTTTTTGGCTTTGTTTATATTTTCATCTTCCATTCCGAGTTACCTCCCTTGGATTATTTATAAATTTTAACCAATTATATAATTCTTCTTTTTTATTTTTTGTGCTATTTTTGGCTTTTTCTAATGAAATTATATATAGTTCTAAGTCATTTGTCAAGACAAGTTTTGAGTATTTTTCTTCTCTTATTTTCCATTTTGTTACATATTCTGGAATTTCTTTTAATTTTTCTAAATCATAATCTGTTATTAGTATTACTATACATCTTTTTAAATTTTCATAATCTTCTCCAACCTTTAATGTCTGTATATACATTTTACTCCAATAAAATAGAATTCTTTTTTCTATATCTTTTTGGTCAACTACTTGCATTTCTATATCACAATTAACATTTCCATCATTTAATTTTGCTTTAATATCCAATATTCCCACTTTATCATCTAATAAATCTTTTTCAGTTATTGGATTTGAATCTAATTCTATTTTGTCAATTTTATCTGGAATTATTGACTGAAGTAATCCTTTAGTTATTTCTTCATTTCCAGAATGTCCAAATATTCTTTTGAAAACATAGTCATTCTTAGGATCTAATAATTCTGCTATATTTATCACTTCTTTCTTTGAAACTTTTGATTTTTAATTTAAAAAACGATAATTAAATAAGTTTTGAATAAGAAAATTTTGATTTAACATAATAATTTTATCATGAAACATGCATAATTTCAAGATTTTTTCATCGACACAATTCGACAAAAGTATTAGCTTTCTCAACACAAAAAAACTTGAGGTCGCAAATTGCGACTTCAAGTTTTTAATTAGGTTGTCAAAAAGATCCGTCACCACTGACAACTATTTCATCAAATATTCTGGATGAGCTAAGTACCAGTCTATTGTTAATATTATTCCATCTTCAAATTTTGTTTTTGGTTCCCATCCAAATTCATTTTTTAATTTTGTTGGGTCAATTGCATATCTGTAATCATGACCTTTTCTATCTTCTACATGTGATATTAAAGATTCTGGTTTTCCAAGTCTTTGTAAAATTAATTTTACAATTTCTATATTTCTCTTTTCATTGTGCCCACCAATATTATATCTTTCTCCTTTTTTACCATTATGTAAAACTAAATCTATTGCTTCACAGTGGTCTTCTACATATAGCCAATCTCTAATGTTTAAACCTTCTCCATAGACTGGTAATTGTTTGTCTTGTAAAGCTAAAGATATCATATGTGGAATTAGTTTTTCGTGATGTTGATATGGTCCATAATTGTTTGAGCAATTTGTTACTGATACATTCATTTTATATGTTTCGCTATATGCTAAAGCTATTAAGTCTGATGAAGCTTTTGAAGCTGAATATGGGCTGTTTGGTTTTATTGGAGAGTTTTCAGTAAAATAACCTTCTTCTCCTAATGTTCCATATACTTCATCTGTAGAGATATGTACAAATTTGTTTGGACTTGCTTCTCCCCATACCTGTTTTGCAGCTTCTAATAAAGTATGTGTTCCAATTACATTTGTGTGTGTAAATATAAATGGATTCTTTATACTATTATCAACATGTGATTCTGCAGCAAAATGTACTACACTATCAATTTGATATTTTTCAAATGTGCTTTTTACAAAATCGAAATCACATATATCCCCTTGTACAAATGTTATCTTATCTTTAATATTGTCTAAATTATGCATATTTCCAGCATATGTTAATTTATCAAATATTATGAAGTTGTATTTTCCCTCGTATTTTTTTACCATTAGTTCTGCAAAATTTGCTCCTATGAATCCTGCAGCTCCAGTTATTAATATATTTTTCATATTTCCTCCTAATTTTTTTGTTTTATCAATATATAGTTCTATTCTTTTTATAAAATCTACTGGCTATCCTAATAAATATATATTTTTTCATTCCGTTTGGTGTCACAATTTTCATATGTTCAATTATATAATGAATTATATAATTGAACATTATAGGTGAATTGCTCCAACCGCCCTACGCTTACGCTCCGGTTGAGCGCTTACGCACTCCATTCTAAAATATATATTTATTAATCTAATGTAACATTCAAATTTATTCGTCACATCTCAAAGTATATATATTGATAAAAACTGTATTAATTAAATTAATTATTTTAAATTCTCAAACAAATTAATTCCGCGTAGTTCTGCAAGTGAAGGCCATTTTGCATCTTTTTCTGATGTTAATAAATCTTCTTTTTTCAAGTCTCCCATTGGCCATTTTATAGCTATTTCTGGGTCATCCCATTTTACTCCACCTTCTGCTTCGTGGTTATATATATCATCACATTTATAGCTAAATTCAGCTTCTTCTGATAATACTAAAAATCCATGTGCAAAACCTCTTGGTATCATAAACATTTTTTTATTTTCTTCAGAAAGAATAACTCCTTCCCATTTTCCATAAGTTTTACTTCCAGGTCTTAAGTCTACTGCAACATCAAAAACCTCGCCTTTTATACATCTAACAAGTTTTGCTTGAGTATTTTCTTTTTGAAAATGTAGGCCTCTTAATACTCCTTTTTTAGATTTTGATTGATTGTCTTGTACAAAATTATAATTTAGACCAATCTCTTCAAAGTCTGGCTTACTATATGTTTCCATAAAATAACCTCTATTGTCACCAAATACTGTTGGTTCTATTATACATACACCTTCTATTGATGTATCTATTCTTTTAAATTTTCCCATTTTTATTCCTTTCCATTAATTTACATATCAAATAATTTTTACAATTTCCTCTAAATACTTTTTGTCTTCTATTTTATTTATTCCAAAACACTTTTTTCCTAAATCTTTTATAGATGCTCCACAGTGATATAGTTCTTGATTATCAATTATGATAAATCTATCATGAAATAGATCTTTTTTAGCAAGTTTTAAAGTTGGATATTGAATATTAAATTTTTTTATACCAAGATTTTGTATTTTATTATTATTTGTTGATGTTATAATAACAACTTCAACTTTTTCTCTCTTTTTTGTAAGCATATCTAAAATTGTTTTATCTACATAATTGTCTATAATTACTATTTTCTTATTTGCTTTTTGAATTAAGTCAATTATTAAACTATAGCTATCCCAAATTTGACCTTGAAAAAAGATTTTTTGTTCTTCTATTTGCTTTTTTTGTAATTGGTCGAATACTTGGTCAAATTTCTTATCATGTTCTTTTATTTTTTCTTGAACATTATACAGTTCATTTTCAAAATGAAAGTTTGAATTCAATTTCAAAATTTTTCTCATTTCAATAAATGCTTTTATAATATTAATACTTACTTTTACTGCAATATCATTTTTTAAAATTCCTGCTAACATTGCAATTCCTTGTTCAGTAAATACATATGGAAGATATCTTCTTCCTCCATAATTTTTGCTTTTTAAACTTGAGGTTCCAATTTGGAACCTCAAGTTTTTTAATTCTTCTTCTGTCAATTGAAAACAAAATTCTTCTGGAAATCTTTCTATATTTCTTTTTACTGCTTTATTAATATTTTTTGTTGTATAGTTATATAGAGAAGCTACATCACTATCTAGCATAACTTGTTTTCCTCTTATCGTATAGATAAGATTTTGAATTTTTTCTGTCTCAATTAATTCTATGTTTTCATTCATATGGTTTCCTTTCTCCCACCATATTACCATTTTCCCCTTATTATGCCATCATTATAAAACAATTGTTCATAATTGTCAATATAAATATAGCATCTTTTACAACTAATATAAAGACAGAAGCTATAATATCTCTGATATTATTATATATTTTTTTATACAGGATTATTTTATCAATTCTTTCAAGTATTTTCCATACTCTGTTTTCATATATTTATCTGCAAGTATTGATAGCTGTTCTTTATTTATCCACCCTTTTTGGAACGCAATTTCTTCTGGACAGCAAACTTGCATTCCTTGTCTTTTTTCTATAGTTTGTACAAAACTTGCAGTTTCTAAAAGAGCATCATGTGTACCTGTATCGAACCAAGTCATTCCTCTTCCAAAAGTTTCTACATATAATCTGTTTTGTTTCATATATTCTTCGTTAATTGAGGTTATTTCTATTTCACCTCTTGCAGATGGTTTTACATTTTTTGCAATTTCTACAACATCATTTGAATAAAAATATAGTCCAGGTACAGCATAATTTGATTTAGGATTTTGAGGTTTTTCTTCTATTGAAATTGCTTTTCCATTTTCATCTATTTCTACAACTCCATAAGCTCTTGGATCTTTTACTTGATATCCAAATATAGTTGATTCTTCTCTTTCATTTGCTTTTTTTAACATTTCTGTTAAGTGAGAACCATAAAACATATTATCTCCAAGAATCATAGCAACATTATCATCACCAATAAATTCGTCTCCTATAATAAATGCATCTGCTAATCCTCTAGGTTCTGGTTGAACTTTGTATTCAAATTTCATTCCCCATTGAGAACCGTCTTGTAAAAGATTTTGAAAAATTTCCGAATCTCTTGGAGTAGTTATAATTAAAACTTCTCTAATTCCAGCTTCCATAAGAACAGATAAAGGATAATAAATCATAGGTTTATCATATACTGGCATTATTTGTTTTGAAATTGCAAGCGTAAGTGGATATAGTCTTGTTCCACTTCCTCCTGCTAATATTATACCTTTTCTATTCTTCATTGTGAGCCTCCTCTAAATATCTTTTTAAACCATCTTTCCATTCTGGAACACTAATTCCAGCTTGTTTTAATTTTTCTTTTGACATTTGAGAATTAAAAGGACGTTTTGCTTGAGTTACTTTCATCATTTCGATATACTCTGCAGTTGTTACAGGTTTTACATTACATTCTATTCCTTGTTCAGCTAAAATTTCTTTTGTAAAATCATACCATGTTGTAAATCCTTCGTTTGTTGCATTATATACTCCATAAGGTATTTTTTTATTAACTGCTTGATAAATAATTTCTGTTAGGTCTTTAGCATAAGTAGGGCTTCCATGTTGATCTGATACAACACTTAATTCATCACGCTCTGTGCCTAATTTTGTCATTGTTTTTACAAAATTATTTCCACCTAAACCATAAAGCCAAGCTGTTCTAAATATGTAATATTCATCTAAATTGTTTTGTATTCCTTGTTCTCCATGCAATTTTGTAATTCCATAAGCTGTAACCGGCTTTTTATCATCATCTTCTTTATATGCTTTAGATAAATCTAAATCTCCACCAAAAACATAGTCTGTTGAAATATGAACAAGTTTGCTTCCAACTGCTTTTGCAGCTTTTGCTAAGTTTGTTGGACCATCTCCATTTATTCTATCTGCTAATTCTACATTTTCTTCTGCTTTGTCAACTGCTGTATATGCTGCACAATTTATTATTAAATCTGGTTTTAAATTTGTTATGAAATCATAAACCATTTTTTCGTTTGTAATGTCTAACTCTGCAACATCTGTTAATGTAAGTTCATTTCCTTCATTAAATTTTTCTTTTACTTCTTTAGCAAGCATTCCGTTTGCTCCTGTGATTAGGATTTTCATCGTTAATACCTTCTTTCATACATAATAAATCTTATATTATACTATCATTAATTAAAGAAAAAGGCAAGAAAATTTGATACTTTTTAAATTGTTTTTGCATAAAAAAATCCATTCCTTTCTCGCTTCGCTCAAAGGCACACATAGGAATGAAAACCTTGAGTTTGAAGCTTTTTCATTATATAATATACCTTAAGGGAATATACACTACAAAGCACGGTAGGAGGAGTTGCAGACTTCTGTAACTCACAGATTAAATCAGTATAAAAAACAGTGCGGGTGCAGTTGTTTCAAGCACACATAAGTAGTCCCTTGAGGTTGTAAACTAATCATTGACTGATAAGTTTGTTATAGTGTTAATTGCACAGTCCCTGTATTTCCTAAAAATATTATATAAAGGAGTTTTTATTATGCAAGTTATTTATCCTAAAGCTTGTGGTGTTGACGTGCACAAATCTTTTATAGTAGCTGTTATTTGTGACTCTACTTCCGTCAAACCTCAATATCTTCGTAAACGTTTCTCGACTTTTCCTAATGCACTCATCGATTTTAGAAATTGGTTATTAGCTAACGATTGTCAGAATGTATGTATGGAATCTACTGGAAAGTATTATGTTCCTGTATACAATGCATTAGAAGATCATATTTCTAATGTCGTCGTTGCTAATCCTAAATGGGTTAGATGCATTAAAGGCGAAAAAGATGATAACAAAGATGCCAAATGGATTGCTGATCTTTTTAAACTTGGAATAGTACGTGGCAGTTTTATTCCAAATAAAGATATTAGAATCCTCAGAGAACTTACACGATACCTCTACAAATTAACTAATATGCGTACCTCGGAAAAGAACAGATTTACAAATGCTCTTACTGTTGGTAATTGCAAATTAGATTTGGTTTTCTCTGATATTTTTGGTAAAACATCTTCTGCTATCATCAATACTATTTTATCACAAAATGAATA
>CADAHH010000007.1 GCA_902787685.1 uncultured Eubacteriales bacterium | reverse complement strand
TATATTCGTGTAAGCACAGAAGATCAAGCAAGAGAAGGCTTTAGTTTAGGAGAACAAAAAGAAAAACTTGAAGCACTATGTAAATATAAAGGATATGAAGTTTATAAAGTATATAAAGATGCAGGAATATCTGCAAAAGATATTACACATAGACCACAATTCCAACAAATGCTAGAAGATATGAAAGCAGGAAAAATAAATTATATAGTTGCATATAAACTTGATAGAGTAACTCGTAGTGTAAAAGACTTGGAAACATTGATTAGTACATTAGAACAATATCATTGTTATTTAATTTGCGATAGAGATGATGTTAATACAAGTACAGCCAATCGGTCGCTTCTTTGTTCGTATGCTAACTGTACTTTCACAACTTGAAATTGAAATAGTATCTGAAAGAACCAAATTTGGTTTAGGTGGTGCAATTAAGGCAGGTCACATACCTGGACCTTGCCCATTTGGTTATTATAGAGATAGTGATAAAACAATAAAAGTTGATATTTCTACTAAAGATATAGTTATTAGAATTTATCAATTGTATCTGGAAGGAAAGTCTTATCAACAAATTGCAAATATTTTAAATGATGAAAATGTACCATCTCCTGTAAAGTCTAAGTGGGGAGATTCCACCATTGAAAAGATTATAAACAATAGAATTTATATGGGTGATTTTGAAAGGTATAAAAAGGATAAAGACAGGGAAAGTGAAATCTATATGAATGTTGTTCCACCTATTATATCTCGTGCAATGTGGGAAGATACTCAAAATCAAAAAGGTAAAAATCAAAGGTCTTATTCAAGGCATCGTGTTTATATATTCTTTCAAAAACTTATATGCCCAAAGTGTGGCAAAATAATGACTGGTAAAGGTACAGGTGGCAAAAAAACTAAATATATGTATTATACCTGTGAAAAATGCAAAATTTATTTTAATGAGGATGATATTGAAGAGATTTTAATTGATTATATATTAGATTTTATAGAATATGACTATCAAGTTAATAAATTCTTTTATCCTCTACTTTCTGAAAAGAAAGATAATGAAGCAAATTGATAAGAAGTTAGCTGAATTAAAAAATATGCAAATTGATTCTGTTGATTTAGTTAAAGAAACATATAATCCTGCACATTTAATTGCACATAGAGATATTGAAAAAGAATCTCTTTTAGATGGCAAAATTTACAAGGAAATGTTATTAAATCTTTGGGTCTTAAAATCTAAAGAAGAAAAACAAGATTTTATATCGAGATTTGTTGAAAGTATTGCTATTAAGAAAAATGAAGATAATACTTTAAGTATAGAAAAAATTAATTTTAGAAGCACATTTATTGAACAGGTTGATAAATTATATGAAAAAGGTGTAGTTGATATTCCTTCTAAAATGGAAACTAGTGGTAATTTGCAAAATATAAGTACATCTATAAATTTAAGTAACAAACAAGTTATGAAGGAATAAAAAATGAAATTGCAACTTATAAAGATAAAGCAATTAGCTTTAAAATAAAGAAAAGTGAAAAGCCAATTAGATTTTTTGCAATAAAAGAGATGAAAAATTATCTTGCAAAGCCAGATTATAATGTTAATTTTAGTGTAGTTACACACATTGTACCTCCAAATAACACAAAGAAGAAAAACAAAAATAAATGAAAAATAATTTATGAAAAGAGGTTTATAAAATGAGTAATACCGAACTCATCTTCTGCTAAGTTTTAATGACCAATTTGTGCAAATAAGTTGGTCATTAGTTTTAAAATAAACACTAATATTGGAACAAAAAGTTGCATTGATAAGGTCAATAATATACCTAATATGGTACTTAAATCTAGTAAGTCAACTTAAAAATGCAAGCAGTGAATTTGTTCTCCCACAAATCCAAAAGCCCATTTTCAAACACACTGGACTTTAACAAAACTTTTAGAAAAAGTTTTACAAAATATATTATCAATTTTTTTGAAAAGAAATTTAATTGAAAGCGAGATGATTATATGAGAAATAGAACAATTAAAAAATCATTTTATTTAAATGAAGAAGAAAACAGACTATTAAAAGAAAAATGTTTTGGTGGCTTTATATCAGAATCTGATTTTTTTAGAATGTGTATTCTTAATAAAGAAATAAAAGAAAAACCAGATGAAAAGTTTTATGAAACATTAGAACAATTAAGAGGTATAGCAACAAATATAAATCAAATAGCAAGAGTTGCAAATCAAACAAGAGTAATTGATGTAGATTCATTAAAGGTTTTTGAAAAAGATGTTAAAGATATAATAGCTGATTTAAGAAAAAAATATTTGTAGGAGTGGTAACAACAAATTTAAATGGTTTAATTGAATATGTTATGAATGGAGATAAAACTGATGAAATGAAATATGTATCTGGTGTAAATTGTTTACCTGAAACTGCATATGAAGAAATGATAGCTACAAAAAATAGATTTAATAAAGGAAAAGAAAAAATTATAGGTTATCATTTAATCCAATCTTTTGCTAGATACGAAGTTACACCAGAAGTTGCTCATGAACTTTGGCTAGAGTATGTAAATGAAGTATTTGGTAAAGATTTTGAAGTTGTAGTTGCAACACATCTTAATACAGATAATGTTCACAATCATATAGTAATAAATTCTGTGTCATTAAAGACTGGTAAAAAGTTTTATGATTATCATGCATCAAGAGATTATTTGCGAATTGTGTCAGATTGCATTTGTCAATATTATGGACTATCTGTATTAGAAGATAAAATTTGGAAACATAAAGGTGCTTATAAAAGATTTGCAAAAGAAAATCCATATATGCAGATGGTAAAAAGTGATGTTGATAGATGTATTGAAAAAGCTTTGTATGAAAAAGATTTTAGAAAAAGATTAGAAGAATTAGGATATAGCTATTCAAATACTTATGAACAAGGACTTGTTATTATTGATAATACTAGAGATAGAAAAGTTTATTTACAAAAATTCTTTGGAGATGAATATTCTTATAATAAGGTAATAGATAGAATCTTAGAATATGAAAACACAAATATTATTAAATATGGCAAAAAATATAAAATGGGTATCGAAGAATATAAAAAAATACTTGAAATAAAGAGAAAAAGTGAAATTAAGAAATTACCATTACTATATATTTTATTCTGCTTGTTAGTAAAAATTGATCCATTACCTGCTAAAATGGATTTTGGAAAAGCAAGAGTAAAACTAACTAAAGAAATGAGAATTGAAGTAAAATATATGAACGAATTATCAAGACAAGCAGTTTTATTAACTGAAAAAAAAATTGGTTCATTAGGCGATTTAAATGCTTTTAGAACTAAATTAGAAGATGAAGTAAGAATTTTAAAAGGAACTAGAGAAAGTTTACAAAGGAAGAAGAGAAAGTCTATGAATCAAGAAGATATAGCCAAGTTTGATTCAGAACTAAAATTAATTACTCCTAAAATTAAACAATTAAATGATGATATTCAAAATTGCTATAAAATTGAAAAAAGAACAAGATTGTGGCAAAGAGAATATGAAAAAACTATGAAAAAAGAGAAAGAACATCAAAAACAAAGTGAACTAAAACAAAGTAAGAAGAAATTTAAAAAATATTTAAAGTATTAATTTTAATACTTGCAGTATTTTTGATTTTTTTTTAAAAGCTCATTAGATGAAGCAAAGAGTATTTAAATAACTTTGATTATGTTATAAGTGCAGTTGATTTATCAATATTTTGAAGTTAATGGGAAAGCACAGGAAAAGTTTTTGTTAAAGTAATTCATGATACTTTGAATAAAGATATACAAAATATATATTTTAATACAATAAATCTGTAATAAAAATGTAATATAAATGTAATAAAATTGAAAAGCCTTGTCGGAGTATATATATATATATATATATATATATATACGGGTATTTTTAGCTATTGACAAAAAAATAATAAATATGTAAAATATAAGTAAATTATAAAAAATGATCAAAAAATTTGATAGAAGGAAGAAAATACACAGTTAAATTTTTAAGATTCACAGATAAATTTTAAAGGTCTAAACGTCGTCTTTTAGAATAACAAAAGACTAGAAAGGGGTAAAGATGAAAAATTTAAAATTTAAAAGGAAAGAAACAAAAAAACAGCAAAGTTCTGGTATCACTTTGATAGCCCTTGTTATAACTATTATTGTGCTATTAATTCTTGCTGGAATTAGTATTTCAATGCTTTCGGGTGATAATTCTATTCTTCAAAAAGCAACAGATGCTAAAACAAAAACAGATGAGGCTCAAATAAGAGAAAGAATAAGACTAGCATATAATTCGGCACTAACAAAGGATATTACAAATCAAAATGGAGAAGTGCAAAAATCAACATTAGAAGATGAATTAGAAAATGAATTTCCAGACAAAACTATTGAAATAGCAGATAGTGCAGACAAAAAAGAATGGATTGTTACAATAGATGGTGTAACAGAAAATGTACCAATTGGTAAAGATACATCAGAAGAGCCAAAAACAACACTAAAAGTAGCAGAACATAAAAATGAAAAATTTAGTTCAAATACAGAATTAGAAGATGATTATGGAAATAAAATAACAGTACCAAAAGGATTTAAAATAATTGAAACTTCACCAGATATAGTAACAGAAGGAATAATAATAGAGGATGCAACATATACAAATACAATAGGAAGCCAGTTCGTGTGGATACCAGTAGGAGATGTATATACAAATGGAGCTCAAACAGCATCAAAAACAATAACATTAGGAAGATATGAATTTTATCCAAGTGGTGTTCCAACTGAATATGGAGTTTTTACAGTAGCATCGGTAAAAGGATTTATATCTACTATGCCTCCTGATCAAACAATGGTTGATGGAATGCTAGGCACTGGAGCATATAATGAATTATCAGCATTGGTAGGTAAAGAAGACTCAGAAATTCAAGCTTGGATAGATGCAGGAGGAAGTGTAGAACAAGCTGTAGAAAATATGATGCTTGACAGTGCTAATATAGAAGACCCAACATATAAAGAGGGCAGTAAAGATGATAATATAAACGCAACAGCTAAAGAACTATCAACATTTAAATCAAGTGTAAGTTCAAAAGGAGGATTTTATATCGGAAGATATGAAGCAAGAACAGAAACACAAAGAACGTATTATACATCAAATGATTACACAATAACAGATAGTAATTTAACACAAATTACAGAGAAACAAAGTGACTATGTATATAATTGGGTAACACAATTGCAGGCAGCTAAACTTTCAAGGGAGATGTATAGTAAAGACAATGATAATAATAGTATAACAGAATTTGCAAGTGATTTAATGAATAGTTATGCATGGGATACAGCAACATTGTTTTTGCAAGAATGTGGAGAAGAAAGATACTCAATAAAAAGTAGTGTAAATACAAGCAGTGATGGATTAGCAGAGAAAGGAACCTTAACAGACCATCCATGTAATGTATATGATATGGCAAGTAATTGCTATGAATGGACTACAGAGACCTCTAGCAAAGACGACTATCCTTTCGTGAGTCGTGGGGGTGGTTACAACGACAGCTACTATTACACTAGCTCTCGCAACAGCACGGGAAGTAGCATCGCCTACCATTCTTTCCGCCCTGTACTTTATTTGAAATAATGGAAAAAAAGTCAAATGTGTAAATCTAGATAATTTTTCTAATTTACACATTTTCATTTTTCATAACAATATATTGTGTACTAAATTGCTCGTACCTCGCAATGGAACAAATGTTGAAGAAAGAAATAATATTGAATATATAGAAAATCTCTGATATAATGCATTATGTAGCTAAGAGCTACAAATACATTGTAGAGGAGGTTTTTTTGATGAACAATCAAGAATTATTACAGAAGATGAAAGAAGATATGGAAATGCGAGGATTTTCGCACTGGACAAAAGAAAGTTATGAATTAAAAGCAAAAGATACTATGAGATACTTTAAGAAACCTATGGAAGAAGTAACAACAGAGGAATTAAGAAACTTTCTTTTAAAGCATTTAAAAGAAGAAAGAAAACTATCAGAAAGAAGTGTAAATTACTACAATAGTGTAATTAGATTTATGTATGAAGTAACAATGGATAAGCTGATAAATAAGAAACAACTGCCAATGTATAGAAAAAGAAGAAAAATGAAGGATGTGCTAACTAAAGAAGAGTTAAGCGCTTTTTTTAATGCTTGCGATAATTACATGTACAAGACAATATTCATGTTAATCTATGGAAGTGGGTTAAGAGTGTCAGAAGCAGTAAGTATAAAAGTACAAGATATAGATAGTAGAAAAATGCGAATATTTGTAAGTGAAGGAAAAGGTAAAAAAGATAGATATACAGTACTTCCAAAAGCTAGTTTAAATATGCTGAGAAAATATTACAAAATGTATAAACCAAAACACCCAGAAGGATATATATTTTTAAATCGAGAAGGAAGACCATTAACAGTAGAAAGAACAAGAATATTTTTTAGAAGATATAGAAGAAAGGCAAAGATAGATGAAAAATTTGTAGTACATAGTTTAAGACATCGGATTTGCTACTGATTTAATTGAAAGAGGAGCAACAATATTAGAAGTAAAAGAACTAATGGGACATAGCAATATTCGTAGTACTATGGAATATATTCATGTTGCAAATATGAAATTATCAGTAGATAATCCCTTAGATGCATTTTTGAAAGGGGAGAAAAAATAAAATGGAGAAAATTCAAGAAATATTAAATAAAGGTTGGAAAGAATATAATAAAAATCATAAAGTAATAGGATATAAGAAAAAAGCCATAACAGCAATAGCAGAATGTAAAACAGGAGCTATTGGAGCACATAAATATGTATGTGATGAATGTGGATATGAAGAAATAGCATATAATTCTTGCAGAAATAGACATTGCCCTAATTGTCAAGCTGGGAAGAAAATACAATGGATAGAAGCAAGAAAAGAAGAAGTATTAAATATAAAATATTATCATGTAGTATTTACAATACCAGATGAATTAAACTTAATAACATTACAAAATCAAAGTAAGGTATACAAAATACTTTTTAAAGCATCAGCAGAAACATTGCAAGAACTTGCAGAAGATAAAAAATATTTAGGAGGAGAATTAGGCTTTTTTAGTATATTACATACGTGGGGACAAAATATGATGTACCATCCGCATGTACATATTGTAACAACAGGAGGCGGTCTAAAAGAACTTAACAAATGGGTAGAAAAAGACGAGGACTTTTTCATACCTGTAAAAGTGATGTCAAAAGTATTTAGAGGAAAAATCTTGTATTATCTAAAACAAGAAAAATTGGATTTTTATGTGAAGAATAAATATTTAGAAAACCCAGCAAGTTACAATAGTTTAATACAAGAATTGTATAACAAAGAATGGATTGTATATTGTAAAGAACCATTTAATAATGCAGATTGTGTAATCCAATATTTAGGAAGATATACACACAGAGTAGCAATCTCAAATGAAAGAATATTAGATGTAACAGAAGAAACTGTAACATTTAAATGGAGAGATTATAAAGATAATAATAAAATGAAAGAAATGATGGTAACAATAGAAGAATTCATAAGAAGATTCCTACTACATATATTGCCACCAAGATTTATGAAAATACGATATTATGGAATATTAGGAAACAGAAATAAAAAGAAGAAATTATTAAAATGCAAGATACTAACAAGAACCAAAATATACATAAAGAAAAAGCTCCCTGCTTTAGAATTACTAAAGCAAACCTTAGGAAAGGATTTTAACTTATGTCCGTGCTGTAAAAAAGGTCATATGTTAATTCCAAACACATCCTAAAGCTCCACAATTAAATACTTTTGTAAGTGCCTCTTAATTGGGGAGGGGGCTCCTATGCTCATTTTACAATGAAACAGACAAAAGTGCAATAATTTTTGCATAAAAAGTTTAAGAAAGTGGTGAAATTTGAATGAGAGAAAATTATAGAAACTCCATAGCAAGTGTAAAAAAGTTTCCGCAATTTACTACGATGCATGTTATAGATGGTCAGGCTGGTCTAATAATTTGTGCTAGTCTGATTTTCTACAGCCTAACCATCGATAACATACTAAACATCATTGTCCTATTAATTTTAGCTGCAATTTCGATAAGCATGCTAACTGGAGATAATTCAATTTTAAGTAAAGCAGGACAAGCAAGAGACAAAACAAAAGAAACTCAAATAAAAGAAGAAGTAACACTTGCATGGAATGGTGTACAAACAGAAGGTATGGTAAATGGATGGAACTTAGATAAAAAGGCAGAAGAATTGCAAAAAGAATTAAGAAAGCAAGATTCAGGAACAACAGTAGCAGCAAGTGGAAATAATGTAAATGTATCAAATTATAAAGGATATAATGTAACATTAAATACACAAACAGGAGAAGTTACTTTAGCAGATGCAAATGGTGGTGGAGGAGGAAACAATGCCATCATATTAACAGCAACAGATGTAGCAACAGAATCAAGAGCTGCTATAATAGAAGTAACAGTAAGTGGAGTAGAACTTCCTACAATGGAGGAGTGGCTTACAGGATATAGGACAAGCAATGAAACGGAATTTAATGAAATGTTTGCAAAAGCATATAGCGGACCTACTGCAATATGGGCAAATGTATCACAAAATGGAACAAAAACAGTAGATGAATTATATACACAAGGCCCCGGAAACTCACCATCGTTTAATAATGTATATGATTTCATAATAAAACAAGGATATGCAGAGGAAACATATAATTCAATATATGCAAAAACAACACTTACATGTAATGGGGAAAACATAAAAGTAGCAGATAAAGGAGAATTTGTAGTAACAAAAAATCAAAGCTATACAATAACTGCAAGAAATGAAGATGGAGACACAGGAACAGCAACAGCAAATGTAACAAAATGCAAAGTAGAGGAATATTCTGAAATACAAAACAGTAATTTCCCAGTAGAGCAAGGAGATTACACAGCAATAATTCCAGCAGGATTTGCTTATGGAATAAGTGAAAACGTAGGAACAGTAACAAAAGGATTAGTAATTACAGATAGTGTAGAAGAAGTAGAAGGAAAGAAATATAGTAATGGAAATGAATTTGTATGGATACCAGTAGATAAAGCTAACTTAACAGTAGGAAAAACAACAAGAAAAATGGCAGAAATATCATCAGGAACAGATTATAGAGGGATATTATATAACTGGAGTTCTGACAATACAGGAAGTACACCAATAACATATAGTTCAAATGGATATAGAGAACCAGCATATTTAACAGATTCAAATTATGCAGATAATAGTGAATATAATAAGGATTCATCAGGAAATAAAATAATAAAAGATGATGCAACATTGCAAAAAGACTATAAAGATATGATAGCAAGTATACTAGAATATGGAGGATTTTATGTAGCAAGATATGAATTAGGAAAAGATGCAATATCAAAGTTAGCTGTAGAGCCAACATCAGCAGCAGAAAATAATACAAAAACATGGTATGGTTTGTATTCAAAAGCAAAATCATATACAAATAGTAAAAATAGTGTAACATCACAAATGATATGGGGAAGCCAATATGATGCAATGTTACAATTTGGTTTAACTAATTCATCAGATTCAAGTAAAGTAAATGCAACAACAAACGGAAACCATGCAGGAAAGGCATTAAAAACAGGAACACATAAAGGAACAGATTCAATAAACAACATATTTGACTTAGAAGGAAATATGTGGGAATGGACACAAGAGGCCGGCAGCACTAGCGGTCGTTCTTGCAGGGGAGGCGATTTCAGCATCGCCTATTCACCTAGTTACCGTAGCAGCTACAGTCCGTACTATTCGGACATCTACGTTTCATCTCGTGCCTCACTTTACATAAAGTAAAGCTGAATACTAAAAGCAATACATCAGAACAAGATAAATGGTAAAGAATGGCAATAATTAAAACAATTTTTTAGCGAATGAAATACGCGTGTTTATGATAAAATAAAAATGTAGTTTTTTTCCAACATGAAAGTACTAAATTGCTGCGAAGCAGCAATGGAACGAATGTTAAAGAAAGTTAATAATATTGAAAATATATAAAATCCCTGATACAACACATTATGTAATTTGAAGCTGCAAATACATTGTAGATGGGGGTTTTCTAAAATGACAAACAATGAAGCGCTTGATAAAATGAGATAAGACATGCTTATGAGAAATTTTTCTAAATAGAATTTACTTTTAAATTTAAGGGGAGATTAAAAAATTTGAAATATCTCTTGTAAAATATATAAAGTTATGTTAAATTAATTATAGTAAATTGAATTTTATAAAATGATAAATAAATGGTGCGATTTTTCGCATACCTGTCTACGAATCGCACCAACGACGTATCTGTTCGAACTAACAGATAGATTAAAAATCATTCAAGTAAGTTGGATGATTTTTTTCTTTATTAAGTGAAAATAAAATTGGTTCATTAGATGATTTAAACACTTTTAGAACTAAATTAGAAGATGAAGTAAGAATTTTAAAAGGAACAAGAGAAAATTTACAAAGAAAGAGAATAAAATCTACCAATCAAGAAAATATAAATAATTTTGATAAAGAACTTAAAATGCTTGCTCCGAAAATAAGACAAATTATACTGTATAATAACATTTAAATTCAAAAAATATTAAAAACTAATTGACAAATACAAACAACTGTTTTATAATAATAACAAAATATAATATTAAGAAATGGAGATGATAACAATGAAAGAAATAAATGAAAACAATAAATCATTTGAGGATATCAAACACATTGATGAAAATGGAGTGGAGTTTTGGTACGCTAGAGAGTTAATGCCAATATTAGAATACAATAAATGGGAAAATTTTGAAAAAGTAATAAATAAGGCTAAAGAAACTTGCGAAAATAGTGGTATAAGTGTACTTGAACATTTTCCTGACGTCAGGAAGTTGTCAAAACGTGCTAATAATGCTGAAATCGAAATAAAAGATTATAAACTAACTCGTTATGCTTGTTATGTCATAGCACAAAATGGTGACAGCAGAAAAAAAGTTATTGCTCTTGCTCAAACTTATTTTGCAGTTCAAACACGAAAGCAAGAGATTACCGAAAAAGAATACAGTATGCTTTCAGAAGACGAAAAAAGATTTTATCAAAGAAATTTAACACGTAAAGGTAATTATTCCTTAAATCAAGCTGCCAAAAAAGCAGGTGTTAAAAATTTTGATAAATTTCACAATAGCGGTTATAAAGGTTTATATAATGGTGAAACAGCTGATGATATTGCAAAGAGAAAAGGATTAAGATATAGAGAAGATATTTTAGATAATATGGGAAGTGAAGAACTTGCAGCAAACTTATTTCGTATTACTCAAACTGAATCAAGACTAAAAAAAGACAATATTCAAGGCGAAAAACAAGCTAATAAAACTCATTATAAAATTGGTAAAAACATTAGAGAGGTAATTGCTAAAAATGGTGGAACTATGCCAGAAGATTTGCCAACACCTAAAAAAAGCTTAAAACAACTTGAAAAAGAAAAAAGCAAACAATTAAAAAAACAATAAATATAAAATACAAATGACTGATAATTAGTAGTAAATACTAGTCATCAGTCATTTTTATCCATATATTAAAAAGTTTTACTTATAATCAGATACAATATAATTTCCATTTTTTTCAATTACTGTAACAGAAGTTTTTTCAGTAGAAGTCCTTCCATCATCGTCCCATCTTTGAGTACTAGTAACATCACAAATATAAGTATTTGAATCTATTTTGGATATCTTACATTCTTTTAAAGTATTTTTCCCTGTTGTTCCTCCGTCAGAATAAATACATACATATCCATCTTTATTAATTATGTAATTCGGATATAATTTCTCGAATAATTCTATAGTCATATATTTGGCAATTACTTGACTAAAATCAGTATAAGATACATCCGTTTTAATAAAATAGCTATGTGCATATGGTTTATCTAAATAAAAACCATCTTCGTATTCACCACCATTTAGATGTTCTGCTTTTAGTCCTAATACGAAAAATACATCTAATGTATTACTAGTAAGTGTTTGACGAATGTCAAAATATTTTTGAATTGCAGACTCTATTGCTGATTGATTAATAGAAGTAGATTCATTTGATGAAGTAATGGTTGTATTATCTGTAACAGTATTTTTGTTTATTTCATTAGAATTAATAGTTTCAGATATACTATTTATTTTTCCTTGTAAATCACTAACAGTTCCATTTAAATTATTTACTTGTGATTGAAGCTCAGTAGACTTTTGAATTTCTGCTGTTTTATCATTATTAAGCTTATAAATGAATATTCCCATAACTATTATTGCAATTATTGCTAATATTAGGAAAAACGTTGATAAACTTATCTTTGTAACATTCTTTTCTTTCATATTCTCACCTCGCTTTCTTTTGTAAAATAATTTAACCAACTATATTTTATCAATTATGCTATTTTTTTACAATACTATTTGAAAATTTCTTATAAAATTATTGCAAAACCATAAAAGTTATGTTAAATTAATTATAGTAAATTGAATTTTATAAAATGATAAATAAATTGTGTGATTTTTTGCATACCTGTCTACGAATCGCACCAACAATGTATAATTTGAACTCATTTGAATAACATTCAAGTGAGTTCAAATTATTTTTATGTTACCACACATAAGGAATCAATTTATATTTCACTTTTTTCTTATATTCAGAATAACCTTTTAAATCTTTTTCTAAAACCATTTCTTCATTTTTTATTCTTTTTGCTATTAGAATAGGGTATATCAAAAATATCAAAAAAGAAAGAACAGAGCCAAGAATTAATGGTATTGTTAAAAATAAAACAATAGTTACTGCATACATAGGATGTCTTACAATTCTATATAAACCAGTATCAATTACTTTTTGATTTTCTTGTACTTCAATTGTACGAGATAAATAGGTATTTTCTCTCAAAACTTCAGCATACAAAATATATGCTATAATAAACAAAATGGATGATATTATTACTACGATATTTGGCAACTGTATCCAACTATATCTATAATTTAGACCAGCTATAATAAAACCAGATATAAACATTAATCCACTGTAAAGAATTATGTGTTTTTGTTCAATTTCCTTCTCTTTAGCATTTAATCTCTTTTTTAATAATTCTTGATTTTTTATCATCAAAATAATTCCAGCTATAAACATTGGAATAAATAACAACCCCATAAATAGCCATCCATTCCAATATTTAAAAGAATGAGCAGGAATAAATAATAAAAAACCAACAATTAATACTCCAAATAAAAGTTTTATCAATGCTTGAAAGAGTAATTTTTTATTCATATAAAATCCACCTTTGTTATATTTTTTTCAATATACCATAAAACAACATTTATATCAATAAAATTAATTATTTTTTTATGTCAAATTATTGACTTTTTGGCAAATACAGTATATTATTATAAAGTAAAAATACAAAGAAAGGATGACTAATTATGGGAGAAGTTATAGTTATCACATCAGGAAAAGGTGGAGTTGGTAAAACAACAACTACAGCGAATTTAGGTTCAAGCTTAGCTTTAGAAGGAAAAAAAGTAGCACTTATAGATACTGACATTGGACTTCGTAATCTAGATGTTGTTATGGGGCTAGAAAATAGAATAGTATATGATATAGTAGATGTAGTTGAAAATAAATGTAAATTAAGACAAGCTCTTATAAAAGACAAAAGATTTAAAGAATTATATTTATTACCAGCAGCTCAAACAAGAGATAAATCAGCAGTAAATGAAGAACAAATGAAAGAATTAACATCAAAACTAAAAGAGGAATTTGACTATATACTTATAGACTGTCCTGCAGGAATTGAACAAGGCTTTAAAAATGCAATTGCTGGCGCAGATAGGGCAATTGTAGTATCTACAGCAGAGATTTCTTCAATTAGAGATGCAGACAGAATAATCGGATTATTAGAATCATCTGAAATAAAAAATCCTGAATTAGTTATTAATAGAATTAGACCAGATATGGTAAAACGTGGGGAAATGATGGATGTTGATGACATTGTTGACCTATTATCAATTGATCTTATAGGAGTAGTTCCAGATGATGAATACATAATTACACAAACTAATAAAGGAGAACCAGTTATACAAAACAAAAAAGCTCCATCAGGAAAAGCTTATCTTGAAATTGCAAAAAGAATATTAGGAGAAGATATAGAAGTTACAATTCCTGGTAGAGAAAAAGGTTTATGGTCTAAAATTAAAAAGATTTTTAGCAAAAAATAAGAAATAAACTTAAAAACTGGGGGTAATAATATGTTTGAAAATTTAATGAGTATTTTCAAAAAGAATAAAAAAAGTAAATCTTTAAATACAAGCTCAAAGAACACTGCAAAAGAAAGATTACATTTAGTTCTTATGCAGGATAGAGCAAATGTATCTGCTGACTTTTTAGATTTAATGAGAAAAGAAATAATTGAAGTTATAAAAAAATACATAGATATAGATGAAAAGGCAATGGATGTTAGGCTTACAACAGAAACAAAAGAAGATGGAACACAAGGAGCGCCAGCTCTTTATGCCAATATACCGATTATTAATATAAAAGATGAAACCAGAAAATTAAGTAAAACGAATCAAGATCACAAAATTGAAATAAAACTTACAGATAAATCAGAAGAAAAGAAAAGTATAGAAACAGAAGAAAAAAATCAAGATAATTCTCAAGAACCTAATGAAATAGAAGATGAAGCAAATAATAGTGTAACTGATGAGAATAAAGAAGATTCAGAAGATTTAATTGGTGAAGATATTTCAGATAATATAGATGACCAAAAAACAGAAGAAAAACTAAGTCAAGATAAGGAAGAAGAAGATAATAATAATGAAGAATAGAATATTTAAAAATATGGAATGGTGGATTCTTATCTCAGCAATTTTACTATGTATTGTTGGATTTGTTGCATTATATTCTGCTAGTCAGCAATTAGAATTAACTTATTTAAAAAGGCAGATTATTTGGTTTGTAATAAGTATAGTTATTATGATAATAACAATGTTTATAGATTATGAGTTTTTAGGCAAGATTTCACCAGTTTTTTATATAATAGGAATTATATCTTTAATTGCTGTATTGTTTACAAGGTCGATAAATGGAGCAAACAGTTGGTTTGATATTGGATTTTTCTCATTTCAACCTGCAGAAATTGCTAAAATATCTGTTGTTTTATTTTTAGCATCTGTAATGGTAAAAATACAAGAAAGAGATAAACATAATATTAATGTCTTTTGGAAACTATTAATAGTTTTATCAGTTGTAATTGTACCAGTTGGGTTAATAATTCTTCAACCAGATTATGGAACTGCAGCAGCTTATATAGTTGCAACTATTCTTATGTTATTTGTTTCAGGAATAGATAGAAAATATATTATTACAGCGATTATACTTGTAGTAATTGCAGCACCTTTAACATATAAGTTTGTATTACCTGATCATGCAAAAAGAAGAATTGATGTTTTTTTAAATCCAGAATCAGATCCAAAAGGCTCAGGGTATAATGTACTCCAATCTAAAATTGCAATTGGAGCAGGTGAACTTACAGGTATGGGAATTCTTAATGGAAACCAAACCCAAATGGGTTACCTTTCACCTAAAACCACAGATTTCATATATTCTGTAATAGGAGAAGAAATGGGGTTTGTAATATCAGGAGCGGTTGTGTTAGTATATGTTACATTAATTACTAGAGCATTATATGTCGCAAAAACTGCAAAAGATGATTTAGGTTCATATATAGCAGCTGGAATAAGTGGAATTTTTCTATTTCATATGACAGAAAACATAGGAATGACACTTGGTTTACTTCCAATTACAGGAGTTCCACTATTATTTATAAGCTATGGTGGAAGCTCAATGATTACGAGTTTTATTTGTATAGGTTTATTACTAAATATTAGTGGAAATAGGAAGAAAACTATTTTTATTAAATAGAAGTTAACAATGCACAGCAAAGTTGCGGATTTAATGAGGAGTAATGGATGTATCTAAAAGAACTACAAATAGGAAACGTAAAATTAAAAAATAACATATTACTTGCTCCAATGGCGGGAATTACAGACCTGCCATTTAGACTAATTGCAAGACAATATGGCGCAAGTTATGCATGTACAGAAATGGTAAGTGCAAAAGCAATATTTTATAATGATGAAAAAACAAAAAAACTTATGAATTCAGAAGGAGAACCAAAACCTATTGCAATTCAATTATTTGGGTCAGATTTAAAAGCAATTAGTTATACAACAAAATTTGTATCTGATCTAGCAGACATTATAGATATAAATATGGGGTGTCCAGCTCCTAAAGTCACAAAAAATGGAGAAGGTAGCAAAATATTGATGGATTTAGAATTAGCTGAAAATATTATGAAATCAGTTGTTCAAAACTCAAAAGTTCCAGTTACTCTTAAAATAAGAAAAGGATGGGATAATGACCATATAGTTGCTTTAGAAATTGCAAAAATTGCAGAAAAAGTTGGAATATCTGCAATAACAATCCATGGAAGAACAAGATCTGAATTCTATTCAGGAAAAGCAGATTGGGATATTATAAAAAAAGTTAAAGAATCAGTTAAAATACCTGTTATTGGAAATGGCGATATAGTTGATGAAGAATCAGCTAAATTAATGTTTGAAACAACAGGAGTAGATGGCATAATGATAGGTAGAGCATCACTTGGAAATCCTTGGATTTTTCAAAAAATAATTCATTATTTAAAAACAGGAGAAAAATTGCCAGATGTTACTAATCAAGAAAAGTTAGAGGTTATAAAAAAACATTTAGATTTACTTATTAAAGAAAAAGGAGAAATCGTTGCAATTAAAGAATTTAGAAAACATATTTCTGCATATACAAAGAACATGCCAAATTCTAGTATTTTTAGAGTGAAAATTAATACTTTAGAAACTAAAAAAGAAGTAGAAGAAGAAATTAATAAGTATTTTGTGTAATAAAAGCATAGTTATGAATATAATACTTGTGAATTTTAACTCTATAGGAGGAGTAACATGAATTTGTATGTAGTTAGACATGGTGAAGTACCATCAAATGCAAGTGATAGAGTATGCAAAAGAACAGATGAAAAACTTACTAAAAAAGGAATTGAACAAGCCAAATATGTCGGCAAAAAACTTGAAAAGATTAACTTTGATGTAGTATTTTCTTCTCCACTTGCAAGAGCTACTGAAACAGCAGAATATATAGTTCCAAATAAAAGTATAATATTGGATGAAAGGCTCACAGAAAGAGGCCTTGGATCTTTAGTAGGAAGAAAATGGAAAGATGTTGACAGAAATACATGGAATTCACTAGATACTGAAGTTACTCCTGATGGAGCGGAAACACTACTATCTGGATTAAAAAGAACAAAGATTTTTTTAGATGATATACACAAAAAATATAAAGTAAAAAACGTATTGGTTGTTACACATAATTTTGTAAGCAAATGTATCTGGGCAATTGAAGAAAACATAACAGACAAAAATCAATTAATGAATTATGTTCATCCAAATGGAGAGATTAAAAAGTATTTTATTATAGATTAAGAAAAATAGATGTAATAAAGAGGAGAAAAAGAATGTACAGAACTAAAAATTTAGGAGAACTTAGAATTGAAAATGTTGGAGAAGAAGTTGAGCTTAGTGGATGGGTACAAAAAATTAGAAATTTAGGTGGAATGATCTTTATAGATTTAAGAGATGAAGATGGAATAACACAAGTGGTAGTAAATGATGAAGAACTACAATTGCAAGCAAAAGAACTTGTAAAAGAAAGTTGTATTCACATAAATGGAAAAGTTGTGGAAAGATCAAGTAAAAATCCTAATATGCCAACAGGAGATATAGAAGTTGTTGCAAACAAAATTGAAGTTTTAGGAAAGTGTAAACCAGAGCTTCCATTTGAAATTAATTCAGAAATAGAAACAAAGGAAGATTTAAGGTTAGAATACAGATTTCTAGATTTAAGAAATGAAAAACTACATAATAGCATATTGTTTAGAGCAAAAGTTTTAAAATATTTAAGAGATAAAATGGAAGAACTTGGATTCCCAGAAATTCAAACACCTATACTTGCAAATTCTTCTCCAGAAGGAGCAAGAGACTATTTAGTACCTAGTAGAATAAATCCAGGAGAATTTTATGCACTACCACAAGCACCACAACAATTTAAACAGCTTTTAATGGTATCTGGATTTAATAAGTATTTTCAAATTGCTCCATGTTTTAGAGATGAAGATCCAAGAGCAGATAGAGCGCCAGGAGAATTCTATCAATTAGACTTTGAAATGGCATTTGCTACAATAGATGATGTATTAGGTACAATTGAAAAAATAGTTGTAGATACATTTAAGCATTTTACAAACTGGAAGGTAGATGAAGCACCATTTATTAGAATTCCATATAAAGAGGCAATGGAAAAATATGGAATAGACAAGCCTGATTTAAGAAATCCTTTAATTATTCAAGATGCAACAGCTCTTTTCGAAAACACTGAATTTAACGCATTTAAAGATAAAACAATAAAAATAATTGTTGTTCCAAATGGAGCTGAACAAGGAAGAAAATTCTTTGACAAAATGGCAGATTTTGCAACATCAGAAGAAGTTGGTGCAAAAGGATTAGCATGGACTAAAATAAATGCAGAAAAACAAGTTGAAGGTGGAATTGCAAAATTTATAACAGATGACATTAAGGAAAAACTAATTAATGATTTTGGTGCTAAAGAAAATTCAAGTATTTTCTTTATTGCAGATGAATTCAAAACTGCACAAAAAATTGCAGGATTAGTTAGAATAGAACTTGGAAAAAGATTAGATTTAATTGAAAAAAATGTATATAAATTCTGTTTTGTAGTAGACTTTCCTATGTATGAATTAACAGATGATGGTAAAATTGATTTTGGACACAACCCATTTTCAATGCCACATGGTGGGATAGATGCTTTGAATTCAAAAGATCCATTAGATATAGTTGCATATCAATTTGACTGGGTATGTAATGGATTAGAGATGGCATCAGGAGCTGTTAGAAACCATGATCCAGAAATAATGATAAAGGCATTTGAAATTGCAGGGTACACAAAAGAAGATGTTGAAACAAGATTTGGAGCATTATTTAATGCATTCCAATATGGAACACCACCTCATGCAGGAGCTGCACCTGGAATAGATAGAATGATTATGCTATTAGAAGATTCTCAAAACATAAGAGAAGTAATAGCATTTCCAAAAAATAAAAAGGCAAGAGATTTACTTATGAGAGCACCATCTATGATATCAGAAGAACAATTAAAGGATGTTCATATCAAATTAGATATAGATTAACTTGAATAAATAAGTAACAATTCAGTAGGATATTAAGAAATGTAGAGAGAATGTAGGGGCGATTTTAATCGCCCGCAATATTTCGATTGTCGTTTTTACTGAACTGTAACGTTAATTAATAATAAGTGAAGAAAGTTCGAGGTAAAATAAACATGGGAAAATTATTTGTAATAGATGGAACTGATGGAAGCGGAAAACAAACTCAATTTACAAAATTACAAGAGAGATTAACAAAAGATGGAATAAAATATAAAACTGTGAGTTTTCCAAATTATGATAGTCCAAGCTCATCATTAGTTAAAATGTATTTATCAGGTGAATTTGGAAGTAATGCAAAAGATGTAAGTCCTTATATAGCATCAACATTTTATGCAGTAGATAGATATGCTACATTTAAAACAGGATATAAAGAATATTATGATAATGGTGGAATTATATTGGCAGATAGATATACTACTGCAAATATGGTTCACCAAGCTGGAAAAATATATGATAAAGCTGAAAGAAAGAAGTTTTTAGATTGGCTTTGGGATTATGAATTCAATTTATATGGATTACCAATTCCAACAGAAGTATTTTTCTTAAATATGCCAGTTGAAAAAGCAATGGAGCTTATGAAAAATAGGGAAAATAAATTCACAAAACAACAAGCAAAAGATATACATGAGAGAGATAAAAATCATTTAATAGATGCTCATTCTGCAGCATGTGATGTTGCAAAAGATTATAATTGGTATGAAATCAAGTGCGTAAAAGATGATAAAATAAGAACAATAGAAGATATACATGAAGAAATATATGCAGAAATAAGGAAACATATATGATTTACAAAATAATATATTTATTCTTCTTTTAAAAGTGTTACTATTTTGTTGATAAAATATTTGCATTTTATGAAATAATAATATATAATATATATTGATGGTGCATTATTCTAGTCGTACTTTTTTATTACGAGGGTGGGGCTAAAAATCCACTAAAGGGCATATAAATTTGGGCTTCTTGTTTGTGCGCGAAATGCCAGTTTTGTGTGTGAGTAGGGAGTAAGATTTAAGGGTAAGGTGTAGTGGCATATGCTGGATTCCCTTATCTCGCTGAAACTTAAGAAGAAACTTTAAGTAAAACCTATGATGAGTGCCAAGACACAAAATGCATAGTGTAGCCTGTCTTGAGTGAAGGTATTGGGATTATGTTAAACTATATGAAATTGCCTTTGCAAAAAAGACTAGTAATAAATAAAAGTGCGTTAAGGAAAACTTCTAGAATGTTTGCTTTGTCAAAAGGCAAGAAAACATAAGGATTAAGGTACGGATTTAAGTGGCGATCTGGTGTCTAATACCAACCTTAGATGTTTTCTTTAAACGGAAACGGCTATATAGCAATATATAGTAGAAAACAGAGAAATTCAACCAGACCTAAACCGTAAAATTTACTTATGTTTTTACCATCTTATACTTTTTTGTTTTAGTAAAGTTTATATCAAAAGATAAAAGGTTTATTATAGAGAAAAATTATATTTTTAAGTTTTTATGGAGTATAAAAGTGCAAGAAAAAAATAAGAAAGAATCAAATTTAAAATGGCCTATTCAGGCATTTTTTTTAACATTTGTATTATCAGGAATTGTTTCATTTGTTTCAAATAATGGTATAGAAAAGTTAAATGTAGTGTTATCTGTTATAATATTAATAGTTGTAGTATTAATAGGAATTATATTTGATATAATTGGAGTTGCAGTGACAATTGCACCAGAAGAAGATTTTCATGCCAAAGCAACTAAAAAAGCAGATGGAGCTAAAACATCTTTAAACCTTATAAAAAATGCAACTAAAGTTGCAAATTTTTGTGCAGATGTAATTGGAGATATTTGTCGGAGTTGTGAGTGGTGCAATAAGTGCAATGCTAGCAATAAAAATTTCAAATACATATAATGTTTCTCCAAATATTCAATTTATTATAAGTGCATTGGTTGCATCTTTTACAGTAAGTGGAAAAGCAATTGGAAAACAAGTAGCAAGTAAATATTCTACTCAAATTGTATATTTTGTAGGGAGAATATTGAAGAAGTGATGGATTTAATTATATGTAATTAGTGGAAAGTGTGAGGTAGGAAATAGGATGTTAGAAAGGTTAAATATATTATTTTAAAATCCCGCGTAAGCCGCCCAACCGGAGCGTAGCGCAGGGCGACTGGAGAAATCGACATTGTAGCTGAATTTTTCGTAAGAAAAATTCTAGGTACATAAAGATTTCGACACCAAGGGATTGAAAAATAATATATTTAGCCTTTCTTAATAAAATGATCACAAATTAGTATTAAGTAAAAATAATAATCTTAAAATTTAAATCAAACCTCTTGCCAAAATACTCAATTCGTTATATAATGCAAATGGTATGAATTTAGATTCTTGTATGGAGGGCACCAATAAAAGCCTATGAACCTTGTCAGGTCCGGAAGGAAGCAGCAATAAGTAGATACTTTTATGTGGAGCTTTCCATAGAGGAATTTAGTTCACACCATTTTTTCTATGTAATTAAATAAAAAATGTAGAGTAGCCCACGTGGAAGTTTTATATTTTACAGCGAAAGCGGAGAAGTATAAATATAAAACTTTCAGAAAGAAGGGCGGATATAATAAAATAAGTGCTAAATATGTAGAGTAGCTCACGTGAAAGTTTTGTTTTTCACAGCGAGAGCGGAGAAGTGTAAAAACAAAACTTTCAGCAAGATGAGCGGATATAATTAATATATGAGAATAAAGGAGGTGTAATTGTGGGGTATACAGCTCTTTATAGAAAATTCAGACCTACAAAATTTTCAGAAATGGTAGGCCAAGAACACATAAAAAAGACATTGATAAATCAGTTAATAGCAAACAGAGTAGGACATGCATATTTATTTAATGGAGGAAGAGGAACTGGAAAAACAACTACTGCAAAGATTTTAGCTAGAGCAGTAAACTGTTTAAATTTACAAGATGGAGAGCCTTGTAATGAATGTGAAATATGCAAAGGCGCTTTAGATGGTTCACTTACTGATATAGTAGAAATGGATGCAGCATCAAATAATAGTGTAGAAGATGTAAGGCAAATTAGAGAAGCAGTTAATTTTTTACCAACAAAAGCAAAATATAGAGTATACATCATAGATGAGGTACATATGTTATCAACAGGAGCTTTTAATGCATTATTAAAAACATTAGAGGAGCCACCTGAACATGTTAAATTTATTTTAGCAACAACAGAACCTCAAAAACTACCTGCAACAATTTTATCAAGATGTCAAAGATTTGATTTCAAAAGGATTTCAAATGAAGATATAATAAAAGATTTAGAGTATGTTTGTAAAGAATCAAATATAAAAATTACAGATTCAGCTTTAAACATAATTGCTGTTTTAGCAGAAGGTGGAATGAGAGATGCTTTATCTATCTTAGAAAGATGTAGTCAAGAAGGAGAAGACCAAATAGATGAAAACAAAGTTAAAGATTTAGTTGGTATTCCTAAAACTACATATATTAACAAAATAGTAAATAACATAATTGACAAAAATTCAGAAGAAGCATTAAATACATTACAAGAAATCATTGATGATGGAAAAGACATTGGAAATTTAATTTGGGAAATAATTAAATATATTAAAGATATTTTACTTTATAAAGCAACATCTAAAACAGAAATGTATAATCAAGAAGAAATAGAAGCAATAAAAGCTATTTCTGATAAAACTTCGAAACAACAATTAATAGATTTAATTTGTGAATTATCAGAGATTGAAAATACAATGAAACAATCATCTCAAAAATTAATTATTTTGCAAACTGGGTTAATCAAACTATGTAATAGTGAAACAAATGCAAATAGTGCTAAAACAATAGAAACAAACGGGCTTATAGACAATTCTGATTTAGAAAGAAGAGTAACAAAAATTGAAAATTTTTTACGAGCTGGTAATTTTGCAAAAGCTTCAAATTCTGGGGTAAAATACTCTATACAAGGAACAGAAAAAGAGTCAAAAGAAGAAAGCAAAGTAATTCCAAAGCCAAAATATAAAGGAAAAACTCAAGATTACTGGCCAAAACTTGTAGAAGATTTTAAACAAGAAGGAAAAATGTTTATGTACATAAATCTTGCGGGCACAACTGCAAGAGAAGTAAATGATATGACTTTGGAAATAGACTTTCCAAGTGGTATGAGCAAAGTCGCAAAAGACTTTTTATCAAGGCCAGATACAAAACAAAATTTGAAAGAAACAGTACATTTAGCATGTGGAAAAGAAATGCAAATAAAATTTGTAGAAGAAAAGCAAGATGATTCAGACAGTAATTTCAATGAATTTGAAAAATTTATTGGAGATAATGATATACCATTTAATATAATATAAAACGATAGGAAGATATACTTAAGTACGTTTTTTAGAAATCAAATATATTTAATAGTAAAATTGAGTTCGACCTACTCGCAGTTCTGAAGCCGTTTACGATTGTTATATATTTTAGAATATAAAATAAACGGCGGGCATTATAAAAAGTAGTGCCAGTGATTGCGGTTCAGAACGTTAACAGTTAAATATATTATAGTCCGTGGCTATAAATGTTTTATAGGTACATACAAAAAACGGCTGGAGAACGGAAATTTTAATATTAAATATATTTGATTTATTAATTTAATTTCATTTTATTGAAGGGAGAAAATGAATATGTCAAAAAGAGGAGGATTCCCAGGAGGTATGGGAGGATTTGGTGGAATGAACATCAATAATTTAATGAAACAAGCAAAACAAATGCAAGCAGATATTACAAAAACACAAGAGGATATTGCAGCAAAGGAATTTACCGCATCAGCAGGTGGAGGAGCTATTGAGGTTAAAGTTTCTGGAGCAAAAGTTCTAAAAGCAATAAAAATAAAACCAGAAGTAGTTGACCCAGATGATGTAGAAATGCTACAAGATTTAATTTTAACATGTGTAAATGAAGCATTAAGACAAGTTGATGATGCTAGCAATGCGGCTATGGGTAAGTTTAATATACCTGGATTTATGTAGAATTAGGAGAACATGAAATGACAGAAAACAATAAAATTCATACAATTGAGGATATACAAAAAAGAAAACACCAAAGAAATATGATTTATCGATGTTATATTACAGATAAACAATTAAAAGACCTCTGTGAAACTGTTTTTTCAGAGAATGATAAAGCAGAACATTTATATCTGGAAGAACAATATAGTTGGATGAAACAATTTGTTCGAGGGGATGATTATAGTGCTATTAAATTAAAAGAGAATAATAATACTAATTATTTTATAGCTGGACGCAATTCTGGTTATTCTTCGATTTTACAAGATGTTTGTTTTATAAGACAGCAAGGACTAGATTGGTTTTTTTATTATGAATCGGAATCAATTATAAAATTATTATCTTATAAAATGATAATAACTCTTGAATATTCCCGCTTGGACCCTGTAAGTCAAATGGTAATTGATTTTAAAGGAGAAATTGAAACAGAAGGGTTAAATAGTAAAGAAGAAAAAATGGCTTTACTAAGAAATGCGACTATAGCTTTGAATGAATTTGCAAATTTAGCTTTGAGGAAATCTCCAGATTTAATTAAAAGAACAGCAGAAAATAACCCTAGATAAAATAGATAGAGGAGAAAAATTGTGTCAGAATACGCACCATCAATAGAAAAATTAATTGAAAGCTTTGAACGTCTTCCAAGCATTGGACATAAAACTGCTGCAAGGCTTGCTTTTCATGTTTTAGATTGGAACGAAGAACAAACTAATGAATTTTTAAATTCAATTGTAAATGCAAAAAAGAATTTAAAATATTGTAGTAGATGTTTTAATATAACAGATACAGATCCATGCCCAATCTGTTCAAATTTGAAGAGAAACCAAGATACAATTTGTGTAGTAGAAGATGTACGTGATGTTGCAGCAATGGAAAGAACGCATGAATTTAAAGGAGTGTATCACGTATTACATGGTTCAATATCTCCAATGAATGGAATTGGTCCAGATGATATAAAAATAAAAGAGCTTTTAGCAAGACTAGTTGGAGGAGAAGTAAAAGAAGTTATCTTAGCAACAAATCCAAGAGTAGAGGGAGAAGCAACAGCAATGTATCTTTCAAAACTAATAAAACCTTTAGGAATAAAAGTTTCAAGAATAGCTCATGGAATTCCAGTTGGAGGAGATTTGGAATACACTGATGAAATCACTCTAACAAAAGCATTAGAAGGAAGAAGAGAAATCTAGTTGTCAATGGGTGTCAATGGGGACGGACCGAGACCACTGAAAAAGTCTTAAATAATTTAATAAAAATATAGAAAACAGTCTTAAAATCTTGTATAATATAACCAAACCAAAACAATACAAGAAAGGGGCTGTTTTCTATGTTAAAATTAGAAGCTCATCAATTAAACTTCTCATCATTATTATACAACAAAATTCCAAAAAATCATATACTAAAACAAATAAATTCTGCAATTTCTTTAAATTTTATAAATGAATTGCTTAAAGATAGCTATTGTAGTGGCTTTGGACGACCAGCCAAAGAACCTGAAATGATGATGAGAATTTTAATATTACAAAAATTATACAATCTATCAGATGAGAGAGTAATAGAAGAATTGTCTGTAAATCTAGCTTATATGTGGTTTATAGGAATAAATCCAGATGAAGAAACTCCACATGCAAGCTTACTTTCGAAATTTAGAACATTGAGACTAAAAGATGTTGATTTAGATGAAGTTATTTGTGAAATAGTAAAGCAATGCATAGATAAAAAAATAATACCAGATACAACAGGAATATCAGATGATGCAACACATATAGAAGCAAATACTACAAGAAAAACGCCAGAAAGAATAATGAAACATTTAGCCAGAAAAATATTTAAATCAATAGAAAAAGAAGATTATGAAATACCTGATTATAAGCAGATAGAAGATACCAAAGAAGCAAAACAAATAATGAAGGCATATTTAGAAACAGTAATTGAGGAAAACAAAGAAAATGAAAAAGCTAAAGAAGCAATAAAAGAAGCAAAAGAAATATTGTCTAGTCCACTTTTTATAGAACAGAAAGGAATTCGCTCATTAATAGATAAAGATGCTAGAGTAGGACATAAATCAAAAACAGAACATTTTTATGGATATAAAGCAGAATATTGTATGACAACAGACGGAGAATTAATAACAGCAGTAGATGTAAACAATGGTGCAAATGTAGATGGTGAAAATTTTGAAGAGCTATATAATAAGACATTAAAATCAGGAATAAAAGTAAAAAGTTTTTATGGAGATAAAGCGTATTTTAAAATAAAAATAATAAAAAAATTGGAAGAAGAAAATATAAAAGCATATATACCTGTAAGTGCAAGTGCCTATAAAGTTGATGAAGAATTATTTAAATATAATAAAGATAGTGATCAATGGTTTTGTAAAAATGGAAATGAAACAATAGAAGTAAAAACAAGAAATAAAAATGGATATACACAATTAAGGTATAAATTTGAAAAAGAAAAATGTAGAACGTGTCCATATAGAAAAGAATGTTTAGGAAAAGCAAGAAAAATAAGGAAAATATTAGAAGTTAGTGACAAAGCTCCAAAATATTATGAATACAGTCAATTTAATAAAACGCAAAAATTTAAAGAAGAATATAAGAAACGTGCAAGAATAGAAGGTAAAAATGCTGAAATGAAGCGCTTTCATGGCTTATCTCGTGCCAAAGGGTACGGGCTATTAGCTGTGTCCAAACAAGCAAAATTAACTGCTATTGCAGTAAATTTAAAGAAAATAGCAAAGCTAATTTCTTTGAATTTTATTAAAAATAAGAAAAAAATTACAAAAATAAATATTAAAATCTATCTAAGTAATTTTTTTGATTATAATCTAAAAATTAGTGCCACTTTTTCAGTGGTCTCGGACGGACCTTTTTGACAACTTTTTCATAATGATGATGTATATGTATTAAAGGAGATATTTTATAAAATGATTTATGTGATTAAAGATAAAGAGCTTAAATTATTATGTAACAATTCATTGATTAAATTACCTTTAGATTTACAAGAAAAAATAAACAATCATTTTGAAAATATAAAGAATTCAGGGGCTAATGTTTGGAACGGAGAAGTGTTTTGTGTTACAAACTATAAAGTCGAAGATAATTTTGTAGAAATTGTTTGTAAAAAATCAGATTATGCTCATTATTTATATGAAGAAAGAATTGGATGTGAAAAACAATATGAATGCAGGAATTTAAGCGGAGGATGTTTGATTGAAACTATAGATGGTTATTATATAATTGGAGAGTTAGATGATAATACATCATATCCAAATATGTTACAAATTCCAGGTGGAAATATTGATAAAACAGATATTATCAATGAAAAAATAGATATAGAAAAAACAATAATTAGGGAAACAAAAGAAGAAGTAAATATTGATTTAAATGATGAAAAAATTATATTATATAATAAGATAAGCTATTTATATATGTCAGAACCAGGAGTTCAGCCAGGATGTGAAATATTTACAAAAGCAAAGATAAAAATGACTGCAGATGAGTTTAAAAAGCATTTTGAAAACTACAACACATTTTTAAAAGAAAATAATTTAGAAATAGAATTTAAAAAATTGTATTTTTTGAAAAAAGAAAAAGCAGTTGAAGAATTAAAAAGACTAAATAATCCAAAAAGAAAATATTTAGAGCCATTATTGCGAAGTAATATATGAATTTTGGACGGGTGTTTTTTTATTATGTAAAAAAACACCCGTCCAAATTAACACATAATAATATTACAAATATCTTTAGTAGAATTAGGTTTAGCAATTAAGCTTGCATTAACTTTCATATTAAATAGCTTATTAGAATCATTTAAAATAATATTTAATAAATCAGAAATATTATCATTTTTCCTTAGCCAAATTCCACATCCAGAGTTTTCTAAAAAATCTGCATTTTCAGTTTCTTGTCCAGGAATAGGGTTTATTATAATAATAGGTAAATTTGAAACTAAACATTCAGTAGTTGTAAGTCCACCAGGTTTGGTAAATACCACATCTGAAATATGCATTAGTTCAGGAATTTTATCTGTAAAACCTAAAATTTTAACAGAATTTTTTAAATTATATTTATTTACAATTTCTTCAAAAGATTTTTTTAAAGATTCATTTTTTCCGGCAACAACTATAATTTGAAATTCGGGATGCTCTTTAACAATAGTGTCAAAAATATCAATAGTTTTACTTTTTCCAAGGCCCATTTCTCCACCACCGAAAAACAAAATATTTTTTTTGTTTTCAGAAAAATTAAATAAATTCAAAATTTCTTTTTTATCGTATTTTACTAAAAATTTACTAGAAACAGGAATACCTGTATCAAAAATCTTGTTTTCATCAACTCCTTTTTTTATTAGGGTCTTTTTAATTCCTGAATGAGCAACAAAAATATAATCCATATATTCGTGCCCTGAAATCCATTCATTATAAGGGTCTTTTCCATAATCTGTTATAACAGTTGCAAGCTTTGAATTAATTTTGCCATTTTTCTTTAAAATTGAGCATATATGACCAGAAAAGAAATGTGTGGAAATTATTATATCAGGTTTTTCTAATCTAAAGATTCTTGCGAGTTTATAAGAAAGAATTTTATTAGACAAGGAAAAAATTCTTTCAAAAATAGGTTCTTGTGTATGATAATATATTTTACCCCAAAGCCAAGGTAAATTTTTATTAATTTCAGAATATGTTCTTACACCAACTTTGTCTATAACTTTATTTATATACTTCATAAAATCAAATAGAATAACTTGAGTATCTGTATAGTTTTCTTCTATATATTCTTTTATGTTTTTTGCAGCAGATAAATGTCCACCACCATAAGAGGCATATGATATTAAAATTTTTTTCATATTTAAAAATCCTTTTTTTGTTTAATTTTATCATAAATATATTAAAATTGGAATAAATTTATAATTTTTATACAAAATAATAGATATAAAATAATAGTTGAATTATAAAATCAAATATATTTAATATTAAAATTTCCGTTCTCCAGCCGTTTTAAGTATGAGAAATGATTGGATTCACAACAACGGAATAAAACATATTTAAATAGTAACGTTCTGAACCGCAATATCTGGCACTAGTATTTAAAATGCACACCGTTTATATTATATGAAACAGAATTTAATAATTGTAAACGGCTTCAGAACTGTGAGTAAGTCGAACTCAATTTTAATATTAAATATATTTGATTCTTTAAATCTCACTGAACTGAAAGAAATAATAATATAATTATATAATCTTTCTAAATAGACTATTAGCAAAAGAAAGGAAACAGATTTATGAAAAATAAAAAACACATTTTACCAATAATAATTGGGATTTTAATTATAGCAATTGGCACGTTATCATATTTTTTATATCAAAATATGAATAAAACAAAAATTGCAAATGAAAACATGTATAATAGTAGTTTATATGAGCTTATGAATTATGTTCAAAATGTTGAAACATATTTAGCAAAATCAACTATTTCAAGCTCTAGCACACATGCAGCTGAAACTTTAACATATTTATGGAGAGAGGCAAACTTAGCAGAAACATATTTATCAAATTTGCCAGTACAGAGCCAAGAATTAGAAAATACAGCAAAATTTTTAAATCAAGTAAGTGATTATAGTTATTCTTTATCTAGAAAAAATATTAAAGGAGAAGAACTAAGTGATGAAGAATTTAACAATTTAGAAGAACTTCACACATATAGTCTTTCGCTTGAAGATACTTTAAATCAACTTGCTTGGGATTTGGAAAATGGATCGATTTCTTGGAAAGAGTTAGCACAAACTGAGAAAGATCAATTTAGTCAAGCTGTATCATCAGAAATTGATATGTTTAGTACATTAGAAGAAAATTTTCACGAATATTCAGGATTAATATATGATGGGGCATTTTCTGAACATATGACAACTTCAGAACCTAAAATGATAACAGGTGAAGATGTAACAGAAGAAGATGCTAAAAATAAAGTAAGAGAATTTATGCAAGATAAGAATATTCAAGAAATAAATACATTAGAACAATCTCAAAACACAAATATTCCAGCATATAATTTTTCTGTAAAAACCGAGCAAAATGAAACCTGTGCGATATCAGTATCAAAAAAAGGATGTTATGTTGTTTATTCAAATTGTAATAGAGATATTGGTGAAGAGGTTTGGAGCTATGAGGATGCAAATAAAAAAGGACTAGAATTTTTAGAAAAAGTAGGAATAAAAAACATGCAAAATACTTATTATTTAAATGAAAGTGGAATCTTAACAATCAATTATGCTTATAATCAAAATGGAGTAATAATTTATCCTGATTTAATAAAAGTAAAAGTTGCATTAGATAATGGCGAAATACTTGGATTTGAATCAACTGGATATTTAAATAATCATACAGAAAGAATAATAGATAAAAATGTGATTTCAAAGGATCAGGCCAAAAAAACATTAAATAAAAACTTAAATATAAAAAGTGAAAATTTAGCAATAATACCAACAGAGTACAAAACTGAAATTTTATGTTATGAATTTAAAGGAACTGTAGAAAATAGAGAATTTATAGTATATATAAATGCAAAAACAGGAGAAGAAGAAGACATACTTGTAATATACAACACCCAAAATGGAGTGTTGACAATGTAATTTTGCATTGGGGACTGTCCCCAATGCAAAATTTTCAATTTGGGACCGGGTCCTTTTTTTAAAATTTATTGACAACAAATTACAAGAATAATATAATTAATACAAATTAAAGAAAAAATACACAATAGAAAAAAGAAAAAGGAGAATACGAACATGGAAAAAGCTGTAACCGTTGGCGCTGTAACACACACACACACACACACACACAGGGACTTCTATAAACAGATAAAAAACAAAGGTCATCCACTGATAATATAGAAATTAGAAATTGTAGAGGTCGACGTCCTCGACGACCTGCAAAAAAGTCAAATTACTTATCAGAAAGGATGAATTTTATGAAAAATAATAAAAAAATGACAAGTGGTATAACTTTAATAGCGCTTGTGGTAACTATCATTGTGCTACTAATATTGGCACGGAATATCAATCCAAATGTTAAAAGGAGATAATGGAATACTTAAGCAAGCCGGAAATGCTAAAACTCAAACAGATATTGCAGGAGAAAAAGAAATATTACAAATATCAGCAGTATCTGCTATGGGAAAACAAAAATATGGCGATGTTACAAAAGAAAAATTGGACGATGAACTAGATAACAATATAGGTAATGAAAACTATAGTTCAGAATTAGTAGAAAATGGAATATCTGTAACATTTAAAAATAGTAAAAGAACATATATTGTAGATTATAATGGCAATGTTGAAAAACTAGCACCAAGAATAGCGGTAGATGAAAATTCATTAACAATAACAAATATAGATGAAAGTAGTATAACAAAAGGACAAGTGGAACAAGGAACAGCTTTAAAAATAACATTTAATACAAGTGTACAAGGGGGAACTGTAACAGTAAGTCCAAGTTTACCACATGTAACAACGGCAGAAGAAATAGAAGCAAAATCTGTAACATTTACAATTACAGCAGTTGTACCTGATGAAACAGTAGAACCATTAGAATATACTGTGGATTTAAAAGATGTATATAAATCGAATGTAGTAAGTATGGAAGAATTAAAAACACAAGCTAGTAAATACTTTGGATATGATGTCATAAATTATGCAGAAACTTTACCTAGCAATTTACGAGATACAAAATGGCAATTGTTCTATGCAGGAGCATTAGATGGAGAAACAGAAGAAAGAATATATTTGATTTCAAAAGAATATGTAAAAAATACAGTATTACCAGCAAAAGATGGAGCTATTCCAATAGCAATAGATGGATCTGATTATAAAGTGAAATTTGGAAATAGTGAAGGTGACGGAATAATGCCAAAGTATACTGGTTCAGCAAATATAGCAACAAGTATGAAAAAATATAATAGGGATTATTTTATAACAAAAAAATATTCAAGTACAAATCCAAATATGAGAGCAGTAGCATATATGCTAGATACAACTACCTGGAATTCATTTGCTACAAGTTCTAAAAATTATGCTAAATGGGCAATTGGAGGACCAACAGTAGAATTATTATTTACAGCATATAATAAGTATAAAGGACAAACAGGAGCATATACTTATGTAGCAAAAGCAATGTCGAATAAAGGATATCGAATAAGTGGAAATAATGGATCGAGTTATACTGATTCTTTGGCAGGAATCGGACAAGGTGATAGTCCATACTCAGTATCATATTTGACAAGTCAAGCATCTGTTTATTGGCTTTCATCTCCGTCTATTTGGGATACTGACCGCTTGATGGCTGTGACTGCCGCCGGCTATGTGACTCGTAGTAAATATAACGATACGGAGAGCGGTTTACGTCCATTAGTTCTTCTAAACTCTAACTTTCAATTAGAAAAGACAACATCCGGAGGAAAAGAAGTGTTTAAAATTGTGCCAAAAACAGAGTAAAATTTTGCAAAACCCTTGACAATTCAAAAAAAATAGTGTAAACTATATCCGTATTACAGATATAGTTTATTTTTTTGAAAGAAGTGAAATAAATTGGAAGAAAAAATAGAAATAAGTATATTATTAAATTTATATGGAAATCTGCTTACAGAAACACAAAAAAACTATATGGATTTATATTATAACCAAGATTATTCACTTTCAGAAATAGGAGATAACGAAAATATCACAAGGCAAGCTGTTAGAACAATTTTAGTTAAATCAAAAAGAAAATTATACGAATATGAACAAAAACTAAAATTTATGGAAAAAGAAAATAATATAAAAAAACTTATAGAAATAATACAAACTTCAAAAAATGATTCAGAAAAACAAAAACTTTTAAAAAAAATACAAGAAAATTTAGATTACTAATAAGTGAATTTTTTTGTCAATATTTATAACTAATATTAGTAATAGAGTAGCAACGGCGGCATTGTATATCTTTTTTCGTGCTTTAGACGAGAAAAAAGTATATACAATGAAAGCAAAGTTGCGGATTAAATACAGATTTGAATTGCAACAATTTTTTATGGAGGTGTACTATGGCATTTGAAGGCTTATCATCAAGGCTTCAAGAGATTACAAAAAAAATAAAAGGTGAAGCAAGAATTACAGAAAGCAATATGAAGGATATGCTTAGGGAAGTAAAACTTGCATTACTAGAAGCAGATGTTAACTATAAAATTGTAAAAGAATTTATATCAAATGTTCAAGAAAAAGCTCTTGGTCAAGATGTAATGAAGTCTTTAAAACCAGGAGAGCAAGTCGTTAAAATAGTTAGAGATGAGCTTACTGAGTTACTGGGCGGATCAGATAGTAAAATTAATATATCATCAAATCCTCCTACAATAATAATGCTTGTTGGACTTCAAGGTGCTGGTAAAACAACTTTAGCAGGAAAACTTAGTAACTATTTAAGAAAACAAGGCAAAAAGCCATTAATGGTTGCATGTGATGTATATAGACCAGCAGCTGTTAAGCAACTTCAAGTAGTAGGTAGCCAATTGAATATTCCAGTTTATAGTGAAGAAGGAGTTCAAGATGCAGTTGGAATTGCTAGAAGATCAATAAATACTGCAATTTCAAAATTAAATGATGTAGTAATTATAGATACTGCAGGTAGACTTCAAATAGATGATACACTTATGCAAGAGCTTGTAAATATAAAAAATGCAGTTAGGCCACATGAAATACTATTAGTAGTTGATAGTATGACAGGTCAAGAGGCAGTTAATGTTGCACAAACATTTAATGATAAAGTTGGAATTGATGGAGTAGTTCTTACAAAGCTAGATGGTGATACTCGTGGTGGTGCAGCATTATCAGTTAAAAAAATTACAGGAAAGCCTATAAAATTTGCAGGTGTTGGAGAAAAACTTAGTGATTTAGAAGAATTTCATCCAGATAGAATGGCATCAAGAATTTTAGGAATGGGAGATATTCTTTCAATAGTAGAAAAAGCAGAACAAGCATTAGACTTAGAAGAAGCAGAAAAACTAGAAAAACAACTTAAAAAAGATAAATTTGACTTAGATGATTATTTAGCTCAATTAAAACAAATTAAAAAAATGGGTTCACTATCATCAATATTAAAAATGATACCTGGAATGAATAAATTAAAAGATATTAAAGTTGATGATAAAGAATTTATTAGAATAGAAGCAATAATAACATCTATGACAGCAAAAGAAAGAAAAAATCCTTCACTATTAAATGCAAGTCGTAGAAAACGTATAGCAAAAGGTAGTGGTACAGAAGTTCATGATATAAACAAATTTATGGAAAGTTTTGAAATGACACAAAAAATGATGAAGCAAATGAAATCTAAAAAAGGTATGAAAAATATCATGAAAGGTCTAAACCTAGATCAAATAAAAGATTTTAAAGGATTAATGTAAATGGAAAAAGATATAAAAAAAAAAGACGGTAAAAAATTGATATATACAGTAATTGGAATAATTATAATTTCCTTAGTTTTAATTGGAATTAATAAACTATTGTATTCCAGAGAAGTTATGATTGCCTTAATAGGTTTTAGAGAAACATGGCAATTAAAACATTTAAAAACAAATTATATTTGTTCAACTATTTTGACTGTTATATATATATTAATAATGTTTAATAAAAAAGATTTTGAAAAAAAAGAAATTTGGAAAAGCATTTTATGTATAGAATTTTTAATTGCCTTACCAGCATTAGTTTCATTTTTCTTTCAATATCGATAATATAGTAACAATTCACAAATTAATAAATAAAAAAATTGAGACACAAAACGAAAAGATAAATATATGCTTATTAAGCTGTGAATGGTATCAAAAAAATTTATAATATAGTTATTAATTTTTTAAATTTATATATATTAAAAACGGACTAACAAATTCTATGCATTAAAAATGCTAGAATTTGTAACGTTCGCATATTTATCTTCTAAGGAAACTCACCACTAGCGTGGATGACTTTCCTAAGAATATAAAAAAACTTTAGGAGGTGAAAAACATGGTAAAAATTAGATTACAAAGGGAAGGAAAGAAAAAAGCTCCATTCTATCATATAGTAGTAGCTGATTCTAGAAGCCCAAGAGATGGAAAAATTATTGAACAAATTGGTACATATGATCCAATGACAGAACCATCAACAATCAAATTAGACAAAGAAAAATTTGAAAAATGGATCAAAAATGGTGCAAAACCAACAGATACAGTAAAAAATCTTGTTGAAAATGCATAAAAATTGAGAGGTAAATACAATGAAAGAAATTTTACAAACAATAATAGAAAACTTAGTTGATAATCCAGATGCAGTTGAAATCAAACAAACTGATGAAACAAATTCAGTCTTATGTGAAGTTAAAGTTGCTGAAAGTGATATGGGTAAAGTAATAGGCAAACAAGGAAAAACAGCAAAATCTATTAGAACAGTAATGAAAGCTGTAGCTGCAAGAGAACATAAAAGAATAAATGTTGAATTTATAGACTAAGTTTTGAAAAAAGGTGTTTATGAAAAAAGAAAGATTAGAAGTTGGTCAAATTGTTAATACATTTGGGATAAAAGGTTTTGTTAAAATCTATCCATATGTAGATGATATTTCAAGATTTGATAATTTAAAAAAAGTACATATAAAATCAAAAAAAGAAGAAAAAGAGTTACAAATTGAAGAAGTAAAATATCAAAAAAATATGGTTCTTGTTAAATTTAAAGGAATAGAAACAGTAGAAAATGCTGAAAAACTTAGAAACTCATTTGTAGAAATAGATAGAGCTGATGCAATTCCTTTAGAAGAAGGACAATATTTTATAGCTGATTTACTTGGATTAGATGTGTTTTTAGACACAGGTGAAAAACTAGGTGTTTTAGAAGATATCTATAATACTGGTAGCTCTGATATATATGTTGTTAAAAATGAACTAGGAAAACAGTTTTTACTTCCATATATCGATGAAGTAATTAAACAAATCAATTTAGAAGAAGGAAAAATAATAGTTCATATAATAGAGGGGTTAATATAAATGAAATTTGATGTGCTTACTCTTTTTCCAGAAATGTTTCAGTCTTTAGACCAAAGCATTATTGGAAGAGCAAAAGAAAAAAATCTAATAGAAATAAATTTAATAAATATTAGAGATTTTTCAAAAGATAAACACAAAAAAGTAGATGATACTCCTTATGGTGGTGGTGCTGGAATGGTTATGAAAGCAGATGTTGTATATGATGCATTCAAATCGTTAGATTCCAAAAATGCAACAGTAATATACATGTCACCACAGGGAAAAAAATTAGACCAATCAAAAGTTGTAGAATTATCAAATAACGAACATTTAATAATACTTTGTGGGCATTATGAAGGAATAGACCAAAGGGTAATTGATAAAATTGTTGATGAAGAAATTTCAATTGGAGATTATGTTTTAACTGGAGGAGAGTTACCAGCAATGGTACTTATAGATAGTGTTTCAAGATATAAAGAAGGAGTACTATCAACAGAATCTATTCAGGAAGAATCATTTTCAAATGGAATGTTGGAATATCCACAATATACAAGACCCGAAGTTTTCGAAGGTATAAAAGTGCCAGAGGTATTACTTTCTCGGAAATCACAAAGAAATTGATAAATGGAGAAAAGAGCAATCTATAATCGTAACAAAAAATAAACGACCAGACTTGATTAATGACAAGAATTAGATGTTAGAGATTAAAATCCAAAATTGTTACTGTGCAACTTTATAAAGTTGAACAGTAAACAAATATAAAGATTTGACATTAATTCAAAAAAACAATCTATTGACTAAGATTTGCTTAGCGCCAATAGAAATTTTAAAGGAGGAATAAAAATGGATATTATAAAATCTATTGAACATGAACAATTAAAAGCTACAATTCCAGATTTAAAAATAGGAAATACAGTTAGAGTTCATGTAAGAATTAAAGAAGGAAACAAAGAAAGAATCCAAGTATTTGAAGGAATTATTATTAAAGTACAAGGTGCAGGAGTTAATAAAACATTTACTGTAAGAAAAATATCTTATGGTGTAGGTGTTGAAAAAACATTTTTAATTCATTCACCACTTGTTGAAAAAGTTGAAGTAGTTAGAGTAGGTAAAGCAAGAAGAGCTAAATTATTCTACTTAAGAGATAGAATAGGAAAAGCTGCTAAGACTAAAGAACAATTAGGTGCTAGAATTGAAAACAAAGAAATAATTGTTAAAGGTGGAGAAATAGAAGTACCTGTTGAAGGTGAAGTTGAAGAAGTAGTTCCAGTTGCAGAAGAAGCAGTTGCTACAGAAACAACTGTAGTAGAGGAAACAACTACTACTGAAGCACCTGTAGCAGAAGTTACAGAAACTGCAAAAGTTGAAGAAACACCAGTTGAAACAGCACCAGTAGAAGAAAAAGTAGAAGAAGTAGCTCCAGTTGAAGAAGCTAAAGTAGAAGAAACTACAGAAGCTCCAGTAGAAGATAAAAAATCTGATACAACTGAAGAGTAGTATTTAGCAAAATGAAGCAGATAGACATTTTGTAGAGTAGCAACGGCGGCATTGTATATCTTTTTTCGTGCTTTAGCCCAAGAAAAAAGCATATAAAATGAAAGCAAGTTGCGGATAAATAATTGTAGAGTAGCAACGGCGGCATTGTATATCTTTTTTCGTGCTTTAGTCGAGAAAAAAGTATATACAATGAAAGCAAGTTGCGGATATATTTAATGTAACGAAATGGAGAAACTTATGCGAATTAGATACAAAAAATGGGCAAGACCTGAACTTGAAGCTAGTCCTTTTTATGTAGATAATCCTGAAAGCAAAAGAGGCAAATGGAAGGAAAGCTTTAAAAATCCTTCATTGCCTCTTTATTTAGAATTAGGATGTGGAAAAGGAAATTTTATAGCAGAGATGGCAAGTAGGCATCAAGAAATCAATTTTTTAGCAATTGATTTAGTAGATGCAATGCTTGGTTTAGCTAAAAGAAATGTAGAACAAATCTATAAAGAAAAAAATTTAGAAACAGATAATATATTATTAACAAGATTTGATATAGAAAGAATCAATTTAATCCTATCAGAGGAAGATCAAATAGAAAGAATATACATAAACTTTTGCAATCCATGGCCAAGAGGAAAACATCATAAAAAAAGATTAACACATACAAAACAGTTAGCAAAATATAAAGAATTTTTAAAACCTGGTGGAGAAATATATTTCAAAACAGATGATGATAATCTTTTTTATGAAAGTTTAGAATATTTCAAGCAAGAAGGTTTTGAGCTAATTAAAATAACAAAAGACCTTCATCAAGAGAATGATTTTTGGGAAAATATCGAAACAGAGCATGAAAAAATGTTTTCAGAGCAAGGAATAAAAATAAAAGCAGGAATTTTTACTTTGAAGTCTGTCCCATTTTGAAAACGGGACAGTCCCCAAATAGAAAGTCTGTCCCAAAATGAAAAAAGGAGAATTAGATATGTCTTTTTCACAGGAAGTTAAAGAAGAATTAAGTAAGATTTCTAATTTAGCAAATAAACAAGAAGTTAAAACGGAGTTTTTAGGATATTTAGCAAGTAGCAATATTTCAGATGAAAAAAACTATATAAGGTTTTCAACTGAAAATGAGTATAATATAGATAGATATGCTAAATTAATTAGAAATATTAATATAGAGGATTTTAAGATTGATGTAAATGGTAAGAATTTTTTTATTGATATTAATAAAAAGAAACTAGAGGCTTTAGAAGACTTTAATTTTAATACAGAAAAAATTGAAGATATAAGACCATTTATAAGAGGTATATTTATGGGTTCAGGGTCAATTAATAACCCTGAAAAAAAATATCATTTAGAGTTTGGTATTAAAGAAGAGAAAGACATTTTAAAAACTATAAATCTATTAAGAAAATTTGATATAAATTTTAAATCTAATAATAAAACAATTTATACAAAAGAGGGAGAAGAAATATCTAAATTTCTTGCATTTATTGGGGCAAATAAAGCAGTATTAAAATTTGAGGAAATTCGTGTTCAAAGGCATATGAATAACAAAGTAAATAGATTAGTTAATTGTAAAAGTGCAAATTTGAATAAAGTTTTAAATGCATCAGTTGAACAAATAAATGCAATAAAAAAACTCAAAGAAACAGGTCAATTTGAAAAATTAAATGATAGTTTAAAAGAAATTGCCAAATTACGACTAGAATTTCCAGATATTTCCCTAGTAGAATTAGGCCAAAAATTATCTATTCCTATTGGAAAATCAGGAGTAAATTATAGATTAAATAAGATAATAAAAATTTCGAAATAATTAAAACTTTTTGGATAGAGATTTTTAATGAAAAATAACTAATCCGCGTCAGCATTTCGTTTTTAAAATCCGTATGGTGGGTATCCCTAAAGGGGGTACCATAGGATTTTAAAAATGATATGCGGTTAAACAGGATTAGTTATTTACATAAAAAAAGATCTGTCCCAAAATGAAAAAAATTGCAAAAAAGGACCGTCCCAAAATGAAAAAAATAGGAGTATATGTACATATACCTTTTTGTATGCAAAAATGCTATTATTGTGATTTTGTATCTTTTGCAAATCAAAATGTATTGCAAAAAGAGTATTTTAAAGAATTAATAAAGGAAATTAAAGATTTTTTTTCTAAAAACGAATACGAAATATCAACAATTTACATAGGTGGAGGAACCCCTTCTTTTGTTGATAGCAGTTACATTAAAGAGATTTTAGAACTAATTCCACAAAATCATGCAAATGAAATAACAATTGAAGTTAATCCTGGAACAGTTAATATCGAAAAACTAAAAGTATATAAAGAAGTTGGAATTAATAGATTAAGTATTGGGCTTCAATCTACACAAGATAGATTACTTAAGCAAATTGGAAGAATACATAATTTTGAAGATTTTTTAAGCACATATAATATGGCAAAAGATATTGGGTTTGATAATATAAATGTTGATTTAATGATAGGACTTCCTAACCAAAGTATACAAGATATTAAACAATCCCTAGAAATTATAACTAATTTAGAACCTAAGCATATTTCAGTATATTCTTTAATAGTAGAAGAAAATACTAAAATAGCGGATTTAATTGAGAGAAATGTTTTACAACTACCAGATGAAGAACTTGAACGAAATATGTACTGGTATGTAAAAAATTATTTAGAACTAAAAGGCTACAATCATTATGAAATATCTAATTTTGCTAAAAAAGGTTTTGAATCGAAACACAATTTAGATTGCTGGAACCAAGAAGAATATATTGGATTTGGACTTGCAGCACATTCATATTTAAATAATACTAGATTTTCAAATACAGATAATTTAAACAACTATTTAAATAATGGTTGGAAAAACAAAACAACCCAAGAGGAGCAAGATGAAATATCAAAAAAATATGAATATATGTTATTAGGGTTAAGGAAAATTGAAGGAATATCAATACAAAAATTCAAAGAAAACTTTGGAGAAAATCCGCTTTTCCTATTTAGAAATGAGCTAAATAAATTAGTAGATGAAGGACTATTAATAGTAGAAAATGACATCATAAAATTAACTAATAAAGGACTAGATTTAGCTAATTTAGTGTGGGAGAAATTTGTATAACAAATTTGATTGACAAAACCCGAAAAATATTGTAAAATTAGGCATATTGAGAATGGGAGGAAAGAAAAATGGCAAATGTAAAAGAGCTTATGTCAGCAAGAAATGAAAAATTACAAAAAATAGAAAACTATGGAATACATCCACATCCTGAAAGATATGAAACAACACATGAAATAGGAGATGCAAGAAAATTAGAAGATGGAACAAAAGATGTTTCTATAGCAGGAAGAGTTATGTCAAAAAGAAAGATGGGAAAAATCTCATTTATAGATTTATCAGATATTACTGGTCATATTCAATTAGTAATAAAAAGAGATGATTTAGGAGAAGAAGAATATAAAAAATTCCATGAAATATTAGATATTGGAGATTTTATAGGAGTAAATGGAGAAATCTTTACAACTTCATCTGGAGAAAAAAGTGTTCAAGTATATTCATATATGTTTTTAGGAAAAGCATTACGTCCACTTCCTGAAAAATATCATGGTTTAACAAATGTTGAAGCTATATATAGAGAGCGTCATTTAGACTTAATAATGAATGAAGAAACAAAAAAGAAATTTTTATTAAGATCTAAATTTGTAAGACTTTTAAGAAACTTCTTAGATGACCATGGATTTATAGAAGTTGAAACACCAGCACTTCAAAATACTGCATCAGGGGCAACTGCAAAACCATTTACAGCTCACCACAATGCATTAGACCAAGAAGTATATTTAAGAATTTCACCAGAATTAACTCTAAAAAAATTAATAATTGGTGGATTTAACAATGTTTATGAAGTTGCAAGAGATTTCAGAAATGAAGGGATGGATGCAAACCACTTACAAGATTTCACAATGGTTGAAGGTTATAGTGCATATTGGAATTATGAAGACAATATGAAATTCTTAAAAGAAATGATAATTTATATTTTAAGCAATCTATATGAGGGTGATTTAAATGTGCAAATAGGAGATAAAAAGATTAACTTTGGTGGAGAATGGAAAATTGTTTCATTTAGAGAACTTATTTTAAAAGATTGTGGAATAGATATAGATAAATTTGAAACTGCTGAAAGTTTACTTAATGAAATAAAAAATCAAAATATTAAGTTAGAAGCTGATAATTTAGAAGAATTAGGTAGAGGAAACTTAATAGATCAACTATACAAAAAAGTAAGTAGACCAGCTATAATAGAACCAACATATTTAATTAAACATCCAATAGATTTATCACCTTTAGCTAGAAGTAATGATGAAAATCCAAATCTTACAGACAGATTCCAATTGGTAGTTAATGGACAAGAGATTATAAATGGATATTCAGAGCTTGTAGATGCAAGAGAGCAAGAAAAGAGATTAATGGAACAAAGCAAGCTAAAAGCACAAGGTGATGAAGAAGCTATGAGTATTGATTATGAATACATTAGAGCTATGGAATATGGTATGCCACCAATTTCTGGTTGGGGATTAGGTGTAGATAGATTTTTACAATTTTTAACAAACAGCCAAAACATAAGAGATGTAGTTTTATATCCTCTAATGAGACCAAGAGATTTAAGTAAAGATGATGAAGAGGAAGAATAAACTCGAAAAAAGTCGAAAGATTTTTTTTGAAAATATTTAAAAATAGTTGAAATTTTTTTGAATTAGTGTATAATATATATTGAATGAAATGTTGGCATTTAGTTGCCGGTGTTAAAACACCAAAAAATCCCTTGCATCTGCTAATACAAGGGATTTTTTTGCAATTAATCGAAAATTATTTCAATAATTGCCTTTAACACTAATATTATTTCAAAAATTGTTTTAATTGCTTTTAATAATTTATGTAAAAATTCTTGAATTTTATTAGTGTTTTTTTTCTTTTGTTTCTCTTTTTGAAATGTTGACATTTTTTTCACCTCCTTTCGAGGCTAGTTGCCTAAATAAAATTATAATACATAAAACTTGAGAAGTTTGTCGAAATTTGCGATAAAACAAAAAACCTAGATATTTCTAGGTTTTTTTGGAAAAGAGAACCGTCCCTTTTTCCATCTTTTTCCATCCATTAAAATTCACAATTTTTTGGTGTTCTTGGGAAAGGAATAACATCTCTGATATTTTCCATACCAGTTAAATACATAAGTAATCTTTCAAAACCAAGTCCAAAACCAGAATGTACATTTGAGCCATATCTACGTAAATCAAGATACCACTCAAGAGGTTCAGTTTTTATACCTTTAGCTTCCATAAGTTTAACTAAAGTATCATAGTTTTCTTCTCTTTGAGAACCACCCATTATTTCTCCAGCTCCAGGAACTTCTAAGTCTACTGCGGCAACTGTTTTTCCATCTGGGTTTAATTTCATATAATAAGATTTTATATCTTTTGGCCAGTTTTTAACAAAAACAGGACCATTAAAATAATCTGTAATATATTTTTCATGTTCTTTTGCTAAATCTTCACCATAGTCAGGCTCGAATTCCCATTTTCTATCAGCTTTTTTAAGAATATCTATTACTTCTTTATGGTCTATTCTTACAAAAGAAGAATTAAGAAGTTTATTTAATTTTTCTTTTAATCCTTTTTCTATAAATTGATCACAGAAATTGATTTCTTCAGGACATCTTTCTAAAACTTTTTCAACGATATATTTTAAGCAATCTTCTTCAATATCCATAAGTTCATCTAAATCACAAAATGATATTTCTGGTTCAATCATCCAAAATTCATTAGCATGTGTTTTTGTGTTAGAATTTTCTGAACGAAGAGTTGGACCAAAAGTATAAATTTTTCCAAAACTTGCTGCAAAGGTTTCTCCATGAAGTTGACCAGAACCTGTAATATAAGCTTCTTTCCCAAATAGATCATTAGAAAAATCAGTTGTGCCATCTTCATTTTTTGGAAGAGGCTTTTCTAAATCCATAGTTGTAAGTTTAAACATTTCAGCTGAGCCTTCACAATCTGCACATGTAATAATAGGAGTATGAACATAAACATATCCATTATTTTGAAAATATTCGTGAATTGCAAAAGCAGCGACACTTCTTATTCTAAAAATAGCATTAAAAGTATTGGTTCTTGGGCGAAGATGTGCAACAGTTCTTAAATATTCAAAAGTATGTCTCTTTTTTTGTAAAGGATAATCATTATCACTTAAATTAAATACTTCAATATTTGTTGCTTGTATTTCAAATGGTTGTTTAGAATTTTCTGTAATTACTAAAGTTCCTGTAACTTTTATAGATGAACTTATTGTAAGTTTAACTAAATCTTTAAAATTATCTAATTTATCAGAAATTACAATTTGAATATTTTTAAAATATGAGCCATCATTTAATTCAATAAATCCAAATGTTTTAGAATCACGAACAGTTTTAACCCAACCATCTAAAGAAACTTGTTTATTTTCATAACTTTTATAATCTTTATATAAATCTTTAATTGTTAATTTTTCCATAAAAAACCCCCCTAAATGCATTATGTGCTTATTATACAAAATTATAAGCAAAAATGCAAGGGGGAACGGTTGATTTTGATATCTGGGCTCATTTAATTCATATCGTCAAATAAGCCAAATGAAATATTAAAGAGAAATGTCGAAAAAAGTCGAACGATTTTTTTGATAAATGTTTAAAACTAGTTGAATTTTTTTAAAATTAGTGTATAATATATATGAAAGAAGTTTAGGCATTTTTGTTGCCGGTGTCAATGACACCAAAAATCTCCTGTATTTGCAGATACAGGAGATTTTTTTGAGTTGCAATTAATTGAAAATTAATTCAATAATTGCCTTTAATACTAATATTATTTCAAAAATTGTTTTAACAGCTTGTAATGACTTATGTAAGAATTCTTGAATTTTATTAGTATGTTTTTTCATTTGTTTCTCTTTTGAAAGTTTAGGCATTTTCATCACCTCCTTTCGAGGCTAGTTGCCTATATTTAATTATAATATATAAAATTTGCAAAGTTTGTCGAATTTTGCGAAAGAATAAAAACTCTAGTTATTTCTAGAGTTTTTTATTAGATATATGAAATTTTAATATGTTTGCCAAAATTCTCCGGTACGTGTGGCTATAATATTATACAAATCAATCCTCCAGAGCCTTCATTTACGATACGCTCTAAAGTTTCTTGAAGCTTCATTTGGGCTTCTTCTGGCATTTTAGCAAGTTTCGTTTGCAAACCTTCATTTACAAGTTCGTGAAGGCTTTTTCCAAAGATATTTGAATTCCAAATTTTTTGAGGGTCACTTTCAAAACCTGAAAGAAGGTAATTTACCAATTCTTCAGATTGTTTTTCTGAACCTACAATAGGAGAAACTTCTGTTTCTATATTTGCTTTTATAATATGAAGACTAGGTGCGGTTGCTTTTAGTTTAACACCAAAACGAGAGCCTTGTTTTACCATTTCAGGTTCTGCTAAAATTAGCTCATCAATAGAAGGAGTAACAATTCCATAGCCTTTACGATTTACTTCATCTAAAGCTAAAGCAATTTTATCATATTTCTTTTTTGTTTGAGCTAGATTATTTATAATTGCAAATAAATCTCCTTCATTGGAAATATCAACACCAGTCATTTGAGTTAAAACTTGATAAAATAGTTCATCTTTTAAATCAATTTTAACATTTACTCTACCTGTTCCTAGTTCAATATTATTAATTTGAGTTTGTGTAATTAAATTAGTTTGAACAATTTTTGTTATACATGAGGTAGTATCTTTTAATAGATTAATATTTGTAAATGCATCTTCAATTTGATTAAATAATTCTTGTTTTAAAGGATGATTAAAATCTAAGCCATTAATCCATTTTGGCAAAGAAAAATTAACCTGACTTACAGGAAATTCATATAAAATTTTAGAAAAAATATTGTTAATATCTGATATATCAAGTTCTGCACAATTTATAGGTAAAACTGTAGAATTATATTTTTCTGCAAGAGTTGAAGCTAGATTTATTGTATCTGAATTTTCAGGATGTTCAGAATTTAGAAGAACTATAAAAGGTTTATTTATAGCTTTTAATTCAGAGACAACTCTTTCTTCAGCTGAAACATAATCCTCTCGAGCAATTTCTGTAAAACTTCCATCAGTTGTAATTAAAATACCTATTGTAGAATGTTCTTGAATAACTTTTTTAGTTCCAATTTCAGCAGCTTTTTCAAATGGCATTTCTTCATCTTGCCATGGAGTTTTTACCATTCTTGGTTTATCATCTTCCAAATAACCAATACTATCAGGAACTAAGTAACCTACACAATCAACCAATCTAGTCTTTAGTTTTAAATTTTTATCTATTGTAATCTCTACTGCCTCATTAGGTACAAATTTAGGCTCTGTAGTCATAATAGTTTTTCCTGCACTGCTTTGAGGAAGCTCATCTTTGGCTCTTTCTTTCTTATAATCATTATTAATATTTGGAATTACAAGTAAATCCATAAATTTTTTTATAAAAGTTGATTTTCCAGTTCTAACAGGACCTACAACTCCAACATAAATATCTCCATCTGTTCTTTTGCTTATATCTTGGTATAATCCGAGATTTTCCATTAAAATACCTCCTATGTATTAAAAATATGTACTTGCTTTTTAGTAATTTATATGAGATAAATTTAAGTTTATGACTAGTTGAAAAAAAATTTGACCATAGATAAGTAAAAATGATATAATTACATTTAGATAATAATTTTAATATAGGAGAAGGAATTACTATGGGGATAAAAGATTTTTTTAGAGGGCGTCGAATAGAAAAAATTGCAGGAGATACTCTTGATAATGCTAATGATGCAGAATCATTGCAAAAAGCAACAGATGTTATAATAAGAGCATTAAAAAAACATCCAGAGATGAAAGGGGAACTATTGTCTAAAATTGGAATGCAAATTGACGGAGACAATGAAATTCCAAATACACTAATGGATGAGGTAGCTAAGGGGATAACGAACACAGAAGGAATTCCTAATCAAATAATAAGTCGTAAAGGTGTTATAGATGCTTTAACAGATGATGGAATTACTACTATAATACAAGAAGGAAATATAGACCAAAACTTACAGAATAACTTAGCAGATTCGATAACTGATATAAATAAAAGACAAAAAGTAAAAAAAGAAATTACAAAAAATATATTAAGTGAATTATATAATGAATGTGGAAATCTAAAGGATGCAGATTTAATAACCAAAATAAAAGAATTACAATTAAATCAAAGTAATATGCACACAAAAAACAGAATAACTAATATAATAGCAAGACAAATGGCTTACAATTATATAAAATTTAATGGTATTATTTTTTCAAGATTTGATGAGATTTTATCAGTAGAAGAGATGTTTTCATTAAATTTTCCTGTAATAATTGAGAAAATAATAATAGAAGATTTAAATGAAGAAAAATTGAAAAAAATACCAAAAGATTTTAATGAAGGGGAAGGATTTGTTAAAAAATGGAGAAAAAAACTTTTAGAAGATGTTGCTGACAAGATAGCTAGAAGATATACTGATACTGGAATTTGGAATGTTCCCAATTCAGAAGAAATGAGGAAAATAAGCGAAGAAGAAGAACAATTTTTATTAAATACAATAGAAAACAAACTTGAAAATTTAACAGGATTAAAATTAACATCCAAGTCTTTGCTGGATATTAGATCCCAAATTAGAGGCAAATCAAATGTAAACAGTATTATTGATACAATGACTAAATTAGGTTTATTTGATTTATTACTTAATATGCCAACAGAAGAGGCAAACAAATTAATCAAAGTATTTACTATTTTTACAAGAAATAAAAGTCATAGAGAAAAAAAAGACGGCCAACAATCAGAAGAACTAAGATAAGAAAATGTAATAAAAGAAAGGAAATTGTTTAGAAATGCAAATAATATTTAATAACACAGAGTTAAATACAAAAGATAGTATAACAATTAATGAATTATTAAAAGAAGAAATACAAAAAAGTGAAATTCCAATTATAGGAGCAAAATTTAACAATGAATATCAAAGATTGGATTATGAAATAACTCAAGATGGGGCAATAGCTCTTGTAGATATATCAACAAAAGGTGGAATGAAAATATATAGGAGAACACTTATATATATTATGGCAATGGCATTTGAAAGAATGTATCCAGAAGCCAAGGTTAGGGTTAATTATCAGCTTTCTAATTCAATGTATTGTGATTTAGATAATATGGAAGAAACTGTTGAAATGATTAAAAATGTTGAACAAGAAATGAGGAGAATTGTTGGCTTAAATCTTCCTATTACAAAAAAAGTTTTAACCAGAGAAGAAGCAAAGGAATTATATGAAAAAGAAGATTCTTCAAAAGGAAGATTGCAATTAGACTTAGAAGAAAATGATACAATTAATATGTATTATTGTGATGATTATTATAATTATATATATGAAGACATTGCAATTAATACAGGTATTGTTAAAGTTTTTGAATTAGTTAAATATGATAATGGATTCTTATTAAGATATCCTAGTTCAAATGATCCGCTTGTATTGCCAAAATATCAAGAAACTAAAAAACTATTATGGGCCTTAAATGAGTATAATGATATACATAGAATTTTAGATGTTAGTACCATATATAAATTAAATAACATTATTGAACATGGAAAGATTAAACAATTAATAATGCTTGAAGAAGCACTTCATGAGAAAAAGATTGCAAATATTGCAGATAAAATTGCATCAAATAAAAATATTAAGATGGTACTTATTGCAGGACCATCTTCATCAGGAAAAACAACATTTGCACAAAGACTAGGGCTTCAATTAAGAATAAATGGGTTGAAACCTGTAACAATATCTGTTGACAATTATTTTGTAGAAAGGCCTGATACTCCTTTAGATGAAAATGGAGAATACGATTTTGAAAATATTGAGGCAATAGATTTAGAGCTATTTAATAGAGATTTAACTTCATTATTAAATGGAGAAGAGATTCAAGTTCCAGAATTTGATTTTTCTGTTGGAACAAAACGATATAAAGGCAAAACAATGCATTTGGCAGATGATGAAATATTGGTAGTTGAAGGAATTCATTGTTTAAATGATAAATTAACTAAGCTAATTCCAAAAGAGCAAAAATATAAAGTATATATTAGTGATTTAACAGTATTAAACATGGATAGGCTAAATAGAATTTCAACTACAGATACAAGGCTTGTAAGAAGAATTGTTAGAGACCATCAATTTAGAAATTATAGTGCAAAACATACATTAGATGCATGGCCAAAAGTAAATAAGGGAGAAGAAAAAAATATTTTCCCATATCAAGAAGATGCAGATAGTATATTTAATACATCTCTAATATATGAACTTGCAGCTTTAAAAGATATTGCAATTCAATTATTAGAAGAAATCACTCCATCAGAAAGGCAATATGCTGAAGCTAGAAGATTAATAGAAATATTAAGATATTTTAAACCAATACCATCAGAGATTATACCTAATAATTCATTACTAAAAGAATTTTTAGGAGGAGGATATTTTGAATACTAGGAATTTTACTGTAATAGATGAAGAATTTATATGTAATAATTGTGGAAAAAAGGTTCCAAAACTTGGTTATTCATGTAGAAACCATTGCCCATATTGCTTGCACTCACTTCATGTAGATGTAAATCCAGGAGATAGGCTTGAAACATGTCAAGGAGACTTAGAACCAGTTGGATTAGAAATTAATAAAAAAAAGGGTTATGTAATAATTTTTAAATGTAAAAAATGTGGTGCAATAAGAAAGAACAAAGCTGCAGAAGATGATGATATGAATCTAATAATAAAATTAAGTGCTGGGTTGAATTAATACTAAATATATGTTATACTTATACTTAAGTAACTGCAGAAATAATAATAGGAGGAGACACAATGGGAAAGCTTCTTATGATCCTATTAATATGTACAATTATGGCAGCAGAACCTATTGAGGTTGCCATAATTCCGTGCGCGATCCTAGGATTTTTTTTATTCCTGTCGCTCATGGACTGAAAAAAAGGGGTGCTATCTAGCACCTCTTTTTGCTGATTTTTAAGTTTCCATTAGTAAAATTTTTTCCTTCAAAACGTATATCATTTTTAACATTTTTTATAATATTATTTATTTCATCAATATTTTCATCTAAAATATCAATTCTTGCAGAATCAATATTAAAGTTTTTATATTCAATAGATGTAATTTTAGAATTGTAGATTGTAGTTATTGTCTGGATATTATCTGGAATAAATCTAAATTGCATGCCTAATCTATCTTTTAAATAAAACTTAGAATCAGCTAAACATTGATGTTTACAATCACTATAACATTTATTGGATTTACCCAATAAACAATAATTAGTTGTCATTACAGGAATATTACCATATACAATTAACTCTTTAGGTAAAGAGCTGTTTTTAGAAACATCTATAATACTTTGTTCATCAAGTTCAGGAGAGATGGTAATTGAGCTTAAACTTAATTTTTTTAATTCAGAAATAGAACTTGAATTATAAATATTTAAAGTATAGTTTCCTATTATATCTATGTTTTTGTTATTAAATAAATCAATTTGCGAAATATGTGATATTACAACACCTTTTAAATTTAAATTATTTAAAGAACTACTAATTATTGTTTTTGCTTTTTCATAATAATTTTGCCTTAATACTGTTGGCATATAAATATAAGCATTAGCTTTAGCACATAATGTATTAATTATATCAGAATAATCTTTATTTACAAAATATTTTAGTGGAATATAAAGTCTATCAATATTATTTAATAAAGTATAATCAAAATTTTTATTTAAAATATTTAACAATAGTGAAATTTTAGTATTTGTAGTATTTTTATTATTGTTCTTAATATTATTATTAGTAATATTTTTAGTTTTAGAATCTTTTTTATTATGCTCTAAATAGTGTCTTTTAAAATCTTGTATTATTGCATTTTCAATTTTATCAATTGCAATACGCCTAATTTCATTTAATATTGAAACAGGTAAAAATAGATTATCATCTAAATCAATGTTAAACTCTATAAAAGAAAAAGGAGTGTCATGAGTTTTGGTAAATTGAGAAATAACTCTTTCTTTTGTCAAAGGTTGGTTTTGAGCAAAACTTGGAACATAGTTATATGTAAAACTAATTCTTTTGCTAAAATTAGGGCATAAAACATCTATGAAAATTTCTTTTCCAGATTTAATTTTAAGATTACAGATTAAATCTTGCTTAATATATTCTTTAGAATAGCTTAATTTAGCTTGTTCTAATAAAGCTTTACTATTAATTTTATAAATTTCGTCTCCAACCTTAATATTACCTTTCATTCTACCAAAAGAGATTAAATCAGTGGCAGAAGCGGTTTTAATATTTTGGCCATTTTTATTCATAAGTTCAGAAATAGAATATTTTGTATTTTCATTTTCAAAAGAAACAGAATCTCCCAAATCAACACTGTTTTCCAACTTACAAGTAATAATACCTTTTGAAAGATTGTATTTTGAAATCTTTCCTAAATAAATTCCCATATTATTTTGTCTTTTTTCAAAAACAAGTTTATCATTTTTTTCATTAGAAAGATGACCAGAAGAAAAACCTCCTCTATTAAAAACCTGCAACAAATCTTGTTTATCTTTTTCATCAATTACATAAGGTTTTGAATTATCATAAGCCAAATCAATATATTTTCTATAAATTCTAGTAACAGTTGCAACATATTCAGGGCTTTTCATACGACCTTCTATTTTAAGTGATGTAACACCAGCTTTAATAAGTTCAGGAATAAACTCCAAACCACACAAATCTCTAGGACTCAAAAGATATTTAGTGTTACCGTGGTTGTCACCAGTACCGGAGATTTTTGACAACATTGTTGTCAAAAATCTCCGGTACTGGTGACATTGTCCATGGCAATCTGCATGGTTGAGCACATTTGCCACGATTGCCTGATCTTCCACCAATCATACTAGAAAGTAAACATTGGCCAGAATAGGATATGCATAATGCACCATGAATAAACACTTCTAAATCAATATTTGAATTTTGTGCGATATATTTTATTTCATCAATTGATAATTCTCGAGAAAGTACAGCTCTTTTAAAACCAAGATTCTGTAATTGCAAAACTCCTTCTAAATTATGTGTTGTCATTTGAGTACTAGCATGAATTTCTATATCTGGAAATTTAGATATTAGTTTTAATGCTAAACCAATATCTTGTACTATAATTGCATCTATTCCATATTTATAGGCTTTTTTAGCTAAATCAAAAGCATCATCAAATTCATTTTCTTTTATAAGGGTATTTAATGTTAAATGAGTTTTAACATTGCGAAGTTTAGCATAGTTTATTGCTTTATTTAATTCTTCATCATCAAAATTACCAGCAAAAGCTCGTGCCCCAAATGAACTTGCTCCAAAGTATACAGCATTTGCTCCATTTTGTACAGCAGATTTTAAACATTCAAAATTTCCAACAGGAGATAATAATTCAATCATTTATTTTCACCTTTCAATTTATGATAGAATAATTATATATCAATTAACATAATTATGTCAATCGATAAATGTTTTGGTTATTCCCCGTCACCAATTGAGATAATTATAGTTCAGATTCTCTATCAGTTTGAACGTCTTTGGGATAAACTACATCATCAGTAAAAGCCATTCCTTCTGGTGATTGAAATTCTTTTATAACTTTAGATTCTCTAAAACTCCTTTTAGGTGTATCGGAAGGAGGATTAAGAGGAATAGGATATTTCTTTTTAGATTTTTTATATCTTCTAAAACTAGAAATCTCCTTATATGCATTTGACATTATTTTTAGAGGATTATAATAATTTGAAAGTACTTTCTTTAATATTTTAAATTGATTTTGTGACAATGTAGATATTCTCCCTGGTGGTTCGGGTTTTAAGTTTGGAAAAGTTTCAGCTAATTTATAAGAAGAAAACGGAGTATTACATTTTGTTGTTAAATAGTTATTACGTCCATAGCCTCTTTGAATATTTTCAGCATCACTAAATAAAAAATATTTAGGCAAATATCCTTCATGTATTCGACCTGCATCCAAGGTGGAATCCGAATTATACCAAGCACCATTAATTTGAATTAAATTCCATGCGTGTAGTGCTTTACGGTCTTTAATTAAGTAATGAAATGAGTCAAAGCATTTTAAAATTGTATATCTATGGTTTTCTTTATCATATTTCTGAAGAATAGATAGATCTACAAAATTATAGAAACACCCTCCAACTATTATACTGTTTAAACCTTGTCTAGCACAGGCATTATGAATTGCTGAAGCAAATCCTGCACAAATAGCAGAATTGTATTTTAAAGCACCATATAGATTTCTAGAGGAATTGCTCAAACAATCTGCATAGAAATTATCATAAGGATGAGTTTTCACAAATTCAGGATCTTGATTATCTATTGCATTATAATTACGAAATATTACATGCATAGCTTTATAAATATGAGAGTATTGTTCTAGTTCAGAAGAATTCGGATTGATTCCACTTAAAATTTTATCAAGATGTTTGCTCATCAAAATATAATCATCTAAACTATAAATACTTAAATTACAGTCAACTTCTCTAACAGATATTTGACAATTAGGAATTTGTTCTTTTAATTTAATTGCTTCTTCAGTTGAAAATTCAGACATGTTTTTAATATTAATTTTTACAAATGCATTTTTAAATTGTGATTTATCTGAGATATTTTTATATTTTTTATAATCTAGCTCTATTGGTTTTAATTTAATTTTTTTAGGATCATAGAATATATTACCTATTTTTTTTATTCCTTTAATTTCAAATGGTATATAATCTATAAAGAAATCAACTAAATTATCATATGTATTTTCTATCTTAATTTGACCAGCTACTTTTACCAAAAATGAAATTTCTTTTGTAGATAAAGGTCCAAGAAATTTATAATCTGGGTGCATCTTTAAGTTTTTTAAATTTGGAAATCTTTGTTGTAAATTATTTAAGTTTAAAACTCTATCAGATAAATTATCTGTCAAATCTAAATTTTCAATTTTATCAAAAGGTAGATTAGTTTTACCATCAAGTAGAAAGAAATCATCTAAAAAAAGAACTAAATCAGAGAGATTTTTTACTTGAGAAGTATCTAAACTAGATATACCAGTTAAATTATATAGTTTAATTGTTGAAAGATTTGGAGGTAGGGATAAAGTGTTTATGCTAGAGTTTTCTCCTGATCCATGTATTACTAATGTATCAAGTTTGGTAAATTTATTCATCAAATTGTTTGGGAGAGATAAATATTTAAAATAACCATAAAGTTCAATTTTTGAAACAGAGGTAGATGTTTTCTCCAAAGCTTCTATTATAGCATTTGAATCATCTTCAAAGGCTCCTTTTTCCATATTAACTGCATGTGATTGAGGATTTTTGGGAGAAAAACCAATTGTACATTGAACATCATCAAAAAATTCTATAACCTTGTTAAGTTCTTCTAATGTAGGTATACTTCTAGAGTTAAGTGGAATATAAAAAGGAAAATAATTCTTTTGTAAAAGTATTTCTCTAGTTATTTGACTGGTTCCAAAAAAAGCTTTTGAATCTTCATTATATATTTCAATTTGTTTCATTTACTGATTCCTTTTTTGTATGATTTTTCATATTTATAATATCATAAAATAAGAGGGATAAATGAATTATTACAAAAATGTAATATAAATGTTAATAAAAAGAAATATATAAGTAACAAAACAATAACTATACTCATACTATACAATAAAAACATAAAGGAGGATTTAAAATGCCAGAAAATAATTTAAATATGCAAGGTCAAAATGACCGTTCATGTGGATGTAATAATAATGGAATGTTTGGAGGATTATTTGGAGGGAATGGATGTGGCTGTTCAAATGATAGCGAAATACTATTCTTTATAATAATATTCTTATTACTGTTCACAAATTTTGGCAGATAATTGGTAAATTGGGACCGGGTACTTTTTTGAAATTTTAAATTGGGACCGGGTACTTTTTTGAAATTTTAATTTGGGACCGGGTACTTTTTATCGTTTTTTAAAATCCGTATGGTGGGTATCCCTAAAGGGGGTACCATAGGATTTTAAAAAATGATGTGCGGTTAAACAGGATTAGTTATTTTCATTGTTGTGCAAAAAATACCCGGTCCCAAATTGCACTTGCATTATGTGAAAAAATGTTGTAAAATAAAGCAAATTAAAGAGAAAGGACAAGTGTGATTTATGGCAAAACCTGCAAAAACTATTTTTGTTTGTAATGAATGTGGTTATGAAAGTGTTAAATGGCTTGGAAAATGTCCAGCATGTAATAGTTGGAATACTTTTTTTGAACAAAAAATTGAAAAAGTTACAGAAAATGGAGTAAAAAAGATTAAAGAAAGAAACGAGCCTAAAGCATTAAATTCATATAAAGGCCAAGAGGTTTCTAGAATATCTACAGGATTTGGAGAATTAGATAGAGTTCTTGGTGGAGGCATAGTTAAAGGTTCATTAATATTACTTGGAGGAGAACCAGGAATTGGTAAGTCTACTCTTATTTTAGAATTATGTGATAAAATAAAAGGTGAAGGAAAAGTTCTATATGTTTCTGGAGAAGAATCAGCTGAACAAATAAAACTTAGAGCAGATAGATTAGAAATTAATAATGATGATATTTTATTTTTAGGTGAAACAGATATTGATATTGTAAAAGAGAGTATAGAAGAATTACAACCCAAACTTGTTATTATTGATTCTATTCAAACAATGTATTCTGATGAATTAACTGCGGCAGCTGGAAGTGTTAGTCAGGTAAGAGAAATTACATCACAAATAATGAGAATTTGTAAATCAAAGCAAATTACAACAATAATAATTGGACATGTTACAAAAGATGGAACAATAGCAGGACCAAGAGTTTTAGAACATATGGTAGATACTGTTTTATATCTAGAAGGAGAAAGATATTTTTCTTATAGAATTTTAAGAGGTGTAAAAAATAGATTTGGTTCAACAAATGAAATAGGTATGTTTGAAATGAAAGGTGAAGGATTAGTTGAAATAGAAAATCCTTCAGAGATATTAATTTCAGAAAGAGAGGATAACCCATCAGGATCTTGTATAGTAGCAAGTATGGAGGGAACTCGCCCAATGCTAATTGAACTTCAAGCATTAACTACTTTATCTGTATTTGGAATTCCTAAAAGAACAGCAAATGGATTGGATTACAATAGATTAGCAGTATTAATAGCGGTTTTGGAAAAAAGAGCTAATTTACAAATTGGTGGGCAAGATATATATGTAAATGTTGTTAGTGGAATTAAATTAAATGAACCATCAATAGATTTAGGAATAGTTTGTGTTTGTGCATCAAGCTTTAAAAATATTCCAATTCCAAAAGATACGGTTATAATGGGAGAAGTAGGTTTAACTGGTGAAGTTAGAAGAATTAATATGATAGAAAAAAGACTTAAAGAAGCTGAAAAGCTTGGATTTAAGAGGTGCATAATTCCAGAGAACAATAAAAAACATTTAGATGAAAAATTTAAAATGGACATTATTGGTGTAAAAAATATTGGCGAGGCGCTTAGAGCTTTGGGATTGAAGAATAATTAGATTATGGTTTAAGTGGAAAGTGAGATGTGAGAGGGAGAAGTATTAGGCAGTAGGTAGGAGATAAGAGGTGGGATGTCCGACCTCCAATCTCCGACTTCCCACCTCAAGAATTATAGAAAAGGAGAGATTAAAATTTTTAACAAATTATTAGATCTAATTTATCCACCTGTGTGTGGGATATGTGGAAAACTATCTGAAAATTATTTATGTATTAAGTGTAGAAATAAGCTCTTTAATGAAGCAGTTTTTGGACAAGATTATTATGAAGACAAGAATTTTGAAAATCATTTTTATTTATTCAAATATGAAGGCTTAATTCGAGATAAGCTTTTAGATTACAAATTTAATGAAAAACCTTATTTATTCAGAACATTTTTAAATTTTTTTATTTTTTATGAAAAAAACTATTTTCATTTTGATTTTTATGATATAATCATTCCAGTTCCAATTAGTAAAAAAAGAATTAATAATAGAGGGTACAATCAATCCAAATTAATAGCAATAGAACTTGCAAAGTATTTAGATATCAAATTTGAAAATGATATTTTAAGAAAAAGCATTAATAACAAACCACAAAGCACATTAGATTATGAACGGTAGAGAAGAAAATGTTAAAAATGTTTACAAAATTCAAAATATGGATAGAATAATTAATAAAAAAATACTTATAGTAGATGATATTTTTACAACAGGAGCTACGCTAAACGAATGTAGTAAAATATTAAAACAAGCAGGAGCTAAGAAGGTTGATGTATTCACAATTGCAAAAGATTAATTTACATAACATTCACAAAAAAGGACCGTCCCCAAATGAAAAAATTTGCAAAAAAGGACCGTCCCCAAATGAAAAAGGAGAGAAACAATGGAAGATTTAGTAGAAAGCATTTTAGATTATGTTAGGTCAGATTATACTGATTATGCAATTATGATAAATGGAGAATGGGGTTCTGGAAAAACTTATTTTTGGAATAATCAAATTAAGAAAAAGATTGATACAATGCAATTAAATGGTAAAAGATATACAACAATATATATGTCTTTGTATGGAATTTCTAATCTTGAAGAGATTAGCAAAAAGATATTTATGGAAACATCACAGCTTATGAATAAAAATCTTAGAAAGTATATGGAAGCTTCTGGAAAAACATCAATTCCAGAATATGCAAAAACAGGAATAGATATGGCAAATTTATTTGGAACCGCCACAAATGGTAATAAAGTAGATTATTCTGACTTTTTTGCAACTGATGATAAAGTTTTGTGTTTTGATGATTTAGAAAGAGCTAATGTTGATGTTATAGATATTTTGGGCTATATTAATAACTTTGTTGAACATGATCATATAAAAACAATAATAATCTGTAATGAAAAAGAATTATCAACAAAAATTAAAAATAGCAATTTGGAAATGAAAACTTTTATAGCAACATATCTTTTAGATAAACAAGGTGAGCTTGAGAAAAAAGACATCCCAATGGTAAAAAAGATACAAGACAAAATAGAAACCGTATTTGATAAAGCTATAGATTATGAAAGAATAAAAGAAAAACTTATTGGTGAAACATTTGAATATGCTCCTCAATTTGATTACATTATTAATGGAATACTTATGAGGTTTGAGCAAAATCGAGATTTAATAAGATTTTTAAGAGAAAATACAGAGTTAATTATTAGTACATTCAAAAAAAGTGGAACAAGGAACTTACGTATTTTAAAACATGCTTTAAATGATTTTAGTAAAATATATGATGAAGTTAGTAAACTATATCCAAATACAAACAATAGAGTAATGCAAACAATGCTTATATTTACTATTGCAGTATCTTTTGAAATAAAAACAGGAAAAATTATAAAAGAAAAATTTAAAAATATAGAAAACAATGAAGAATATAAATCAATTTTAGTTTCTTCAAGAGTATTAATGGATGATAGGCAATTTTATATAAAAGAATTTGATGGAAACTATTATTATAATTTTAAAGCAGATTATAGATTTTTTAAATTTATAGAATATTATGTTAGAACAAGAATTTTTGATATGAAAATTTTCAAAGCAAATATGGAGGAAATTAATACAAGTCCAAATGATAAAAAAGTTCCATCATATAAAAAGATATTAGTAGAAGAATATTGGAAGTTACCAGATGACAAATTTACACAGACAGTTAATGAAACAATAGAAGAAGTTAAACAAGGAGAGCTTGAACTTATTGATGTTGTAAAACTTTATGAGTATTTTGTATATTTCTCTAAAAGTAATCTTATATCAAATGATATAACAACCTTAAAAACGATATTTTTAAATGGTATGAATTTGGCTTCTCTTCATTCAAGTTATTGCGCGAATGTAGATGAAGAGCTTGGTAAAGTAGTAATTAGAGAAGAAAATCAAAATATTGATGAAGAAATGGAAGATGTTTTACAAAGATTTGAAGAACTAAATGAACAATTACTTGAAAAAGAATATAGAGAAAAAGCAGATAGCATATTTAAATGTATACCAATTCAAATGGAGCAATTTTATGCAAGATTTGATAAAGAGTGTGATAATATTCCAATTCTAAAATATTATGATGCATTCCAAATATTCCAAAGAATATCATGTGCAAGTAATGAAGATATAGTTTTAATAAAAGAAAAACTTATAAAAAGGATAAAAGAAAATAAAGAAGTTGCTACAGAAGAATTAGAAAACTTAACAAGATTAAAAAGAATAATAGATGAGTACAATGAAGGAAAGGCAACAACTATTAAAGTAGTATTATTAAAAGAATTTTCAAAAGAATTGGGAGAAGTGCTTTGATTAGGAAAAAATAAATGTTTTAAAAAGTATTATTTTTATAAAATTATATATGAAATTTTATAAAAACAAGGAGGAGTTTTGAAATGAAAAATAAAAAAATAGTTTTAGGATTAGTTTTATTAATATATGTTATATTTATTTCTACCAAAGTTAATGCTATTTCATTTAATTTAGATATAAAAGGAGAAAAAACGGTTGAGATAAATAAGACAATTCAATTAAAAGCAGAATATTGGGTAGGCAATGATATGTGGATTCCAGAGGAGCCAAATGGAGGAATTAGAGAGCTTAGTAGAGATGATGTAACCAATGACTCTTTATGGTCAAGTAGTAATAATAATATTGCAATAGTTGATAGTAATGGAAAAGTTACAGGAATTTCAGAAGGAACAGCTACCATAACAGCTAAATATGAATTTGAAAGCAATAATTTTAGAGATGCAACTTATGAAGTTACTGTAAAAATTAATCCAGAATATACTGGAATTAGATTTTTATATGATGAACCAGGACCTGGTATGATATTAAATCATGAAGACAGATTTAATATAGGGTTGTATAATATCCCAAAGACTGAAAAAGAAAATATAAAATTTAAAATAGAAGATGAAAATATTGCTAAAATAACTAAAACAGAATATGATAAAGGTTGGGCAGATGCTATAGCTACTGTAAAATACTTATCAATAGGTAAAACTAAATTAATAGCAACTTTAGATTATAATGGAAAAACTTATTCTGATAGTTATGATTTGGATGTTATTGAAACTAATTATAATCTAGTAATTTCTTCTAAAAAAAATAATGATTTATCAACATCAATTAACATTGGAGATGAAATGCAGTTAATTGCAATACTTGAGTTTAGACGTGGTTCTTTAGTATCTTTAGATGTAACATCTGATGATAATACAATATGGACAAGTAGTGATGAAAAAATTGTAAAAGTTGATAATAATGGATTATTAACGGCAATAAACGAGGGAACAGCTACTATTACGGCAAAATATAATATCGATGGACAAACTGTTATGGCGACCTATGATTTAAAGGTTATAGATTCAACAAAATCTCCTATAAATCCTGGAACAACAACAGATCCTAATAGTACAGAAGAGCCTACAATAAAGTTTGATGGTCCAACTGAATTACCAAAAACAGGAAAAAATTTGACAATTGTGTTAATGGGAATTATTATAGTTACAATATTATCATTAATTATTTATAAAAAATACAACAATTATAAAGATATAAAATAAAAAGACCGACATTAAGGGGACACTTTCCGAAAAAACGACATTGCTAAAAGGATATGTAGTGTTATACAAATTGAGATAGCTACAAAGTGTAGTCATCTGAAAAAAGTTCTAAAATTTTGAGGAAATAACTTGAAGTTTTAGAGCTTTTTATATTGTAAATTCACAAAAAATAGAACTTTTGCATAAAATACATCAGAAAAAAGTATTTTATGAAAGGATAAATAGAAAAATGTCGAGTTACATAATAGAAGGAGGAAAAAGACTCCAAGGGGAGACCTATGTATCAGGCTCAAAAAATGCATCACTTCCAATAATGGCAGCAAGTATATTAAACAAAGGAATAACAAAATTATATAATGTACCAAATATTCATGATACACAAATGATGATAGAGATTTTAAAAAGTTTAGGATGCAGAGTGAAAAAGAATAAAAATAAAGTAACAATAGATTCAAGAAATATAAATAAATTTGAAATACCAGAAAATCTAATGCATCAAATGAGATCATCAGTAATATTTGCAGGAGCAATTTTAGGAAGGTATAAAAAAGCAATATTTTCGTATCCGGGGGATTGCGATATTTAGTTGATACATCGGACAAGTTTAAGATAAATGAGTGGATTAGGGAATTTAAATAATAAATTTATAAAGCTTTAAGAGTAAAATCTTAGGGCTTTATTTTTTAAACAAAATGTGGTAAAATATAAATAAATGTAAGGAAAATGGATGTAATGAATTATGAAAATATTGTTATTTGGAATAACTAATGTAGGAAAATCTACAATAGGAAAATTGCTAAGTGAAAAATTAAATTATGAATTTGATGATTTAGATGAAGAAATAAAAAGAAGGTATGGAAAAATAGATACTTTTATGAATAAATATTCTTGGACTTATGAAAGACATAAAGAAAGAGGAAAAATATTAAGTGATATTGTAAATAAGTATGAGGACAATGTTGTTATTGCAGTGTCTGTAATGTTTTATGTAAGAACATTTAGTAAATTATTAGAAGATGAAAATGTACTTGCAATTGAACTTCAAGATAAACCTGAAAATATACTAAAAAGACTAGTATATGCAGACGAAGATGATAATGTTTTTCCACTTGAAATTACAACAGAAAAAGAAAGAAAATATTATTTATCAGAAATAAAAAAAGATATAACATATTATAAAAGGACATATGCAAAGATTACAAACAAATTTGATATGAATGGAGATGCCCCAAAAATAGTAACTGAAAGATTGGCAAAGTATATAGAAGATATAAAAAACGGCATTGAGCCTATAAAAGACGAGAATATAGATGAGATAATAATGGGATTTAAAGTATATAGAGGATAGGAGTTTAAATTATGGAAAGTAAAAAAATAGAAAGAATAATGCAATTAGATAGAGAAATAGACAATATTTCATTACAAGGAACTCCATATTATGAGTATAAAGGTGAACAGGATTTAAACGAATATGACAAGAAGATAATAAAGTATTATGGAGAAATATTGAACCTGATTATTGAAATTGCAATAGAAGAAAGCACAAAGGATATTAAAGTAATAGATATTATGCTAAAAAGTTGGGTAAATACCGCAAGCCAAATGTTGGAAAGTTATATTTCAGTATTACAGTTTTATAGAGAATTTAATAAAGATGTGATTAAAGAAGAAATAAAAGAACTTAATAAAATAAGAGAAAATATAAAACTGGACTATGATTTGGAAACAAATAATGCGGTTGAATTAGCAGATTGCTATTTTCATATTGGAGATGAAGACAAAGCGAGAAGTTTAATGTTAGAGTTTATAAAAGATAATCCAGATGAAGATGAGCCATATCAATGTATGCAAAATTGGTATATGTATGATAGTCCTGATATAAATAAATTAGCAGAAGTAATTGATTTAGCAGAAAAAAATGGGCATATATTATGTACTGATTTTGGATATGATAGATTAGTTAAATATTATGAAATAATTGGAGATATTAAGAATCAAAATAAATACCAAGAGCTTCACACTACATGGAAAAATAGTATTGAAACAATAGATTTTTAGTGTGGGTATTATTTAGGAGGAGATGTTTTTGTTAGATGATTTAGATAAAAAAGAACTAATACAAATAATAGAAAAGTTAGAAAAAGAAAACAAAGAACTAAAAGAAAAAATATATGGAAAAATAGAAGTAAAAGATTTACCTAAAGAATCAAAAGATATCTCAAATGAAGAAAAAGTAAAAATATTTATGGAAGTATTTAAAGGAAGAACCGATTTATATGCGAAGAGATGGATAAGCAATAAAACAGGGAAATCAGGTTATTCACCTGTTTGCAAAAATGAATTTAGTGTATATAAATGCGATAAACCAAGAATGAAATGTAGTGAATGTCCTTATAGAGAGTTACTTCCTTTAACAGATGATATAATATTAAAGCATTTAAAAGGTGAAATAACCATAGGAATATATCCATTATTACCAGGAGACCTATGCAATTTTTTAGCTATAGATTTTGATAAGAAAACTTATGAAAAAGATGTTAGTGCATTTTGGAGTATATGTGATGAATTAGATATACCAGTATATGTTGAAAGGTCTCGCTCTGGCAATGGAGCACATGTATGGATATTTTTTGAGGAAAATATATCAGCTAGAATTGCAAGAAAAATGGGAAATATTTTGTTAACTAAAACAATGGAAAAGGCGTCATTGGAGTTGGACTCTTATGATAGACTATTTCCAAATCAAGATACAATGCCAAAAGGTGGATTTGGTAATTTAATAGCTTTGCCATTTCAAGGAAATAGTAGTAAAAATGGAAATACTGTATTTGTAGATAAATATTTTGAACCACAGAAAAATCAATTAGAAATATTAGCAAATATTAAAAGATTGAAAAGTGATTATGTATACAAATTTGTTGATAAATTTAAAGAGGAAGACTTTAAAGAACCAGAGATAGAAGAAATAGTAGATGATGATATTCTTAAAAAGGATAATATAAAAGATATTGTATTTACTAATAATGTTGAATGTTTTTTTGATAATCAAATATATATCAAGAAATTGAAACTACTACCAAATGAGATAAGCTATTTGAAAAGATTGGCAAGTTTTACTAATCCAAAATTCTATGAGTTGCAAAAGTTAAGAATGCCAATATTTTATAAAACTACTCCAAGAATTATTAGTTGCTTTGAGGAAGATAATCGATTTTTGATTTTACCAAGAGGTTGTATGGAAAAAATAAAAGATGTATGTGAAAAGAGTAATGTAAAATTAATCATAAAAGATAAACGAGAACAAGGAACTAAGGTAGATTATAAATTTAATGGAAAATTAAATAGAAAACAGGAAAAAGCTATGAATGATTTAATATCTCACGAAACGGGGGTATTATGTGCAACGACTGGATTTGGAAAAACAGTTATAGGAGCTAAAATTATTTCGGAGTTAAAAACTAATACTTTAGTAATTGTAAACAGAAATAATTTGCTAGATCAGTGGAAAGAAAGATTAGCATATTTTTTAGATATAAATAAAAAGGAAATAGGACAATGTGGAGCAAGTAAGGAAAATTTAAATGGTAAGCTAGATGTAGCAAGTTTTCAATCACTATTTAAAAAAGACAATTTAGAAGAATTAGTCAAAAATTATGGATTAGTTATTGTAGACGAATGTCATCATGTTGCAGCATTTAGTTTTGAAAAAGTATTAAAATCTATAAGAAGTAAATATGTATATGGATTAACTGCAACACCAACAAGAAAAGATGGATGGCATAAAATTATTTATATGCAATGTGGCGATATAAGAGTAAGAGTCTCTAATAAAGAATTAAAACAAAATAAAGAAATGGAGCATACAGTAATTGTAAAAAAGACTAATTATAAATATATTCCGAGTGATGAACAAGATAAAATATTAATATCAGAGATTCTTAATGATATGTGTCATAATGTTTTTAGAAATAGTATGATAATCGAAGATATAAAAAAATGTGTTGCAGATGGCAGAACTCCAATTGTATTAACTGAGAGAGTAGAACATTTAAAAATTTTGAAAGAAGGTTTAGATGAATTAAATATACCTATAGTGATCTACAAAGGGAATATGGGCAAAAAGAAAACTAAAGAAATACATGATATTATAAAAGAGGCAGATGTAAATAATAAGCCAAGAATTATATTAGCGACAAGTAGCTCTATAGGAGAAGGATTTGACGATAGTAGATTAGATACATTGTTTTTGAGTATGCCAGTTTCTTGGAAAGGAAGAATTATTCAATATGTAGGTAGGCTTCATAGAGAACATGAAGATAAAGAAAAAGTTGTTGTTTATGATTATTTGGATAATATGAAAATATTAGAGAAAATGTATAACAGAAGATTAAAAGGATATAAAATTGCAGGATATGAAATAATTGAATAATAGATATAAAAATAAGATTTAGCTTTGAATTTAGAAATAAGTTCAAGGCTTTTTTGTTTTATATACTCTTTATTGCATTTGATTTATGTCAACTGACACTACAAGAAGAATAAATGAATTTTTAAGTGAGAAATGAGGGTATGTAATGAAAAAGTTAAAATGACTATGGATACCAGCAGAAATATTATTAAATAAAGAGTTATCGGAAAAAGAAAAAATAATATTATCAATGTTTTTGTATTTAAGCGATGAAACAGGAAGTTGCTTTGCAAGTAATAAATATATAGCAAGTATTGTAAGTGTAACCTCCGAAAGAGTTTCAAAAATAGTAAATTCATTGAAGAAAAAAGAATATATATAAGTTACGTTAAAGTTCAAATTAGATAGCAAAGAAGTAGAAAGCAGACAAATTATTCCTAATAAGGAGATGATAAATAGGTATAGTGAAAAATACCTAGAGGGTATAAGTGAAAATATCCATTGTGCAAGTCAAAAACAACTATACCCTATAGGTAAAAACGACAAAGAGATAATAAATAATATAAAAAATCAAAATAATTATAATAAGGAATCGCACACTAAGAATAATAACAAAGTTAACTTTGAACAACGAGATTATACAGGCTATGACTTTACTAAATTATATGCAAATGCAGATATTATTGCATAAGTTATAATATTTGCATATAGGAAATCGGCTACTAGAGTAGATAACTACTTTGTAGCTGATTTTTTTGGATAAAATTGCAGAAAAGCAAATTTATTCAAAAGCACAAAAATACATTTTTGTATTTTTGTGAAAAGGGGTGTGGGGATTGACAATCCCTGCCATACGGACAAACTTGTTTGTCTAGTATGTTAGACATTCAAAGAATATCTTGAGCGAAGAAGGAGGTGCAAGGAGATATGAATTATGCAATATTGTGTGAAATGGTATTTACATCAGATAAAGAATTTTTTGATAAAATTGGAGAAAAAGAAACAAGAAGATATTTTGAAGAATGTCATAAATTTGCTTGTAATTACAAAAATCTTGGGGAACAAAATATAGTTTCTAGTGTGGTGCATTTAGATGAAAATGTCCCACATATGCATTTAATATATATTCCAGTAGTTCATACAAAAGATAAAGAAGGTAATAATATAGACAAAATCTGTGCAAGAGATTTTTGGAGAGCAAGAGATAGTTACAGACAGTTACAAAATGATTTTCACAAATATATAACATCAAAAGATTTTGAATTAGAAAGAGGCTTGCCAGCAGAAGAAACAGGAGCAAAACACGAAAGAATAGAAGATTTAAAGAAAATAACAAATTTTGAAAATACTAAAAAAGTATTAGATAGTATAAATTTAGAATTACCAGAAGTTCCAAATATAAAAGATATTAAGATAATAAAATTAAATAGAGAAAAAGTAGAAAATGAAATAATAAAGCCCAAAGATAATTTAATAAATGAATTATATCAAGATAATTTGCAAATGCACCAACAATTATTAAGACAAGCAAAAATGGTAGAAAAAGCACAAAAGTATGAAAGAGAACGAAATAAAATTATAGAAGATAACGAGAATTTGCACAATGAAGTAGAGCAAATAAAAAATGATTATAAGAAAAAAGAATTTGACCTAAACTGGCAATATAAAAGTAAAATTAAAGGATTAGAAAAAGAAAATAGTCATTTGAAAAAAGTAGTAGATAAATTTAAAGTTACTGTTCATAAATTTATAAAATGGATTGTTAAGAAATTCGATATTACAGATGAAAATAAATTAGTTAGAGATTTTGAAAGAGAAAATCATACTTTGATAGATGTTGAAAAACAAGTGAAAAAAGATGATTGTAATCACTAAAGCTATCAAAGTTATACCATTACTATCTTTTAAAGATTTCTTTGCATAATTTTTCATCTCAAAATTCACCTCCGTTTCTTTATAAATTTGATATATTAATATATTAAACATTAATAACAAAATTTTATTATTATAGTTTAAACATAAAAAACAAAACTAAACAACAAAAAGACTATTTTTACACATACATTTTTGAATTCTTCAAAAATGCATAGGGGAAAATAGCCTTATGCTTATATAAACGAATTTTTAAATTAAAGCTTACAATATATATATATATATATAGAATATCAATACTTTCAGCGATTTTGTACATTTCTTTATTTCCTTTGTTCTTTAATTTCTACATTTATAGTATAGCACTTTACTATTTTTCGTGTAATTGATGTATCGCAATATTTTAAAATCTTGATTTTGCGACCTTTCGCAATAATTATATTATAAGTAAATTTAAAAGTCAATAGCAAAATTGCGATTTATCGCAAATGTTTTTTTGACGATTTTGATATAATTTTTTTATTGAGAAAAGAGGTGGATTTATGCAACTTTCAGAAGCTGTGCAAAAGCGAATTATAGGATTATGTGAAGAACAAAAAATAACATTAAATAAATTATCAACAAATTCTGGATTATCATATTCAACAGTATTTAGTATATTTTACGGAAAAAGCAAAAGTCCAAAACTGGCAACAATATTACATATATGTGAGGGATTTAACATAGAATTAAGTGACTTTTTCAAACACCCATTATTTAAAGATGTAGAGTTTGAAGATGAATAAAAAGCAATTACTTTTAAATTATTAGTAACTGCTTTTATTTTTTGCCTAAAATTAAGATTTTGTGTTGTCTGCAACATAATACATATCACTTAATTTCTTTAATTCAATTTTAAATTCCTCTATTTGTTCATCTGTAAACCTATCTCTAAATTCTCTAGCTTTCTTTGACCATTCTTTGAATTTCTTTTCTTTAAATTCTTTTTGGTGGTTATAATGTAATCCATGCATTCTTTTATATTCTCTGTTAAATTCAGCCTGTATTCGGCTTTTTTGTTCTTTTTCTTTTTGTTTATTTAAAGCTCCAATTTCTTTGCAAGTTTTACCAGTATCTAAATATAAATTATTACAATACTTTTGGTCATTTCTTGCTTTTTGATATGGATTATTATTAGTTGTTGCAGGTATAAATAATCTTCCACAATTTTCACACTTATTTATAACAAAGTTATTTTGAATAACTTTAAATAACTCAAATCTTATTTGTTCTTCTGTATTTTCTAGTTCATAAACTTCTTCTGCAATAATATTTTTTTCTTTTATAATATCTACTATTTTATCTACATCTAATCTTCTTTCTTGTGGTGATAATATTGTGTCACATACATATTTTATTTTGAATCTTCTATTAAAACACCAATTTGAGATTTAAATAAAAGATCTGTTCTAAATGTTTTAGTATTATATGTTTTTATAATTATATCAATTAAAACTTGTGTATAGAAGTGAGTATATGGAGAAAAGTTCAAACATGCTCTAACTATTTGAAACATTTTCAAGAAACAATCCAATCTTTCATCTACTGAATCAGTTTCTTTAGCATAACATACAAGTCCTATTAGTTGGTTGTATATTGCTTTTAAATATTCAAATTCTTTATTGTCCATTATTGCAAATTCATATAATTTGTCTCCAATATTATATTCAAAATCTCCTAAAGCACCAAAATATTCTCTATGATACTTTCGTCTGGCTAACATGATGTAAAGGGGCGATTCTGTAAAGCAGGAATGAGGGCAAATCTCATATGGGTAAAATACCACTTGTAGTTTTAGTAATAAGGACAAAAAGTTCTTGAATATAAATTAGAGGAAAGGTAGGTGAATATTCTGGAAAAGGCAAAGGATAATAAAAACAAAAATAAAAAAGATAAATTACCATTTGCAGTATTTATTTGTCCAAAATCAAATGTTGGTGAAGTAGAAGATTATAAACAGATATTCACCGATATTATCTCTGATAGAATAAAACAAAAATTCAAATAAAAAAGAACAAAATTTCGCAAAAGCATTGAAAAAGTTTTAGAAATATGATATAAATAGAAGAAATAAAAGAATTCAAATGTACGAGAAATTTGTACATTTTGATAAAGGAGATGAGGTTATTATTTCAAGCAATTTGTATTAAAAAGGAAGGAGCAACTCAATATGGATGAAAAGAATCTAATTACTATCACAGAAGATAATTTTGAAAGTATAAAACATATAGATGAAAATGGAATAGAATACTGGTATGCAAGAGAATTACAAAATGTATTAAATTATAAAGAATGGAGAAAATTCGAAAATGTTATAAACAAGGCAAAAGAAGCATGCGAAAATAGTGATATTAGTACGTTTGATCATTTTGTCGACGTCGCCAAAACGATCAAAATGCCCAAAGGTGCGGAAAAAACAATAATCGATTATAGACTTACTCGTTATGCATGTTATTTAATTGCACAAAATGGTGATAGTAGAAAAAAAGCAATAGCATTAGCTCAAACATATTTTGCAGTCCAAACAAGAAAACAAGAATTAACAAGACAAGAATATGAACAATTAAGTGAAGATGAAAAAAGATTGTACACTAGAAAAAATGTAAAAGATAAAAATAAATATTTATTTGATACAGCAAAATTAGCAGGTGTGAAAAATTACGGGAAATTTAATAATTATGGTTATAGAGGATTATATAACGGAGAAACAGCAAAAGATATTGCAAATAGAAAAGGTATATCAGAAAAAGAAGATATATTAGATTATATGAGTAGTACAGAACTTGCAGCAAATTTATTTAGAATTACACAAACTGATGAGGTTCTAAAAAATAAAAATATAAACAATGAAGATGATGCTTGTAAAACTCATCATAATGTAGGACAAGCTGTTAGACAAACTATAAAAAGAATAGGTGGTACTATGCCAGAAGATTTACCAACACCAAGTAAAAGTGCAAAACAAATTGAAAAAGAAAAAAATAAACAGTTAAAGGTAAATTATAAAAAGAGATTAAAGTAACAAAAAGACAAGAAGAAGAAATTAAAAAAATTTTGAGTTGTTCGGAAGTTCCGAACAACTTGAGAAAGAGAGATATAAAATGGACGAAAATAAAATGCATTTAATTAACAAAATATTTAGTAATGAAACAATTAGAACTATTTGGGATAAAGAAGAGGAAAAATATTTTACAAGTATTGTAGATATTGTAAGCGCAATATCGAAAAGTAAAGATGGTAGAAAATATTGGAATAAATTAAAACAAAGGCTTAAAGAGGAAGGAAATGAGTCGGTGACAAATTGTCACCAACTGAAATTAAAATCATCAGATGGTAAATATTATAATACAGATGTTATAGATATTGAAGGAATGTTTCGTATAATTGAGTCAATTCCATCTAAAAATGCAGAACCAATTAAACAATGGTTGGCTCATTTAGGAAAAGAAAAAATTGATGAAACTTTTGATCCATCTATAGCATTGCAAAGAGCAATTGATTTATATAGGACAAAGGGATATGATGAAGAATGGATTGCAAAAAGAATGAAATCCATTCAAGAAAGAAAAAAATTAACTGATGTATGGAAAGAAAATGGAATTGAAAAAAATGTTGAATATGCAATTTTAACAAATGAAATATATAAAGAATGGTCTGGAATGACAGCAAAAGAATATAAACAGTATAAAGGATTAAGGAAAGAAAATTTAAGAGATAATATGGATAATATAGAACTTATATTAACAGATTTATCGGAAGAAGCTACAAAAAGATTAGCAGCGAAACAAAAGCAAAATGGATTAAAAGAAAATATAAAAGTTGCTAAAATGGGAGGACATGCTGCTAAAGTTGCAAGAAACGATATTGAGAAAAATCTTGGAGAATCAGTTGTAACTAGAACGAACAAATTGAATTATAAATATATTGAGGAAGAAGAAAAACAGATAGAATTAAAAGAAAAGGATAAAAAGAAATTAAAATAACTAATAAAAATTCATTTGGTTAGTATTGCTAATCAAATGGTAACAAATTGTTACCATTTCAATAGGTAGAATAATATCTTGCAAACTATAGAAATGAGGAATTATATGGAAAAGTATGACTATTTATTTGGAAATAACAATAATAATAAAGCAGTAAAATATAATAAGTTTTATATAATAACAATAACATTATTATCAATAAATTATGCATTTTGGTTCTGGCAATATAATTTTTGTACAATAAATACACATCTAATAAGTTCATTAATATTAATTATTCCAATTGTATTAATAATATTGCTGTATTTTTTTACAAAGAATGAAAAAATAAACGTAAGGAAGGGCAAAATAATTTCAATTATTCTAATAATATTGTTTTTAATAGTTAGTTTTTATACCCTCATATTTGTTATGGTTAAAGAAGGAACTTCTTATGAGAACAATCCTTTGAGATATAAACATATTTGTAATATAGCTGGATATGAGAAAATAAGATTTCAATTTCCAAAAGAAATACCACAAGATTTAATACATAATAATAAAGTTAAATTTTATTATAGACCACAATTTTTGCAAGGTGGATTTTGTTTTGAATTATTGCTAGAAATGGATAATGACAGAATAGATGAATATATGGAAAGATATAAGGATCAGGTTAAAGAAATAATAGAAACTAAAGGAATTAATTTTAATGATTTATATGATAAATATGGTATAGATACACCAGTAATATTTGAGTATAAAGAGGGAGAAGAATTTTTCATTAATAGTGAAATTTATTTATTTGATAGTAAGCCATATAAAACTAATAATTGGAATCATGGTTATGCATATTATATGGCAAAAAATGAAAAATTAAAAAAGTTATTACTCGTTACAGAAGTTTGGTAAAATCAATTGTAAAAAAATGACATATATTGTAAAATATATAATATATAATATATTTAGTATTTATTTGGAGAAAGAAATATGGAAAGATGTATGCTATGTGGTAGAAAAATAAGTAATACAAAGTATAATTTTGGAATAGGTTGTTTAAAGAAAACATGTTTATCAATGCATATAGATGATATTAAAAATTTAAATGGAGAAGCAGAACTTAATCGAAAAATAATGTTTCTATGTAATAAAAAAAGATTACCAAAGGTGCAGAGTAATATGCTAACTAATAGATATTTAACATTAAAAATACTTAATGAAGTGCCGTTAGAAGAGTATGATAATTATAAAAGGTTATTACAACAAGATATAGATAAAATAAAAAAGTCAACTAAAGTTGAAGAATTGGAAAGTATAAATAAAATGAACTTACAAAAATTTCTTGTGAGTTGAACTGGGTACAAATTGTAACCAGTTGGCAACAAAATGTAGTCATCTGAAAAAAGTTCTAAAATTTTAAGAAAAAAACTTGAAATTTTAGGGCTTTTTATATATAATAGCAACAATAAGAAATTGTGTTTTGAATGCGTTATTGATACATTGTTAAAATATCAAAAAAATTGGAGGTATATCATGCAAAAACAAAACAGTGAAAAAAGAGTAGTAATCTATTGTAGAGAGAGCAGAGATGACTATGGAGAAAACTATGAAAGAATAGAAACACAAAGAGATTTGTTAATTAAATATTGTAAAAGTCATGGATATACCAATATTGTAGACATTATAATGGATGATGATAAAAGTGGAACAGACTTTAGTAGGTTTGATGATATTAGAGAAAGAGCAAGAAAAAAAGAGATAGATGTAATAGTTTTCAAAAATTCCGCAAGACTTGGAAGGAATCAAAGGGAGGCATTAGAATTTGTAGAGTATTTAGAAGAACAAGGTGTAGAAATAATATTTGAAGACGAGCAATATAATGAGGAAATGTTTGGACTATATGCATGGTTTAATGAAAGAAGAGCAAGAGATGATAGTAAAAATATAAGAAGAAATTTGAGACATAAAATAGAAGAGGGAGACTTATTAGTAAAAGCAATCTACGGATATGACAAAGATGGAAAGAGGCTGGTTATAAATGAAGAAACAGCACCTGTGGTGCAAGAAATATTTGAACTATATTCTAAATGTTGGGGATATCAAAAAATTGCAACACATTTAAATAAAAAAGGAGTACCAACACCATCTCAGTCACGAGGCTTTGTAAATGCAAAACAAACAGCAAATTGGAAAGCACAGCATATTGTAAGAATTTTAGATGATAGAAGATATACAGGAGATTATGTTGGAGGGCATACAGAAAAATTAAGTTTTAAATCTAAAAAAACAAGAGTTAAACCAGAACAAGAATGGACTATAATAGAAAATCATCACGAACCAATTATAAATAAAGAATTATTTGAAAAGGTGCAGAAGATTAGGAAGAAAAGAAAAAGAGAAAGTGATAAAATTAATAATGGATTCAAATTTGTAGATACAGAAAATAACTTATATTCAGGACTTTTATATTGTGGAAGATGTGGGCGACCTATGTATAAAAGAAAAGGAAATACTGGAACAAGAAAAAGACCAGATAGTTATTTATGTAAAAAATATAGTAATGAGGGAGCGATAAAAGATATAAGACCAGATTATGGATGCAAACCACACAGAATGAGAATTGAATATTTAGATAGAATTGTAAATGCATATATAGATAATCTTGTAAGTAATCCAGAATTTAAAAACTTTGTTATGGACAATGTAAAAGCAATATCTACAAATAAAGTAACACTAGAAAAAGATTTAAACAAATCAAAACAAACATTAGAAAAGTTAGAAAAGCAATTTAAGCAAGTTTATGAAGATAAGCTAAATGACTTAATACCAGAATTTATATACAAAGATAAAAAGCAAGAACTAGAAAAGAAGATAAAATATGAAAAAGAAAAATTGCAAGAAGTAGAAACCAAATTTAATACATTAAACAAATTAGAAGATAAAGAAGATTTAATATTTAAGGCAATAGATGATATTAAAGCTAATGGACTAACCAAAGAAGAATTATCAAGGCTATTTGATAAAATAGTAGTTTTTGATAAGCAAGAGATAACACCAACAATAAAAGAAGAATACAACTTAACAGAAACAATGTATAACGAATTATATGAAAATGGAGGATTAGCATTCCATTTAAAATTTATGTATCCACAAACTATCACAAACAGGAGGATGTGATATTGGAGCAAGACCAATTGACCTACATTTAAAAGCATTTGAAAAACTTGGAGTAAAAATAAATAAAGACTATGGAAAAATTAATTGTGAGGCTCAAGAAATAATACCTACAGATATCAATTTAGATTTTCCAAGTGTAGGAGCAACAGAAAATATTATGCTTTTAGCAGTTTTAGGAAAAGGAACAACTAAAATAATCAATGCAGCAATGGAACCAGAAATAGTTGATTTACAAAAGTTTTTAAATGCTATGGGGGCAAAAATAAGTGGAGCGGGAACGAATATTATAAAAATTCAAGGAGTAAATAATTTAAAAGATGTAAGCTATAATATAATGCCTGATAGAATAGAAGCTGGAACTCTTTTAGGAGCTACAGCAATTACCGGGGGAGATGTTATACTAAAAAATGTTGAGTTAAAACACATAGCACCTGTTTTAGATAAATTTGAAGAAATGGGATGCGAGATAAGCGTAAAAAATAAAGAGATACAATTAAAAGCACCAAAAAAATTAAAATCTATAGATATAAAAACAATGCCATATCCAGGATTTCCAACAGATATGCAAGCAATAATGGGGGCATGTTTAACAATTGCAAATGGAACATCAATAATAACAGAAAATATTTTTGAAAATAGATTTAAATATTTAACAGAACTTCAAAAAATGGGGGCAAAAATCAAACTAGAAAGTAAAAGCGCAATAATAAAAGGTACTAAAAAACTATATGGGTCTAAAGTTATTGCAACAGATTTACGAGGTGGCGCAAGTATGGTATTAGCAGGTTTAGTTGCCAAAGGAACGACAAAGATAGACAATATAGAATATATATTAAGAGGGTACGAAAATCTAGATGAAAAGCTAAATAATTTAGGTGCGAAGATTTATAAATGCTAATTTGGTAATTTGGGACCGGGTACTTTTTGCACAACAATGAAAATAACTAATCCTGTTTAACCGCATATCATTTTATAAAATCCTATGGTACCCCCTTTAGGGATACCCACCATACGGATTTTATAAAACGAAATGCTGACGCGGATTAGTTATTTTTTATAAATGTGCAAAAAATACCCGGTCCCAATTTACCAATTTACCAATGTGCAAAAAGTACCCGGTCCCAAATTGACAATAATTATTTTTATGTGATAGAATAAGAAAAATAAAAATAGAAAGTAGAGGAATGAATCATGGGATTTGTTGTTGCAGTTGATGGACCTGCTGGAAGCGGAAAAGGTACAATTACAAAATTAGTTGGAGAAAAAAGAAATTTGGTATATATTGATACAGGAGCTTTATATAGATGTGTAACTTTATATATAATAAAAAATAATATAGAATTAGATGATATCACAAGTATTAAAAAATGTTTAGATAGTGTAAATATAGAATTTAAAAAAGAGAATGGTCAAGATTTAGTTTTTTTAAATGGGGAGGACGTAACTAAAAGAATAAGAGAAAAAGATGTAGATGAATTAGTATCTCCAGTTTCTCATATTGTAATTGTAAGAGAAAACATAACTACCTTATCAAGGAAAATTGCAGAAGGAAAATATGTAATTATGGAAGGCAGAGATATTGGAACTAATGTATTTCCTAATGCAGATGTAAAGATTTATTTAGATGCAACCCCAGAAGAAAGAGCAAAAAGAAGATTTAAACAAAATAGGGAAAAGGGAATTAATACTCCATATGAAGAAATATTAGAAAGTATAATAATTAGAGATAAAAATGATAAAACCAGTAATGTAGCTCCTCTAAAACAAGCAGAAGATGCAATTTATATTGATTCATCTAATATGACAATAGAAGAAGTAGTAAATAGAGTAATTGAAATAATAGATGAAAAAAAGGCTAATTAGGCGATGGAAAATTAATGTAATATTTCGATTTTGTGCTATTTAGTCACTGTAACTAAAAGAAGGGGGGATTAATTTGAAAAATACATACTATAAAATAAAAAGATATCTTATAAGATTGTTAATATTTGTGTATTTAAAAATAGTATATAGAATTCAAGTAATTGGATTAGAAAATATTCCTAAAAATGGGCCTGTAATTTTTTGCGGAAATCATAGGAGCTTTTTAGATGCACCACTCATGGAAGTTACATGTAAAAGAGATGATACAAGATTTTTAGCAAAAGAAGAACTTGCAAAAAATTGGTATTTAGCACATTTAGCAAAAGTTTTTGATGTTATTTTAGTAAAAAGAAATGCAAAAGATTTAGGGCCTATGAAAGATGGACTTAAGACTTTAAAACAAAATAAAGCATTAGCCTTGTTTCCAGAAGGTACAAGAAATGGCCTAAAAAAGGGAATTAAACCAAAAACAGGAGTTGCATATTTTGCACTAAATTCTGATGCTCAAGTTATTCCAGTTGGAATTAAAGGTGGAGAAAAACCTTTCAAAAAAGCAACAATTACATATGGTAAGCCATTACAATTAGAAGAATATAAAGAAGCAAAAAAAGAAAAGGAAACAGCAGAAAAAGTAACAGAGATAATTATGGAGGATATAGTTAAACTAACTACTATTTAATATAGCAAATTTATAGCTTTATGTTTAAATTGAAGCTGGAAGTGAGAAGTGGGAAGTGAGAATAGAAAATTTAAAATCTCACTTCTCACTTCATACCATACTATAGTTTTTGTAAAACATTGCCTTGTAAATTCAGCAAAAATATAGTATAATAAAATATGTACTGGGGGTGTAATGGTTTCGACATTGCTCTAGAAGTATAAATAGCGAGTAGTGGATGGTCGCTTCGGCCACTATAAAAAAGCGAAAATAAATTTAAACGCTGATAATACAGAATTAGCATTAGCTGCCTAAGCGCAGCTACGCCTTTTACAATGTTCCCACGCATAGTAAAAAGGTGTCAAACTAGTGGGAAACAAATCTATTTGGTATCTTTGAAAATAGAGGGTATTTAAAAGATATATTTAAGCTAAACATGTTTGCTTGTATAGTTTAGATGAATAATTTTAGCAAACTGCACTCGGAGAAGTTTATATGGAAGGGGTAGTGGACAGGAGTTCAAATCTCCTCACCTCCACCATTTAATGATTTCGGATAAGACATCTGTAGCTTACTTTGTTTCGCACAGCTGATCTTAACCTCCACCAAAAATCAATTAAAATCATCAATCTGCACATTTTTGCTTCATTCATCAAACTTCGACGTACCACTTGCACGCCTTCAGCTTGATAAATTCACAAAAATGAACATCTTAATAATTTTAATTGATTTTAAAATTATAATAAAAAATGTACTGGGGGTGTAATGATGAAGTATACAAAAAGTAATGAAAAAATTAATTATGAAGCTGAAATAAGAGATATGTCGCATGATGAATTCAAGAATTATTGTTTGAAAGTTTCCAAAGAAATAGATGATTATTGTAAAAATAATAATATAAGAATTGATTATGTTGTACCAATTTTACGTAGTGGTGCAGTTCCTGCAGTTTATATTGCAAATGAATTAAATTTAATAAAATTTGCACCAATTCAAGTAAAAAAGATAAAGCAAAATGGAATATATGATCACATAATACTATTAAATTCATTAAAAGATTTAGACAAAAATAAAGAACTAATTTTATTAGTTGTTGAAGGAACATTTAGTTCTGGGGATACAGCCAATACTGCTCTTGATGAAATAAAGAAAACTTTACCAAAAGCTAAAATTTTATTTTCTACAATATGTATAAGAGGTGAAGAAAATATGCCAAAAGGAATTGAAAAAGGTTTCTATGGTGTTGATTTGCCAAGGGAAAAACTATTTACTTACCCTTGGGAAACTGCTGATATGAAAGAGAACCATCCAGATCAAAAAATTGAAAATATATTTTATTAATAAAGAAAACAAGTTTTAACAAATTTTCGTTAAGACTTGCTTTTTATATTCTTAGAAAAGTCATCCACGTTAGTGGTGAGTTTTCTTAGAAGATAAATATGCGAAATGTAGATTTTCTTAAAGCTTTGCTTTTTAGAAAATCTTAATTCCGTTTTTTCTATTTACAAAAAACTAAAAATGGTGTAATATAAGAACATAAAATAACAATACTATATATATCGAAATTAGGAAGGATGAATTTTTAATGAGATTATTAGAAAATAAAACAGATGAAGAAGAATATACAAAATTTTTAGAAAATCACGAAAGATGCAATTTTCAGCAATCTCTAGAATGGGCAAGAGTAAAAACAAGTTGGAAAAGAGAAGTAATACTTGCAGAAGATGAAAATAAAAAAATAATAGGTTCACTTATGGTATGGGTTAGAAAAATACCTATTTTTGGTAATATAATGTATTCGGCAAGAGGACCAATATGTGATATTCATGATATGGAAGTATTGCAACAATTAACTGAAGGGGCTAAAGAACTAGCAAAAAAATATAATGCAATAGTTTTAAGAATAGAGCCAGATATAAAAAGTAATGATGAAGATTTTAAAAATATAATGCTACAATTAGGATTTTCAATAAAAGATGATGCTAAAAACTTCAGAGAAGAAATACAACCAAGATATGTTTTTAGACTAGATACAAAAGGAAAAACAGAAGATGAAATTTTTAAAGCATTTCATCAAAAAACAAGATATAATGTACGTTTAGCAACTAAAAAGGGAGTTACTATAAAAGAAGGAAATAAAGAAGATTTAAAAGATTTTCACAAAATAATGGTAACAACAGGAATTAGAGATGGGTTTATTACTAGACCACTTGCGTATTTTGAAAAAATGTATGATGAATTAGGCCCTGAACATATGAAGGTTTTATTAGCTTATTACGAAGGAAAGCCAATAGCTGGTGTTATTCCAATAATGTATGGAAATAAAACCTGGTATTTATATGGTGCAAGTAGTAATGAGCATAGAAATTTAATGCCAAATTATCTATTACAATGGGAAATGATCAAAATTGCTTTAAATAGAAAAAGTGATATATATGATTTAAGAGGTGTACCAGGTATTGCAGATAATAGCAATGGCCTATATAGAATGAAAAAAGGATTTGGAGCAGAATATACAGAATTTGTTGGAGAGGTATATATGCCATATAAACCTTTAATGTATAACCTATATAAATTCTCAGAAAAAGCATTTAGAAATATAAGAGCATTGAAATTGAAGTTTAAGAAATAAAACATGGAGGACACATGAAATCACTTGTAGTAAACAGAGAAGATTTAAAACATAATATTAGAATAATCAAAGAAATAGCCAAAGATACAGGAAGACTTGATAACCACAAAAATATAGAAATTATTGGAGTGGTTAAAGGAAATGGCTATGGGCTAGGCCTTGTGCCATATTCAAAATTCTTAATAGATAATGGAATTGATTTTTTAGCAGTATCAACTGTTGAAGAAGCAATCCAGCTTAGAGAAGCAAAGGTTCAAGCAAGAATTTTAATGCTTTCATCAACAGCTGTAGAAAAAGATGTGGAAAACTTAATTCAAAATGATATTATTTTAACTGTTGGATCAAAAGAATCTGTTGAAGTTGTGGACAAACTAGGTGAGAAATTAAACAAAAAAGTAAAAGTACATTTAAAAATAGATACAGGTTTTGGGAGATATGGATTTTGCTTTGATGAGAAAGCAAAAATTGTTGAAGTATTAAACAAAGCCAAAAATATAGAAATAGAGGGAACTTTTTCACATTTCACACTTGCATTTTTTCATAATAATAAATATTCAGAAACTCAATTTAAACGTTTTATAGATGTGATAGAATATTTAAAAGATAGTAAAATAGAAACAGGAAAGCTCCATATATGTAATTCCTCAGGATTTTTAAAATTTAAAGACAAAAGACTAAATGCTGTAAGAATTGGTTCTGCATTTTTAGGTAGACTTTCAATACCAAATGAATATGGACTAAAAAGAGTTGGTTATTTGAAATCACAAGTTGCTGAAATAAAAAACATGAAAAAAGGAAATAATATAGGATATTCAAATGCATATACTTTAAAAAAAGATTCAAAAATTGCAATTATTCCTGTAGGATATGCGGATGGATTTAATGTTAGAGATGATAGAGATATGTTTAGAAAACTTGATAGACTTCGCTATATAGTAAGAGATTTTAAAGATAGTTTTAAAGACAAATCTTTATATGTTAATATAAAAAATAATCAAGGCAAATACGAAAAATGCAAAATAATAGGAAGACTTGGAATGTACCATGTAAGTGCTGATATTACAGGAAAAGATATATTAATTGGTGCAAATGTTAAATTTGATGTGAACCCAATATTTGTTGATAGTAGCATTAGGAGGGAATATATAAGTGGAGAGTAATGAACAAATAAGACAACAATTTTTTAAAATGAACTTTTTTAAAAAAGTATGGTACTCAATTTCAAAATTTGAAAAATATTCTGAAATGGCAGCTTTAGGAGTAAAAAGAGCAATATTATATTTTACAGAAATTGTATTAATAATGAGTATTATATTTACAGGAATATATGTATATTATATAAAAAATGTTGCAAAATTTGATGAACAAGGATTAAATTTTTCTGAAAAACTAGCAATTGAATTAACAAGAAATTCTAAAATAGAAAATAAGGAAACTATTATTGAAAGTTTAAAAAACGAAAAAAGTGAAGTCCTTATTGTAGCAATTGGAATTGCATTTTTGATGTCAGATTCAATTGGAACTTTAGTTGATGTATTTATATTATCAGCTTTTGGTGTAATGACATGTATTGTTGCAAAGATTAAAATGAATTATAAAGCTCTATTTAATATGAGTATTTATGCATTCACATTGCCTATTATACTTCGTACTATATATTTTGCAATTACAACTTTAACAACATTTAAAATTAAATATTTTGATGTAATGTATGTTGCTATTGCATATATAAGTTTAGCTGCAGCAATTTTTATTATAAAATCAAATGTTATAAAACAACATTTAGAATTAATGAGAATTATTGAAGAAAGTAAAGAAAAGATTGAAGAAAAAATTCCAATTAGAAGAAAAACAAAAGATGATGAAAATAAAGATGAAGATAATAATGAAGAAGAAAATGATGATGAAGATAAGAATTCAACTGAAGGGCAAGGGTCAAACGCCTAATTATACAGACTAAGGTTATAAAAAAAGAGGAGAAGAGGAAGAATTATGAAAAAAAACAACAACAAATTGAAAAATTTCCTTTATGGAGTTTTGCTTACTTTAATAGTAATATTAACAATATTTATTTTAGTAATAAATTCAAAATCAAATAAAAAAGATGACAAAACATTAAGCTATACAGATCTTATCAAACAAGTTTCAAGCCAAAATGTTAAAAAGGTTGAAATGGTTGTAGGATCAACATCTTTAAAAGTAACATTAAAAAATAAAATAGATGAAAATGGACAAATTATTGAACAAAATCAAGAAGACACAGAAAATAAAGATAAAAAAGATGAGCCAGATTCTAATTCAGATTTAAATGTATATACACAATTATTGAATAATATATTTGGAACTGAAGAAGAAGAAAAAGTAGATGAAGAACTTTTAAAAAAAGCAATAGTTCCAAATACACAAAGCTTTATTGAACTTATTCAAACAGAAACTTTAAATGGAAATGAAATAGAACTTATTCAGCATAAACCAAGTCTTTTAACTACACTACCATCATATATTTTATCACTTTTACCAACATTTATAATGGTAGCATTATTTGTAGCATTATTTAAAATGCAAGGAATTGGAGACAAAGGCGAAATTTATGATGAAACAGAAAGAAAGACTAAAACAAGATTTGCTGATGTAGCAGGCCTTGATGAAGAAAAACAAGAAATGGTAGAGCTTGTGCAATTTTTAAAAGAACCTAAAAAATTTATTGAAATGGGAGCCAAAATTCCAAAAGGGGTGCTTTTATATGGAAAACCAGGAACAGGTAAAACTTTAATTGCAAAAGCAATCGCAGGAGAAGCAGGAGTTCCATTTATTTCAATGAGTGGTTCTGAATTTATAGAAATGTTTGCAGGTCTTGGAGCATCAAGAGTTAGAAAGTTATTTGATAAAGCTAGAAAAATGGCACCTTGTATAGTATTTATTGATGAAATAGATGCAATTGGTTCGAGGAGAACAAATGGAAGTGGAGCAGAATCTGAAAACAATCAAACACTAAATCAATTACTAGTTGAAATGGATGGATTTAAAACAGAAGAAACAATAATTGTTCTTGCTGCAACAAATAGACCAGAAATGCTTGATAAAGCACTTTTAAGACCAGGTAGATTTGATAGGCAAATTACAATACCAGCACCTGACAAAAAAGGAAGAACAGAAATATTAAAAATTCATAGTAAAGATAAAAAACTTGCTGAAGACATTGATTTAGAAAGTATTGCAGAAGATACAGCAGGATTTACTGGGGCAGAGCTTGCAAATATCTTAAATGAAGCTGCAATTATTGCAACTAAATGTGAGCACAAAGTGATAGAAAAAGATGATATTGAAGAAGCTGTTAAAAAAGTAACTGTAGGGCTAGAGAAAAAGGAAAGAGTAATATCTGATAAAGATAAAAGACTAACAGCTTATCATGAAGCTGGCCATGCAATAGTAAGTTGGTATTTACCAACTCAAAAGAAAGTAAAAGAAATATCAATAATACCAAGAGGTATGGCTGGTGGATACACAATGTATAAAACAGATGAAGATAAATCTTATATATCAAAAACAGAAATGGAAGAAAAGCTAATTGCACTACTTGGTGGAAGAGCTGCTGAAAAAGTTGCATTAGATGATATATCAACAGGAGCAAGTAATGATATAGAAGTTGCAACACAAATAGCAAAAGACATGATAGTAAAATATGGTATGAATGATATGATTGGACCATTATCATTAAAAAATGAAAATGGAGAATATCCATTAGACATGTTTGGAAAAGATATGGGAGACAGAATAGGAGTAGAAGTTAAAAAATTGATAGACACTGCATATTCAGATGCACAAACACTATTAAGAGAGCATATGGATAAATTAGATGCAGTAGCTGAAGAACTACTAAGATCTGAAAAAATAAATGAGGAAAAATTCAAAACATTTTTCGAAGAATAAACATTTTGGGGACAAATGGACCGGTTCTTTTTGTCAAAATATAAATATAAAAAATAGCAAAAAATCATTGCTATTTTTTTTTGCTTTTGATACAATATATTTTGTAAAAAAGTGTGAAAAAAATACAATAAAAATATATAAAATAATTGGAAGGAAATGATATAAAAAATGGCGGGAAGAAAGAGAAAATATAACAAAAGAAAGTCAAATTATAATACAAGAAACAGTAAAAATAATGATATGAATTTTATGGTTATAGGAACAATAATATTTAGCTTCTTATTGGCTGTACTTTTATATTTAAATTCAGGAGCTGTCGGTCAAAAACTAAATGAAGTATTTGGAGGTCTAATTGGAATATTAAGATATGTTTTACCAATTGGTTCTTTTGCTATTGCCATAAAAATGGCAGTACAAGATGAAGAAGATTATGTTACTAAAAGATTAGTTCAATATGCTATTTTAATAATTTGTATAGCAATAATTATGAGTGTGCACCAAATATCAAAAGGAGCTATCCAAATAACAGGAGATATGTCTCAAATAATGAAAAAAGCATATACACTCGGAGCATCTAATCAAGGTGGTGGAGCAATAGGAACTTTAGCAGGAGTATTTTTAGTTAAAATGCTAGGAAATGTGGGTGCAATAGTACTTAGTCTTGGAATATCGATAATGCTATTTGTTTTTGTATGTGGAATTGATGTTGCAAACATTATAGGAATGTTAGTTTCAAAACATATAGAGAGAAAAGAAGAAAAACAAATATTAAAAGAAGAAAAAAGAAAAGAACGTGAAGAATACATTGCAATGAGAAGAAAAGAAATGCAAGCACAAAGGCAAGAACAATTAAAAGAAGCAAAACATAATAAAGAAAATATGTTAGCATCAGAGAATAGTAACCAACAGATTTCTCCAGAGCAAATTAAAATTAATTTAAATGGCAGATTAGTAGAAGAAGAAACAAAAGATAAAAGAAAAGGACTAAAAGGATTACTAAAAAAATCAAAACAAGAAGAAGTAAAACCAAGTATTGCTCAAATGGCAAGTAGTATTATGCAAGTTGATAAAGAAACAGGTGAAATATTAGAAGAAAACAACAATTTATTTGTTCAAGAAGAACAACAAAAAGAAGATAAAACAAAACAAGTTTTACAACTTGAACATACAATGGCAGTTGAAGAAGATAATTATGTTTTCCCACCTGTGGATATATTAGGCGAAGTTGAAAAACCATCACTTAAAGGAGGAACTCAAAGCTTAAAAGAAACAGCAGCAAGGCTTCAAAAAACTCTTTATAGTTTTGGAGTTTCAGCTAAAGTTGAAAATGTTACAGTAGGGCCAGCAATAACAAGATATGAATTAAAACCTGCAGAAGGAGTTAGAGTTAGTAAAATAGCAAATCTTGCTGATGATATTGCGCTTAATTTAGCAGCAGAAACAATTAGAATTGAAGCACCTATTCCTGGAAAACAAGCAGTTGGAATTGAGGTTCCAAATAAAGAAAAAGAAATGGTTGGCTTAAGAGAAGTAATTGAAAGTGAAGAATTTAAAAATAATAAATCAAAACTTAGTGTTGCTCTTGGAAAAGATGTTGCAGGATGTCCTGTTGTTGCAAATATTGCGAAAATGCCACATGTTCTTATTGCAGGTAGCACAGGTTCAGGAAAATCTGTATGTATAAACACAATAATTACAAGTATAATATATAATGCAAAACCAAGTGAAGTTAAGCTTGTTATGGTAGACCCAAAAGTTGTTGAACTTTCTGTATATAATGGAATACCACATTTACTTATTCCAGTTGTTACAGACCCTAAAAAAGCTGCTGGGGCTCTTGCTTGGGCAGTACAGGAAATGGACAATCGTTATAATTTATTTGCAGAAAAAGGTGTCAGAGATTTAGCAGGATACAACAAAGCATTAGAAAATGAAAATATGGGTAAACTTCCACAAATAGTGGTAATCGTAGATGAGTTAGCAGATTTAATGATGGTTGCTGCAAAAGATGTAGAAGAATCGATATGTAGGTTAGCTCAAAAGGCAAGAGCTGCAGGAATGCATTTGGTAATTGCAACACAAAGACCATCTGTAGATGTAATTACTGGATTAATCAAAGCAAATGTACCATCAAGAATTGCATTTGCAGTTTCTTCACAGGTTGATTCTAGAACAATATTAGATCAAGTTGGTGCTGAAAAACTACTTGGAAAAGGTGATATGCTTTATTTTCCAGCTGGAGCTGCTAAACCTACAAGAGTACAAGGAGCTTTTGTATCAGATGAAGAAGTTGAACAAATTGTTGATTTCATTAAATCAAATGGTACAGCAGTATATAGCCAAGAATTGCTTGACTCTCTTGAAAATTCTGGAAAAGAAGCAGAAAATTCAAAGAGCTCAGGAAGTGATAACAATGAAGATGATACAGATCCATTTTTAAATGATGCTATAGATACAGTTGTTGAAACTGGTCAAGCTTCAACATCATTTATTCAAAGAAGATTTAAAGTAGGATATGCTAGAGCAGGAAGAATAATAGACCAAATGGAAGAAAGAGGAGTAATTTCTGGATACCAAGGAAGTAAGCCTAGAGAGGTTTTGTGGACACTAGAGAAGCTTGCAGAAATTAAAATGGGCACACCTGATGTTGGAAAATAATTACAATTTTGCCTTGTCAAAATTTAATTCTTTCCCAACGGTAAAACATAAGAAATTTTCAATGGGACTCTCCCCAATAAAAAAAAACAAAAGAAAGGAAGGAAAAATTTGAAAGATAATATTTTCAAAAATATTGCTAAAAATAGTTTGAATAACAGTTTAGAAGAAGTATTAAGTAAAAAAAATTTTTCTGAAGATATAAAAAACACTTTATTAAGTATATTTTATAAATTAGATAATGGATATGATGATTACAAAACAGTAAAAAGAAATACTTATGAAAAAAAAGAATACATGCAAAAGCTAGTTAAAATAATTGATAAAAACTGTGAAAACATAATCTTTTTAAAAAATAAAGAAAAAGATAAAGAGACAATTAATAAAAAAGATAAAGAAATAAAATGTTATCCACTTGAAACCAATATACTATATTCTATTGCTAAGATTCAGAAAAAGAGTGTAGTTGTCAATTTTCTAGATAAAAATTTTGAAAAAGCAATTTCTTTTGTTTTAAACATAGGAAACAATATTAATATGGTTGAACCACTTAGAGATTTTAATGGTTTTTCTTGGAATATTTCTGCTAAAGAAATAGAAGATATAAACTGTAATTTGATTTATCAAAATATCATATTTTTAATTGGAAATAAAATTACAGATGATTGGGCAAATAATTCTAATACTCTTGTCGATTATTTTGATTATTTTCAAAATGAAATAGAAAAGAAATATGGGGAAAATTCAAAAGAAATAATTATAAAAGATATTATTAAATTAGCTTTATTAATCAATTCAAAATATGATGAAGAATTTAAAAAAAATATTATAGAAGAAAGCAAACAACTAGAACAACAATATTTTGAAATGCAAGATGTAACAAAATATTTAACAACAATTTCAAAAATCAAAAAACAAAAGGAAAAAGAAATAAAAAAAATAGACAAGCTTTTAAATGATAAAGAATTAATTGTTCAAGAATATGAAAAAAGAAATAAAAAGCTACCATTAGAAAAAAAGATATTTAGTGTAAGATTATTTAAAAATATTTTAAAAGAAGATAGAAAAAGATTGCTTTTAGAACTTGATGAACTTAATAATACAATGAAACCAACTGAGTTTACTAAAAAGAGAGAGACTATAAAGTATAAATATGAAATTGTTTATTGTATTAATGACATTTCTACAAATAATATATATGAGACTTTAATTCATCTTCAAAAAGATATAATTAATTGCTTTGATAAGAAAATAAACGAAGCCCAAACTAAACAAGAATTACTTGAATTGATATATCAATATAGATATTATAATTATATTCCTATAAAACTTAAAAAGAGTATAAAAGATGAACAAAAATTAAGCAAATATTTAGAAAAAATAGGTAAACATTTACTTAAAAAATCAATAGAGATGAAAATGATTTTGCCGATATATGATGATAATGATTACAATTATGAAATAACAAATAAGATTTTTTTGTCAAAAATAATTTCTCTAGAAGATATAAATATCAAAATTATTTCAGATACGGAAAGTGCTAAACTAACAGTCTTTGATGAAGATGTTGAAGATTTTGAAATAAATGTAAAAAATGAAGGATTGAAGATAAGAGTTAATAAAAAGGTTAAGTTTATTAATTTATAAAATGATGTGCGATTAAACAGGATTTTTATCACGATGAGAGTTGAAAGGAGAAATACTTTTATGAAAATTACATTTTTAGGAGCTGCAAAAACAGTTACAGGATCAAACTTTTTAGTAGAAACAGAGGATTCTAAATTTTTAGTAGATTGTGGAATGTACCAAGGTCAAGCTGAGGAAGAATACGAAAATGAAGCACCATTTGATTTTAATCCAAGTGAGATAGATTTCGTATTATTAACACATGCTCATATTGACCATTCTGGAAGAATTCCAAAATTATATAATGAAGGATATAAAAACGCAATATATGCTCATAAAGCAACTTGTGATCTATGTAGTTTGATGTTACCAGATAGTGGACATATACAAGAAATGGAGATTGAATGGAAAAATAGAAAAAGACAAAGAAAAGGAGAAAAGCCTATTCCACCAATGTATACAGCAGAAGATGCTGCTAAATGTTTGGAACTATTTAAACCAGTTCAATATGATGAAATAATAGAAATTACACCCAAAATACATGTTAGGTTTAATGATGCTGGACATATGTTAGGTTCAAGTATTATAGAGGTTTGGTCAAATGAAGATGGAAAAGATGTAAAAGCAGTATTTTCAGGAGATATTGGTAATAATGATATTCCACTATTAAGTGAGCCAACAATGATAGCAGATGCCGATTATCTAGTTATGGAATCTACATATGGTAATAGACTACATATGAAAAATGACAACAAGGCAGAATTATTCTTAAAAATAGTATCAGAAACAATTGAAGGTGGCGGAAATGTTGTTATACCATCATTTGCAGTTGGAAGAACACAAGAGATTCTATATGAATTAGATAAAATAAAAGAAACAAAAAATAATGAGGAATTTCTAAAAGAATATGAAACCTTAATGAAAGTACCAGTTTATGTGGACAGCCCTCTTGCTATATCTGCAACAGAGGTATTTAAAGAAAATATGGAATTATTTGATGAAGCAACTCAAGCAGAAATAAAAAAAGGAGATAATCCACTTGAATTTGATGGATTACATTTTACAGTAACAGCAGATGAATCCAAAGCATTAAATGAAAGTGAAATTCCATCAATAATAATATCAGCAAGTGGTATGTGTGATGTTGGAAGAATAAAACATCATTTAAAACATAATTTATGGAATCCAAAAAATACTATATTATTTGTTGGGTATCAAGCACCTGGGACACTTGGATATAGTATAGTAAATGGTGCAAAAAAAGTTAAAATATTTGGAGAAGAAGTTGCTGTTAATGCTAGGGTTGAATATATTGAAGGATATTCAGGGCATGCTGACCAAGAATTGTTAATGAATTTTGTATATTCATTTAATAATAAAAAACCAAAACACATATTTTTAGTTCATGGGGAAGAAGAATCTCAAAATACATTAAAGCAAAAAATAGAAGAAGAGGCAAAAATTCCAGTTACAATACCTAATTATGGTGATACTTATAAGTTACAGGAAATGCCAGAACTAGTATCTAAGATGAATTTAAGACCAAGAACAATGAAATATGAAATATTACAAAAATTAAAAGTATTACAATCAGAAATTGATGATATGAAACAAGCAGTTAAAGAAGACTTAAATAATAAAGAATTAAAAGATGAGGACATGTTCAGAATTAAAGAGAAGATTAAGACATTAGAAAATAATATATTAAGTATAATTGAAGGGTAGGAGAAAGATATACAATGGAAAAGTATTTAAATGAAGCAATTATAGGAAATAACAATATGTTAGTAACATTTACATCTAAAGGAGAATTACAAAGATTATATAATTCAGATAGGAGCTTTAGACAATATATAGATTTTAGTTATGTTGGAGTAAAAATTAATGATTCTGGAATAATTTATTTACATAATGATGTTAATAATACATATAAACAGTATTATGATGTAAATACTAATATTTTAAATACAGAAATAACTAATACATATTTTGAATTAAAAGTATTACAAACTGATTTTGTTCCAATTAAAGAAGATGTTTTAATTAGAAGATATACTTTAATAAATGAAAATAAAATGGATTTAGATGTTAAGTTTTTAATTCATCAAGGAATATTATCAGATAAGAATAATTTTGTAAGTTGTAAAATAGTTGATAATGGTATGATGCAGTATTCTCATGATTTTATTGTTTCAACTTTTAGTAAAGAAACAAAGTTATTTAGTCATCAAATAAATGGTACAAAAGATAATATTTCATCAGGAGAAATATGGGATAAAGACTATATTGGAATGAGTCCAGAGTCTTCAATTTCTTATGATATGGGTGTTATAAAACCTGGAGAAAAGAAACAAATTAATATTCTAACTGTTATTCAGCAACCTCCAAAAGATATGAAAAATTTTGAAACAGAAATAGAACGTATCAAAAAAATAGATTTAAATTCAGAATATAATAAAACAAAAAATTACTGGAGAAAATATTTAAAAACTCATGATGGTTTAAAAATGAAAGAACCTAAAAATTCTTATGAAGAAAGACTTATGGATATTTATTATAGAAGCATATTATTATTTCCTTTGTTAACAAATCAAGAAACAGGTGGAATAATTGCTTCACCAGAAATAGATGAAGATTATACAAAATGTGGAAGATATGCATATACATGGCCTAGAGATGCTGTTTTTATTACAAGGGCAATGGATATCTTAAATATGAAAACTGAAGTTGAAAAATTCTATAAAGTATTCTGTAAACAAACACAAAGTAAAGATGGAATGTGGGAACAAAGATTTTTCTCTGATATGAGGCTAGCGCCATCTTGGGGATACCAAATAGATGAAACTGCAAGTGTAGTTTATGGAGCATATTCTCATTATAAATATACTAAAGATGAAGCATTTTTAAAAGATACACTTCCAATGTGTGAAAAAGCAATAGATTTCTTAAAAAGATATGTAAAAGATTTGTTAGAAGAGACTAATAAATATCATGTTAGTTATGATTTATGGGAAATGTGTGAAGGAACTCATACATATTCATTATGTAGTATATATGCAGCATTTAATTCAATGTTAGATATATATAAAGCACTTAATAAAAATGTATCAAATTTTGAAAATAATAGACTTAAAGAAGAAAAGATTTCAAAATCAAAATTAGAAATTCAAAAACTAATGACAGAAGTTAAAAAATACATAAATGAAAATATGTTGTCAGATGACAAGAAATCTTATGTTAGAAATAATGTAGATAAAAAAATGGACATAAGTTTACTTGGAACAGTTGTACCATTTAAAGTATTTACACCAAAAGAAAAGAAAGTTCAAAATACAGTTGAAAAACTTATAATGAATTTAAGAACATATACTGGAGGATTTCAAAGATTTGAAGGAGACCATTATATGAATGGAAATCCTTGGCCAATTGCTAATATGTGGATGACTTTATATTATTTAGAAAAAGGAGAAAAAACAAAAGCAAAAGAAACATTTGACTTTGTTGTAAAAACATCAAGTAAATTGAATTTCTTAGGAGAACAGGTTGATAATTCTAGCTTAAGAGCAAATTGGGTAATAGCTTTAGGGTGGAGTCATGCGATGTATATATTAGTTTTACAGAAATTATTAAAAGGAGAGTAGGGTGAAAAATATGGATACAAAGGTATATTCAATAGAAGAATTGAAAACTATTTTGCAAGAAGTATTAAAAAATTTCGCTGTAAAAAAAGCTATTCTTTTTGGTTCATATGCCAAGAATTTGCAAACTAATAAAAGTGATATAGACCTAGTTATCGATAGTGAAGGTAAGCTATTAAACATATATTTTTACGGACTTTTAGAAGAATTGGTCCAAAAATTACAAAAAAATGTAGATTTATTTGAAATATCTGAAATTCAAAAAGGAAGCAGAATATATAATGATATAAAAAAGGAGGGAATTGTTATATATGAAAAGTAAAGACAGAATTATTATTCAAAAAATAATTGGATATATCAATGATGTTGAAAAATATGTTGAAGGACAAGAAGCAAGAGATTTTTTGGATGACAAGAAAACAATAACAGCTTGTGCATTTACAGTTTCACAGATAGGTGAATTAGTTAAAGAAATAGATGATGAAACCATAAATAAATATAATACAATTCCTTGGAGCAGTATAAAAGGTATGAGAAATAGAATTATACATGATTATGAAAATGTAGATTTATCAGTATTGTGGGGTACAATTAAAGAAAGTTTGCCAGAATTAAAAGACCAGCTAAAAGATATTATTTTAAAAGAGATGGATAATGCTTTTTAAAATAAGATTTAAGTTGTAAGTTGTATTTACATGAAAGGATAAAAAAATATGAAAAATAACAAAGGTATAACTTTAATAACATTAGTAGTTATGATTATTGTAATACTAATATTAGCTTCTGTTGGAACAACCACAGGATTAGATGTTATTAGGCAAAGCAAATATAACAGAGCAGTTGCTGAAATGAAAGCAATGCAAACTAAAGTAAATGAATTGTATGAAGAATACAGAAGTGGAGACTTAAGTGCAGATAATATAGGAACTGATATTCCTTCAAGTTTACAAACAAAAGCAGAAACAGCATACAATTCTGTAAAACAAACCAATTCCCAAATTGGTGAACTTAATGATTTTAGATATTACAGTTCTAATTACATAGAAGATACCTTAGATGTAGATGGTATCGAAGATGATTATTTAGTAAATATAAAAACTAGAGAAGTAATATTAATTGATGGAACAAAAAATGATGGAGAAATGTATTATTCATTAAGTCAAATAGAAGATGAACAATTTAATGTAGAATATATAAATCCAGGCATTATATATAGTCCAGATGGGGGAATGTATATTTTACCTAAAAATATTACTAGTGAAAACAATTTAAATATGAATATAGCACTTTCACTGCAAGACATTCCTAACAATATGTCCTCTAATGATTTAACAATTAAATATGCTTGGATTACAAGTAAAGATACTGAACCAAGTGAATGGATACAACTTCCAGCTGGAACAACAACTATTACAGAAGATGAAAACAGCGATATAACAGAAGTTGGAGATTATTATCTATGGACAAAAATTGAAGATAATAATGGAAAAGCTTTAAATACTATTGTAAGTAAAAAATTTGTAGTAAAAAGAGAATATGATGTAAAAGTTGCAGTAACATTTGATGCAAATGGAGGGACAGTTGAGACTAATTCAACAAATGTTATTAATCATGAAGTCTATGGAGAATTACCAACTCCAACTAGAGAAGGATATACATTTAATGGATGGTACACAACAGCTACACCAGATACATCTGCTACACCAGTAAATCAAGATACTATCGTATCTACAAATATGGAGAAACCATTGCAACCTCAAAGCCAAACTCTGTATGCTAATTGGGTACCAAATCAATATGATGTAGTATTTAGCAATAATTATAATAATTTACCAAATAATTATATTGAGCTTGAATATATAGAAAGTACGGGAACACAATGGATTGATACAGGATTTAAACCTAATCAGAATACAGGGATGGATGTTACTTTTAAAATGACAGATTTTACAGATTATCCCCCAGTATCAAATTCAAGGAACGAAGTAAGAGCAAATTATTTTGGAATGGCAGTATTATCAAATACACAGTTTAGATTTATGTATGCAAGCCAATTAGCAGATTTGAATGTTGGTGAAACATTATTAAATGATTTTAATAATTATTATTTAAATAAAAATTTAGCTTATATAAATGGAGTTTTAAATCATACATTTAATAGTACTACTTATCAAGTAAATTGCAATTTATACATATTTGCTGATAATATTAATAATAAAATAGCTAGATATGGAAAAATGCAAATGAAAAGATATAAATTATATGATAATGGAAATTTAATCAGAGATTTTATTCCTTGTTACCGTGAATCAGATAATGAAGTGGGAATGTATGATATAATTAATAATACTTTTTATACAAATTCAGGTACAGGAACATTTATCAAAGGAGAAAAAAAACAACATTTTACATATAACCTATCACAAAACTTAAATTCCAATCCGTATACAAGAGAAGGATATACATTTACGGGATGGAATACAGAGCCAAATGGAAGTGGAACAGCTTATACTGATGGACAAAGTGTAAATAATTTGACAACTATAAATAATGGACAAGTAGTTTTATATGCGAAATGGGAAGAAACAACATTAGAATCTAATACAACAGAAACAACACCAACTAATAATTCAACATCATCAACTTCAAGTGTTAGTGGAAATCAATCAACTTCATTAAGTGGTATGCAAGCTAGTGCTAAAGCTAAAAAAGGAACTACGATTATTTTTAGTATATTAATTGTTATATTATCAGGAATAATCATATGGAGAATAAAAAAACTGATAAAAAAATAGGCCACAGGTACCGGAGATTTTTGACAACAGTAAAATACAAGTTCAAAAATGCAAGATATTTCTTGCATTTTTTTTGCGTATATAGTAAAATTACAAAAGAAAATAATCATAAAAATGAAATAAAAAAATAAAATAAGAAAGGTGATAAAAATGACAGCAATTATTCATGCTTTAATATTAGGAATTGTTCAAGGATTAACTGAGTTTTTACCAGTATCAAGCTCTGCACATTTAAATATTTTTCCTTGGATTTTTGGATGGGAGGAAATCTCAGAATCTTTTGATGTAGCACTTCACTTAGGAACTCTTTTAGCAATACTTATATTCTTTTATAAAGATTGGGTAAAACTAATTATTGGAGGATATAACCAAGTTATAAAGAAAAAGCATACAAAAGACCGGAAGAATCTTTTGGTATATTGTTTTTGCAACAATTCCAGCAGGAATATTAAGTTTAATTTTAGACAAGATTGCAGAAAAGATTATTGGAGATAATCTTAATATAGAAATGCTTTTGATTGCAATTGCATTAATTGTTATGGGAATATTGCTATATATTGTAGATAAAAAATCTAAATCAGATACTAGTTATTACCATATAAATTTTAAACAATCAATGTTAGTTGGAATTTCACAAGCTATTGCTGCTGCATTTCCAGGAGTATCACGTTCTGGAATTACAATGACAGTTGCAAGAAAACTTGGAATAGACAGAGAATCTGCTGCAAAATATTCATTTATGCTTGGAGCTCCAATTACAGCTGCTGCAGTAATATTTGATTTAAAATACTTTACTTTTGGTATACCATTTTTAGTTGGAGTAATTTCAAGTTTTATAGTAGGTGTATTAATAATTAAATTTTTAATGGATTATTTAAAAAAAGGAAACTTCAAAGTTTTTGCAATTTATAGAGTAATAATTGGAATAATAGTTATAGGATTATTTATTTCAAGATTATAGTTTATTTTTGGGTCAAATGTTACTAGATAATGATTGTAAGTATATTTTCTCCTAAAGAATGAATATATAAATATTTTTCGAAAAATCTCGGCTCAATACACATTAAAGAAATTCTAATATAATAAAATGAGCCTCTTTCACTCAGACCCTCTGCGCTAATGCTTGAGTACCGTGAACATCCCTCATTTTATTAAATAAGAATTTCTAATAATGCTCCAATCGCATTCGATTTCTCTTAAAATATTTATATATTAATTCCTTAGGAGTTTTTTATTTAGGAACAGTCCCATTTTGAAAATAGGACAAACTTTATAACAAGGGTGATAAAAATGTATGAAAAAATAGAAGACTTGCAAAATGCAATTCAAAATTGCAAAGGATGTAAATTATGTAATAATAGAACAAACATTGTATTTGGTACAGGAAATATTAATTCAAAAATAATGTTTATAGGAGAAGGACCTGGAGCAGATGAAGATTCTCAAGGAATTCCTTTTGTTGGTAAAGCTGGAAAGCTAATGGATAATGCATTTGATATAGTTGGAATTAATAGAGAAGAAGTATATATTGCAAATATTGTAAAATGTAGACCACCAAATAACAGAGATCCACAAGATGATGAGATAAATGCTTGTATTAATTATTTAAGAAATCAGGTAATGATAATAAAACCTAAAATAATAGTACTACTTGGAAGAATTGCTTTACAAAATATACTAGGAAAAGAATATAAAATAACAGTTTCAAGAGGCAAATGGATTGAGAAAAAAGGAATTTTTTATATGCCTACTTGGCACCCTGCAGCTTTACTTAGAGATGAAACAAAGAAGATGGATTTTATTAATGATTTAAAACAGATTGTGAGTAAAGAAATTGAATTGAGTTAAGAATTCAGAAGTAAGAGGTAGGAGATAAGAAGTAGGAAGTAGGAGGTGAGAAATATGAAGTTGAGAATCTGACCTCTGACCTCCAACCTCATATTTCAGATTGTAATCGGAGGTAATAAATGAACCAAAATATAAAGCAAAAATCAGAATATTGTTTAAATTGTAAAATTAAGCCATGTAGTTTAAAAGGATGTCCTTTAAATAATGACATACCAGAATTTATAAAACAAATTAAAGAAGAAAAATATGAAAAAGCATTTGAAACACTATCAAATACAACTGTATTATCTTCAATTTGTGGAAGAATATGTCCACATAAAAAACAATGTGAAGGTTCATGTGTTAGAGGAATTAAAGGTGAGTCTGTAAGTATAGGAAAATTAGAAGCATTTATCGGAGATTATGCTATAAAAAATAATTTAAAAATCTCTAAAACAAATGATTTTTTAAAACAAACAACAAAAGTAGCCATTGTTGGTGGAGGACCTACAGGTCTTACTTGTGGAGCATTTTTAGCAAAACAAGGTGTTCAAGTTACAATTTTTGAAAGATATGAATTTTTAGGTGGACTTTTAATGTATGGAATACCTGATTTTAGGCTTTCAAAAGATGTTGTTGAAAATACTATTCAAAATATTTTAGATTTAGGAATAGAAGTAATATATAATCAAAAATTAGGAGAAAATCTTAAGTTAGACTATTTAACTGAAAATTATGACTATGTTGTTTTAGCTTTTGGTGCAAATGTATCATCTAAAATGGGTATAGAAGGGGAAGACTTAAAAGGTGTATATGGCGGAAATGAGCTGTTAGAAAATAAAAATCATCCAAGTTATGAAGGAAAAACAGTAATAGTAAATGGTGGCGGAAATGTTGCTATGGATACAGCAAGAACAGTAAAAAGATTAGGTGCAAAAAGTGTTAAAATTGTGTATAGAAGAGCTAAAGAACAAATGCCAGCAGAAGAAAAAGAAGTTTTAGATGCAGAAAAAGAAGGAATAGAAATTTTATTCCAGAATAATATAGTAAAAATAAATGGAAAAGAAAAAGTTGAAAGTGTTGAACTTATAAAAACAGAACTTATAAAAACAGAAGGAGATACAAGACTTTCTCCAGTAAATATTGAAGGAAGTAATTATATAGTAGATGCAGATTATGTTGTAATGGCTCTAGGTTCAAAAACAGATAATTTTGTTCAAAATTTGGGACTAGAGTTAGATAGCAAAAACAATATAAAAATTAATGAAAATTATCAAACATCAAATTCAAAAATATATGCAGGAGGAGATGTAAGAGGTGGAATGAAAACTGTTGCTTGGGCAGCTAGAGATGGAAGAAACATTGCAGAAGAAATTTTTAATGATGTAAGAAGAAAAATGTGAGAGTTGAGTTTTAATGTGTAATGCAGAAATTAAACATTTTTTTAAATAATAAATAAAAAATGAGGAAATTATGATAAGTATTAATGAAAGTCAGGTATTGATAAAGTTTAAAGAATATAGTTCATTAAAAACTGAAATAAAAGAAGAAATAGAAAAAAATCTAAACATTAAACTATTTATGATAAATTTTACAAATGATTTAAAATACAATATTAAAGTATTAAAAAGACTAAAAAAGAAAAATGAAAGAATTAAATATTGTGGAATTGAATATAATGGGTACAAATTAATAGGAATTGTTGATAATGAAAATGAAGAAATAATTTCTTGTATTAAAGCCATTTTTATTGAAAATAGAGATGAGAGATATGAATATATTTATGATACTCTTTGTAAACAATTAGATCAGTTATGGAATAATGAGAATCCTTGTAAATTCGAAAATAATATTTGTATATCTGAAAGATCAACAATGAAAAATCCAAGAGTGAATGGATGTTGTTATGCTTTTTGGTATAAAAATTTAGGCTCACAAATTGTTGGGGTACATCAGTGCGAACATCTTCATCCAACAAGTCATTGTCAAAATCCTAATTTAACATGTAAAGTATTTGTTTGCCCATATTTAAGAAAGCATTCAAGTTTTAAAATAGAACTAAATAAACTAATTCTAGTAAAAGTCTTTTTTAACAGATATCAGAAAATAGTACTAAGAAATAATTTTTTTATAGAGAAAAATAGATTTTTAGAAAAATTAAAAAAAGATGAACATAGAATTAAACCTTTAATTCTGTACTATGTAGATAGAGATTTTTTAGTATATAAACATGTACCAAAAGATAAAAAGGAAATAGCAAAAAAATATGAGGAAGAATATAAAAGAACTAAAGGATTAAGACAAAAATAAATATTTACAGCTCAGTAGAAAATTAAAATGGTAAAAAATGTAGGGGCGATTTTAATCGCCCGTTTATAGATAATACATTTTACTATTAATAATATTGCGGGCGATTAAAATCGCCCCTACAGTATTGCTATAGTTTTTTTCTATACTGAACTGTAACGTTAAATATTAATTAAATTACTAAAAATTATTGCTTTTTTAAAAAAATAATATTACAATAAAAAAAACAGTATATGGAAGGAACTAGAAAATGAAAATTCTTTTAGATGCTATGGGTGGAGATAATGCGCCAGATGCTAATATTAAAGGGGCTGTAAATGCTATAAATCAAGTTAAAGCAGAAGTTATATTAATAGGAAAACAAGAAGTAATAGAAGATAGAGTAAAAGTATTGTTTGGGAAATCTTTAAAGGAAATATCTCCAAGACTTTTTATCAAAAATGCTACAGAAACAATTGAAATGGAAGACAAGCCAACTGAAAGTATAAAACACAAAAAAGATTCATCAATGGTTGTAGGATTTAATATGTTAAAAAATGGAGAAGGAGATGTATTTATTTCTGCTGGAAATTCTGGTGCATTACTTGCAGGTGCAACATTATTAGTTGGAAGAATAAGAGGAATCGATAGACCTGCTTTGGCTGGAATACTTCCTTCATATAAAAGCAGGTTAGTATTAATAGATTCTGGAGCAAATACAAATTGCAAACCATTAAATCTATTACAGTTTGCTCAAATGGCAAGCATATATATAAGAAATACTTTTGGTATAGAACATCCAAGAATAGGTCTCTTAAATATTGGTACAGAAGAAACAAAAGGAAATGAGTTAACAAGAGAGAGCTATAATTTATTAAAAGAAAAATCAGAAGAGTTAAATATTAATTTCATTGGAAATGTTGAAGGCAGAGATGCTTTTTCAGGAAAGATTGATGCAATAGTTACAGATGGGTTTACTGGAAATGTATTTTTAAAAGCAGTTGAAGGTTTGGGAAAATTTGTAAAAAAATCCTTAAAAGAGAGCTTAACTGGAAATTTATTTGCAAAAATATGTGCAATTCCATCACTTCCAGCAATGAAAAAATTTACAAAAACTATGGATTATAAATCTTATGGAGGAGCTTTATTCTTAGGAGTAAAAAAACCAGTTGTTAAAGCTCATGGAAGTAGTGATGAAAAATTATTTGAATTTACAATAAAACAAGCTGAGGCTTTTGTAAATAATAAAACTGTAGAAAATCTTATGTCAGAGTTTACTGAAAAATAATTTTAAAAATAATTATAATAACTATTGACAAATAAAAAAACATATAATATAACTGACATAAATGATAATAAAAAATTTGGAAAATGAATAATCATTTGTAAACTTGAGAGGAGGTGAACTTAAAGTTATGAGTTCAGAAGAAATATTTGAAAAGGTAAAAAAAATAATAGTAGACTTACTACAAGTATCAGAGGATAATGTTACAACTGAATCACATTTTATTGATGATTTAGGAGCTGATTCTTTAGACTTAGTAGAATTAATAATGGGAATAGAAGAAGAATTCAACATAGAAATACCAGATGGCGAAGCAGAAAAAGTTGTTACAGTTGGTGATGTTGTTGAATACATAAAAGAAAACATTTAGGGGACACCTTCCTAAAACAGGAAGCCAAAATTAAATATTTATAAATAAAAAGACTTTGTAATTAACTAACTACAAAGTTTTTTTGTATGAGTGAATTTGTTACAATGCACAGCAAAGTTGCGACCTTAATATAGCTGTGAATGGTAACGTAAATTTTCCTAAATGTTCACCTAAATTCGAATTATATTTGACTAATGCCAGAATTAATGGTATAATCATTAACATATTGAATGAGATTTTAAACAAGATTACATTCGTGAGGTTTTACTTATAAATACCAAAGAATTGTAAAAATAAAAGTAGAAATGAGATAAAAAAATAATGTTTTTTAACCATAGTGATATGCTGTAATCTATGGTTTTAAGGTCATTTGTTATATGTTTAAAATTTTAAATAAGATTTAAGGAGAGAAAAAATACAATGTTAGAAAGCAAAGAAAACAATACAGAAGAAAAGAAAGTAACTAGTGCAAGGAGAACTAGGAGACCATATACTCCTAGAAAAAAGCAAACAAGAGAAAATGATGTTAAAAATGAAGATGTAAAAAAAGAAAGAGCTCATAGAGTTAGTAAAAAAATAAAAGAGAATAACAATGAAATTAAACCTGAATATAGAGCTCAAAATAATCAAGAAAATAAAATAGAAAAAACACCTTCAAATGCTTTTATTAGCAATGTTCAAACAAATTCATTATTAATACAAAATGAGAATAATAGTCCAAAAGTTACAAGAAAAGAGAATCAAAATAGTATATTTAAAAAATCAAAATTAAAAATCATACCACTTGGTGGTTTACATGAGGTAGGAAAAAATATTACAGTTTTTGCATATGAAGATGAAATGATAGTTGTAGATTGCGGTTTATCATTTCCAGATGATGACATGCTTGGAGTGGATATTGTTATACCAGATATAGCATATATTGTAAGAAATCAAGAAAAATTAAAAGGAATGGTTATAACACATGGCCATGAAGATCATATAGGTAGTGTACCATATTTTCTAAAACAGGTAAATACACCAATATATGGAACTAAACTAACACTCGGTTTAATAAAAAATAAATTAGATGAACATAATTTACTAGAATCTACAAAATTAAATGAAGTTAATCCAGGCGAAACAATAAAATTAGGAAAATATTTTAAAGTAGAATTTATTCAAAGTTCACATAGTATACCAGATTCTGTTATGCTAGCAATTAAAACTCCAGTTGGCACTATAATTCATACAGGAGACTTTAAAGTTGATTTTACTCCAATGGATGGAAAACTAATGGATTTTAGTCGTTTAGCTGAACTTGGAAATGAAGGTGTATTAGCACTTATGTCAGACTCTACTAATGCTGAAAGAAAAGGTTTTACAATGTCTGAAAGTACAGTAGGAGAAGTGTTTGATAAATTATTTAATAATTCTTCTAAAAGAATAGTTGTTGCTACATTTGCATCAAATGTACATAGAGTTCAACAGATTGTAAATTGTGCTGTAAAATATGGAAGAAAAATTGCAGTATGTGGTAGAAGTATGGTAAATATGATTACAACAGCTAGAGAATTAGGATACATAGATTGCCCAGACAATATATTTATAGAAATTGATATGATAAATAATTATACTGATGATAAACTTTTAATTATTACAACAGGAAGCCAAGGAGAAACAATGTCAGCATTAACAAGAATGGCATCTGGAACACATAGAAAAGTTAAAATAACACCAAATGATTTAGTAATTATTTCAGCAAATCCAATTCCTGGTAATGAAAAAAGTGTATCAAAAGTTGTAGATTCACTTATGCAAATAGGAGCAGAAGTTGTATATTCTGCATTGGAAGATGTCCACGTATCAGGACATGCTTGTCAAGAAGAACAAAAATTGGTAATAGCATTAACTAAACCAAAATTCTTTATCCCAGTTCATGGTGAATATAGGCACTTAATTGCACATAGTGAAACAGCAAAATCTATGGGAATTCCAAAAGACAATATATTTAAACTTGAAAATGGTAAAGTATTAGAAATGGACAAATTCGGAGCAGAGTTTACAGGACAAGTTCAAGCAGGTGTAATTTTAGTAGATGGTTTAGGTGTTGGAGATGTTGGAAATGTTGTTTTAAGAGACCGCCAGCACTTATCTCAAGATGGATTGATTATTGTTGTACTTACAATGAATGGAGCAACAGGAGAAATAATTGCTGGTCCAGACATTATTTCAAGAGGATTTGTCTATGTTAAAGAATCTGAAAATGTTATGGAAGAAATAAAAAATGTAGCAAGACATGAAGTATACAAATTCGAAATGAGAGAAACAAAAGACTGGACTACAATAAAAAATGCATTAAGAGAAAATTTAAAAGACTATATTTTTGCAAAAACTAAGAGAAATCCAATGATTTTACCAATCGTTATGGAAGTGTAGACTGAGAAGTGAGAGGTAGGAGGTAGGAAGTGAGATGCAGAAATATAATATTTTAATCTTGTCAAATCCAAATGATATTTATGCTAAAGAAGATGAAATATTAGCTGATAGTTTTAGAAAAGATGGTAATAATGTAGTTATTAAATGGCTTGATTATGATGAGAGTTTAGATAATACATTTGATATTGTATTAAAACGAGATACTTGGGCAGTAAAGGAACAAGATATTCCACAATATGAAAAATACAATAATATTTTAAAAGAAAGAATAAAAAATAAGCCAATAAAAAAAGTAAACTTTTATGAAGTGGGTTGTAATGGAAAAAAGTATTTGATAGATTATTATACAAAAGGCTTACCAGTAATTCCTAGTTTCGATAATTTAAAACAAGCAAAAGAATTAAAAAGTTTTGAAGAGTATATTTTAAAACCATTAAATTCTTTTGGAAGTGCATTTGGTCAAAAAAGTGTAAATAAAGAAGAATTGGAAAAAGAGTTTAAAGCAGGTTTAATGATTCAGCCAAAAATAAAATTTAAAAGTGAGGTACAATGCTATTTTGTGGAAGATGAATTATTATACACTTTTGAGTTTAATCCATCAAAATATCCAGATTATCCAGAACCTACAATAATTGAATTGACAAAAGAAGAAAAAGATTTAGTATATAAATTTGTTAATGAAACTAATATTAAAGTAGGATTTCAAAGAATTGATTTTTTAAGATTAGAAGATGATAGATTATTACTACTAGAAATCGAAGCTAATGCAACATTTATGGATTTAGTTTTTCTTGAAGAAGAATTAAGAAACCAAGTAATTGAAAAATATAAACAAAGTGTATATAAATATTTAAGTGAATAGGAGAGGTTGTAAAATGAATTACAAAGAATTAGCAGATTTAATATTTCCAGATGCAAAGGAAATATCATATTATGAAGAAAAATATCCAAGAAGAAATTTACCTGAAGGAGCGGTGGTAATAAGAGTTGCTCCAAGCCCAACAGGAAATGTACATATAGGAACTATATTTCAAGCAATGGTTAATAGAAAAGTTGCTTCACAAACTGGGGGGGTTTTCTATGTAAGAATAGAAGATACAGACCAAAAAAGAGAAATTGAAGGTGGAATTACACAAATAATTCAATCTTTAAAAGATTTCGATATTGAAGCAGATGAAGGAATGATAAATGAAACTGAATCTAAAGGAGAATATGGTCCATATAGACAATCTTTAAGAAAGGACATTTACCAAGCTTACGCTAAATATATGATAGAACTTGGAAAAGCATATCCTTGTTTTGCAACTCCAGAAGAGTTAGAAGAAATAAGAGCAAAACAAGAAGCAGCAAAAGTTAGAACAGGTTATTATGGAGTATGGGCAAAATATAGAAATCTTTCTTTAGAAGAAATGGCAGAAAAGATAAAAGCAGGAGTTCCATATATTGTTAGATTTAAATCAAATGGTAGAGAAGATAAGAAAATAAAACATAAAGATATTATAAAAGGAAATGTTGAATTTCCAGAAAATGATCAAGATATTGTAATAATAAAATCTGATGGACTTCCTACATATCATTTTGCACATATTGTTGATGACCATTTAATGGGAACAACTGTTGTAACACGTGGAGATGAATGGCTATCATCTGTTCCACTTCATTTACAGTTATTCCAAGAAATAGGATTTAAAGCTCCTCGTTATGCACATACACCAACATTACTCAAAAATGATAATGGAAATAAACGTAAAATAAGCAAAAGAAAAGACCCAGAAGCTGCAGCAAGTTATTATCAGGAACAAGGAATACCATCACTTGCAGTAAAGGAATACTTAATGAATATTGCAAACTCAAGCTTTGAAAACTGGAGAAGACAAAATAAAGACGCATCAATAGATGATTTTGATTTTCAATTAAATAAAATGAGTGTAAGTGGTGCATTATTTGATATGGTAAAATTAAATGATGTTTCAAAAATAGTAGTTTCAAGATATACAGCTCAAGAAGTATATGATGAAAGCATGAAATGGGCAGAAAAATATGACAATGAACTTGTAGAAATGCTATCAAATAAAGAATACTCTTTAAAAGTATTAGGAATAGAAAGAGGAAATGTAAAACCTCGTAAAGACATTGCAAAATGGAGTGACGTTAAAGATAATATTATTTATATGTATGATGATAAATTCTTAAATTCAGAACAAGAATACCCATATCAAACTATAAATGAAAAGCAAGAAATAAACAAAATATTAGATTTATATATCGAAAAATATTATAACGAAAATGATGATAAACAAACATGGTTCGACAAAATAAAAGAACTTTCAGGGGAACTTGGATATGCAAAAGAAGTAAAAGAATTTAAAGCAAATCCAGATATGTATAAAGCACATGTTGGTGATGTAAGTACAGTTTTAAGAGTTGCATTAACTGGAAGAACAAATACACCTGATATGTATGAAATTATGCAAGTACTTGGAAAAGATAGTATAATTAAAAGATTTGAGAAAGCAAAGAATTAATAATATGGAGGAAATGATATGTTCTGGGAAGAATATTTAATAGAAGAGGAAAAAACTGTTGAAGAACACCCTGAAGATGGGGAAGATGGTAAAGTAAAGAAAAACCAGAATTCTATTTTGGATTATCAATCAATGACAAATGAAAAATTATTAAAAGAATTAAAGGATATCAGAAGTTCTGTAAATGTTTTAAAAGAACTACAAAAAATTGAAGAAGATTTAGATTTAGAAGAGGCTTTTAAAATATTAATAGAAAGATATAGAATAATAAAAACTATAATGGAACGGAAGAGAAATTGTTGATGAAAAAGAGAGAATTTTCATGAATGATTTAGAAAATGATTTAGAAGATGATTTAGGAATAAATGAAGAAAAAAGATTAAATGACAAGACTGCAAGATAAATCAAAATCCAACAAAAAATATATTACAAACTTATGTAATATATTTGTAATATTACATAAATATTAATATTTTATTACATTTCTGTTAATAATATTGACTTTAGTAAAAAAACATATAAAATAGTAATATGAAAATTTATAAACATTTTTCTTTTTAAACAAACGGAGCAATTTTTATGAGAATTATAAGTGGTACAGCAAGGGGAACAAAGCTATATACATTAAGTGGGGATAACACAAGACCAACTTTAGATAGAGTTAAAGAATCAATTTTTAATATTATTCAAAATGAAATTGAAGAAAGTGTTGTTCTAGACTTATTTTCTGGTAGTGGTGCAATTGGATTAGAGTTTGCAAGTAGAGGTGCAAAAAAAGTTTATTTAAATGATAACTCTAAAGAGGCAACTCAAATTATCAAGCAAAATATAGAAAAAACACATTTATCTGAAAAGGTGGAAATAACTAACTTGGATTATTTAAAAGCACTTAAGAAATTAGAAGGCAAAAGTTTTGACATAGTATATTTAGATCCTCCATATAAAACAGATTTTATAATTCAATCAATAAATGAACTCATAAAATTAGAGTTAATTACTCCAAAGACAATAATCATTTTAGAGACAGATGACGAAAAAAGAATTATTAATCAAATTGAAAAAGAAAATAGATTTCAAATTACAGATAAAAGAAAATATGGAATAGTATATGTGCTTTTCATAAACTTAACAACTTGAGATTAGTTAAGTCCGCATCGCAGTTGATACTTTACTAAAAAAGAAAGGAATGTATTAAAATGGAGATATTTACATATCTTGAGAACTTAGAAGATATTTTAGAAAAAAGTAAAGGAGTCCCATTTACTAATAAAGTAATTGTTAGTAAAGACGAAATAATTGAGCTTATTCAAGAAATTAGACTAAAACTACCAGACGAATTAAAACAAGCTAAATGGATTAAAGAAGAAAGAGCTCGTATTTTGCAAGAAGCTCAAAAAGAGGCTGATGGTGTTGTTAAAGAAGCTGAAAGTAGAATTATCTCTATGATTGATGAACATGAAATTACTAGAAAAGCATATGACCAAAAAAATGAAATTATTGAAACTGCAAATGAAATGTCTAGAGAAATTACAAATGGAACAAAAGAATATGCTGATAACCTATTAGAAAATACAGAACAAATTTTAGCAAATGCAATGCAAAGCCTAGAAAAAAGCATTTCTGATGCCTTAAATGCTATGCATATTTCTCTTGAAGATACATTAAAAACAATTCAAAATAGTAGGAAAGAATTGAAATAAAACAAGCTTTTGATATATTTTTAAAAATTATGAACATATAACTACATAAAATACAATTTTTTAAGTAGGAAGTAGGAGGTAAGAGGTAGGAATAAATAATCCGACCTCCGACCTCCAACTTCCATTTTTTAAGCTATATATTTATTATAATTCAGATTAATTAGAGAAAAAGGAGAAGAAATGATTGCCATATATTTTATTATATTAATACTATTTGCAGTGCTTATTCTATGGATATGGAACAACACAAAAGATTTTGAAGATAATTCAAAAAAAATAATATTTAGTGTAGTAGGTATAATATTTCTATTTATAATAACATTTATAATATTCAATATTTCAAAAATAGGAATAATTTATCCTAGTAAGGAGATTCTAAAACAAGTCAGACGCATATCTATTTTATTATGTGTACCGATTAATGGATATTTAAGTTTACCACATATTGCAAAAATAGTATCAGATATAAAAACAAATTCTGTTGATAATGAAAAAAGTAAAAAGAGAATTATAATTTTAGCAATTGTTATTATAATTGCGACTATATTTGAAATATGCTATTTAAAAGATTTTCAAAAAGGAATAATTGCAAATTTAACTATGAAAGAATAAATATATTACAAATATTGAACTTTATTAAAGAAAGCCTAAATATATTACAAAATAATATATTTAGGCTTTCTAATGTATACATATTTCTTTGTTAAAAAACATCTTGCATTTTTTTACTGATTATAGTAATATATAAAGCATAAGGAGAAATACTGTGAAAAGTAGAAACAAACCTAAAGTTATAGTAATTGTTGGCCCAACAGCATCTGGAAAGACAGCATTATCTATTGAACTTGCAAAAAAAATAAATGGTGAAATTGTATCTTGTGATTCAATGCAAATATATAAAGATATGAATATTGGCTCAGCAAAACCTACAATAGATGAAATGCAAGGAATAAAACATTATTTAATAGATGTAGTAGAACCAACTGAAAGATTTAGTGTTGCGGAATATAAAAAAAGAGCAGAGCAAGCTATTGAAGAAATTTTAAAAAAAGGAAAAGTTCCTATTGTTATAGGAGGTACAGGATTATATGCTAATAGCTTGATTTATGGAATTGAATATAATGAAATTGAATTTGATGAGAAATTCAGAAATGAACTTATGAAAAAAGCTGAAACAGAAGAAGGTTTGCAATTGTTATATGAAGAAGCTAAAAAAATAGATCCAATTGCAGTAGAAAAAATTAGTAATAATGACAAAAAAAGAATTATTAGAATTATAGAAATATTTCATTCAACAGGAAAAACAAAAACTCAGCAAGAAATAGAATCAAGAATGAATAGTATAAAATATGATTATAAAGTATTTGCTATTAATATTGAAAGAACTATCTTATATGAAAGAATTAACAAAAGAGTAGACATTATGATTGAACAGGGATTAATAAAAGAAGTTCAGGATATAATTGCTAAATACAACGATTTTCCGACTGCAATGCAAGCAATTGGCTATAAAGAAATTGTAGAGTATTTAAATGGAAAAATTACAAAAGAAGAAGCTATAGAAAAAATTAAACAAGAATCTAGAAGATATGCAAAGCATCAAATTACATGGTTTAAGAGAATTGAAAATTTAATTTGGTTAAATGGTTTGAATACAATACAGAATAATATAGATATTATTTTGGAGGAAATAGATTGGGAAAAATATTAAATTTTAAAGAATTAAAAAATAAAAAAATGAATAAAAGAATTATAGTTTATTTTATTTTTTTCTTTATAGTGTTTTATATTTTATTGTCTATATATTTGCTTGTCAAAACACCTAATGAAACTATTATGGTGGACAATGGTACACTTACACTAGAAGAAGCTTCTACAGGATATATAATAAGAGAAGAAACAGTTTTAAAAGGTGAAAACTATAAAAATGGGTTAACTCCAATTGTTATAGAAGGAGAAAGAGCTGCAAAAGGACAAACGGTTTTTAGATATAGTGGTATGGAGGAAGAAGAAACAAAGGAGAAGATTGCAGAGATAAATGCTAAAATACAAGAAGCACTTGCAAAACAACCGAATATACTTACTACAACAGATATAAAAATCTTAGAAAAGCAAATAGATGAGAAAACACAAAACTTAAGAAAATTAACAGATGTAAGTGTCATTTCAGAATATAAAAAAGAAATTGAGGAAATACTAAATAAAGAAGCAAAAATTGCAGGATCTCAAAGCAAAAGTGGAGCTTATATTGGGCAACTTGCAAAAGAAAAAGAAGAATATGAAAATAAATTAACATCTGATTCAGAATATATACAAACTCCAATGGCAGGTGTTGTTTCTTACAGAGTTGATGGCCTTGAAGATGTACTTAGTGTCAATGATTTTAGCACAATAACAAAAGATTTTTTAGAAAATTTAGAACTAAAAACTGGAAAAATAGTTTCAACATCTAATGAATCTGGTAAAATAATTAACAACTTCAAGTGTTATATAGCAACAGTATTAGAAAGTGAAGCTGCAAAAACTGCAGAAATTGGTAATAAAGTTAAAATAACATTATCTTCTGGAAACGAAATGAATGGGGAAATAAAATATATAACTAAAGAGGATAAAGACGATGTATTGGTGATAATTGAAATAAAACAGCTAACACAAGAATTGATAGAGCATAGAAAAATTTCACTTAACATTACTTGGTGGAGTTCATCTGGATATAAAGTTCCAAACTCTAGTATATTAGAAGATGAAAAGGGATTAAAATATGTTGTTAAAAGAAATGCTGGAGAAGATAAAAAAGTTATAGTTAAAGTTTTAAGAAAAAATGAAAAATATTCAATTATTGATATTTATAAAGATGATGAATTAAATGAACTAGGAATAGAAGATATAGATAAAAATCAAAAAATTACAAAATATGACAATGTACTATTATATCCAAGTAAATAGAATTACTAATATAGAAGTGAGATTTCCCACCTCCCACCTCTAGAATGTTACAAAAATATTACAACAATATTAAGATTGTATTACATTTTCAATAAACTATTGACAATTGGAAAAAAATATAAGATACTAAAAATGTATTTCAAAAGATGTGAGTTTCACATTAAGTTAGTAAGATAAAATTTAGGAGGAAATAAAATGGCAAGTGCAATAATGAACAAGGTATGGAATTTATTTGGAATGGATCAAGCAGAGGATGAGGAACTAGAAGATGATGTATATGATTATGAATATGAAGAACCTGTAGAGGAGAAAAAAAGCTTTATTAAAAGAAATAGTAAAGTTGTAGCTATGCCACAATCACAATCTGTTAGAATGGTTATATCTCAACCTACTAGTTTTGAACAATCAGAAGAAATATGTGGATTTTTAAAAGAAAAAAAATCAGTAATAGTTAATTTAGAATATGTAAATAAAGATGTTGCTAGAAGAATAGTTGACTTTATTAGTGGTGGAGTATATTCTTTAGATGCTCATATTCAAAAAGTTTCTAATTCTATCTTTTTAATTGCACCTACAAATTATGAAATTACAAATGAAATGGCTAGAGAAGAAATAAAAAACAAATTATCAGTTTCTTGGTTAAATAAAAATAGTATTAACTAAAAGGAGGCATGTAATATGCTTACATCTTTAGATATTGAAAATAAAAGGTTTAGTAAACAAATTATGAATGGCTATAATACAGATGAAGTTGATGATTTTCTTGATGAATTAGGTGTTGAATTTGCAAAAAAGCAAAAAGAATTAACAGAAGCATTTAAAGAGGTTGAAGAATTAAAAGCAAGTCTTGAACACTATAAAAATATAGAAGAAACACTTCAAAATACTTTACTTATGGCACAATCAACAGCTGAAGAAGTGAAAAATGTTGCAAAACAAAAAGCTGATCAAATAATTGAAGATGCAAGAGCTTCTTCAACAAAAGAAGTTGCTTCATTAGATAGTCAAATTATTTTAAAGAAAAAAGAATTAGAAGATATTAAAAAACAATTTGATATATATAAAGCAAAAATGGAATCACTTCTAATATCACAACTTGAATTAATAAAGGAAATAAATAAAAATGAAGATGCAATCTAAATTATGTTGCATTTTTTTTGCGAAAAATCGCTAAAAGCTCTTGACATAAGAGCTTTTTTTTGATAGAATATTTCTATTATTAATTACACTAGCGATATTATGCGCTATAAGTATTTTAAAATCAATAATTATTTAAAAGGAAAAGAGGAATTAAACTTACAAGAAAAGCAAATATTTAAAAATTGAAAGCAGCAGTTTTTGAATATTTGTTTACTACTTTTTTATAGAGTAGCAACTGCGGCATTGTATATCTTTTTTCGTGCTTTAGTCGAGAAAAAAGCATATACAATGAAAGCAATGTTGCGGATTTAATTACAAAAAATATTCTTGTAAAGTTTAAGAAGGACTTTTTCTCAAGATATATTATATTCTGCTAATTTTTTTTAGAGGTGATTTTTTTGAAATTAAAAGAAGTAAAACATGAAAAATCTGTAAGAAAAGACTTTTCAAAAGTTGGCGACTTTATTGAAATGCCAAACCTAATCAAGGTTCAAAGAGACTCTTATGATTGGTTTGTTGAAGAGGGTCTTGGAGAAGTTTTAAAAGATATTTCTCCGATAGAAGATTATTCAGGTAATTTAGTTCTAGAATTTTTTGATTACTATATGGAAGACAAAACAAAATATACTCAAGAAGAATCAAAAGAAAGAGATGCTACATATGCATCAAGATTACATGTTAAAGTTCGTTTAATAAACCGTGAAACTGGTGAAATTAAAGAACAAGAAATCTATTTAGGTGATTTCCCACTTATGACAGATAGTGGTACATTTATTATAAATGGTGCAGAAAGAGTTGTAGTTAGCCAATTAGTTAGATCACCAGGATGCTATTATGAGGGAGTATTTGACCAAAAAACAGGTAAAAGAAATTATACATCAACTGTTATGCCTTTAAGAGGTGCTTGGATTGAATATGAAACAGATAGCCAAGACGTATTTTCTGTTCGTGTAGATAGAACAAGAAAAATACCAGTAACAGTATTATTACGTACATTAGGTTTAGGAACAGATGCACAAATTAAAGAGCTATTTGGAGATGAACCTCTAATCAATTCAACATTAGCAAAAGATACAATTAAAAATGAAGAAGATGCTATAATAGAAATTTATAAAAAATTAAGACCAGGAGAATTACCTACAGTTGATGCTGCAAGAAGCTTATTTGATGGAATGTTTTTTGATAATAGAAGATATGATTTAGCAAGAGTAGGACGTTATAAATTTAATCAAAAATTAGGATTAGCTTCTCGTATTGCAGGTCATATTGCATTTAATGATATAATGGATAAAGAAACAGGAGAAGTTTTTGTAAATGCAGATGAAGTTATATCAGAAGAAGTTGCAGAAAATATTCAAAATTCAGGAATAAATGTTGTTGATATCAAACTAAATGATAAAAAAATAAGAATAATTGGAAATGGTACAGTTAACATTTATAAAGCACTTCCAAATGTAGATTTAAAAAAGGTTCATTTTAGAGAAAATGTAAATTATGCAGTATTACAAAACATTATAGAAAATACTGCTGAAAAAGACTTAGTAAAAGTTATTTTAGAAAGAGAAAATGAGCTTGTTCCAAAATATATTACAACTGAAGATATAATTGCTTCTATTAGTGTAATGCTTAATATTTATAATGGTTTAGGTGATGTAGATGACATAGACCATTTAGCAAATCGTAGAATTAGATGTGTTGGTGAATTATTACAAAACCAATTTAGAATTGGTCTTGCAAGATTAGAAAGAGTGGTTAGAGAAAGAATGACAATTCAAGATTTAGATGTTGTAACACCACAAACATTAATTAATCCAAAACCAATAGCAGCAGCTATTAGAGAGTTCTTTGGAAGCTCACAATTATCACAATTTATGGATCAAACTAACCCTCTTTCAGAATTAACACATAAAAGAAGAATTTCAGCATTAGGACCTGGTGGACTTTCTAGAGAAAGAGCAGGATTTGAGGTTAGAGATGTTCACTATACTCACTATGGAAGACTTTGCCCTATAGAATCTCCAGAAGGACCTAATATAGGATTAATTTCAGCACTTTCTTCTTATGCAAGTATAAATGAATATGGATTTATTGAAACACCATACAGAAAAATTGATCCTAAAACACATAAAGTTACAGACATCGTTGAAAATATGAGTGCAGATATAGAAGATAAATATTACATAGCTCAAGCTCAAGAGCCACTTAACAAAGATGGGTCATTTGTACATGATAGAATTAGAGTAAGACATCAAAATGAAATAATAGAAGTTGAAAAAGAGAGAGTTGATTATATAGATGTTTCTCCTAAACAACTTGTATCTATTGCAGCAGCTATGATTCCATTCTTAGAGCATGATGATGCAAAACGTGCCCTAATGGGTGCAAACATGCAAAGGCAAGCTGTTCCACTTATGATCACAGATAGCCCAATGATAGGAACAGGTATAGAATATAGAGCAGCTAAAGACTCAGGAATATTAGTTTTAGCTGAAGATGATGGAACTGTTGAAAAAGTTACATCAGATGAAATTATTATTAAAAATAAAAGCGGACACAAAATTTCACATAAATTACGTAAATTTAAAAGAACAAATGGTGGAACATGTATTAACCAAAAACCAATAGTTGTTAAAGGTGAGAAGGTTAAAAAAGGTGATACAATCGCAGATGGGCCATCTACACAAAATGGAGAAATGGCACTTGGTAAAAATGTATTAATCGCATTTTCTACTTGGGAAGGTTACAACTACGAGGATGCTGTGCTTTTAAGTGAAAGACTTGTTAAAGAAGATGTATTTACATCAATACATATAGAAGAATATGAATGTGAATGTCGTGATACAAAACTAGGAGCAGAAGAAATAACACGTGATATTCCAAATGTTGGTGATGACCAATTAAAAGATTTGGATGAAAACGGAATAATTAGAATAGGTGCAGAAGTTAGACCTGGAGATATTTTAGTAGGAAAAGTCACTCCAAAAGGAGAAACAGAGCTTACTGCAGAAGAAAGATTACTTCGTGCAATCTTTGGTGAAAAAGCTAGAGAAGTTAGAGATACATCTTTAAGAGTACCACATGGAGAAGCAGGAACAATAGTTGATGTTAAAATATTTACTCGTGAAAATTCTGATGAATTATCAGCAGGAGTTAAACAAGTAATAAGATGTTATATTGCTACAAAGAGAAAGATTTCAGTTGGAGATAAAATGGCTGGTCGTCATGGTAATAAAGGTGTTGTATCAAGAATATTACCAGTTGAAGATATGCCATTTATGCCAGATGGCACTCCAATAGATATCTTATTAAACCCACTAGGTGTACCATCTCGTATGAACTTAGGTCAAATTCTAGAAGTTCATTTAGGAATGGTAGCTAGAGAAAAAGGTTGGAAAATTCAAACACCAGTATTTGATGGCGCAAATCAAGAAGAAATAGAAAAACTACTTGCAGAATCAGGTCTATCAACAGATGGAAAAACAATTCTTTATGATGGAAGAACTGGAGAACCATTTGATAAGCCAGTTACAGTAGGTGTTCAATATATGTTAAAACTTCACCACTTAGTTGATGATAAGATTCATGCTAGGTCAACAGGACCATACTCTTTAGTTACTCAACAACCTCTTGGAGGAAAAGCACAATTTGGTGGACAACGTTTTGGAGAGATGGAAGTTTGGGCATTAGAGGCATATGGTGCAGCTTACACATTACAAGAAATGTTAACAGTTAAGTCAGATGACGTTGTTGGTCGTGTTAAAACTTATGAAGCAATAGTTAAAGGTGAAAACATACCTGAACCAGGAATACCAGAAGGATTTAAAGTTTTAATTAAAGAACTACAATCTTTAGGCTTAGATGTAAGACTTTATGATGATGAAAAAGAACTTGAAATAAAAGAAAATATTGAAGATGCAGTTGACTTTAATTTAGAAGAAGAAAAGAAGCTAGTAAGCGGAGAAAAAGATGATATTCTTGTCGGAGATGAATTAGACGAAAATTATGTTGATGCTGATGATGATACAATTGATCTTTTAGAAGATGACGAGGAATATGAAGAAGATAGTGATGATTTATTTTCAGATGAAGAAGAAGACGAATTTCTTTTAGAAGATAGTGATTTGGATGAAAATATAGATGATGAGTTTGACGAGTAAAAATTAATTTCATATTCAATCAAAACCTTTAAATTTTCAAGAGGGAATTGAACAGCGGTGTTACAATTTAAAGCTTGAGATTGAAAACTATAATTAATACTTGAAAGGGGCAAAAAAGTTTAATGGAAGAATTAGAAACTTTTAATAAACTAAAAATAGGAATTGCATCAGATGAGAAAATTAGAGAATGGTCAAAAGGTGAAGTAAAAAAGCCTGAGACAATAAATTATAGAACATTAAAACCAGAAAGAGATGGTCTATTCTGTGAGAGAATATTTGGACCAACAAAAGACTGGGAATGCCATTGTGGTAAATACAAAAGAGTAAGATATAAAGGAGTAGTTTGTGACAGATGTGGGGTTGAAGTTACAAAGTCAAAAGTTAGACGTGAAAGAATGGGACATATTGAACTTGCTGCACCAGTTGCACATATTTGGTATTTTAAAGGGATACCAAGTAGAATTGCATTAATGCTAGATATCTCTCCTAGAAATTTAGAGAGAGTAGTATATTTTGCATTATACATAGTTACAGATAAAGGAACATCAGGGTTAGAAAAATGCCAATGTTTAACAGAAAAAGAATATCATGAAGCAGTTGAAAAATATGGAAAAGGTTCATTTAAAGCTGGAATGGGAGCAGAAGCATTAAGAACTCTTCTTGAAGAAATTGATTTAGAAAAATTATCAAATTCATTAAGAAAAGAATTAGAAAAAGCTAGTGAACAAAGAAAAGCTAAAATCGTAAAAAGACTAGATACTGTTGAATCATTTAGAATATCTGGAAATAGACCAGAATGGATGATTATGAATGTTGTTCCAGTAATTCCACCAGACTTAAGACCAATGGTACAATTAGATGGTGGTAGATTTGCAACATCAGATTTAAATGATTTATATCGTCGTGTTATCAACAGAAATAACAGATTAAAAAGATTATTAGAATTAGAAGCACCAGAAATAATTGTTAGAAATGAAAAAAGAATGTTACAAGAATCTGTAGATGCTTTAATAGATAATTCTAGACGTGGAAGACCAGTTACAGGAGCAGGAGGAAGAGCATTAAAATCTCTATCTGATATGCTTAAAGGAAAACAAGGTCGTTTCCGTCAAAACCTACTTGGAAAACGTGTTGATTATTCTGGACGTTCAGTTATAGTAGTTGGACCAGAACTTAAAATCTATCAATGTGGTATTCCAAAGGAAATGGCAGTAGAATTATTTAAACCATTTGTAATGAAAGAATTAGTTGGTAGAGGAATAGCACATAATATTAAAAGTGCGAAACGTATGGTTGAAAGATTAAAACCAGAAGTTTGGGGAATATTAGAAGAAGTTATTAAAGATCACCCTGTTATGCTAAACCGTGCACCAACACTACATAGACTTGGTATTCAAGCATTTGAGCCAGTTTTAGTTGAAGGTAGAGCAATAAAACTTCATCCATTAGTTTGTACAGCATTTAATGCTGACTTCGATGGTGACCAAATGGCTATACATTTACCATTATCACCAGAAGCACAAGCAGAAGCAAGATATTTAATGCTATCTACAAATAATTTACTTAAACCACAAGATGGTAAAACAGTTACAGTACCAACACAAGATATGGTATTTGGTGGATATTATTTAACAATGGATGCAGATGGAGAAATTGGAGAAGGAAAATATTTCAAAGATCCTGAAGAAGCTATTCTAGCCTATGAAAATGGTGCTGTTGGAATGCATGCAAAAATATTTGTAAGAAGAACATTAGAAATAGATGGAGAGAAAAAATCTAAGAAAATAGAAACAACAGTTGGAAGAATTATATACAATCAAGGAATGCCTCAAGATTTAGGATATGTTGATAGAACAAATCCTGAAGAAATGTTCAATTATGAAATTGGATTTACAGTTAATGACAAAAAAGTTGGAGATATTATTAATAGATGTATCAGAATTCATGGTTTATCTAAATCTGCTGAAGTTTTGGATAATATTAAAGAAAAAGGATATAAATATTCTACAAAATCAGGATTAACATATTCTATGGAAGATGTTAAAGTTCCTAAACAGAAAAAAGAAATACTTGCAGATGCAGAAGAACAAGTTGCTACAGTTAGAAAACAATATAGAAGAGGTTTAATTACAGAAGATGAAAGATTTAAAGCTGTAGTTAATATCTGGAATAATGCAACAATCGAAGTTGGAAAGGCATTAGAAAATAATCTAGAGCCACTTAACCCAACAAACTTAATGATTAAATCAGGAGCAAGAGGTAATATTAACCAATTAAGACAAGCAGCAGGTATGAGAGGACTTATGGCTGGTACAACAGGTAAAGTTATTGAAATACCAATTAAAGCTTCATTTGCTGAAGGATTAGATGCTCTAGAATACTTTATTTCATCTCACCAAGCACGTAAAGGTTTAGCAGATACTGCTTTAAGAACAGCAGACTCTGGATACTTAACAAGAAGATTAGTTGATGTTGCTCAAGAAATAATTGTAAGAGACCAAGATTGTGGTTCAAATGAAGGATTAATAGTTTATGATATTAAAGATGGAAACCAATTAATTGAACCAATTCAAGAGAGATTAGTTGGAAGATATCCTGTAAGAGATATTGTAAATCCTACAACAAAGAAAACAATTGTTGACACTGATACAATGATTACAGATAAATTAGCTCAAGATATAGTAGATGCCGGAATAGAAAAAGTTGAAGTACGTTCTGTACTTGGATGTCATTCTAAACATGGTGTATGCCAAAAATGTTATGGTATGAGCTTAGCAAGACATAATAAAGTTGAAATAGGTGAAACAATAGGAATAGTTGCAGCTCAATCAATAGGTGAGCCAGGAACACAGCTTACAATGAATACAAAACACGCCGGTGGTGCTATTGGTACAGATATAACTCAAGGTTTACCAAGAGTAGAAGAATTATTTGAAGCTCGTAAACCTAAGGGATTAGCTGTTATGACTGAAATTGCTGGTAAAGTAAAAATAAAAGAAACTAAGAAGAAAAAAGAAGTTGTTGTTACAAATAAAACTGAATCAAAATCTTATACAATTCCATATGGACCAAAAATGAAAGTTAAAGATGGAGATATGGTAGAACCAGGAGATGCTTTAATAGAAGGATCATTAAATCCATCTGATATATTAGCAATCAAAGGACCAGAAGGAGTATTTGAATATTTAACAACAGAAGTTCAAAAAGTTTATAGAAACCAAGGTGTTGATATAAATGATAAACATATTGAATTAATTGCAAGACAAATGCTTAAAAAAGTAAGAGTAGAAGATAATGGAGATACAGATATGTTCCCAGGAACTCTAGTTGATATGTATGAATTTGCAGAGAAAAATGAACAAGCAGAAAAACAAGGATTAAGACCTGCAAAAGGAAAACGTATTTTACTTGGAATTACAAAAGCATCACTTGCAACAGATAGCTTCTTATCTGCAGCTTCTTTCCAAGAAACCACAAGAGTATTAACAGAAGCAGCAATAAAAGGAAAAGAAGATGAATTAGTAGGACTTAAAGAAAATGTTATTATCGGTAAATTAATTCCAGCTGGAACTGGTATGAAAAAATATCAAGATATAACAATTAAAGTCGAAAGAGAAAAAGAAGAACAACCAAATGAAGAAGAAACAGTAACTGAATAATTAAGAATGCCAATGAGAACAAATTTAATATTTATTAATATTTGTTTTCATTGGCTAAATTTGTATATAGGGAGCAGAAAATGAAAAAAAATAATAATAATGATGATGAGAGAAATACAAATAATTATGAAAAAATAATTAGAAGGATAAAAGAAATACTTGATGAGTGTGATGATAATCATTTGATTGAATTAAGTGATGCTGAAATAAGTAAAATGAATACATCTAAGAAAAAAAAGGGGAAATTAGATATTATATCACAAGAAGATTTTGGAATCAAATATAGAGTCAAAGGCTATAAAATAAAAGTTGAATTTAATAATGATTTATATGTATATAAAATTTCTAAAAAACCAGAAGAAGGTTTAAATCAAATAGAAAGAAAAATTCTTCTTTGTACAGAACCAATAGATCTTGAATTATTAATGTTTAATGCAAGTTCTATATCTTTAGGAACAGATCATAGAAAAACATATATATGCTTTACAATCTATACTGATAAAAGCAAAAAAATAGATGCAGCATGTGTTTACCAAACTAATAAGGATACAGGAGAACCAGTGTATAATTATGATTCCTTATTAATTACAAAAAAAGAACATAAAAATGGAACTAACTCTTTTGATATAAGATTTAATAATCAAACAAATAAATTATCAGTACTTGAACATAATAGAGTACCAAGCAAAGATAAAGTATTGGGAGTTTTTCAAACACTTTATTATTTTGCACCAAACATAAAAAATCTTAATAGTCAAGAAGAATCGGATTTAGCAAAATAAGTGCTCAAAGTATTTGTTTTAAATAATTTTTGACAAATAATTGACTAACCTACACATTGAGAGGAGGGTAAAGAATTTTTTTATTGAAAAAATTCGTTTTATGTGTTAAGATAAATATAGTAAATTATAAGTTCTCGAAAGGATTATTATACAATGAAAAAATTAATAAAAGAATCAATAGCAATTATAATTATTACTATTATAGCATTATCTTTAGTTAGCGGAATTATCATATCAATAAATATATTTGCAAAAAAGAATAAAGAACAAGTATGGGCTGAAACAAATACAATTAAAATTGGAGAAGAAGAAATACTTTATGTGGATTTAACAAAAAAATCAGATGATTATCAAAAAATAAATCAACCAAAAGAAGAACCACAGCAGTTATCTACAAATAATGAATCAAATGTGGAAAAAACAAACGAAGATAACCAGTATTCTCCAAAAACATACGAAGATAATCCATATTCTACAAAAACAATTATGATAAAAACATCAAATATAGATAAAATATCCAAAGCTGATAATATAGAATCAATAGCTAAAATTTCAGATGATTTATATACTGTTCATTATTCTAATTCAGAAGATACAAAAAAAGGATATGAGTCTTTAAAAGAAGATGAAGCTATTGAAGGTGTTATAAAAGACTATAAAGTATCTGCATTAGAAAATGATCAAGAAGATATAAATATAGAGGCACAATCTGCACAAAATGGTAAAGAAGCATGGGGGATATATGACACAGGACTAGTTAGATATAAATATATGTTAAATCAAAGAAATGCTAATCAAGATATAAAAGTTGCAGTATTAGATACTGGTGTTAGAACAACACACGAAGTATTTAAAAATGTAAGTAATGGAGATAGATTAGATTTAGCAGATTCATATAATTACATATCTAAAAATAAAAATATTGCAGATGACAATGGACATGGAACTATGGTTGCAGGAATTATTGCAGAAGGAACATCAAACAATGTAAAAATAGTACCTATAAAAACCTTGGATAATAAAGGAGAAGGAGGCTTAATAGCTGTATTAGAAGCTATGAAAGCAGTATCTAATAAAGTTGATGTCATTAATTTAAGTTTAGGAATAGATGAAAATGAAATAGATGCAAATTCAAAAAAGTATTTTGATGAATTTATAAAATCTATATATAATTCAGGTGTTATGATAGTATGTGCTTCTGGTAATAAAGGAGAAGAAAATGTATATTATCCAGCATGTAGTAATTATACTATAGCAGTTGGAGCAACAACAATTGATAAAGAAATTGCACAATTTTCAAATTATGGTAATGCTTTAGATTTTACAGCTCCAGGTAAAGGGTTAATTTTACCATATTATACAGGAGATAATCTTTATAATGAAGATATAGTTAATATTAATATTAAGAATTCAGGAACATCATTTGCATCACCATTCATAACATCAGCAATAGCTATGATAAAAACAGAGAATAAAAATTACACATCTGAGCAAGTTAAGAACATATTAATACAAAATGCTGAAGATTTAGGAACTAAAGGAAAAGATAAATATTTTGGATATGGGTTTATTAATTTTGATATAGGTAAGTTTAATAAGCCAGTAATAGCATCAATCGAGGTAAAACAAAATGCAAACAATCCAGATATGGTTGATATTACAACTTATGCTGTATGTGGAAATCTAATAACTTATCGTGCTTATACTAATACTGATAAAGAACCAAATATAGATGAGTGGAAACAACCTAAAAATGGTTCAGGAAAAATGATGCCTTTTACTCTAACAACATATTCTGATAATGACAAGTATATATGGCTTAAAGATGAAAAAGGAAACATAGTTCACGAAAAAATATATACAGATAAATCTCAAGAAACTCCTGATCCATCAACAAATACAAATACTAATACTGGCACTGATACCAACACAAACACTAATACTGATGCCAATACAAATACAAATACGAATACAAATACAAATACGAACACAAATACAAATACAAATACTAATACAAATACTAATACTAATACATCTACAGAACCAGGAACAGAATCAACAGATATTATGTATGGAGATCTAAATAAGAATAAAAAAATAGACATTGGAGATTTATTAAAATTAAAAAGACATATAGCACAATCAAATGATAAAATTGTTGCACAAAAACATTCAGATTGGAAATTAAATAGCGAAGAAATAACAATAGGGGATGTAAACAATAATGGTAGAATAGATATAGGCGATATTTTAAAGATACAAAGATATATGGCAGCACAAAATAGTGCAGAAGTAAAAGCAAAGCATCCTGATTGGGCAAAACTGACTTGGTAAATTGGGACCAGGTCTTTTTTTGGGCAAATTGGGACCGGGTATTTTTTGCACAGTGCAATTGGGACCGGGTACTATTTTGACAAATGATAAAAAATGATATATAATAAAAAGCAATGAAACATAGTAAAGAAGGGAGATATAGCTGTTTTGGTACAGTGCAATTGGGACCGGGTATTTTTTGCACAGTGCAATTGGGACCCGGTCCCAATTTGCCAAAAAAGCTATTATATAAAAAAATGTATAAAGAATTTGAAATAAGTGAAGATTTAGAAAAACTTTCAATTGAAGTGGAAAAAGAAATTAAAGAAGAATTTGAAAAGGTAGATAGAGTGTGTGAAGTAAACTCGCTAAAAGTATTGAAAGCAATGCAAGATTGTAATTTGTCTGAATCACATTTAAATACTTCAACAGGTTATGGAATTGATGAACCAGGAAGAAATAAAATTGAAGAAATTTATAGCAAAGTTTTTAAATCAGAAGATGCTCTTGTTCGCGCACAGTTTATATCTGGGTCACATGCATTAGCTGTAACTTTACAAGGATTGTTGAGACCAGGCGATACTATGCTTAGCATTACAGGGCTTCCTTATGATACACTTCAAACTGTAATAGGAATAGGGAAAAAACCAGGACCTAGTTCACTTAAAGCTTTTAATATAAATTATGAACAAATTGATTTAGTAAATGATGAATTTGATACTGAAAAAATTGTCGAAAGATTATCTAAAAAAGATATCAAACTTGTTGAAATTCAAAGGTCACTTGGATATTCAACAAGAAAGAGTTTAACAATTGATAAAGTTGAAAATATAGTAAAAGAAATTAGAAAAGTTAATACTGAAGTAATTATTATGGTAGATAATTGCTATTGTGAATTTATTTCTGAAAAAGAACCAATAGAAGTTGGAGCAGATATTGCAGTTGGATCATTAATTAAAAATTTAGGAGCAGGAATTGCAACAAGTGGAGCTTATGTAGTAGGAAAGGAAAAACTAATTGCATTAGTTGCAGATAGATTAACAGGACTTGGAAAAGAAATTGGACCATCAATGTACCAAAATACTAATTTCTTAAAAGGATTATTTTTTGCCCCTGAGGTTGTTACAAGTGCTGTAAAAACAGCAATATTTGCAAGCGCAATGTTAGAAAAATTAGGATATAATACAACTCCAAAATACAATGAGCCAAGGGCAGATATTGTACAAAGCATAATATTTAATGATAAAGAAAAACTAATAAAATATTGCCAAGGAATACAATCAGGTTGTCCAATAGATAGTTATGTTACACCAATACCAAGCCCAATGGCAGGATATGAAGATGAAGTGATAATGGCTGCAGGAACTTTTGTAGATGGTGCAACAATTGAGCTTAGCTGTGATGGACCAATTCGCCCACCATATATTGCATATATGCAAGGAGGATTGTCATACTATTATGGTAAAATTGGTGTATTAAAAGCAATTGAATATATGAGTAAATAAAAAAAGTCTTGAAAGGTATAACCTTCAAGACTTTTCTATCTATTCCACCGTTACAGATTTTGCAAGGTTTCTTGGCTTATCAACATCTAAACCTTTTTCTTTTGACACATAATATGCTAATAATTGAAGTGGTATTATAGAAACAATAGGAGATAGGTAACTAATTGTTTCAGGAACAACAATTACATTATCAAAAATGGTTTTATCTATTTCTTTTACTGTAGATTCATTTGCAACAACAGTAGTTATTGCACCTCTAGTAGTAAGCTCTTCAATATTGCTAACAGTTTTCTTAACTAAATCAGGTTCTGTAACAATACCAATTACATTAATTCCTTTTTCAATTAAAGCAATTGTACCATGCTTTAATTCTCCAGCCGCATAGCTTTCAGAATGTATATAAGAAATTTCTTTTAGTTTTAATGATGCTTCCATAGAAGTAACATAATCAACACCTCTACCAATATAGAATACATCTTTTTCTTTAAAAATATTTTTTGCAAGATTAGAGAATTGATCTGTATTTTTAAATATTGCTTCTATTTTTGATGGTAGCTCAAGTAAGCCATTTAAAATGTTTTTAACTTCTTCTGGAGTAATTGTTTCCAATATTTCTGCAAAGTATATAGTAAGTAATGTAAGTAATGTAATTTGAGAAGTATATGCTTTTGTTGAAGCAACAGCTATTTCAGGACCTGCATGAGTATATATAGCATAATCTGCTTCTCTTGAAATTGAACTTCCAATAACATTTGTTACTGCAAGTGTTTTTGCATTATGTTCTTTTGATAGTTTTAATGCAGCTAATGTATCTGCAGTTTCTCCAGATTGGCTAACAAAAATACATAAAGTTTTTTCATTAACTATAGGATTTCTATATCTAAATTCTGAAGCAATATCAACTATTACAGGTATTTTACAAAGCTTTTCTAATGTGTTTTTAATAGCTAAACCTGCATGCATTGCAGTACCACAAGCTATAATATAAATTAAATGTAAAGAATTTAGGTATTCTTTTGAAAAGTTTAATTCTGAAAAATTACACTTTCCATTTTCAATTCTAGAACCTATTGTTTCTCTAACTGCTGTAGGTTGTTCCATAATTTCTTTTATCATGTAATCCTCATATCCACCTTTATCAGCAGCCATAGCATCCCAAGTGATAACAGTTGATTCTTTATTAAATTCATTTAAATTATTATCATAAAACTTAATATTATCTCTTGATAGCAAAACATATTCAAAATTATTTAGTAAGTAAAAATCTTTAGTGTAACTTAATATTGCAGGGATATCTGATGCAACATAGTTTTCTCCATGACCTTTTCCAATAACTAAAGGACTATCTTTTCTAACAACAATCATATTATTAGGCATATATTTTGATAGTATTTCTAAAGAAAAGCTACCAATTAATTTTTCACAAGTTTTTTTAACTGCTCTTAAAATTCTTAAATCTGAATTATCAGTTTCTTGAGTATAGAAGTAGTTTATTAAATTTGGTACAACTTCTGTATCTGTGTCTGATATAAATTTAATTCCTTTTTCTTCAAGAAATCTTTTTAATTCTATATAATTTTCAATAATTCCATTATGAACAACAGCAAATGATTCTGTCATATCAAAATGAGGGTGAGCGTTTATCTTTGAAGGTATTCCATGAGTTGCCCATCTTGTATGAGCAATACCAATTGTTCCTTCTAATTCTTTTGTTTCTTTTAAATTATAAAGGTTTTCAACACGACCTTTATCTTTTGCAATTTTTATAGAATCCTTTTCCATAGTTGCAATTCCAGCAGAGTCATAACCTCTGTATTCTAATTTTGAAAGCCCAGCAAGTAGTATTGGGCTAGCTTTTTGGCTACCTATGTATCCAACAATTCCACACATAATTCATTTCTCCTTTTTTTTATTTTTGAGGTCAGAAGTCTGATGTATGAGGTAGGAAGGCAAATTTTAACTTTAGATTGCCTTGTTCACACATCTAACATCTAACTTCTCATTTAAATATTGAATAGAAGAAAGTTTATACTTTTAATTTAACCTCTGTTCAAATGTTGCCATTTGTTTTTTATTAAATCTATGGTAAAAGTCTATACCACTAAGGCATCCGCCGAATATTTCGATAACCTTAGACCTCGTCAACTATTTTTACAATAGTCCAGGCGCTTTATAAAACAAACTCCTTTCTTAATCCGTTTTTTTAAACTTTCAATTCTAATAGCATTATATTATAACAAATTAAAAAAAGTTTCAAGTGTTTTGAAAAAATATTGAAAAAAATGGCTTTTTATGGTATAAATAACCTAAAGATAAAGGGAAATATGATAAGGTTAAAAAACAATTACAATTTTGACTGTGTCAAAATTTAATTCTTTTCCAACCAGAGTTATGTATTTGAAAGGAATGATAGTAAATATGGATAATATTAATATATTAATAAGTGAAACCAAAATTGAAAAAAGACTAAATGAACTTGCAAAACAAATAATGAAAGATTATGGAGAAGAAGATTTAGTATTTGTTGGGGTATTAAAAGGTGCTGCGACTTTCATGATTGAACTTGCAAAAAGAATAAAAAATAGTGTAGAATTCGAATTTATACAAGCCAAAAGTTATGAAGGGACAGAAAGTACTGGAAAAATAGAAATTACACAAGACCTATCTGGTTCTATAGAAGGGAAAAATGTGATAATAATAGAAGACATAATTGATACAGGTAGAACTTTAGAATACTTAATGAGATATTTAACATTCCATAATCCTAAATCTATAAAACTATGTACATTACTTAGCAAACCTTCAAGAAGACTTATTGATTTAAAAGTTGATTATGTAGGGTTTTCTATTCCAGATGAATTTGTTATAGGATTTGGGTTAGACTACAATCAAAAATATAGAAATTTACCATATATTGGTGTATTGAAATAATTTTTCATTTTGGGACGGTCCTTTTTTGCAAATATTACGTTAACTTATTCAATTGGACGCGTCAGCATTTCGTTTTTTAAAATCCGTATGGTGGGTATCCCTAAAGGGGGTACCATAGGATTTTAAAAAATGATGTGCGGTTAAACAGGATTAGTTCTTTACCTTAATTTACAAAAAAGGACCGTCCCCAATTGAAAAAAGGAGAGAGTATGTTTAATATAGAAGAAGAATTAAAAAAACTGCCAAAAGAACCAGGAGTCTATTTAATGAAAGATAAAGATGACATAATTATTTATGTTGGCAAAGCAGTTAATTTGAAAAATAGAGTTAGTTCATATTTTAGAAAAACAAATAAAACAGATAGAATACTCAAAATGGTTTCTTTAATAGACCATTTTGAGTATATTGTTGTAAGCAATGAAGCAGAAGCTCTTATTCTAGAGTGTAATTTGATTAAAGAAAACAGACCTAAATATAATGTTTTATTAAAAGATGACAAAACATACCCATATATCAAAGTTGATGTAAAATCAGATTTTCCAAATGTTATAATTACTAGAAGACTTATAAATGATGGCTCAAAATATTTTGGGCCTTATGCAAATTCAGGTGCAGCAAAGGAAATGGTAGATTTTATTAAACAGAAATATAAAATTAGGCAATGTAGAAATTTTAAATCAAATACTAGAGCTTGTTTAAATTATCATATAAAAAGATGTTTAGCTCCATGTATAGGGCTTATTTCAAAAGATGATTATAAAAAGCAAATTGATGAAATAATTGATTTATTAGATGGGAAAACTGATAAAATTTTAAAAGATTTAAAAAGCCAAATGGATAAGGCATCTAAAGAATTTAATTTTGAGGAAGCGGCTTATATAAGAGATAGAATGCAAGCTATAGAAAAAGCATCACAAAAGCAAAAGGTTTCAAATATTTCTGAAAATAATATCGATGTTATAGGACTTTCAAAATCAGAATTAGAAGTTTGTATAGAAATATTTTTTGTACGTGGTAGCAAAATGATTAGAAGAGAACACTACTTTTTTGATAATCTAGGAGATATGAAAGATAGTGAAATAGTTTCTGGATTTATAAAACAGTATTATATGGATAGTTTAGAAATTCCAAACAAGATAATGATTAGAGATGAATTAGAAGATGAAGAGGCATTAGATCAATGGCTTTCTTCAAAAACAACTCACAAGGTAGAAATTCATAGTGCTAAAAGAGGTGGAAAACTTAGATTTGTTGAAATGGCTGAAAAAAATAGCAAAGTTACACTTGAAAATAAAGAAAAAAATCAAAATGCTATTTTATTAGAATTAAAAGAAAAATTAAAAATGGATAAGCTTCCGAGAAAAATTGAAACATATGATATTTCCAACATTTCTGGAGAATATATGGTTGCAGGAATGTGTGTTATGATAGATGGAAAAATTCAAAAGAACCTATCAAGAAGGTTTAAAATCAAAGATGTAATTGGACAAGATGACCCAAAATGTATGGAAGAAGTAATAACTAGAAGACTTAAACATTCAGTAGAAAATCCAGAGGATAAAGGTTTTGGAAAGGTGCCAGATGCAATATTTGCTGATGGTGGAATAACCCAAATACGAGCAGTTAGAAAAGCAGTTGATAAATATAATTTAAATATAAAAATATTTGGAATGGTTAAAAATGATAAACATCAAACAAGAGCATTGATGGATGAAGATAGAAACGAAATTGAGATTTCAGAAAACCTATTTAAATTAATAACTCTTTTCCAAGATACAGTACATGATACTGCAATTTCTTATCATAGAAAATTAAGAGATAAATCAATTTCTAAATCTGAGTTAGATGATATAAAAGGAATTGGAGAAGCAAAGAAAAAAGCACTTTTAAAGCATTTTGGAAGTGTAAAAAAAATAAAAAATGCATCGATAGAAGAGTTGACTGAAGTTAAAGGAATAAATGAAAAATTGGCAAAGGAGATAATGAAAAGATTGAGGTAAGAGGTGTGAGGCAATAGAAGAGAAATGAAAGCGGGGATTCATCCCTGCTTTTATATTATTGGAATGTATTGTATTTATGCTACTTATGAGGAGATTTGTTGTTTTATGTCGAACGATTTTTCTTGAAATTTAAAGGTTCATATAGTATAATGATAATATTAATTTTTTAGTTATATTTTGTTTTAATTCATAGTTTATTTTTATCAGGTAAATTATTATATCTAATTATTTCCTTCAAATTATAAAATTTTATGAAAAAGTTTTTAGATGAAAATATGAATAAAAACGAAACTATTGCAAAAAAGATTAAAATTTTATATAATAGGAGGTGAAAAAATGCCAGGAAAATTATTAGATTTAACTGATGATTTAGTATTTCAAGAATTGTTTGGAAAGCAAAAGAATAAAGAAATTACAAAACATTTTTTATCATTAATTTTAAATCGTGAAATTACAAATGTTGATTTAGATGCCAATAAAAGAATGTTAGGCAATCGCGAAAATTCAAAAACAGGAAGATTAGATGTAAGAGTAAAGTTTAATGATGGAGAAGATTGTAATATTGAGCTTCAGATGAAAAAGTTTGAATTTATGCCAGAGAAAATGCTAGAATATTGGAGTGTAATGTATGGGAACAAAATAAATTGTGGAGACAAGTATTCTGTATTAAAACCATCAATATCAATATTAATTGCGGGATATAAATTACCACAGTTAAAAGATATTCCAGAGTACCATACAAAATGGAACTTAAGAGAATTAAATTATCCAGACAAAATTCTTACAAACGATATAGAAATGCATATTTTAGAAATTCCAAAAATTAATGAAGAAGAAATGCTAAAAGATGAGTTAATACAATGGTTGAACTTTATAAAAAATCCTGGAAGTGAGGAGGTTCAAAAATATATGGAAGAGAATAAATACTTAAAACAAGCTAGAAAAGAACTTGAATATTTAAGTGGAGATCCAGATTTTCAAAGATTATTAGAATCAAGAGCAGGATTTTTAAAGGATATGGACAACTATAGAGAACAATGCGAAAGAGAAGCCAATGAAAAAGGAAAATTACAAAAGCAAAAAGAAATTGCAAAAAAATTGTTGGATATGAATATGCCAATAGAACAAATTTCACAAGCTACAGAGTTAAGCGAAAAAGAGATAGAAAAACTAAAAAAAGAGAACTAAATTGTTGGAAACTAAATAAGAAATTAGAAAATAGGTATTGACATTTACTAAATTTAGGTATATATTATTAGCAGTCTTAAACATAGACTGCTAATTTTTAGTAAACAAAAACGAATTATTATAATTTAACATTATTTGTAATGATTCTTTTTTGAACAAATATAATTAAAAGAAAGGATAGTGACAAATATGATTAAACCATTAAGTGACAGAGTTTTAATCAAAATGAAAGAAGCAGAAGAAACAACACAAAGTGGAATTATTCTTACTGCAAATTCTCAAGAAAAACCTCAAATTGCAGAGGTAGTTGAAATAGGACCAGGAAAAAAAGTTGATGGAAAACTTGAAGAAATGTCTGTAAAAAAAGGAGACAATGTTATAGTTAGCAAATATGCTGGAACAGAAGTAAAATACGAAGGAGTAGATTATAAGATAGTTAATCAAGACGATATCTTAGCAGTGGTTGAAAAATAATTACAATTTTGACTGTGTTAAAATTTAATTCTTTTCCAACTAAATAAAATAAAAAATAATTAAACAAATCAAAAATATCAAAGACGAAGTTTTTCATTTGTTTAAGAAAAAGGAGGAATTTAAAAATGGCAAAAATAATAAAATACGGTGAAGATGCAAGAAAAAGCCTTGCAGAAGGTGTTGAAAAATTAGCAAAAGTTGTTGAAGTTACACTTGGACCTAAAGGAAGAAATGTAGTTTTAGACAAAAGCTATGGAGCTCCATTAATTACAAATGATGGTGTAACTATAGCAAAAGAAATTGAACTTGAAGATAAGTTTGAAAACATGGGAGCACGTTTAGTAAAAGAAGTATCTACTAAAACAAATGATGTTGCAGGTGATGGAACTACAACAGCAACAGTTTTAGCACATAGTATGATTAAAGAAGGTGTTAAAAATGTTGCAGCAGGTGCAGACCCTATGGAAGTTAAAAGAGGAATAGACAAAGCTGTTGAAGTTGCTGTTAAAGGATTAAAAGAAATTAGCTCAGAAGTTGAAGGAAAAGATGGAATAGCTAGAGTTGCAAGTATTTCTGCAAATTCAGAAGAAATCGGAAACTTAATTGCAAATGCTATGGAGAAAGTTTCAAAAGATGGAGTTATAACAATTGAAGAATCAAAAACATCAAATACAGAATTAAATGTTGTAGAAGGAATGCAATTTGATAAAGGTTATGTTTCTCCATATATGGTTACAGATACAGAAAAAATGGAAGCAGTACTTGATAACCCATATATATTAATTACAGACAAAAAAATAAGCAATATTCAAGAAATATTGCCATTATTAGAAAGTTTAATGCAACAATCAGGAAAACTTTTAATTATTTGTGATGACTTAGAACAAGAAGCATTATCAACACTTGTACTTAACAAATTAAGAGGAGTTTTAAATGTTGTTGCTGTTAAAGCACCTGGTTTTGGAGACAAGAGAAAAGCAATGTTACAAGATATTGCAGTATTAACTGGTGGAGAAGTAATCACATCAGAATTAGCTCTAGAGCTTAAAGATACAACAATTGAACAATTAGGTAGAGCAAAACAAGTTAAAGTTCAAAAAGAAAATACAATAATTGTTGATGGTTTAGGAAACAAAGAACAAATAAAAGAAAGAGTAAATCAAATAAAAGCTCAAATAGAAGATACAAAGAGCGAATTTGATAAAGAAAATCTTCAAGAAAGATTAGCTAAAATTGCTGGCGGAGTTGCAGTAATAGGAGTAGGCGCTGCAACAGAAGTTGAAATGAAAGAAAAGAAATTAAGAATTGAAGATGCACTTTCTGCAACAAGAGCTGCTGTTGAAGAAGGAATAGTAGCAGGTGGTGGAACTGCATTAATAAATGTAATACCTAAAGTTGAAAAATTAATGTCTACATTACCTGAAGGAGAAAAATTAGGTGCAGGAATAGTTTTAAAAGCTTTAGAAGAGCCATTAAAACAAATTGCAAAAAATGCAGGTTTAGAGCCAGCTGTTATATTAGAAAATGTTAAAAAAGCAGATGCAGGATTTGGATTTGATGCTAAGCAAGAAACATATGTTGATATGAAAAAAGCAGGAATAGTAGATCCTACAAAAGTTACAAGAAGTGCTTTACAAAATGCTGCATCAATTGCATCAATGGTATTAACTACAGAAAGCCTAGTTACAGATGCCCCAGAAAAGAAATGTAGTTGTGGATGCGGAAACCATGATGCAGGTATGGGTGCAGGAATGGAAGGAATGTATTAAGGTTGAAAAATAATTACAATTTTGACTGTGTTAAAATCTTACTTAAAAATGCTCACGTACTATATGTACGCTCCGCTTTTTGCGTAAGATTTTGCCTTGTCAAAATTTAATTCTTTTTCAACGGCAGATATGAGGCGGAATTAGATTTTGCCTTGCAATACTCGTTTTTGATTTGTTTTGACGTAAATGTAATTTCGAAATATAATTATTTTTTACCTATATAGAATTATAAAAAAGGTTGAGAAAATGTAGGGGCGATTTTAATCGCCCGTTTAATTTTTCTCATTCATTTTTGCTCTTGTAATATTTAATCAAATATGTTACAATATGAAAAAAACAAGAAAGAGGTATAAAAAATGGATAAAGATACAAAAATTGAATTATTAAAAATCTTTGCAATGATAGTTGTTTTAGTATTATTAATTATTGGAATTGTATGGATGAACAGAGAAGACACAACATCAAAAGAAAGCAAAAATGATTCAGAAATTGTTACAGATAATGAAGAGGAAGATGTAGTTGAAGAAGAGAATACAGAAGAACCAGAAAATGAAGAAGCAAATGGATCAGAAAATATTGATGCAACAGAAAATTCAGAAAACACAGATGATTCTAATGAACAAAACACATCAGAAGAAAATAATACAGAAAATCTAGAGTAATTGTATTGTATTTAAAAGTTATAGCTTAATGGCTATAGCTTTTTATATTCAAGAGAAAAATAATCATTTTTCTCTTGAAAAATTAAAAAAATGGTATATAATATATAAAAACAGAAAGGAGAAATTAGCATTTAGCTAAAAATAGTATAAAATGGATTTTTCAGAATTAGAGAAACAAATAGGATACACTTTCAAAGATAAAAGCTTACTTAAAACCGCACTTACACATACATCATATGCATATGAAAGAAATGTTCAAAGTAATGAAAAACTTGAGTTTTTGGGAGATAGTATTTTAGAATTTATCTCAAGTGTATTTCTATATTCAAATTACACAAATCTAAAAGAAGGAGAAATGACTAAAGTTAGAGCACAAGTTGTGTGTGAGCAAAGCTTGTATAAAGTTGCAAAAACACATAATTTTAGTGATTTCTTATTTCTTGGAAAATCTGAAAAAATGTCTGGCGGAGAGGTCAAACCAGCAATTTTAGCAGATAGTGTAGAGGCAGTTATTGCTGCTATGTATATAGATGGAGGATTAGAACCAGCTAAAGAGTTTATTATTAATAACTTAAAAGATGAAATAAAAATTGCAAGTCAAAATGTTGGGCAAAAAGATTATAAAACAGTATTACAAGAAATACTTCAAAAACATGGAGATGTTGATATTCATTATAATATAATAAAAGAAACAGGACCAGATCATAATAAGAAATTTGAAGCAGAAGTTATATATAACAAAAAAGTATTAGCTGTTGGAAAAGGAAAAAGTAAAAAACTTGCTGAAATGGAAGCTGCAAAATATGCTATAGAAGCTATAAAAAATAGGTGAATTTATAAATATTTTTCAAACTGATTGTACACTGAGAAAGGAATGAAAGTAAAAATGAAAAAACAATATATAATACCAATATTTGTTCCACATTTGGGTTGCCCAAATGACTGTATTTTTTGCAATCAAAAATCAATAAGCGGGCAAGCTAAACAAGTTACAAAAGAAGATGTAAAAAAAATAATAGAAGAACACCTTAAATATATTAAAGAAAACTCAATAGTTGAAGTAGCTTTTTTTGGAGGAAGTTTTACTGGAATTGAAGAAGAAAGACAAATAGAACTATTAAGTACAGCATATGAATTTATAAAGTCAAAAAAAGTAGATAGTATACGTATATCAACTAGACCAGATTATATCAACAAAGAAGTTCTAAAAAGATTAAAAAAATATAAAGTCAAAACTATAGAGCTTGGAGTTCAATCAGCTAATGATTATATATTAAGAAAAGCTGGTAGAGGTCATACCTTTGAAGATGTAAAAAAAGCATCAAAATTAATTAGACTATATGGCTTTAAATTAGGACATCAAATGATGGTTGGGCTACCTGAAAGTACTAAATTAGATGAGATTAATACTGCTAAACAATTAATTAAACTAAAACCAAAGATGATAAGAATTTATCCTGTATTAGTAATTAAAGGAACAGAATTAGAAAAACAATATAATGAAGGAACATATAAACCTTTAACAGTTGTACAAGCTGTTGAAACATGTAAAGAACTTGTTAAGATGTTTTCAAAAAAGAAAATAGATATTATAAGGATTGGTCTTCAACCAACTGATACAATTTCAGAACCAAACAGTGAAAATAGTGAGGTTGTTGCTGGGCCATTTCATTCAGCATTTAGGCAACTTGTAGAATCTGGAATGTGGTATGATGTAATTGTTGATAAAATAAAAAAATTAAATGCAAAAGTAAAAGAGGTAGAAGTAATTGTAAATCCTCAAGATGTTAATAATGTAATAGGTCAAAGAAAGGAAAATATAAGTAATTTAAAGCAAGTATATGATGTAGATTTAATTGTAAAAACAGATACTAAGATTAAGCAAGGAAAGTCAAAAATTGAGGTTACAAAAACATACGAGGACTTTTCTGAATAAATTTAGGAAAAGCTCTTGACAAATAAAAAAAAGATGGTATAATTTATAATGCGTTAAGGAAAATGCAGGTGTAGTTCAATGGTAGAACCCTAGCCTTCCAAGCTAGCTACGTGGGTTCGATTCCCACTACCTGCTCCAAGTATTAATCCTTAACGCATATATATGCAGGTGTAGTTCAATGGTAGAACCCTAGCCTTCCAAGCTAGCTACGTGGGTTCGATTCCCACTACCTGCTCCAGTAACGTTTCTGTTCGAACTTTTTATAGAACAGATGATATGAAAATCAATCAATAATGGTTGATTTTTTTCTTTTGCAAAAAAATCATCCTAAACTTAAAATGGAAGGATGGTGTGAAAAATGAATATTATCAAAGAAGAATTGCAATTTGAGGAAAGTTTAAAACAAAGACTTGAATTTATATGTGAGTTCTCAAAGGTTTCTCCTACTTTTATCAATGGCAGTATAAGAAAAATTGAGAAAACAAATATCTCTTATATTGAACCACATAGAGTTATTGTAAAAGATACTACATTTTTGGTATTTAACTATTCTAATGATGTTTATATATCCAATCTATCAAAAAAGATAAAAATATCAGAATTAGAAAATTATATAAACAGCATAAAATAGCTAAAATTTGACATTTCTGAAAATCGTGATATAATACTGACAGTAAATAACTTATGTTTACTTGTTGGGAGTTGATTATATGTTTTCACTTTGTTCCAGGAGAATATATTGTATTATAAACAGATTTAAGAGATGTCAAGGATAACTTGTGTGTTTTCTTTGATGTCTCTTTTTAGTTAGGAGGTTTATGAATTGATTGAAGAAAAGAAAAAATGTGGATTGTATATGAGGGTTTCTACTGAAGACCAAGCTCGTGAGGGCTTTAGTCTTCCTGAACAAAAAGAACGATTAGAAGCATATTGCAAATTTAAAAACTATGAAATTGTAGGTTATTATGAAGATGCAGGGGTTAGTGCTAAAACTGGTAATTATAGACCTGAGTTTGAAAGATTAAAAGAAGATATCAAATCGAAAAAGATAAATACTATTATTTCATTGAAATTAGATAGATTTACCAGAAGTATTTATGACTGGGAAGAACTTATAACATTTTTAGACGAAAACGAAGCTTATATAGATTGTGTTAATGATGATATAAATACAACTACTGCAAATGGTAAGATGATTTCAAGACTTTTAGTAAGTGTAAGTCAGAATGAAATTGAAAGAACCAGTGAAAGAACTAAAATAGGTCTTGCTGGAGCAATAAAACAAGGTCATATTCCCTCTAAAGCACCACTTGGTTATAAGCATGAGAATAAAAGACTTGTTATAGATTATGCAACTAAAGATATTGCATATAGAATATTTGACTTATATTATAATGGTTATTCTTATCAGAAAATAAGCAATCTATTCAACGAAGAAAAAGTATTAGGTAAAGATAATTGGAGAGATTCAACAATAGTTGGTATTCTTGAAAATGAAATATATAAGGGTGACTTTGTTCATGGAAAGAATACTAAAAATCCTACTTATTATGAAAATGTTGTAGAGCCTATTATCTCTAAAGAAATGTGGGAAGATTGCCAAGTTCAGAAAAAGAAAAATTCAAGAAGTTACCAAAGAACATTGACATATCTATATTTGCAAAAACTTAAATGTCCTAAATGTAATCGTATTTTAGGTGGTAAAGCAACTACTAAGAAAAATGGTAGAGTTTATTTTTACTACTATTGTAATGATTGTAAGGTACAGTTTAAAGAAAATGTAATAACAGAATATTTTAGTCAATTTATAAATGAGTTAGTAGAATATGATTCTGTAGTAAATCAATTTTTCTTGCCTATGATAAGACAAAGATTTGATGAGCCTAAAGAAAAACTTGAAAAAGAACTTGATAAACAAAATATGAAACTTGAAAGAATAAGAAAAGCTTATGTCAATGGAGCATTTGATTTAAAAGAATATAATAATGAAAAAGCTATTGTAGAAAAAACTATTGAAAAAATTAATGCAGATTTAGATGCTACTAATTGTTCTGAAGAATTAAAATTTACTCCAAAAGATATACTATTAAAACGAGATATTGATTATCTTAATAAGATGATACTAAATAAGCAATATGAGGAAAGGACAAGAACTTGGAACGATTATACACGAGAAGAACAAGCTGACCTTATAATGAGATATATTGATGAGATAAAGCTAAAGCTTATTGGTAAAGAAGTAATTGTAGATGAAATAAATTTTAGAGAATCTATTTATAAACCTTGTCAGGAATTATATCAAAATGGATATATTGATACAACTAAACCAATGTTATTAGGAAATGTACTCGGAAGTGTCAGATTTAGTAACTATTTACCAGAGGAAGAATTTGGAGAAATAATAATGAGATTACAGCAATACTATGATGTTCATTTTGCAGAGGCAACATATTATTTGCAAAAGCAGATGTTTTATTTTGATTTTTCTGATAATAAAGCTATCGTTAGAGTATTCCCATTAGAAGATTATTATAAATTAGATCCAGACAATAAAATGGAAAAGTATAGATTTGGAATAATTTATATTGATGGCGATGATGAATTTCGAGTAGAAGATATAGAAAACATTGAACCATACTTCAATGCAATACCAGATGATAGTGAAACTACACTTGTTTATAAAAAAGATGAACCAGTAGAAATTGTGGTAAAGCCTGTTAATTTCTCCAAAGAAAATACTGAATAATTGTTGCAACTATTACTTTATATGTGGGCTATGTTGCAACAATCAAATTAGTGAATACAAATTTATATTTGCGTTAGCAATATAAATTTAATTTATTGCCTCGCAGAGCCCCCGAGTTATGATGGCACGTCATAACTCATAGGGGGTTAGGACTTATGACAAGGTCAAAGTCCTGTGCTTCGAAGAAATTTCAAGGAGGTGCTTTTAATGGAACAAGAATTAGCATATTCATTTCACTTAGGTAGTGATAAAAACAAAAGTAAAGTAGCAAAAAAGACAGCTAAAGGAAATGTTTCTGGAACAACTTCTCTTTCAAATAATGCTATTCAAAATGCAAATGATTTATCAAGAGTAAATAGACACAATTTACGAGATTATGATAATCAAAGAGATTTAATTACTACTATTTATGGAACGAACGATATTGTAGAAGATGTTAAGCAAGTATATATAGATGAATTTGAACAAGCTAGAATTGAATATAATACTAATCAACCAAGAGCTGATAGAAGGATAAACGATTATTTTGAGAAAATATGTAATTCTCAAAATGATATTGCTTGTGAGATTATAATAGAACTTGGAGATATGGATTTTTGGCAAGATAAAGATGATGAGTATAGATTTAAAATGATTGATGTATATAATGAGCAAATTCAAGATTTGTCCAAAATATTACCTACTTTTAAAATAGCTAATGCAACAATACATTTTGATGAAACATCTCCACATATGCATGTTATTGGTGTTCCAGTAATAGAAAATTGTAAAAGAGGTATGAAAAAACAAGTTGGCAAATCACAACTATTTACTAAAACATCACTAACTCAAATACAAGACCAAATGAGAAATGCTTGTATTAAGTCATATAATAAGTTTTATGATGTTGATAGCAGGCTTAAAACAAAGCAAAAAGGCAGAAATCAAGATATAAATGTTAAAGATATGGACGGCTATAAAGATTATAAGAAACAACTAAAACGAAAAGAACAAAAACTAGCTAAAGCAAATGAACAAACTGAAAAACTAGATAATTTAAGTAAAGATATAAATAAAATATTAGATAATCAAAAATAATATGGTTATTTCAAGCGAGGATGTCCAGAAAATAAAAAATTTTACCAAAGACGTAAAAGATACCAATAAAACAGTTAGAAGTGTAAATGACTTAAATTTAGCCATTAAAGACTTTGAATATTCTGCATATGAAGTTGAAAAAGAAAATTGTTCGCTTAAATCCCAATTAGAGCAACAAACTGAAACAATTAATAGACTTACAGATACTATAAGCGATAAAGATGAAACAATAAACAATTTACAAGCTGACAAAGAAGAATTAAAAGGGCAACTTCATAAATTCAAAGAATTTTGGAGAAGTTTATTAAAGAGATTCCAAGAAATGATTGGATTTAATAACGATGAAAAATATAAATATGTTAGTGATGATTTATACAGAAATGGCATATTTGATGACAATGATAACGAAATTGCAAATGATGTTACTAGAAAAGTAAAAACAGTAGATGAAATTAACAATAGTAAAAATAATAGAAAAAGAAATAATAATACAAGATTTTAATGGAGGTAATTAAAAATGGAACAGGATAAAATAAAATTTATAATTGATATGATAAATAATATGGATATAAAGGATAAATTAAGATTAGCTATAAGAATGAGTGATAGTAATTATACTAATCTAAAATATGACAAGCCTGAAATGTATGAGAAATTTGATAACCAATTAAAAAAAATTGATGAAGAATATAGAACGACTATAATTAACTTTAACAAATATCCTACAATAACATTTGCAATGGCTAAAATAATGGAAATGTCTAAAGAAGAACAAAATCAAGTTGCATTATATTTGTTTAATAATATTTCTCTTGCTTTTAATTAAAATTTGTATGTGCCGTATTGTAAAAATCGACTTAAATTGATATAATAATTTATATATTGAAAGGAGGAATTCTTTAGTATGGATAAAAAGAAAATGATAAATTGGATTATAGCAATTACTGTTGCAATTGTTTATTTAGCAGTAAGTATAATATTTAATGCTTGGGCATATTCTTGGGTTATATGGGTAGCTTATGCTATATACAGGTTTATAGTAAAGTAGAAAGATAAATAATAATTATAAATGGAGATTATGTATAAAGAAATGGGTGGAAAATAAAATGATAGAAATCAAAAATATAAAGAAGTCATATGGTATTGGCGAGAATAAAACACAAGTATTAAAGGGAATAAGTTTATCTATTGAAGAATCAGCTTTTACTGTGATTTTAGGAGCTTCTGGATCAGGTAAATCCACGTTTCTAAATATAATATCAGGATTAGAACGAGCTGATGAAGGAAACGTTTTATATAATAATGTAGATATAACAAAATTAGATGATAATAAACTTACAACATTTAGAAAAGAAAATGTAGGATTTGTTTTTCAACAATATTATCTTTTACCTAATATGAATGTAGACAAAAATGTTAAAATGGGTGCAGATTTGGTAAATAATAAAGATTATAAATCTATTATTGAGGCAGTTGGGCTAAAAGATAAAATAAATAAATTTCCTAGTCAATTATCAGGAGGAGAACAACAAAGAGTATCTGTTGCAAGAGCTCTTGCTAAAAAACCTAAAGTATTATTTTTAGATGAACCAACAGGTGCTTTGGATGAAACAACTGGACGACAAGTTTTAGATTATATTTCGAAATTACATGATGAATATAAGTTTACTATTGTAATGGTTACGCATAATCAGAATATTGCTGAAATGGCAGATACGGTTATAACAATGAATAGTGGTAATGTTTTGAATATATATTCAAATACTTCAAAGAAAACTGCTTATGAGATAGGATGGTGATAATATGATTGTGAGTTTGAAAGATGCAACTAAATTAGTTGCAATATCAATTATGATTGCATGTGGAGTATTTGTTTCTACACTTTTTTTAAACTATAATATAGATATTGTACAGATTAAAGATGATATTACCAATGAACAAATGCAAGTACTTTATGATGCACAAGTAAATACAGCAATTGTTACTAGTTCCGTGTCAGGTGGTTGCTTATTATTAACGTCAGTTGTAATGCTTATATTTTATATCAAAAATTATATTGATACACACAAAAAGGAATTAGGAATTTTGAAAGCAATAGGTTATTCTAATATAAAGATTGCTTTAAATTTTTGGGTGTTTGGTTTATGTACATTGATTGGAGCATTGATTGGATATTTAGGTGCTCATATTATGATACCTTTATTTTATACTACACAAAATAAAGATAATATAATACCTGAAGTTATATTTAATTTTCATCCAATATTACTAGTTTGGCTTGTTTTACTTCCAACTTTGTTTTTTTCGCTAATAGCAATATTGTATGCTAATCATAGTCTAAAAAGAACAGCATTGGATTTATTAAAAGATAATTTATATGTATCTAAAAAATCAAAAAAATATAAAGAAAAAAATGATGATGCTCCATATTTGGAAGAACTAAAAAAGATAACTCTAAAAAAGAAAACATTAGGTTTCTTTATTATATTTGCATCATTTTGTTTCTCTGCAATGACACAGATGTCTTTTAGTATGAATGATTTAGCTAGTCCATTAATGGGGTGGATGATATTAATCATAGGATTATTGCTTGCATGTACAACACTATTGCTAGCAATAATAACAGTTATTAATGGAAATAAAAAAAATATTGCTATGATGAAAATATTTGGTTATTCACAAAGAGACTGCTCTAAATCTATTATAGAAGTATATAGACCATTGTCATATATTGGATTTATAATAGGAACAATCTATCAATATGGACTTTTAAGAGTAATGGTAGACATTGTATTTAAAGATTTTGATGGGGTTCCTGAATATAAATTTGATATTCCAGTAATGTTTTTATCATTAGGTTGTTTTATTATATTTTATGAATTAATTACATACATGTACTCTAAAAAAATAAAGAATATATCTATAAAAGAAATAATGCTTGAAACATAATAAAAGTTATAATTTTATTTGACAATTTATAATTATCTGTGTATAATAAATATAGGAAATGACAATTCCACAAACGTGGTTTTGCCAAATAGTTTGAGAAAACTCACATCTACCTAGCAAAGTACAGATGTGAGCTTTTTTTATTTATGTAGTTGCTTATCAACCCAGTTCTTATACAGAACTGCTGTCAAGGCAACGTTTAATGTTAAAGATAACATTAAGGATGTTATAAAAAATAGTATCACTTTAACCATAAACATCACCACCTTTCCTACGAAGATTCGTAAAATTGGTGGCAAAACCACATCTGCTTATTATCATTTCCTATGTTAGCTAGTATAACATATGTTTTACAAAAAAGCAACAAAAACAAAACAAATATTTGCAAAAGTTTTTTATTATAAATATCTTGAAAAATTTTTAATAATCTGTTAATCTATACATAAATTGATTGATTATTTTATCAATCGTTAATGAGAGAAAAAGTTGTAGATAACTACGACACCCGCTCCATAATGCGTTTTCGTCGAACTAGTTATACATATTGATATGACTGAGTTTGAAGAAAACAAAAGTGAATATCGTATCACTTTATATAAGTCGATTTAGTCGGCTTATTTTTTTGTTTTATCGCCTTAATTGGTAATAAAAGTAAGAAATAGCCCAGTAAAAAAGAGTAAAATTTCTTCGCAATAAAATTTAGAGCAATATAAACTAAAACAACCATTTTTATGATAAAATAAAATAAATTTTGTCACAAAG
>CADAHH010000006.1 GCA_902787685.1 uncultured Eubacteriales bacterium | reverse complement strand
GTCAAATAAATAATGTAAAGTTAGAGTTTAAAAAACAGAGTTATTTCAATACTTTTATAATTCAACTTTACATTATTTTTAACTTTACATTGTAACACAACTACAACACTTTTTTAACACTATCGCTAAAAGTGTTAGTTGTGGCAGGGAAATTTTATTTTCCCTACAACCCTTTTGCCTAAAAAATACTACTTCGTATTTTTTAGATTTTAGTTAAAGCCTCTGCATAAGACATCTGTAACTCACTTTGTTCGAACAGCTGTCTTAAATTGCCACTGGCAACTTTAACTAAAAAAACAGCCATAAAAGTAACATTATTTACTTTTATAGCTGTTTTCCTATATGCAGATACTATAATTTATGCAATAATATCTGCATTTGCATATAGTTTTGTAAAGTCATAGCCAGTATAATCTCTTTCTTCAAAATTAGCCTTTGACTTATTGTAATTTTGTTTTGTGCCATTATATTTATTTATATTTTTATTATTATATTTATTATCCTTAACATTTTCATCAATAGGGGTATTGACATTTTTGTGGGGAGGGTATTGTACTTTTTGTAAATAGGTATCTTCATATTTTTGTATTGGAATTAGTTTTCTCATTTCTACTTGCTTACTATTTGCTTTGTATATAAATTCAATATTTATATAATTCTTGTCCTTTAATGAATTTACTAATCTTGATACTTGTGTTATTGTTATATTTAATAATTGGCTTATAGTTTTATTGGTACAATAGCAATAATTGTTTTCTTTGCTTAAATATATTATTATTGCATATATTGTTTTTTCTTTATCACTTAATTTTTTATCTGTTAATATTTCTATTGGTATCCATATTCCTTTTAAATTTAAATTTTGCATTTAACACCCTCCTTCCGTTTAATTTCTTTTGCACAAAAATGCCTTTATTTTGATTTTTTATATTGAAGTAGTATAAGTTTTATATCTTGATGTGTGTAGATAGAAAATTTCAGCAAAAAAATAACACTAGACTTTTCAATAAATCTAATGTTATTTTTGTTTTAATTTGGCAACCGCGGTTGCCAAATTTATTTATCTGACATTTTTTCTTCTATTTCTTTTTCTATTTCCTCTATCGTAGGTAAATTTGATTTTAAGTCTTCTGGAATAGACTCAATTAGTTTATATTCAGATATTCCTATTGGTTTTGAAATATCTTTTAGTGCGTATTCTGCACTTATTTTATCTTTTCCTTTGCACAATAATATACCTATTGATGGATTATCATCATCTGTCTTTAATATATCATCAACTGCTGATAAATAAAAATTTAATTTACCTGCATATTCTGGCATAAAATCTGTATTTTTAAGTTCTATTACTACATAACATCTTAATTTCAAATGATAGAAAAGTAAATCAATATAATAATCTTTCTCTCCAATTTCCAAATGGTATTGCCTTCCCACAAAAGTAAATCCAGCTCCGTAATTCTAATAAAAATTTTGTTATATGCTTTACTAACTCATCTTCTATATCTTTTTCTTTATAATCTTCTGCTAATGTTAAAAAATCAAATAAATATGGATCTTTTAAAGTTTGAACAGCTAATTCAGATTGAATTGGTGGCAATGTTTTTGGAAAATTATGTGTTTTTTCCTCTGTTGTTGCTCTTTCATATAATCCATATTCTATTTGATGAATAAGAACACTTCTAGCCCAACCATTTTCAACACATTTACTAATATACCATTTTCTTTCGTCCATATTCTTTACTTTATTCATCAATACTAAATTGTGAGACCAAGTTATTTGTGAAAGTGTTGTTTCTATAATCTTTTCATCTGGATAATTTTCTACGAGTTGTCTCATATTTCTTAAATTTCTTGCAGAAAATCCTTGCATTTTTGGAAATGTACTTCTTAAATCACTTGATAATTTTTCTATAACACCAGTTCCCCAGTCTGCTCTATTTTTCTTCTCTACTATTATATTTCCAACATCCCAATATAGTTTTAAAAGATAATAGTTTGCTGATATTGCTGCATTTTGTTGTGCAATTTTTATTTTATTTATAATTAAATTTAATGTATCTTTATAATCACTTGGTAAAATTTCATTCTTCATAATTCATCTGTCCTTTCGTTAAATTTTTTTGTTATGCAATTTGGCAACCGCGGTTGCCAAATTACAAATTCTCTTAATTTACTTATACTATAACACATAATTCAAAATTTTTCCATTAAAATTTAAAAAAATTAAACATATATCAATTCTGTTAATATAATTTCCTCCGCCTGTTGTTTAATCGCATTCATCGTACCAACCCAATATAACATATCTGTATTTTTCATTTCTTCTGTTAAATTATTTTTTGCTTTTAATTCTTCAATTATTAAATTTACCCTATCTTGTGCTGTTTCTTGTATTTCTTTTAAATGTTTATTTATTGTTCCATCTATAAGCATTATAGAATATTCAGCTTTCTTATGCGTTCTTAAATAATTAAGTCGTAATCTTCCATATTTATTTAATATTATTTTTTCTTCTTGTTTTATAGATAAGTTAGGAATGTAAAAATCTCCAACTAACCTATATTCAATTCCTGTTCTTTCATCAATAATAGTTTGTTTTAATTTTTCATTTTCCATTTTCAAAAACTCCTTTTCTTATTTTTAACTAAAAAAATAGAATTATTATCTTTTTCAATAACAATTCTATTATAAGTTTATATAAATCATAGGCTAGAACCCACTAAATTTCTTAATTTTATATTCTTGTCGTAAAATACCCTATTTACAATTATTGTCACTACAAGTGCTATTAGTGTTATACCAGAATTAGTATTTTTTACATTTCTTTTCTTTGTATTTTTTTGATTGTTCATTTTTCAATCACCTTTCCTTTCTTGTCTTTTGTAAAAAGATATAAGAATTTTTTATTAAATAAAAAAGCCGATATATATGAACTTAAACTGTTTTCAGCGATTTTGTTCATTGGTAATTATTTTCTTTGTTCTTTAAGTTTCTATAATTTTATTATGGCAAACTACTTTTTTATTATGAAATAATTCTATATTATTTAATATAATTTTGCAATACATTTTTTTATTTCTTAAATAATATTTAAAAAAGATAAAATTGATTGGAAATTGGGACGGCTGGAAAAGAGAACCGTCCCAATTTCCAATTTCCACCAATTTCCATGAGTTCATTTTTTATTCATCAATAATTTATTTCTTGTTTCTATCGTTGTAGTAGGAATAGGTCCATTTTCTTCTATTTTTTTTTCTAGTATAAAGTTTATATGCATAATAATTGCTTTGTCTATATCTTCAAAAGCAACTTTTCTCCATTCTTCTATAATAGAAGGACTTTTTCTATTTTCTTCAATTTTATCAGCAATATAAGTTACTTTAGCAAGCATATCCATTTTATAGTATGAAATAGCATGATATCTTATAGCATTTTGTATTTGCTCATCAAGCCCATATTTTTCTTTTACAATAAATGCTCCTATAGGACAATGAAGTAATTTTGTATTCATTTTTTCGCCTTCATCTAATTCTATATTATTTTTTTCTATTATTTTCAAAGCCTCTTCATTTGAAATATCTTTTGCTATGTCATGTGTTAAACCAGCAAGTGCTGCCTTGTCTTCATCAACTCCATATATTTTTGCAAGTTCTATAGCTTTATTCATAACACCAATTGAGTGATTATACCTATATTCAGATAACATTTCTTTCAAATCTATTTTTATTTTTTCAATTAATTCTAAAGTCGCTTTTTTCAATTCTTTATTCTCCTACAATTTATTTTAAAATATTATTACTATTACTTATTTCATTAATATAAAAATCTAAAAGGTAAGAAGTTAGATGTCAGAACTCCAACCTCTTACTTCCTACCTCAATCTTAATTATTCTTAAACTCACCTGCTACACTTTCTATATGTTGTAATTCAAATCTGTATTTTTGTTTTACATTTGGATATTTTTCATGATCTACTTCAGATAAAAACATATCTTTTGGTCTTATCCATAAAGTCCCATCTCCATATAATCTTCTATATACAACATAGTCTTCTTTAGTTTCACTATTTTTTGCAATATCTTCAACTAAATAGCTATCTCCTTTGAAATGTTTGTAAATACCTTTAATTTTTAATTCATTCATTTATAAATATACTCCCTTATTCTTATATTTTAATAACTGCCTTAAAGTCCGCCAAATCTCATCGGGGTAGGACGTTTGGCTAGTTTGAACAATAATTTTTTAACACTATTCTTCTGATTCGTCATCTTCTTTAGGTACTTCTTCTCCTAAACTTTGCTCAAATGCTTTTTCAAAGTTTTCTCTAACTTGTTTTTCAACTTCTTCCATAACTTTTGGATTATCTATTAAATATTTTTTAACATTGTCTCTTCCTTGGCATAATCTTTCTCCTTTATAACTGAACCAAGATCCACTTTTCACAATTATATCAAGATTAACTGCCATATCTACTATATTTCCAATTTTTGAAATACCTTCACTGTAAATCAAATCAAATTCTGCTTCTCTAAATGGTGGTGCAACTTTGTTTTTTACAACTTTAACTCTAACTCTATGTCCTTGTACTTCGCCGTTTTGCTTTATTTGTTCTATTTTTCTAATATCTAATCTAACTGATGAATAAAATTTAAGTGCACGTCCACCTGTTGTTGTTTCAGGATTTCCAAACATTACTCCTATTTTTTCTCTTAATTGATTTATAAATATTAACACTGTTTTTGATTTGTTAATTGAACCTGTAAGTTTACGAAGTGCTTGAGACATAAGTCTTGCTTGCAATCCCATATGAGAATCTCCCATATCTCCATCAATTTCAGCTTTTGGAACTAAAGCTGCAACTGAGTCTACAACTATTACATCTAAGGCTCCACTTCTAACTAAACTTTCTGTGATTTCTAATGCTTGCTCTCCTGTATCTGGTTGAGATACTATTAAGTTATCTATATCTACTCCCAACTTTCTTGCATGTGTTGGATCTAGTGCATGTTCTGCATCTATAAATGCTGCGTCTCCCCCCATTTTTTGAGCTTCTGCAATAATTGATAAAGCAAGAGTAGTTTTACCTGAAGATTCAGGTCCATATATTTCAACTATTCTTCCTCTTGGAACTCCTCCTATTCCTAATGCAATATCCAAACTTAATGCTCCTGTTGGGATAGCATCAACTTCCATTGCTTTATATTCTCCAAGTCTCATAACTGAACCTTTTCCAAATTGTTTTTCTATTTGGCTTAATGCAACATCTAATGCTTTTCTTCTTTCATTATTTTCTGCCATTATTATTTCCTCCTTAAAAATATAAACTTTTGTTTGATGTTTCTATAATACACAACAAACATTTTTTTGTCAAGACTCTTTTTTAATTTTTTTATTTTACCGTTTTTATCATCTTCTATTTTCTTGTATACCATTCACCAATATTATAAAACATACTATACCAATTTGCTTTTATTTCTCCTGTTAAATCAGTATTTTTTAATACTAAAATTTTATTTCTTGCAATTCCAATGTATGGTACATCTTCATTATAAATATCATATAATCTTTGATATTTTGTTTTTAATTCATTTTCATCTGTATTATTTGTAACAAAATTTAGTATTTCATTTACTTCTTGATTATTATATTTAGCCAAATTATTATATCCAAAATATGTGTTTAAATCTGGTGCAATTGGTTGATCTATTGAGCAAAGCATCATATCATAATTGACATTATTTAAATATGAGTTATATGAATTATCATCTGCATAAATAATATTTACTATAATACCTTGCCATTGTAATTGATTTTTAATATTTTCTGCAGCACGACATCTTGTCCCATTAGATGCTCTTACAACCAAGTTTAACTCAAGAGTTGTTGTTCTATAATTTTCATATTTTTGCCAAGTACCATTTTTTTCATACCAACCAGAACTTGAAAGAAAGTTCCATTTTTCATCATAATTATTATAATTATTTTCTTTTTCTTCTACTAAATAACTTCCTTTATTTAATGGAAAATCTGAAACACTATACATATTTCCATATGAATTATTGATTACATCTTGTTTATTTAAACAAGCTCTTACTGCTTTTCTAATATTAACATCTGATAAAAATCTGCTGTTTGTATTTAATGCAAGAAATACATATTCTCTTCCTTCAATTTCTGATAAATCATATCCGATTGTTCCAACATAATTTTGATAACTTGGATTTTCAGTTGTAATTAAACTAATATTACCCATTTTAAATGCATTATACATTTCTGCTACTGTTGAATATAAGTTAATTGTAATCTTTTCAATATTTGAAGACCTTTCTTTATTCCACCAATTTCCGTTTTTTTCTAAAATAATAGTACTATGAGAAACCTCTGAAATTTTATATCTACCAGTTGTAGTTGGGGCTTTATTTTTTTCTGTATTCCAAAAGTCTGTATCAGCATAATATGAATTGCTTAATATAGGAAAATTCAAATAATATTCAAAGTGTTTTACTTCTGATGATAGTATGATTTTTAGTGTATAATTATCAATTATGTCTACTTCCTGTATTGAACTTACATTTTTTGAATAAACTGAATTTGAGTTTTCTTTTAATTTATCTATTGTGAATTTAACATCATCACTTGTGAATTTTGTTCCATCTGACCATTTTACTGCTTGCCTTAATTTGATTATATACGTATTTCCTGATGTTTTAGCACACTCTTTGGCTAAAACATAATCTAATTTATAGTCTTCTGTAATTCCTATAAGTGGTTCATAAACTAATCTATCAATATCTTGAACCTTTTTATTTGAAGTGATTATTGGATTAATACTATCAAAATTTGAAATAGCAAGAGTAAGTTCTTTTCCTTTCTCAACCTCTCCAGCAACTGCTGTTTTCGATGTATTATTTTCTTCATTAGATTTATTTTTAACTTTAACCATATAAATTGCGAATCCAAGAATTATTACTATAAAAACTATAAAGATATATCCAAAAAAGTTATTTCTCATAAAAAAAACCTCATTTTTAAATTAAAACTACTTTTGTATTATATAATATTTTGGCAAAATGTCAAGATGAGAAAAGAAAAAAGAGAGAGAAAAAAGGGGACGGAGTTAATTTTTCACGTTTGTGAAAAATTAACTCCGTCCCCTTTTTTCTTTTTTTATTATTCTATTCTTTATAATGGCCTTTGCAAGATATTACAACAACATCTCCATCACTATTAAAATCATATACTAGACGATTCTTTTCATCAATTCTTTTACTATAACCTTTTCTGTTTTTTAGAATTTCACTTTTTCCTATTCTACTGTCTGTTCCATTTCTTTGTATGTCTAAAAGAAGCGCATTTATCTTTTTTAGTGTCTTTTTGTCCTCTTTTTGCCAACTCAGATAATCACTCCATCCTCTTTCAGTAAAAATGCTATTCATCCGCCATTGCCTCCAAGTCTTCCATAGATTTAACAACAACTTTGCCCTCATCCATTTGTTTAAAGCTTTCTTCTAATTTCATCATATATTCAAGGTTTTCTTTTGCTTTTTGTAATTCATTAAATGCTTTTAAGTCAATCCAAACCATATTTTCTTTTCCGTTACCATTTCGACTAACAATAATAATGTCATTGTCCTCAACTACTGCATTACAATATTTTTTAAAATTTTGTCTAGCTTCACTTACACTTATTGCTTGCATGGCTACTCATCTCCTTTATAATATTTTGTACGTTATCTTATACATAATATTGTACAATATTATTATATGTTTGTCAAGAAAAATTATACATAAATTTAAAATATATAACTATTAACACCTGTAAAATGACCACTAAAGGCATACCTATTGTGAATTTTTTCTTTTTAGTTTTATGCCTAAATGTGTAAATTCCAGCAATAGTTCCAATTCCTCCACCTAAAAAGCAAAATCCAAATAAGGTGTTTTCAGGAATTCTCCAGCTTCCCATTTTTGCTTTATGTTTGTCTATTCCCATTGCAAAAAATCCTGCAATATTTATAACTAATAAATATAATAAAACATATTTTATACTCATTTTTTTATCCTTCTATTTTTAAAGATACATTTTCATCCATAGCTTGTATCTTAGCTTTTCCACCTATTGGAAATGTTATCATAGGTGTTGTATGTCCAAAATCATAATTTGCAATAACAGGTATGTTTTCAAGTTCTTTTTTAGATTTTATTAATCTTATCCATTTATCACTTGTCATTTCAACTTCTTTTATACTTCTACCTAAAACTAAACCTTTAACATATTTAAAATCTGGTAAATGTATAATACTTTGTAGTAGTCTATCTATCATCAAATAGCTACTTGATTTATCTTTTCCCTCAGCAACATATTCTAAAAACAAAATTGAATTTTTAAGATTTGGCATAAATTCTGTTCCTTGAAGTAAATTTATTGAACCTAAATTTCCTCCAACAATTGTTCCTTCAGCATTTCCTTCATTTATTAGTAATATTCCTTCATTTGGTATAAAATTTCTATTTTCTTGATCTATATACCATGCATCACAACTCCATTGTTTAGATGGTTTTATATCTATTGGCTCATCTTCGAAAAACATTTTCTTAAAATATTCTAGTGTATATTCGAAGCCTTTTTTTTCACCAAATGTTGAAAAATGAGGCCCATAATATGTAACTAATCCTGTTTTAGCATAAACCGTATCTAATAAAGATGTTACATCTGAATATCCACATAATATTTTTGGATTATTTTTTATAATATCATAATCAATATAGTTTAATACTTGATTTGTATTTAATCCACCAATAGCAGTTAATATTGCTTTTACATTTTTATCTTTAAATGCACTTTCTATATCTTCTACCCTATGTTCAACTGATGCCATTGCATAGTCACCTGTAGTTTCATAAACATATTTTCCAAAAGTAACTTTTAGCCCTAAATCTTGAAGTCTTTGAGTCGCAATTTCAATAGTATCTTTTCCTAAAATATTCATTCCATTTGATGGAGTAATAATTCTTACTTCATCTCCGACTTTTAGTTTTTGTGGTATCATAAAATCCTCCTACTTCCAACTTCTCACACCGATTGGAAAAGAATTAAATTTTGGCAAGGCAAAAAGTATTAAAAAGGCAAGGGAGCGTACGTAGTGTACGTGACCGCGTTTTTAATGCTTTTTAACACAGCCAAAATTGTAATTATTTTTCAATCAGAATAGCTTTGATTCTTCTAACTCCTGAACTACTCGATTCTTCTTTTTTAATCTTAAACTCTCCAAGTTCACTTGTATTTTCTACATGAGGTCCTCCACAAAGCTCTAAAGAAACATCACCTATTTTATATACAGATACAATATCTCCATATTTTTCAATAAACATAGCTTCTGCACCTTGAGCTATTGCTTCATCTTTTTTCATTTCAAATCTTTCTACAGGAATTGCATCTTTTATCCATTTATTAACTAGCTCTTCAGTTTTAGCTTTTTCTTCATCTGTCATCTTAGCAGGATGAGAAAAGTCAAATCTTAATCTTTCTGCTGTAATGTTACTTCCTCTTTGATGAACATGTGAACCAAGAACTTGTTTTAATGCTGCATTTAAAAGGTGTGTTGCTGTATGATATTTTGTTTCCATTTCTCCAGTTGAAGCCAAGCCACCTTTAAATTTTTGTTCAGATCCTGCTCTAGATTTTTCTTGATGCTCTTTAAATAGTTTATCAAATTCCTCCATAGAAATTTTCATTCCATTTTCTGTTGCTAGATCTTTAGTAACCTCTGGTGGAAAACCATATGTATCATATAGTCTAAATACTATTTTTCCTTCTATTGTGTCTTTTCCTTGTTCTTGTAATCTTTTAACTTCTTTTTCAAATTCTCTTTCACCATGATTTAATGTCTTTACAAATTTGTCTTTTTCTTCAATTATTACTTGCTTAATAGTTTCTCTATTTTGTTCTAATTCTGGATACATTTCTTTTAAATTATCCACATTTATATCAATTAATGTTGACAATTCATTTAAATCTATTTGTAGCTTATTCATTTGTCTAATCATTCTTCTTATTAAACGACGTAATACATACCCTCTATCTAGGTTAGATGGTCTTCCACCATCTGCAATTATCATCATACTTGAACGTAAATGTTCTGCAACAATTCTTCTACTTTCAATTATATCTACTCTTTGAAGCTCTGAAAGTTTATCCATAACTGGTTTAAATAATTCTGTATCAAAAGGTGTCTCTTTTCCTTGTAGAAGCATTGTCATTCTTTCTAAACCTAAACCTGTATCAACATTTTGTTGTTTTAATTTTGAATATCCATTTTCATCTTTGAAATATTCCATAAATACATTATTCCAGATTTCAACATATTTACCACAATCACATGAAGGTTGGCAGTTTTCTGAACATGCAGGTTTACCTGTATCATAAAACATCTCTGTATCTGGTCCACAAGGTCCTGTTTCTCCAGCTATCCACCAGTTATCATCTTTTCCATAATAATAAATATGGCCATCTAAAATTCCTGCATCTTTCCAACATTTAGCAGAAAACTCATCTTTTGGGCAATCTTCATCACCTTCAAATACTGTTACAGAAAGTTTTTCTACAGGTATTCCAAGTTCTTTTGTTAAAAACTCAAAACTCATTTTTATAGATTCTTCTTTAAAGTAATCTCCAAGTGACCAATTTCCAAGCATCTCAAAATATGTTAAATGACGATTATCTCCAACTTCATCAATATCGTTTGTTCTAACACATTTTTGATAGTCTACTAACCTTTTTCCTAATGGATGAGGCTGACCTAATAAATATGGTACTAATGGTTGCATTCCAGCTGTATTAAATAATACAGATGGATCATTTTCTGGTATTAATGGACTTGATGGAATTACTATATGTCCATGTGCTTTAAAATAATCTAAATATTTTTTTCGAATTTCAATTGCTTTCATTTAATAACCTCTTTTCTAGAATTTGCGTATATTATATAGCAAAATAGCACAATTTGCAATATCTTTTGTAGATTTGCTATTAAAATCATTACTAGATAATAGTTTAAAAGATATTATTATATAAGAAATAGTGATATATAAATAATTTTCAAAGTTTCTCGGCTCAATACGAAGTGATATCATTTCTAAAATATAAATTAATGAGCCTCTCGCTGCTCTTGCTTCGCAAGCCATCGCTTCCTCATTAATTTATATTAAAGAAATGTTTATCCCTTCTCCAATCACATTCGAAACTTTTTAAATTATTTATATATCACTATTTTTTTAACTATTCAATTTTAGATTTTATTTAATAGTATAAAAACTTTACTATCAAATTATTTTGCTTATTGTAATATAATAAAGAATTAAATAGTAACAAAAAAGATTTGATTTATAAAGCTAAATCAAATCTTTCTTTATTAATATACATAATTTTGTGGATTTACAGTATTTCCATCAATTCTAATTTCAAAATGTAAGTGTGGACCTGTTGAATTTCCTGTAGAACCAACTGCTGCAATTACATCTCCTGCTTCTACTGTTTGCCCCACTTTTGCATATATTTTACTACAATGTGCATACCAAGTTTCAACACCATTTCCATGGTCAACTTTTACTAAATTTCCGTATGATCCGTTATATGATGCAAATGTTACTGTTCCAGATGCTACTACTTTTATATTTGTACCTGTTGAACAAGCTATGTCTAGCCCTGTATGAGTAGATCTTCTTCTAGAACTTGATTCTCCATATCTTGATGATATTACACCTGAAACTGGAAGTACAGAAACTTTTATTCCATTTATTTTACTAATAGCTTCACTATCTTCTTTTATTTCTTGAGCTGCAGTTTCTACAACATTTGTAGCAACCTCAATAGAATCAGTATTAATTTCATCTTTATTAAGAGTATATTTTTCATTAATTTGTATGTCAAGTTCAATTTCATCAGTATTATATTCTTCTTTAATTTTATTTACAATTTCTTCTGCTTCTTCTATTGTTTCAACATATTCTGTTGCTTTATCATTCAAACAAACCTCATAATATTTATATACTTTATTTGTGTTTTCATCTTTTATTATTTGAATAATATCACTCTCAGAAGTCTCAGAGGTTCTTTCATATAGTTTTAGTTTATATTCTGGTTCCTCCTTTAAAGAAACACTTGCTAAATGCTCTTCATTTGAATTAAGTATTTCTTCATCAATTTGTTTTTTAAAATCATCAATGTCTTTTACTATTCCTTGTTCTTTTCCAGCGAATGTAACTGCATATACTGGTTTATATTTCATAAATAAACTCGCTAAAATAATACTAAAACCTAGTATAATTATTGCTACATATCTTAATGTTTCTTTAGTATAATGTTTCAATTTCGTCTTAAATAAAATAAATATCCACTCTCCTTTAATTGTTATTTTTAGCGAAACTTCTTACTATTATACCATATTTATTAACAAAATGCAAATTTTATTATTTTTTGGCTGGGGTACTGTGATTCGAACACAGGAATGTCGGAGTCAGAGTCCGATGCCTTACCGCTTGGCGATACCCCAATATGTTTAAATTTTGAGTCACGAATAACTTTCCTTACCAGCGACTCGCTTTTTCAAAGCTCCCTGCATACTGAGGCTCTAACTCAGCTGTCGCTTCGAAGAGCCACAGCAGCTTGGCGATACCCCAATATAAACATATATGTATTATACAAAAAAAAAACGACATTTGCAAGTTTTTTTCAAAAAAGACATGTCCCAAAATGAAAAAATTTGCAAAAAAGGACCGTCCCCAAATGAAAATTTTTTCAAAAAAGGACCGTCCCCAAATGAAAATTTTTTCAAAAAAGGACCGTCCCCAAATGAAAATTATTTGCAAAATCTATGTTTTCCTATTACAACAGTTAATGGTCTTGACCATATCCATTTATTTGTCGCAGTTGATGGGTTGAAATAATATATTGCTCCATAAGATGGATCCCATCCATTTATTGCATCTTGTGCTGCTTTTTTGGCTGTAGAATCTGGAGTTTTATTTATTTGCCCATCTGATACTGCATCAAATGCACCACTTTGATATATTACACCTGCTATAGTATTCGGAAAAGAATTGCTTTTCACTCTATTCATTACAACTGCACCTACTGCAACTTGTCCTGTATATGGCTCTCCTCTTGCCTCTCCATATATTAATTTTGAAAGTAAAGTTACATTATTTGAATTACTGTTAGAGCTCGAACTTGATGAATTTGATGCTCCTCTTATTCCTAATGCTGCTAAAGTCTTATCTCCTGCTATTCCATCAACTGTTAATCCATTTTTTCTTTGAAAATATTTTACAGCTTCTAATGTTTTACTTCCATAAATTCCATCAACTGCTCCATTATAATATCCCCAATTTTTAAGTTTTTGTTGAATTTGTTTTACCTCATCTCCACGTGATCCATATTTAGATAATGCTTTAACCTCATTATTTTTTGAAAATCCCCAAAAAAGCATTATTGCAATCAAACTAACTATAAAAACAAACATTAATAATCTATGATTAAATCTTTTCATTAAAATAAAAACCTCTCTTAAACAAAAATACTTATCTTTATTTTTGTCCTAAAAAGGTTTTTTATACATAAATTGCAAAATATTAATTTGTTCGCTTGAATTTTAAATTAAAACGTCGTATTATTATTCTATCCTTTTCAAATAAGAAAGGAGGTGTTGTTTAGTATGAACGGATACTTACTTATATGGATTCTACTTCAAAAAATTGAAAAATTACAAGAAGAATTGAATACATATAAGAACAACCAAAGCAAAAACTGATTTTCGGTTCAGAGCAGTCACTACCTGCTCTGTTTTATTTTGAATAAAAAAAGATATGTGTCACTACCACATATCTGGTGTTGCTTAATGAACGGATATCTTTCACTTAAGCTATTATCAGTATAGCATTATTTTTATATTTTGTCAAACAATTTTTAACAATATGCACAAAGAATTGATTCAAAGCCAATCTCTAAATCTATCAATCCTATTTTATATTTATAATCTAAATCAGTTAGCTGTTGTAAAATATTTCTTATTTCTTGAGCTTTAAAATAACCTGCTTGTGTTTTATACTTATTTGTTAAAAATGTTTGATTTGGCTTTAAGTTTAATGCTTCAATTAGATTTCTATTTTCTTTTAAAGCTAGTTTTGTTAAATATAATTTTTTAAAGTGGTTATATAAGGTTATTAAAATTTTTTGTGTGGGTTCTTTTGCAAGTATTAAATTTCTTAATACTTCTATTGCCTTATTTGTTTGCTTTTTTCCTAAGCTATCTGTTAAATCAAATATGACACTTTCTATTTTTTTAATTGATAAACTATCTATGTCTTGTTTTGTAATTGTTCCTCCTTCTCCTGCATATTCAATCAATTTTCTAATTTCATTTATTAGCTCTTGCATATCTGTTCCACATACTTCAACAAAATAGCTTAATGTTGGCACATCTATATTAACTCTATATGCATTTGTAATTTGTTTTAATCTTGCTTGAATTTGATTTGCTTTTTGATATTCAAAATTGCAACTAATTCCATTTTTGTCAATAAAACTTGCTAAATCAGATTTTTCAATTGTTTGCTCTACAAAAACTAAAACAACTGAATCTTTAATATTTTCTAAATTATCTTCTAAATATTTTAAAATCTTTGCTCCTATATTATTATCATCTTTTTTGCTTTTACTTTTGGCTTCCTTTTTAAACAACCCTGTGTTTTTTGCAATAATAAGTTTTTTTTCAAAACCAAAAGGTGGAGTTTCAAGTTCAGATATTATTTCATTAATATTTGTTTCATCAATTTCTATATAATTGATTCCTTTTAATATTTCCCCAAATAGACCTTTAATTTTTTTCAAACAGCTCTCTAACAAAAATCTTTCTTCACCATAAAGCAAATATAAAGAATTTAATTTTTCTTGTTTCAATTCTTTTTCTAAATCTTCAAGTTTCATAAAACTCTCTCTTTCTAAAAATCATAATATATATATTTATATTTTTTTAAAAAATATAAGCCCGCGCAGTGATTAATATATATTTTTTTAATAAGGCGCGTAAGACGACCAGCTTGAACGCATACTGCCATTGTAACAGGCAGAGCCTTAACAATGGACAGCAAACCGGAGCGTAGCGCAGGGCGACTGGAGAAATCGACATTGTAGCTAAATTTTTCGTAAGAAAAATATAAGGTACATAAAGATTTCGACACCAAGCCTTATTGATAAAAATATATATTAATCACGTCTGCAGGGCTTAACAAAAAAGATATTACTTAAATATTATGCGGAAAATTTCAGCTACACTCCACCCTTGTGCAAAAGCTCCTTTTGGTAAATAAGGAGTTCTAGAATCATATATTTCTGCAATTGAGCCTATACAACCACGTTCTGCAATTTCTTTACTAAATACTTTTTCAACTTTTTTCTTAAAATCACTTATCTTTGTTTCTAATTCCTTTTTCTTTTCTTTATTTTTCTCTGAATTCTTAATATTTTTTAGTGCATTATAGTAAAGTCCAAGTAACCAAGGCCATGTAATACCTTGATGATAGCTTGCATCTCTTTTGAAATTATCTCCCTCATAAACATCTACATAATTTTTTTCACCTTTTGCAAGAGTCTTTAATCCATAATTATTTAATAATTTTTTTTCAACTACTGTAATTATATTTTCCGCTACTGAAGTATTAGGATCTACAACTGGATAAGTTAAAGAAAGTGCAAATAATTGATTTGGCCTAACCTTTCCGTCACCTACAACATCATATAAGCATTTTTTCTTACTATTATAAAATTCAACATTAAATGATCCTTTACATTTTTCTGCCATTTCAGCATATTTTTTACTTTGTATCACTTTTCCTATTTTTTCATATTTTCTTGTAAGTTTTTCCATTATTTTTAATGCATTATACCAAAGTGCATTTATTTCAACTACTTTTCCACACCTTGGAGTAAAAGCCAAATCACCATATTTTGCATCCATCCAAGTATTTTGTGTATTTTCTGTTCCAGACGAAATTAAGCCATCTTCTTCTAAATGTATATTATTATCATGAACATCTATACCTGTAGAATAATGTTCTATTATCATTTTTAGTTTTGGATAAATGTTTTCTTTTATAAATTTATGATCATCTGTATATTCAAGATATTTCTCAACCTGTTCAAATAGTAATAAAGAAGCATCTGCACTATTATATAATGGGCTATTATCTATTTCACTATATCCATTTGGAATTAATCCATATTTTATATCTCTAGTACATGTAAGTAATACATCTCTAGCTATATCATATCTTTTAGGAATTAAACATAAACCTTCTAAAGATATTAAACTATCTCTTCCCCAATCCAAAAACCATGGATATCCTGCAATTAATGAATGTAATCCAAAAGTAGGTCTATATACAACAAAATTATCACCAGCTATCATAAACAATCTTGCTAAATCATCTCTTTTTTGTTCTTCTTTTGTTTTTTGTTCCTTTCTATTATCAATTAAGAAAGAATTATTATAAATATTGTTTATTCTTATAATTTCATTATTGATTACTTGTTTATAATCTATTTCATCAATATTTTCTTCCATTGAGCAAATAAAAGATATATTTTTTTCCTCATTTGGCTCAATGTCAATATCAAACACTCCACTAACAATATGATTTTCTTCAGGGAAAAAGCCTCTTTTTTCTTCTTCTATGTAAAACATATTGTTAAAAATATCATTAGAATGCTCTGTATACTTGCCATCTGAAACTTTCATATAAATTGGATGATGTGTATTATTATCAATTATTAACTTAATTTTATCTGATTCTTTTTCTTGTGTTAAATTAAAATTATGATTTGTATTCATCAAATGAAAATCTCTAAAATTAAATACTGGTGCTAATTGTAATTTAGCATTATAGTTTCCATTTCTGATTTTGTAATATACGATAACTGTATTTCTTTCATATTGCATACATATAGTTTTAGTTATTTCCGTATTCTCAACTTTATATTTAAAAATAGGTAAAATATCTTTTTGGAATGATTCTAAATATTTAAAACCTTGAGATACATAATTCTTACATATATTAGTATATAAATCATGTTTTTTTTCATTTATAGTAATACTTTCATCTAATTTTGATAAAACTAACATTCTTCTGCCTGGACTATATAAAGGTACTACCATTAATCCATGATATTTTCTAGTATTTGCTCCAATTATAGTTGATGAAGCATATCCTCCTATACCATTTGTAATAATCCATTCTTTTTGTAACCCTTGTTCTAAATTTAAGTCATTCTTTTTAAATTTCATTTGTATTCCTCCAAATATTTTCTTATTTATTTTCTTTTATTTTTCCATATGCTTTTAGTATTTCTTCTTTTCTTTTTTTCATTCCTTCAATTTTCTTTTCGTTTTTTTCTTTTCTGCTTATATTAGCTTTTTTCTTTTTAATTGCTTTCTCATCTGACTCGCGTATTGATTTTATTCTATCACTATACTTATTTGCAAATTTGCTTTTGCTTCTTTTCATTTTTCTACGTAATCTGTGGTTATGTTTAAGTTTTTTATTATATTTTTCATTAAGTATCATATCTTTTTTTATCTGTTTATCAGCCTTAAGTTTTGAATTCATCATAATATATTCTATATCATTTTGTTTATCCTGAAATTTTAAATCATCACATATTATTTTTATTAAAGTATCTGCTATTAACATACTATTATGTCTAACAAAATCATCTTTAATAATAGACATGTTTTCTTTAATAAATCTTATTTTTTTATCTTTGGCATCATCAATATTTTGTTCAACTAAATCTGCACCATCTAAATTATATTTTTTTATAAATTCAGGTATAACCTCACCTGTATCATATAAACAATAATCAATTAACCCCTCTCCACAATGATCTATAATTGCATTAATATGATCTGAAACGCTGTAATTATCAGTCAAACCAGGTTCTGTCATTATATTACAAACATATAATTTTACTCCTTTGGCTTCTTTTATAGCTCTTGCAATTCCATTTACAAGTAAATTTGGAATTACATTTGTATACAAGCTTCCAGGTCCTATTATTATTCCATCTGCTTCTTTAATTGCTTCTAATACTTCAGGAAGAGCTTTGCAATTTCCAGGACTTAAATATACTCTATTTATTTTTGTAATTTTATCATAAACAGTTTCAGCTATTTTTGATTTTTCTTCAATTAAATAACCATTATCTAGCTCAGCACATATTTTCATTTTATCTTTTGTAACAGGAAGCACATTACCACAAATTTTAAAAATATCGTTTGTGTTTTTTATTGCTTCTGCAGTATTTAAAGATATATCATTCATTGCTGCAAAATAAACATCTGAAAAAGCTAGTCCTTTGAGATCACCACTTGTAAATTTATAATTTAATAATTCCTGCATTTTGCTTTCATCTGAAATAGCAAGTGAAGCCATTCCATTTTTAATATCTTCAAGTTGCCTATAAAACATAACTTCATTATTTTGTTTAAAATTCTCTCCATAATCTGAAATAGTTACTACTGCTGTTATATTAGATGTGTGTTTTTTTAATCCTTCTAAAGTAGTATTTAAGCCACTACCTCCACCTATTACAACTATTTTAGGTCCTTGATTATATATTTTTTTATTAAAAATAAGTTTATTGACATTTACTTTTTTTCCAGTATCAATTCTATCATCTGTAGCTTCAACAAAAAGCTCCATCGTTCTTTTATTAATAAATATCAAGCCTAATACAACACATGTAAAACCTATAACAAAATATATAACGATTTTTATTGCTTGAATAAGCGATATAGATTCATTAGATACAATTAAGCTACCCATTCCATATGATGTAAAAACAACTCCAACTAAAATTAACATTATCCATCTTTTCATTTTTGAACTATCTTTAAACCAATGTAAAAAATTTCTCATTCTAATTCTCCTACTATTTTAACTTCTTCTTCTATTTTAACTCCATATTTTTTATAAACCTCATCTTTTACGTATTTTATTAATTCTAAAACATCTTTAGCAGTAGCATCTCCTGTATTTACAATAAAACCCGCATGTTTTTCAGATACCATTGCTCCTCCAATTTTGTAGCCTTTTAAACCACATTCATCTATTAGTTTTGCAGTAATAATCCCTTCTTGTCTTTTAAAAGTACTTCCTGCAGAAGGATACTCTAAAGGTTGTTTTTCTTTTCTTTGGTTTAAATATTCATTCATTTGTAGTTCAATATCTTCTTTTTTGCCTTTTTTTAATTTTAATTTTGCTTCAAGAATTATATATTCTTTAGTATTAAATACACTTGATCTATATTTAAATTTTTGCTCTTCGTTTGAAAGCTCAAATATTTCCCCCTTCATATTCATACATCTTGTAGAAACAACTATATCTTTCATTTCTTTTCCATATGCTCCAGCATTCATATAAATTGCCCCACCAATTGTTCCAGGAATACCTGATAATTGTTCAAACCCCGAAATTTCTTGTTTTTTTAATTGTGTTGCTAAAGCCATCATTTTATTACCACTTCCAACACTTATTTCTATATATTCATTTTCTTCTTTTAGGTCAAATTTCTGAATATCTATCTTGATTACTATTCCTCTTATCCCACTATCTGATACTAATATATTAGTCCCATTGCCTATAATAGTAATTGGAATATGTTTTTGTTTTGCATAAAACAGTGCTTGTTTTAATTCTTCTATAGTTTTGACACTAACAAAAAAATCTGCATTTCCACCTATTTTGAATGATGTATGTTTTTTCATTGGCTCATTATATATTATCTTCTGAATAATATCATTGTTTTCATCCATATTTTAAACCAATTCCTTTCTGAAATATATTATCATTTTTTTTATATATTTACAAGGATTTTAATTAATTTTTTATTGCTTTTTTATATAATATCTGCTATAATTATCATATGTAGTAATTCTTACTACATTAATATAATATAAAAGTTTTGGAGGATATATTATGTGGCCATTTTGGTTAATTATAGCTGGTCTATGTTTAGTTATTGAGATATATACAGTTGGATTTTTCATTTTTTGGTTTGGAATTGGTGCATTATTTGCATTATTGGTAAGCTTTCTTACTGGCAATTTATTTATTCAAATTGTTGTATTTCTTATATCTTCAAGTTTACTTGTTATTTTAACTAAACCTTTAATGAAAAAATTTACTAAAAACGAAAAAACAGTACCTACAAATTTTTTCAGTTTATCAGGAAAACAAGGAATTGTTACTAAAAAAATTGATAGTGATAACTCTACTGGTCAAGTAAAAGTTAAAGGTGAACTATGGTCTGCAATTTCTGATAAAGACATCGAAAAAGATGCGAAAGTTAAGATACTTGGTGTTGATGGGGTTAAACTTAAAGTTGAAAAAATAGATGAATAATTTTGATATTAATTTTTATAAAATATATTAAATAATTTAAGGAGGTTTTATTATGGGAGCAGTAGTTTTCTTTGGAATACTAATTGTTATTATTTTAATTATTGCATTTAAATCAATAAAAGTTGTAAACCAATCAGAGGTTTATATTATAGAAAGGCTTGGTAAATACTATAAAACTGCAGATGCAGGACTAACACTTATTGTACCTTTTATTGATAGAGTAAGCTCTGTAGTTCTATTAAAAGAACTTACAATGGACATTCCTCCACAGGGTGTTATTACTAAAGATAATGTTACAATAAGTATAGATACTGTTGTTTTCTATCAAATAACAGATCCAGAAAAATCAGTTTATGAAATAGCAAATTTAAAGAAAGGTATTGAATACCTTGCAATTACAACTATACGTGATATCGTTGGTAAAATGGACTTAGATGAAACATTTGGTGCAAGAGATAGTATTAACTATCAACTTCGTGCTATACTTGATGAAGCTACAGATAAATGGGGTTGTAAAATTAATAGAGTGGAAATAAAAGATATTAATCCACCTGCAGACATTAGAGAAGCAATGGAAAAACAAATGAATGCTGAACGTAATAAGAGAGCATTAATTCTTGAAGCAGAAGCTCAAAAGCAATCTGATATTACTGTTGCAGAAGGTAAAAAAGAAGCTGCAATTTTAGAGGCAGAAGCTGAAAGTGAAGCTAAAATAAGAAGAGCTCAAGGTGAGGCAAAAGCTATTAAAGAAGTGGCTGAAGCTAAAGCTAAAGAAATTGAAATGGTTTATGCTGCTATGAAAGATGCAAAACCTGATGAAAAACTAGTTCAATTAAAATCTTTAGAAGCTCTAAAAGAAGTTGCAAAAGGAAGTGCAAACAAAGTATTTATTCCATTTGATGCAACATCAGCTCTAGGTTCTTTGGGTGCTGTTAAAGAAATTTTAAAAAGTAATGATAAGAAATAACGAAACATTTAAGGGACACCTTCCAAAACATTTTCATCCTGTTTTCGGAAGGTGTCCCTTTTTGCATCCCTTTTCGCAATTTTTTAAAAGTATCCCTTTTTGCAAAATTATCTATTTTTGGAAATCCCATTTTTTAGATAATAATATTTTTAATAAACAATAATAATAAAAAAATTCAAAAAACTGTTTATTTTTGTTATATTTTGTGATAAAATACAAAATAATTATATTAATAGGAGGAATTATTATGGAAGTAGTTAGATGTTCTCGTTGTGGAGCTTTTTATACAAATGGTGGCTATGTATGCCCAAAATGTTCTGATAAAGATAATTTTGAATTAGCTACATTTAAAAATTTTGTTGAAGAAAATGGTGTTAATGTAAATTCATTAAATCAAGTTTCTATTTCAACAGGTATTTCTGAAAAAAATCTTAATAGGTTTTTGGGATATGAAGGTTTGGAAGGATACAAGAAGTTATTTAAATAGAAAGGATTGAATTTAAAATGCAAAACGTACTAGATATTTTACAAGAGAGAAATTATATTGAACAAATGACACATCCTGAAGAAATGAAGAAAATGTTTTCTGAAAAAAGTTGTGTTCCTTTTTATATTGGATTTGACCCAACTGCAGATAGTTTGCATGTTGGTCACTTTGTTTCTTTAATGGTAGCAAGTTATATGCAAAAATGTGGTCATAAACCTATTCTTCTTATGGGTGGAGGAACAGCCATGATTGGTGATCCTTCTGGAAAAACTGATATGAGAAAAATGTTAACTCAAGAAGATATTCAACATAATGTTGATTCTATAAAAAAACAAGTAGAAAATTTCGTTAGTTTTGATGGTGAAAATGGTGCAATTATAGTAAATAATGCAGATTGGTTACTTGACTTAAAATATATAGAATTTATGAGAGAAATTGGCTCAAAATTTACAATTAGTAAAATGCTTGCAGCAGAATGTTATAAAGCAAGATTAGAAGAAGGTTTAACATTTTTCGAAATGGGCTATATGCTTATGCAATCTTACGACTTTTTATACCTATATAATAAATATGGTTGTAAGCTTGAAATGGGTGGAAATGATCAATGGTCAAACATTATAGGTGGAGTTGAGCTAATTAGAAAAATTGGTAAAGATGATTCATATGGTTTAACATTTAAACTTCTTACAACTAAAGAAGGTAAAAAAATGGGTAAAACAGAAAAAGGAGCTTTATGGCTTGACCCAGAAAAAACATCTCCTTATGAATTTTACCAATATTGGAGAAATATTGAAGATGAAAGTGTTTATACTGTTGGTTCAATGCTTACATTTTTACCTATGGAAGAGGTTAAAAGATTAGCTTCTCTAAAAGATGAGCAAATAAATGAAGCTAAAAAGATACTTGCTTTTGAAATAACTAAACTTGTTCATGGTGAGGTAGAAGCAAAAAAAGCTGAAGAAGCAGCTACTGCCTTATTTGAAGGAAAAGGTTCAGTTGAGAATATGCCAAAAGTAAAACTTTCTGATCCATATTGTTCAATTACTCAGGCAATTGTTGAATGTAATATTTGTGGTTCTAAATCACAGGCTAAAACCTTGATTTCACAAGGTGCAATTTCATTAAATGATGAAAAAATAACTGATATAGGTTATATGCTTTCTGAAAAAGATTATGAAGTAGCTCATACAATTTTGAAAAAAGGTAAAAAGATATTTTATTGTTTGGAGAAATGAAAAAATGGGACGGAGTTAATTTTTCACTAGCGTGAAAAATTAACTCCGTCCCATTTTTTCATTTTTTCAGCTTTCTTCTTTTTTTATTCTACAATATTTTCATTTATTATTGTATTATTACTTATTTCATTAGTTGTATTATTCTTTTCTTTCTTTTCTTCTTCTAATTGTCTTTCTAAAGAATTAATTAATTCTTGTAATTTTTGAATGTCACTTCCCATTAGTTCCCAATTATTACTTTTTAAAGATTCTGAAAGATTTCCATTTGCTTTTATTATAGAATCTAATATTCCATATAAATCTTCTGTTGTATTTACATCAATACTTACTGCAGATTGTGAGATTAATTGTTCTAAAGCTTCTTGTAAATTGTTCCCTATTGTTAGTTTATTTCCAGATGCTACAATTACCTTTTTTAAAACTGGCAAATTGCTCTCATTTATTAAAGTCTGATAAATTGGCTCTATATAAATTACTGTATTTCCAACAGGAACTACTATCATCTCTTTAGTAACTTTAGCACCTGTTACATTAAGACTATCTATTTGTTTTTGTATTTCGTCATCTAAAGTAATTTGGGCATCAAGTTGAGTAGGTCCTAAAATACTTGTATCTGATTTAAATGTTCTTAAATGTAATTTATTTTCCCCCTGATCTATTGTCCCTATCAAATATGAATTAATGCTTTGTTTACCTTTTTGTGAATAAAACTGAATAAGCCCGATTTTTTCATCATTATCAACATTTACCAAAGTATAATATGCTTCTCTATTATTTTTTGTTTTGTTATTTGATTGACTATTTTTATATGTTGACTTTTCCCAAGTATCATCACTTCTAAATAAAACATCTGCTTTTGTATTATGGTATTCTTCTAAAACTCCACTTTGTACTTTATACAAAAGCTCTGGATAAATGAACTGTTCTTTAATTACTTCTGGAATTTGTTCATTTAAATCTTGGAATAACTCAGGATATACTTTTCTATATGCCATAGCAATTGCATCAGTTCTATCTGTTATATAAAACTTCATTTCACCAGTATATGCATTTGTAATTACTTTTATTGAATTTCTTATATAATTTATTCCTCTTTTTTGGTTATCATATTGAATTTCAGTATATGTTGAATATGGATAACTACTTGAAATTGTATATGCATCTATAACCCAGTATATATTTCCTTGTTTATCAACAACTGTATAAGGCTCGTTATCATATACTACATCAGGAAGTGCCATTTTAGCTCTTTTTATTACATTTCTGTTTATTAATATTTTACTATTATTTGAATTTGCTCCTGAAAATGCTATATTTATATTTTTTTGCTTTAATCCTAGGATTAATCTATCAATAAAACCTAAAGAAAGACCAGTATTACCTTCATAAGTTGTTTCATATTCTTGTTTTCCATCTGAATAATCAAATTCTTTTTTACCATTTGCATTTGTAATAACTATTCCATTTGTTTCAAGTCCATAATAAATCTGTGGTTTATTTATAGTTATTTTTGCATCTTTTCCAGATATGTCATTTTGTATATACTGAATTTTGCCCTCTTCTGTATAATTTGTTGCATCAGAAAACACTAATCCATATCCATGAGTATATTCATAAGTTTTGCTATTATATGTTCTTTTATTATTAACTATTTCTCTTGGAGTAACATATACAAGCTTCTTTTCTCCATCAATATTATAGTTTGAAAGTTTAGCTGTCTTATATGTATAATAACCTGTTCCTGTTTGGCTTTCATTTAAATAACGTAAAACTATATTTTTATCAACTATAACTGTACTATCTAAAATACTCTTATTTTCTTGAACTTCATCTGCTGTAATTGTTCCAGAATAGTCGATGGTTTCAATATTGCAGTCAATTGCATATGCTTTTTTTGTTGAATATATATTTGCTTCTATATATTTCTTTTCTTTGTCAAATCTATTTGGCCTTACAAATACAAAATCAAAAACAATCATCACAACAAACATTGCAACTAAATAAATAGGGACAATTGCTAAATCTTTTAAGATTTTAGTTTGTTTTTCCTTTTTTAAACTTCTTAATGCTTTAAACACTGCAATTAAAAGTATTATCGCCAAAATAATATTTCCCCAATATTTTATTGTTCTATCTACTATACCAGCTCCAGCAAGTTTTATATTATTATCAGTAGTTAGGAAATTGTCAAATACAATATCTACTGAACAAACTATAATAAATGCAGAAATACAAATTGTTATTAGTTTTATATTTCTATATATTGTTTTCATCATTGGGCTATTTTTTAAAGTTTCTTTATCTATTCCATCAAAGTATTTATTAAATACCACTACATAATATCCAAATACATAAATTATTATTGCAACTAATATAGTTATTAAATATATTATTCCCATTTTTATTAATGGCTCTAAAAACATAAAAAATGAAATATCTAAGCCAAAAACAGGGTCTGATTCTCCAACTACAGTATTACTCATAAGTAAAATAATATTTGGCATAAAAATTTTTGTTACTATTAAACTTTCTATACTTGCAACAACTAAAGCAATTGATTTATTAGGTAGTCTTGGGATTTCTTTTTTTTCTTGTTCAAAAAATGTTTTTAAGCCTTTTTTTATTCTTCTTCCTGAAAAATACATTATTAAAAATACAAATATAAAATTAAAAATCATTACATTATATTGATATTTTTGTTTTGTTAAAAAGGTTTTTAAGTAATTCTCCCCCAGCTCTTTAAACTCCAGATAACTTGCTCTAAAATTCACATATGCTATTATTGCAAATAAAACTAAAAATATAATAACAAGTAACCTACGAATCGTAAATATTTTCTTTTTTTCCAATTTTTTAAATCCTTTCCTTTTATAATACACCTGTTTTATTCATTTTCATTTTGTAATAACTCATAAAAGCTCTTTTTATACTCTTCAATTTTTTCATCATCTACTTTGCCTATGCTAAATAATATCTGTTCGTTTCGTATTTTATATAATACATCCGTTTTCACTATACTATCTTTGTGAAGATTGTTAACATTATCCTTTTGCAATAATTTATTACTATTAAATTTTAGCTTATTTAAATTTGAAGATATTAACATTCCAAAGTTCTCTATTGGAACTGCAGTATTATCTTTGTCTATAATCACAAATAAATGATTTTTTCCAGTTTTCCCATCAGAGTATGTATATTCTTTTACAAATACTATATCTCCTATATTATAATCTATATAATAATTTTGAGCATCTTCGTTTAATAAATTTTCAACTTCTCCTTTATGCCACTCTTCTTCAACAGGAAATTCTTTGAATGCTTCTTCAATGTTTTTGATTTTGTTATATTTGTATGCTACTTTTAGAAAATCACTCAAATTCTCATTTTCCATAAAATACTTCTCCTTTCTAAATTATTGCTTTTGCAAAATCTTCGCTGTTGAAAATTTCCATATCATCTATTTGTTCCCCTACTCCAATAAATTTTACTGGAATTTTGTTTTCTTCTACAATACCACATACTACTCCACCTTTGCTAGTTCCATCTAGTTTTGTTAAAACTAAACCTGTAACATCAGTTTCTTGTTTAAATGCTTTTACTTGATTTATAGCATTTTGACCAGTAGTGCTGTCTATTACTAAAAGTACTTCTTGAGATAGATTCCCCATTTCTTTTGTTATTACTTTTTTAATTTTATGAAGTTCGTCCATTAAATATTTCTTATTATGAAGCCTTCCTGCTGTATCTACAATCAAGACATCACTATCTGTTTCCTTTGTGATTCTAATTGCATCATATACAACAGATGCAGGGTCTGCTCCTTCTGCTCTTTTTACAATTTCAGAACCACTTCTTTTTGCCCAAATTTCAAGTTGCTCAACAGCTGCTGCTCTAAATGTATCTGCTGCTGCAATTACAACTTTTTTACCTTCTTTTCTTAATCTATTTGCTATTTTTCCTATTGATGTTGTTTTTCCAACTCCATTAACTCCAACAACTAGTATAATAGATGGCTTTGTATCTAATATTAAAGAATTATCTACATCATCAAAAATAGCTTGTATTTCTTCTCTTAAAGCTTGTTTTACTTCTTCCTCATCTTTGATGTTTTCTCTTTTGATTCTTTTTCTTAAATTGTCAACAATCTTTACAGATGTATCCATTCCCATATCTGACATTATTAGAACTTCTTCAAGTTCTTCTAGAAAATCTTCATCAACTTTTCTAAAATTACTAAATACATTATTTATTTTAGAATCAAATGATTCTTTTGTTTTGCTTAATCCTGATTTTAATTTATCAAAAAATCCCATGTTTATTGACTTTCCTTTCTAATTCGGTTTGGAAAAGAATTAAATTTTGGCAAGGCAGAATTTTGTGTAAAAAGCGGAGTGTACATGAGGTGCATGAGCATTTTTAAACAAAATTCTAACACAGCCAAAATTGTAATTATTTTTCAAACTTAGCCTCTTTTCTTTAATTAAATTATGGCTATATTATATCATAGAACAAACATAAAAAGCAAGAAAAACAAGCAAAAATAGAATTTGCTAAAAAGAAATTCTTGCTAAAAATCGTAGGTAACCTCTGGCATACTTTTCATAATTTTTATAAATATTTCACAAAATTTTCACAAACTTATTGTATTATTTAAAATAATTATTATAATATATATGTATAGATAAAGAAAGAAGGATTGTATTTATGGAAGAAAATGGATTTAAAAATGTTGTTAATAATAGCTCAAAAGGCTCATTTAGAAGTAGTATTTTTGTACCATTTATTAGTGGTGTTTTAGGTTGTTCACTAGTTATTGGAACATGTTTTGGAGTACCAAATATTAGAGAGAAAATAGTTGGCGGAAGTAATTCCACAAATCCTACATCTTATGAAAATACTGGAGTTATTAATCCAAATTTAGTATCACTTTCAAATTATTCTGATACTGCTGTTTTTGCTTCAAGCAAGATTTTGCCATCAATTGTTGGAATATCTATTACTTATGATGTTACAACATCAAATTATTTTAGTATGTTTGGTTTTGGTGGAGGAAATTCTACTACGCAAGCAACTGCCTCTGGCTCTGGAATTATTATCAGTGAAGATGGATATATAGTTACAAATAATCATGTTGTTAGCTCAGAATCACAATCAACATATTATGAAATTTCAGAAGCAAAATCAATTAAAATAAAATTATTTAATGATGAAACACAATATGATGCAACAATTGTAGGTAAAGATTCTCAAACAGATTTAGCTGTTTTAAAAATAGAAAAATCAGGACTTACTGCTGCAGAATTTGCAGATTCTGATAGTGTTAAAGTTGGTGAATTTGCAATGGCAGTTGGTAACCCTTTAGATTTAGGTACTACAATTACTTGTGGTGTTGTAAGTGCTATAAATAGAAAAGTTGAAGACAGTGAAAAAACTACTGCATATACATGTATTCAAACAGATGCAGCAATAAACTCTGGTAATAGTGGTGGAGCATTAGTTAATTCTCAAGGGCAAGTAATTGGAATTAATACTTTGAAGGTTTCAAGTACAGGTGTTGAAGGTATAGGGTTTGCAATACCAATTAACTCAACAACTGATGTAATTAATCAATTAAAAACTTATAAAAAAGTAAAAAGACCATATATTGGAATTTCGGGTAGAGATTTAAATGAAGCTACTGCTAAAAGATATAATATGGTTGAAGGAATATATATTGTTACTGTGGATGAATTTTCGGCAGCTGAAAAAGCAGGTCTTAAAGTTGGAGACGTAATTATAGAAGCTGATGGTAAAAGAATTAAAACTATGAATGAATTAAATGAAATTAAAAATACACATTCTATTGGTGATACAATGAAATTAAAAATTCACCGAGATGGAGCTGAAAAAGAAATTACATTAACTTTAGGTGAACAAAGTTAATTTTTAAACTTGCTAAATCAAAAATATAGAGTAGCCCACGTAAAAGATTTTTAAAGTTAAGATATATCACAAAAGCTAAATATGTTATTTTTCAATCCCTTGGTGTCGAAATCTTTATGTACCTGTAAAATTCAGCTACGATGTCGATTTCTCCAGTCGCCCTGCGCTTCGCTCCGGTTTGCTGTCCATTGTTAAGGCTCTGCCTGTTACAATGGCAGTATGCGTTCGAGCTGTTCGCCTTACGCGGGATTTCAAAATAATATATTTAGCTTTTTATATTAATACTAGACTTTCACATTTAATTCACAAAATGGACAAATTTATATTATATATTATATATAGTTAATTGAAAAATTAACTTAACAACGGACTAACAAATTCTACGCTATTTAAAAATGCTAGAATTTGTAACGTTCGCATATTTATCCTCTACGTCAAGTCTATCATCTTACGATGATAACTTTCCTAGAGTATAAAAAAAGAAAACATCCCCTTTTATTTTTCTTTAAAAGCGAGAAGCTTAACCGCTTCTCGCTTGTTTTATTGTTTCCTAGTCTTGCTTTTTATCTAATAATTACTAAATCCATTTCACTTGTAAGTTCCTTATTTCCATAAGGATAAACTAAAAATAAATATCCATTATCTCCAAGATAATAATTTTTTGCATTTTCAATTTTATATTCATCACTATTTGAATCTCTAACATCTATAGGATATCCTAAATCTCTTAGCTTAAGGTTTTCATCTTGTGAACTATCTATAATACTCTTAATAAGTGAATTGGCTTGTTTTATATCAATATTATGTGATGAAATAATATCATTTATTGTAGCTTCTTTATTTTCCTTTAAATCATAATTATATGTTTTAATAATAATTCTTTGATTATTATATCCTTCTTTTAGTTCAGAAAGAATCACTAAAGACAATATATTATCATTCATATATGCTTTATATTTTACATTATAAATTGTATTATCTGTTGATGTAGAAGAAATAACACTTTTAGATTTTCCATAAAATACATCTTTTATCTTTTGATTTATTTTAACTGCACTATCTGATTTTATATTAAAACATGGTATTTTAAGTTCAACATTGTAGTTTTCATTTTGTTCTTGTAAACTATAAACATCTGTAATAATATCTTTATCTTCTTTTATTTTCTGTATAGTGCCATCATAATTTTTAATTATGGTTAAATCATTATTAAAATTATTTAAAAAATTTTCTTTTAAAGATTTTAATTCTACATCTTCCTTTTCTTTTGTTATTCCAAAAATTAATGCTAATTTTTCATCTTGATAAAATTGCATATACACTCCAACACCAATTGCTATAACACAAATTACAATGATTATTATATAAGCTACATGTCTTGGCTCAAATTTGTTTTTCTCTATAACTGGTCTCATAAAACGTTTCCTTCCTGGTTTTCTTTTGATTTACTTCTTTTAAAAATTCTATTAAACAATTCTATTATCCTTATTTTGATTTTTTCATACCACTTCAAATTATCAAATGAAATAGGTAATTTGTTTTCTGAACAAACTGAGTTTTGTTCATTTTCTGTATTCATTATATTTTCTTCATGTTCTGATATAGTATCTTGTATATGTTCTTCTTGAATATTTTGTTTTTCTGATACATCAGTTTGTTCCATTAATTCTGGAGTCTCAGAATCTTGGATTTCTTCAACTTCTAAATCTCCCCAATATTTTTGTGTAATCCAATTTAATAAAGCAAAAGTTTCTGGTTGTAAGTTTTGCTCATCTAGTGGTATATCTTTCTTTATTATTGGTTTATATTCTGGGTTTGCTTTTGATTTTATAAGCTCTAGCATTTCCATTGGAAGTGCTTCTAATTTTTTTTCATCATCTACTAGTTTTAGAATTTCTATTACTTCTGAATAAGCGTTTTTATTATCTTCCATTTAATCTTCCGTTCCTTCTCTATCATTTTTTTATTTACTATCTCATTTTTCATTGGGTACAGTCCCATTTGAAAAATGAAAATAACTTTATATATAAAAAATGATGTTATATACCATTTTTCAACTGGGACAGGCCCCACTGAAAAATTATCCAATTTTGAATGTACCCAATGAAAATTTCTGCCTTACATATTCATAAAGCAAAACTCCAGTAGCAACAGCTACATTTAAACTTTCTGTTTTTCCTTTCATGGGTATTATTGCCTTTTCATCTGCTATGTCCATTATTTCTTTTGATACTCCATTTGCTTCATTTCCAACTATAATTGCTGTCTTTTTAAGTTCTATATCATAAATTGTTTTATCAGTTTGAAGTGAAGTTGTAACAACTTTATAGCCATTATTTTGTATTTGCTTTACAGTATCATTTAAATTATTACTTTCTATTATATTAACTCTAAAAAATGCACCCATGGTAGAACGTATAACTTTTGAATTATAGCTATCTACTGTGCCTTTTGAAACTATTATCTGTTTTAATCCTACTGAATCTGCAGTTCTAATAATAGTTCCTAAATTTCCTGGATCTTGAATATTATCTAAAATTAAAATTATCTCTTCTGAAAAATCTATTTGATTGTTTTTACTATTTTTTTCAATAACTGCAATTACTCCTTGAGGTTTTTCAACATCTGTTAAAAGTTTAAAAATACTATTGGGAACTAGAATATATTCTTGCTTGTCTAATTTTTCCCCAAGTTGTTTTTGCACCAATTCGCTATTAATTGCATCTTCACTAATAATTATGTTTTTTATATTTGCATTTTCTTCTATTGCTTCTTTAATTATTTTTGCACCTTCAATAACAAATTCATTATATTCTGTTCTATATTTTTTTTCTTTTAGTTTTATTATATGCTTTATTAATGCATTTTCTTTACTCGTGATTTGTTGCATTATTTGTACCTCGCTTTTATATATAAATATATTCATTTTGAAATAATAATATAAAGATTTATGAAACATCGAATGTGACTGGAATATATAATTACAAAATCAATAAAGTTTATGGAATAATGTTCGCGCCCAAGCGCACGAGGACTAAGTGAAAAAGGTTCCATGAGCTTTATTAGATTTTGTTTATATATGTAGGGAGCCGAGATGTGAGATAAAGCTTTATATTATTATTTCAAATTATTCTTATCAAAATAATTACTCACTTCTTGCAAGTCCTCAAACCTATGCTGTCTTAAAATTTCATATGTAATTATAGCAACAGAATTTGATAAATTAAGCGACCTTAGTGTTGGTAGCATTGGTATTCTTATTGTTTTAGTATTCAAATACTTTTCTAAAAGCCACTCAGGTAATCCTTTGGTTTCTTTTCCATATAAAACAAATACTTCATCCATTTTTGAATAATCAACATCTGTATATTTTGTTTTTCCTTTTGTAGTTGCAAAAAACATATTATTTTCCTCAGGCTTGTACTTTTCTAAAAACATTTCTAAAGAATGGTGCTCTTCTATTTCTAATTTATCCCAATAATCAAGACCTGCTCTTTGAACACTTTTTTCATCTATTTTAAATCCTAAAGGATGTACTAAATGTAATTTTGCTCCAGTAATTGCACAGGTTCTTGCAATATTTCCCGTATTTGCTGGTATTTCTGGCTCTACCATAACAATATTAAGTTTCAATTTAATTACCTCTTTCTCATACATTTTATAATAACATAAAATCACAAATACTGCAAGGTTATTGATTTATTATATTTTTTATTATATAATATCAAATATAAAATAATAGTATATATTATAATAAAAGGAGGATTTTTTGTATGGATGAAAATCAAAAAGAAAATGAAGCAAATGAGTCTATTTCTACAGAAAATACAAATGTTGGAAATGAAATTAAACAAGAAACTGTTAATACTTTTAATGAAGCAAAAGAAAAAATGAAAAATATTGACTTTAAAGCAGAAGCAGAAACTGGTAAAGGTTTATTAAAAAAACTAATTAAAAATCCATTTGAAGCTATAAAAGAAACTGCACAAGATTCAGAAAATAACTTTTTTAAAACTGCTATTTTATTAGTTGCAATTTGGGCTATCATTGCTTTTGTTAAACAATTGCTATATTATATAACTTCAAAATATGCAAAATTTAGTGGGGAAAATATTTTATCATTAATAAAAATAACAATTGCACCTATATGTAGAATTTTAGCTTTAACTCTATCTGTATATATAATTAATAAAAAATCAAAAAAATCATTTATTACAATAATTACAACTATGACTGTAGCTAAAATTCCTGTAATTATTTCTTCTTTATTAGGATTTTTAACATACATAAGTCATAAAGTAACATATATAACCAATCCAATTGGTTCATTGTTAAGTATAATCTCAACTGTCTTAGTATATTTTGCAGTAAAATCATTATCAAATGAAGAAAATGATTCAGATGCATTAAAAACATTTATTAAAGTAGAAGCAATTTACTACATAATATACTTTGCACTAAGCTTCTTAGACCTATCACTTTAAACATAATTAATATTTGAAATTCAAAAATAGCAGATAATTTTATCTGCTATTTTTATTTTTTCTCTTCATCATCTAACTTAAGTACAGACAAGAATGCCTCTTGTGGCATTTCAACTTTTCCTATTTGCCTCATTCTTGCTTTACCTCTTTTTTGTTTTTCTAAAAGCTTTTTCTTTCTTGTTATATCTCCACCATAGCATTTTGCTAAAACATCTTTTCTTAAAGCTGAAATTGTTTCTCTTGCAATTACTGTTCCACCAACATATGCTTGAAGTGGTATTGTAAATAAATGTCTTGGAATAACAGTTTTAAGTTTTTCAACCATTTTTCTTCCTCTGTTATATGCCATATCTTTATGAACAATAAATGAAAGTGCATCAACTGGTTCTCCATTAACATATATATCTAATTTAACAAGTTTTGACTCTTGATATTTTTTAAATTCATAATCAAATGATGCATATCCTTTAGTTTTAGATTTTAAATTGTCAAAAAAGTCATAAATTATTTCATTCAAAGGCATCTCATATATTAATTCAACTCTATTTTCATCAAGATATTTCATATCAATATAATTTCCACGCCTATTTTGACACATTTCCATTATTCCACCAACATAATCTTTTGGAGTTAAAATATTTGCTGTAACTATTGGTTCTTCCATAAAAGCAATTTCTGCTTGTGGTGGTAAATCTCCAGGATTATATATATCTAATACTTCTCCATTTGTTTTATGTACTTTATATATAACAGATGGTGCTGTGGTAATTAATCCTAGATCAAATTCTCTATCTAATCTTTCTTCAATTATTTCTAAATGAAGAAGTCCTAAAAATCCACATCTAAAACCATAACCTAACGCGCTTGATGTTTCTTGTTCATATTCAAGAGCTGCATCATTTAATTTTAATTTTTCTAAAGCAAATTTTAAAGCTTCAAATTGGCTTCCATCTATTGGGTATATACCACAATAAACCATAGGTTGTACTTTTTTATAGCCTTTTAAAGGCTTTTCAGCTCTATCTTTATTTAATGTAATTGTATCACCAACATGAATATCAGACAAGCTTTTTATACTAGCTGCAATATAGCCAACTTCTCCTGCTTTAAGTTCATCTGCAGGCATATAACTCCCAGGTGCAAAATATCCAACTTCTGTTACAGTAAATACTTTATTTGCTTGCATAAGAAGTATTTCATCACCTGTTTTAACTTTTCCATCCATTATCCTAACAAATGCTACTGCTCCTTTGTAATTATCATAATAAGAATCAAAAATTAAGCATTTAGTTTTTTCAGTTTCATCACCTTTTGGAGCTGGCAAATCTGTAACTATTCTTTCTAATACTTCTTCAACATTTAGCCCTGTTTTTGCAGATATACATGGACATCCAATTGCAGGTATTCCAATTATATCTTCGATTTCTTTTTGAACTTCTTCAGGCCTTGCGCTTGGTAAATCAATTTTATTTATAACAGGTAAAACCTCTAAATTATTATCTATTGCTAAATAAACATTTGCAAGTGTTTGTGCCTCGACACCTTGAGTACTATCTACAATTAATATTGCTCCATCACATGCAGCTAAACTTCTTGAAACTTCATAATTAAAATCTACATGACCTGGTGTATCTATTAAATTAAAAGTATACTCATTTCCATCTTTTGCTTTATATTTCATTCTAACAGATTGTGCTTTAATTGTAATTCCTCTTTCACGTTCTATGTCCATATTATCAAGAACTTGTTCTTCCATCTCTCTTTTTGAAAGAGCACCTGTCATTTCTATTAATCTATCTGCTAATGTTGATTTTCCATGATCAATATGAGCTACTATACTAAAATTTCTAATATATTTTTGATATTCGTTCAAATTTTGTTCATTCCTTCCAGATTCTTAATAAGACAATTTTAACATATATCTTTTTAATTATCAATTCCTCCATACAAATTAAATATATTTGTATATCCTTTTTTTAATAGTTTCTTACAAGCTTTTTTGCTTCTTGCTCCACTACTACAATATAAAACTATGGTTTGATTATAATCTTTAAAAATTTTTTCAAATTCTTTATTTATTTCATAATCTGGAATATTTATGCTTCCAGAAATATGTCCTTCTGAATACTCTCTTCTACTTCTAACATCAACTATTTTTGCACCATATAACTTCATTTTTTTTAAAGTTTCCATATCTATATCATATTTATCCATATGTCTAAATAATCGTTTGAATATTGTTTTCAATTTTAGTTCCTCCCCACCCCATATTATATGCTATAATGAAATTAGAGGTGAGAGGTTGGCTGTGGGAGAATTGTTGATAATTTAAAAATTATGTTTTTTCTTGTCATATTTTATACAAAAATATTACATTATTAAAGCTTATATTACAAGAATATTTCAGAAAACGTATTTTTATTACAATAATGTTACAATTATGTCGATTTAGTTACATTATGTTTATCTTTTTATGTCTACAGTTTTGTCGACAATCATGTGGAAGTTGTGGATAACTCTGTGAATAACTATAAATGTTAGGTTTTGGAGTTCTTTGTTTTTTCACTTATCCACAGTTGTATTGTCTGATTTAAACTTTTTAATTTAAAAAAGTTTTTATGTTTATTTAATTTTCTTAAATTCGCATTGTAATTAATATATATTTTTTTCTAAGGCTTGGTGTCGAAATCTTTATGTACCTGCAATTTTTCTAAAGAAAAATTCAGCTACAATGTCGATTTCTCCAGTCGCCCTGCGCTTCGCTCCGGTTGTTCGTCTTACGCGCCTTATTCAAAAAATATATATTAATCACAGCATTGTTTTAATAAAATCTTATTCAAAAACTTGATATTCTTCTATTCTACTACCTCTTAAAAAGTCTTGAATTGGCATCTTTTTAGCATTTTCCCCTTGTATTTCTAAAACTCTTAAAATACCTTTTTTAGTTTTTATATAAATGCCATCTCTTGGATCAGATACTAAAACTGTTCCATTTTTAAGTATTTTAATATTATTCTCATCATAACCTATATTATTGACAACTTCTACTTTCCAGAATTTTATTTTCTTTCCATTTAATAATGTATAAGCTCCCATAATAGGATTTAATCCTCTAACTAAATTCTTTATTTCTTCAGCTGTTTTGTTTTCCCAATCTATTTTTGACATTTCTTTATCTAGCATTGGAGCCATTGTATAATCATTTCCTTGTGGTATTCTTGGTGCAGTACCATTTTCAATTTGTTTTAAAGTTTCTACTAAAAGTTTACCTCCTATTTTAGCTAATCTATCCCAGAGTTCTCCTGTTGTTTCATTTTCACATATTTGAACTTTTTCATTTAAAATCATATCTCCTGTATCCATACCAACATCCATATACATTGTTGTCACACCTGTTTCTTTGTCTCCATTTAATATTGCCCACTGAATTGGTGCTGCTCCCCTATATTTAGGAAGCAATGATGCATGGACATTAATACATCCATATTTTGGAATATCTAAAATATCCTTTGGTAAGATCTTGCCATAAGCTACAACACAAATCACATCTGGATTGATTTCTTTAATTATATTTATAAAATCCTCATTATTTTTAACTTTTTCAGGTTGAAAAATAGGAATGTTTTTGCTAATTGCTACTTCTTTAACTGGAGTATATAGCATTTTCATTCCTCTACCTTTTGGTCTGTCTGGATTTGTTACAACAGCCTCTATATTATAATTTGCCTCTATAAGAGCATTTAACGATGTTGCTGCAAAATCTGGTGTTCCCATGAATACAATTTTCATATATACAATATCCTTTCTTAGTCCATATAATTGATTAATAATTTAATTATAAACTCAAAATATATTTAATATTAAAATTTTCGTTCTCCAGCCGTTTTTTTTTATGAGGAGAAGTATAATTTATAGCAACGGACTATACTATATTTAAATATTAACGTTCTGAACCGCAATTACTGGCACTATTATTTAAAATGCACGCCGTTTATATTATATTAAACATATTAAAATAATCGCAAACGGCTTCAGAACTGCGAGTAGGTCGAACTCAATTTTAATATTAAATATATTTGAGTTTTGATTGATTATAAATTATTGTTTTTGCTCAACATATTCTAATGTACCAGGTATAACTTTATCTGTAAAAAGCACACCATTTAAATGATCCACCTCATGGCATATTGCTTGTGCTAACAAATCTTTAGCTTTTAGTTTAACATATTTTGCATCTCTATCATAGAATTCAACTTGCACTTCTGTAGGTCTTATAACTTTTCCAAATTCATTTGGAAAGCTCAAGCACCCTTCATCACATTCTTTTTCTCCTTTAGTTTTTAAGATTTTAGGATTAATTAATATGTATGGACCTTTTCCATCTTCTATGTCTATAACTATTATTTGTTTTAATATACCAACTTGAACTGCAGCTAGTCCAACTCCATTATAATGATACATAGTTTCTAACATATCATCTATTAAAGATTGATTTTTTTCTAATGTTATATCATCTATATTTACTTCTCTCGATTTTTTTCTTAATATTTCATCTTTTTGTCCTCTAATTTGTCTAAGTGCCATGTCTTGCCTCCTTTTTCTTTTACAATTCTATAAAAAAAATATTAGACTCGGTTTTGAAGTCGGATGTCGGAGGTTGGAGGTTGAATCTCATATTCAGACTTCCTACCTCCTACCTCTTATCTCACTATTTTTGCAACCTTCCCTACATCATATTATTAGGATTTACATCTACATAAATACCTGTATACTTCAAGTTTTTTTCATAAATATTCTGTAAACATTTATTAAGTATAATAGTTACCTCTGGAGTTACTTTTCCTTTTGCAATTATTCTCCATCTTAATTTATTTTGAATCTTATCAATTGGAGAAGGCATTGCAGGAAAGACTTTTATATCATATTTTTCTAAATTCTTTCGCATCAAATTATAAACATATGTACTTGAGTCTTTTATTTCTTTTTCATTTTCCCCAGAAAATCCAATCATTATTATATCGCAAAATGGCGGATATTTCAACTGTTTACGTAATATTATTTCTGTATTATAAAAAATATCATAATTTTGTTCTTTTGAACACTCAATTGCAAAACTGTTTGGATTATATGTTTGAATTATAACTTTTCCTGGTAATTTTTCTCTTCCAGCTCTACCAGCAACTTGAGTTAAAATTTGAAATGTTTTTTCATTTGCTCTAAAATCATCTTGGTTTAGGCTTCCATCAGCTGCAATTACTCCCACTAATGTTACATTTGGAAAATGATGACCTTTTACTACCATTTGGGTTCCAATTAATATATCAATGTTTTCATTTTTAAATGTATTTAAAATTTGTTCATGTGAGTTCTTTTTTGTTACAGTATCTATATCCATTCGTATTATAGAAGCTCTAGGAAACAATTTATGAATTTCCTGTTCTAGCTTTTGTGTGCCTGTTCCAAAATACCTTATTTTTGTACTATTACAATTTGGACAAATTGTGACAACTTTTTGAGTATGTCCACAATAATGACATTTTAAAAGATTATTAGTTCTATGATATGTAAGACTAATATTACAATTAGGGCACTTTAAAGTATATCCACAATCTCTACACATAATAAAAGTTGAATACCCTCTTCTATTTAAAAACAAAATAGTTTGTTTTTTATTTTTTATATTATTTTCAATTTCATCATATAATAAATTACTTATCATTGATTTATTGCCTACTGCAAGTTCTTGCTTTAAATCAACAATTGTTACATCTGGTAATTTTGAATTATTTGCTCTTTTTGTTAAAGAAAGTTTTGTAATTCTCCCTTTTTCAGCATTGTAAAAAGTGTTTAAATCTGGTGTTGCACTTCCTAAAACTACTGGTATTTTTTTGCTTTTACCAATAAAACTTGCTACTTCTTTTGCTGAATATCTAGGAGCTCCCTCTGATTTATATGACATATCATGTTCTTCATCAATTATTATTAATCCTAAATTTTCAAATGGTGCAAAAATTGCAGACCTTGCCCCTATTACAATTTTAGCGTCATTATTTTTTATTCTTTCCCACTCATCATGTCTTTCCCCTATAGAAAGCTTACTATGTAAAACTGCAACTTGCTCTTTTGAAAATCTACTAACAAACCTATCTATCATTTGTGGTGTTAAAGAGATTTCTGGAACAAGCATAATTGCCGATTTATTTGCTTTTATAGTTTTTTCTATTAATTGTAAATAAACTTCAGTTTTTCCTGAGCCTGTAACACCATATAATAGAAACTCTTCATATCTATTTTCATCTATGGCTTTTTCTATTGCTTGATATGCTTCTTTTTGCTCTTCTGTTAATTTGAGTTTTTTGCCAGTTTGTACATTTTTATTTATTAATGGATTTCTGTCTATTTTTTTATTTTCTATTTTTAAAATTTTCTTATCTATTAAGGAATTTACAGTTGCACGTGATACTTCTGTAATACTTTCTATTTCTGAAATAGTTAGACCTTCATTTTTCTTTAAAAATTGTAATAGCTTTTTTTGCTTTTCTCCTCTAATTTTCTCAAAATCAATTTCTTCATATGGAATATTTAAATAGACAAAATTAATAGTCCTATCTTTAACCCTTTTTTCTTGATCTTTTGATTTTGTACCTGGAGTAAGCATAAGTTTAATACATTCAGAAACATTTGTAAAATACTTCCTTGCCATCCATCTAGCTAAATTTATTTTATCTTCTGGCAAGTTTTCTTCAAGGCCTGCAATTTGTTTGACTTCAAAATCTGTTTTTTCTTTAATTCTTATTACATAACCTTGTTCTAAAGTTTTAAAATTTGCAAAAGGCACTAAAACCCTACTTCCCACAAAAATAAGATCCTCTAAATTTTTAGGAATTTCATAATCAAATTTTCTATTAAGTTTCTTTGCTCTACTATCAATTATAACTTCAGCTATCATTTTTTTCTCCTGAAGTAGTTATATCATATATATTCAAATTTTGCAATTTGTTAAATTGGGACCGGGTATTTTTTGCACAACAATGAAAATAACTAATCCTGTTTAACCGCACATCGTTTTTTAAAATCCTATGGTCCCCCCTTTAGGGATACCCACCATATGGTTTTTAAAAAACGAAATGCTGACACGGATTAGTTATTTTAAAAAAAAGTACCCGGTCCCAAATTACCAACGTCACTCAAAGTCCTCTAATAGTTGGTTTAGCTCTTGTAATCCTTTTACTTGTATTCCATGTTTTAGCTTTTCTACATCATCTTTTCCTAAATATTGAACTGCAATATCTGTAACTTTGTATAGAATTTCTTCATTTTTATTGTTTATATAATATATTTTTATATAATCATCTTCTGCCTTAGCTATATATGTTTTATCTTTATCTGATAAGTTTTGACTTGCCTCTCTTATTTCTTCTTGAACTGTTAAACTATAATCTTCCCATTCATTTATACATTCATCTGTAACATATTGTGATGATAATTCTATTTCATTTTGAATAATATTTTCATTTTCTGTTTTATTATCATCACTTTTATAATATAAATTAAATATAGTTATTCCTGTAATTAATAGAATAACTATACAAATAGATAGTAAGAATTTTTTCCACATAAAAAATACACCTCTTAATTTATTTTGGTGTATTTTTTTATTTTTATTCATTTTTATGTATTTTCTGTTCCTGTAGCATCAGTAGCTCCAGTACCATTAAATGGAATAAATTTATTTACTATGTTTTCTTTAATTGTGTCACTTGTTCTAAATGTTATAAATGAATTGTTAATTTTATTATTAACTATTTCCTCCATTTCATCTGTGTTTGATTGTTCTGCTAAAACTAACTCACTAACTAATATTTGTTTTGCATTAGTTAGCATTTTGTTTTCACCTGTTGATAGACCTTTTTCTTTTTTCTTAAAACTCAAGTTTCTAACAACATCTGCAATTTCATATATGTCTCCACTTTTAAGTTTATCCATATTATCTCTATATCTTTTGTTCCAATTTTTGTTCATTTCTGTTTCATCTTGTTCTAGTATTTTAAATACTTTGTCTGCTGAACTTTTATCTATTATTGATCTTACTCCTACTTGTTCTGCATTCTTGATTGGTACCATTACTTTAACTTCGCCAGGCATTTTAAGTATATAATAAGACTGTTTTTCTCCTAAGATATCTTTTTCCTCAATTGAATCAATTGTTCCAGCTCCATGCATTGGATATACAATTTTGTCACCTATGTTAAACATTCCGCATTCTCCTTCCTATATTTTATGTTAATAAACAATTTCTTCATTCAATGTCATCAACAATTATATTATACTACATTTTTCCTAAAAAGTCAAAATTTTCTAAAATTAAGTTTCGGCTAGGTATTATGTGAATTTTAGGCATTTTTACCTTTTATTTCCATGAAAAATTTTATTTTTTATTTATTTAAATGAGTGTATAATTTCATTTTATAGTATCAAATATCAATATATGTGAAGTGAGAAGTGGGAATCGAGATAATATAAATCATAAATCACACTTCACTCATCTTACCTCTTTTTTCAAACTTCTATTTTAAAAAAAATCAATCTTTTCTCGCAGAATTAATTATATTCTCGATCAATAATGCATTTGTTACTACTCCTATTCCCCCTGGAACTGGTGTAATTGCATATGCTTTTTCTTTAACATCATCAAAATCCACATCTCCACAAATCTTTCCATCTTCAAAATTAATTCCAACATCAACAATAATTGCTCCCTCTTTTATCATTTCTTTTTTTAAGAAGTTAGCTTTTCCAATAGCCATAATGATTATATCTGCCATTTTCAAAATATCAGCAATATTTTGAGTTTTAGAATGGCATACTGTAACAGTAGCATTTTTTTCTAAAAGTTGAGGAATAAGTGGCTTTCCAACTATATTGCTTCTTCCAACCACTACAACATTTTTTCCTGTTAGATCTATTTTATGAAAATCAAGTGTTTCTATAACAGCTTTACTTGTGCATGGAATATTTATATTTTTTTCTCCAACAAAAACTTTTCCTAAGCTTTCATGTGTAATTCCTTCTATATCTTTTTCTAAAGGGATAGTATTGATCTCATCAAACAAACTTCTTGGAAGTGGTTGTTGGCACATAATTCCTGTAATTTCTTTACTCTCTTTTGCTTTTCTTAATTCTTTAATAAAATCTTGTTCTGTTTTAGTTATACTTAAATTAAAACCTATTCCATACTCTATACAATTCTTTTCTATTTTTTTTATATATGCCATATTTGAGTCATCTGGATTTAATGTTAAAACCGCAATTTTTGGTTTTTTTTCTAGTTTGTTTAACTTTTCTTCAAATTTCGATTTTATACTTTCACTAACAGACTTTCCTTCCAATAATAATTTCATATTTTATTACCTCTTCATTTACAAACTATACAATTTTTTTGCCTGACTATTAATCATTTCATATTTCTTTATCATTTCTCTTTTAAATTCTTTGTCTTCTACACTATCAATATTTATTTTAACATTTTCTATACCTGCTTGTACTGATGCATATGCATACATTATGCATATTTTAAAATCACTTGATAACATCTTATTTCCAATTTGGCTTATTCTTTTTGCTAACTTTAATGTATTTAATGCATTTTCTGTAACTGACAAACAAAATTCTGCTGATTTTTTGCTTATTTCTTCTAGTCTTTCTGGCTCCTCTTTTCTTTTTTTATACCCAACTAAAATCTCTTTAAGGATTTTCTCATCTTGGTCAATTGCCTCTAATGATTTTCTTCTTAACTTTTCACTTTCTTCTTTAATTATTAAAACTTCATCTCTTACATTTTCATAATTCTTTTTATCTTTTGTTAAATTACATATATAGTCAATTAAGGCATTTGTAATTGAAAGAACCATACAAACAACACTTCCACCTGCTATTTCGACTTCTTTATTTTCTAAATCTTCTAAAATTGGCATTAATTTTTCATAGTACATTTTTATAATTCCTTTCAATTTCAATTTTTAAGTATTTTAATATAACTCCTATATAAAGTCAATAACATAAAGATTTATGAAACATCGAATGTGACTGGAATATATAATTACAAAATAAATAAAGTTTATGGAATAATGTTCGCGTCGAGCGAAGCGAGGACTAAGTGAAAAAGGTTCCATGAACTTTATTAGATTTTGTTTATATATGCAAGGAACCGAGATGTGTAATAAATATTTATATTATTGACTTTTATTAATTGTTAATTTTCTCACTTCTTTCTTCTAATAATCCAATTCTCCTCACATTTCATAGGCAATTTCATTTTTACTTGCTGTCCTTGTTTTCCTGGATTTACTGTTTCAATTTCTACATCTGTTTCTATATCCCATAATTTATCTATTGTAAATTTTAATGGTTCTAATTTTCCAGGAATTAAAAGCTCTAATTCATCTCCTAAAGACAATTTATTTCTTATTTCTATTATTGATTTTTCTTCATTATACCCTACAACTTTTCCACCAAATTCATAATCTGTATTATATTGTTTTCCTTCATATTCTTGGATATCTTTATTCTTTCTATCATTAAAATAAAATGTAGTTAATCCTCTAGTTTTTATTTTTTCTATTTCTTTTAAGTATTTTTCTGAGTTATAATTTGAAGGGTTTTCAAAATAATCATCTATTGCAGACCTATATATACTTACTATACTTGCAATATAATACTCTGTTTTTAATCTTCCTTCTATTTTTAAGCTATCAACACCCATTTCAATTATTTCTGGAAGTTCGTTTATTAAACATAAGTCTTTTGATGATAATATACTTGTTCCATGCTCGTCCATTTCAACTGGCATTAAATTTCCCGGATTGTTTCTTTCTTCTAAATATACATCATATGTCCATCTACAGCTTTGTGCACAGCTTCCATAATTAGCTGATCTGCCACATAAAAAATCACTTAAAAAACATCTTCCAGAATATGAAAAACAAATTGCGCCATGTATAAATATCTCTATTTCCATTCCTTCTGGCTTGTTTTCCATAATGTATTTAATTTGATCTTTACTTAGTTCTCTTGCCATTATCATTCTTTTGCAACCTTGATTATACCAAAACTTGCATGCTTCCAAACTTACAAGATTTGCTTGTGTACTTACATTTACTGGTACTGATGGTGCATATTTTAAAATAGCACTTATTACTCCAGGATCTGCTGCAATTATTCCATCTGGTTTGATTTGTTCTAGTTTTTTGCACATTGATATTACTTCTTCATAATCAGTATCAAATGCATATATATTCATTGCAACATATACCTTTTTTCCAATAGAATGTGCATATTCTATTGTTTTAAATAAATCTTCATCATCAATTGCAGCTCTTGAACGAAGTGAAAGTGATGATGTACCACAATATATAGCATCTGCTCCATAAAGATAAGCTATTTTTGCTTTTTCAAATGACCCTGCTGGGGCTAATAATTCTGGTTTTTGCATAATTAATTATTCCTTTCAATCTTATTATATTAATTTCTAAATTTATTGTCAAATAAAAATACTTATAAAATTAGATTTGATTTTTATATTAGTTTATATTATAATTAACTATGGAGGTGATTTAATGGCTATTACATACATAGATAAGCTATTTATTGAAAGGTGTGGAAAAATATCAACATTAATAGATCCATCTATTTTTATAAATATATATAATAATTATCAAACAGACCATTTAAAGAGTATTAGGAATTCTTTAGAAGATTTGACTTCTAAGCTTCATGAAGATAATCCTAATATACATTTTTACATTAGAGGAAGAATAAAATCAAAAGCAAGCTATTATAATAAGACTTTTTTAAAAATTGTAGAAAATATTGACAGACTTTTTTCCAATAAATTGACTAATGAGCAAAGAAAAGCTTTAATAGATAAATATTTTATCTATTTAATAGATAACAATAATACGTCGTCACTATATTCAGATTTGCACAAGCTAATAATGTCTTTATCTCCAGCTAAGGTAGATCCTTTTTCAGCATTTGAAATGCTTTGTAAAAAATTGCCAGAAAATGATTTAGAAATTTTTATAAAAAAATTAGGAGAAACTCAAGATATTTTTGCATTTAAACTTGTTGTTCAAGACTCAAGTCAAACATTATCTGATTGTCATATTCAATCTTGTATTCATTCAAAAGATAAAGATAGGCCATATAAAATTACTTTTGATAACTCAGAAAATTCTATTTGTATTTATCCATCTATCAAACTTGACCCTTCTTCAGATATTATAACTAAGGATAATGGTATTAGATATGTTGTTATTAATGGAACAGAATTTAGATTAAATGAGCAAACTCTTTTATATCCTGATAATACTTCTGCAAATAATCGTCAATTAAAAAATGCTACAAAAGATAAGAATGGTAAGGTTACTCTTCTTCGTGACTATTTTATGCTACCTTCTGGTGAAATTTTTTATATTGACAAAATAATTAAAAAATCTGGTAAATACTTCGTACAATTTAACGATGAAATACGAAATCTAGACGACTTACTTTCTAAAGGTAATCTTCGTTTATGTAAAAATGATAATTTAACCCTATATAGAGCATCTAATTATATTGAAGACCTAATAAATAAAATTTTTGAAAAAATCGGATTTAAAGAGATTCCTGGTCGAAAAAAAGATTATTTTGCTAATGAAAAACCTACTGGTTATGGACAAGCAATCCATGTTTCCTACTATAATGTTTTAAAATACTATTCAGCAGAAAGTCAAATTGCTCTTGAATGTTTAGAAAACAACTATCACATGCAACGGAAAAAATGACACTCAGGACACAGATGCAACAAATTTTATAGACCATGATGCCTATAAGGAAGGTAAAGTCAAAAAAATGGCAGCCCAAATACCCTTTATTCACGACATTATTAAAAATAATCCATTAGCTCTACAATCATCTTCAACTGCAATAAAAAAGCAATTAATTGCACATCCTGAAATACCACTTGAAGATGTATTGCCACGCTACATTATTCCTATATTAACTGAAAAAGGAGTAAAACTTGTAGATTTTTTTGATGATGAATCCCTTCCTAATGGTATAGAATTTACCTTCAATTATTTCTTTAATGATCCGTCCTTTACATATAAAAGTACAAATAGAAGGTATGATAAAAAGAGACGTCAAACTATCGATCCAAAATTTCTTAATCCAAATTCTAATGATAATCATGATCCTGATCTTGATTCTGCCGAAGAAGTAACACTATACTAAAAAAATATCTTTTAAAATATGTCTCTTATTTCTTTTTGTTACCGATAGCCCATCTCCGACTTCTAATATCTCTGTTTCTAAATTTGGGCTTTCGGTAACTTCTTTAATATACTCTCTTAAATTTCTTACAGCTGTTCTTTGTTTGTGTTTATTATAATCACTCATTACATAACCTTTATATAAAATATTATCTGCAAAAATTGTACCCTTATTAGATAAAAGTCTTAATGCTTCTTTCAAGAAAAATGGATATTTTCCTTTAGCTGCATCAATAAATATCATGTCATATTTTTCATTTAAAGTTGGTAGAATTTCTACTGCATCTCCAACAATAATATTAATTTTATCTTCTAATTTCATTTTTTTTATATTTTCTATTGCTTCATTTGCTCTATCAATATCTCTCTCAATTGTATCAATTTTACCATTATCTCCTAAAAATTCAGAAAAACATATTGCAGAATAGCCTACTGCTGTTCCTATTTCTAAGATTTTCGTAGGCTTTAATTCTTTCATTCTTTTTTCTATTTCTAAAAGAGTATCATCCATTATAATTGGGATGTGGTTTGATAGAGCATTTTGTTTTATATTTTCAAATATACTATTATCTGCCGTCATCATCTTTATTTCCATGTTTTCCATTTCCTTTTTTAGAATTTTTCACATATCATTGTCGTGTTTTTCTATATGTATACCTGGTTTCATAACTTTTTGACATATAGAAATCTCCTCTATTATTTATTTGCATATAATTTTATAAAAATAATTATCTTTCATAACTATGTTTATTTTTAGTTCTTTGATTTCTTGTCCAATACTCATTTAAAACCCTTTCAGCATACCTTTCCACTGATTCTTTTATTTGATTAGGTAATTGCAATGATTCTATTAGTTTTTTGGCTAAATCAATTTTTGCAAACATTAAATTTCCGTCGTTACTTATAAGAACTTCTTCAATCTTAGCATCATTAAAAAACATATCTATTTTAGTTCTATACAAATCAATCTTATTTTTCATATTTTCAATATATGCATAATTTGTCTGTGTTTCATTATCAAAATCCAAAATCTTTTTTATAATTTCCTCATCTGTTTGTCCATATAAAATATTTGGAATATATTTTTTTACATTTTCATCTATTTGTTCATTCATATTAATTTCACCTTTATTTTCCGCTATTTCTAGCAGCTCTTTCTCTTTCTTTATTATTTAGTATTTTCTTTCTTAGTCTAATTGATTTTGGCGTAACTTCTACTAGTTCATCATCTTGTATAAATTCAATTGCTTTTTCTAAGCTCATTTGAATTGGTGGAACTAGTCTTAATGCTTCATCTGAACCAGATGCTCTTGTGTTTGTTAAATGTTTTTCTTTACATACATTTACAGCTAAATCTTCTCCTCTTGAATTAAGTCCAACTATCATTCCTTCATAAACATCTACTCCAGGTCCTATAAATAAATCACCTTTTTCTTGAGCATTATATAATCCATATGTGATTGATTTACCTGCTTCAAATGCAACTATTGTTCCTCTAACACGTGCTACAACATCACCTTTAAATGGTTCATATCCTTTAAACATAGTTGCCATTGTTCCTTCACCTTTTGTGTCTGTTAAAAATTCAGTTCTATATCCAATTAAGCCTCTTGCTGGGATATTAAACTCAATCTTTGTGTGCCCTGTTTCAGCTGGCTCCATGTTAACCATTTCACCTTTTCTTCTTCCTAGTTTTTCTATAACTGTTCCAACAGAGTCATCTGGAATATTAACTACTAAAGTTTCTACTGGCTCACATTTTACTCCATTTATTTCTTTTATTATAACTTTTGGACGAGAAACTAATAATTCAAAGCCTTCTCTTCTCATTGTTTCAATTAATACTGATAGATGTAGTTCTCCTCTTCCTGATACTTCAAAAGAATCTGGTGTGTCTCCTTCTTTTACTCTTAAAGATACGTTTCTTTCAAGTTCTTTAAATAATCTATCTCTGATATGTCGAGAAGTAACAAACTCACCTTCTCTTCCTGCAAATGGTCCATTATTAACTGAAAATGTCATTGTAACTGTTGGTTCATCAATATTTACAAATGGTATTTTTTCGATATTTTCAGGGTCACATACTGTTTCACCAATGCTGATATCTGCAATTCCTGCAAATTCTATTATATCTCCTGCTGAAACTTCCTGAACTTCTTCTTTTTTTAGTCCAACATGTGTATATAATTTAGCAATTTTGCCTGTATAAACTGAATCATCTGATTTTACTATTGAAACCACTTGTCCAACTTTAAAATGACCACGTTCTACTCTACCAACACCTATCCTTCCAACATAATCATCATAGTCTATGTTAGATACTAGCATTTGGCTTGTTCCATCTTCATCACACTGAGGTGCTTTTATTGTATTTATCATTGTTTCAAATAATGGTGTCATATCACTATCTGGATCTGATAAATCTAATTTTGATACTCCATTTTTAGCTGATGCATATACTACTGGGAACTCTAATTGGTCATCATTTGCATCAAGTTCTATAAATAGTTCCATAACTTGGTCAACAACTTTTTCAGGTGTTGCTCCAGGTCTATCTATTTTATTTATAACTACTATTGGTTTTAAATTAAGTGCTAATGCTTTTTTCAAAACTTCTCTTGTTTGAGGCATAACACCTTCAAAACTATCGACTAATAAAAGTACTCCATCAACTGTTTTTAATACTCTTTCTACTTCTCCTCCAAAGTCTGCATGTCCAGGAGTATCTACTATATTTATTTTAATATCTTTATATGTAATAGATGTATTTTTAGAAAGAATTGTAATTCCTCTTTCTTTTTCTAAGTCATTTGAGTCCATTACTCTTTCTTGAACTTGCTCATTATCTCTAAAAATATGGCTTTGTCTTAATAAACTATCAACAAGTGTAGTTTTTCCATGGTCTACGTGTGCGATTATTGCTATGTTTCTAATTTTTTCGTTTATCATTTTTTGCTCCTTCTTTTTTTTTATTATATTACATCTGTCTCTCTAATTTTTCTTTTTTCACTTGTTTTGATTTGTCTAATATGCCTCTAATACTATTTATACGTTGATTAAAAACATATAGTCCAAAAATTCTATATATATCTGGAAGTTCATCTTTCTCTGTTAATTCTTCAGCATGCTCTCCTCTTGTACTTATTCCTTTAAAACTATCATATATACTCTCAACAAATCTATTATCTATTTTTGAAATAATACTCTTTAAAGCTGGAATAGTATAATCTGGGTATTCATCTATTAAATAGGAAATCATTTTATCATATGAAACTTTCGAATTTGCTCCCTTTATTCCCATTCTTGAACACAATATAGAATCTATTTTTTTTTGCATGTCCTTAGTATCTAAAAATATTTCATTAATTTCAGATACTGGTCTATTTAAACCAAATACAGCTTCATTATCGTATAATGGATATACCGTTAGTTTTCCACTTTCTTTACTCATTTGTACTGCCCAGTTTTGTGAATGCCTATCATAATTTCCAAAAATACAGTCATATAAAATCATATATATTATAGTTCGTACATTATCTCTCACATCCTGTTCAATTTCATCTTCTGTTCTTTTTCCAATGTTATGTTCATATTTTCTAGTTTTCCAACTCAATGCTGCTATTATAATATCAACATTGTTTTCTAAATCACTTGGTATGTAACTATTTGAATGATATAAACTATCAATTTTTTTCAATACCGTATGTAATTCTATTGTATTAGTATTAAGAAATTCACAAATAATATTTTCTCCAAAAGAGAATACTGCTCCGGTCTCAATTAATTTATGTGATGCACATACTGTATAAAAAATCATTGTTTTTGAATATCTATTCTTAGTATCATATAATGTTCCTAAGTCGACTGGACATGCCTTAATATCAATTTGTTCAGCAATTTTATATCCCATATATTCTCCAAAATGATTGAAAGTTGGGCTTTTGGGAACATTCTTTTTGGTACTAAGGGAAGATTGTCTTTTTACAAGTATCATATCATTAGGATTTTTCATACTATAATACCAGAACTTAGGCTGAGTTACTCCAATAAACTCTCTTTTTCCTTTTACGTATAAACTATCAATATCTATAAATATACCTTTTGTGACCATATTTTAATTATTCCTACTTTCTTCAAGAATAAATCTATCTAAAACCGATTCTCCTTTTGTTTTCTTTAAAAATTCAAATTCATCAAATTCTTTTAATCCAACCTCTTCAAGCAATTCTTCTAATTCATCTTTATCCATATTTTCAATTCTAGGTACTCTCATTCTAAATATTGGAAACAAAGTTTCGCTTTCATATATTTTATTAACATGAGAAAATGGTAATACTGCAGGTGAAAATCCAGATTTTTCCGCTTTGCGCATATAATCTGCATCAAGTTTAAAAAAATACTTTTTATTTTCCTTATCTCTGCATAATGCTCCTATAATATACTTATTGCTTGTTTTATAATCTACCCATTTTAAATACAAACATTCCATTTTAACCACATCCTTTTACTATTAATCAATAATTAATACAAATCTATTATTCGTTCTTAAGTATATTTTTTCAAGTCGTAGCTCTTATCACTTTTCTTCAATTGCTTCAGATATAGTTGGTTTCTCTGTAGGTATACCTATGTATTCATTATAAATCATTTTTAATTCCTGTTCTCTAATTCTAAAAATTTTCATAGCATATTCTTTTCTTCTGTCTGGCAAATTTTCACACTCATTCATAATTTCATCTAAATCAGCTTCACTAACACTCATGATTTTTTCATATGCCTTTCGTGATTCATCAGGATATTTTGCAAAAAGATGTGCTAACATCGAACTAGATGATACATTTGTCTGTTTTTCAGCAGCAGACATCACTGACCACAAATCCCTAGAAATATGTTCTTGCATTCCAAATGCTGTTTGCATATTTTTTTCCATTTCTGTGGTAGTTTCGGAAAATCCCAAAATATACTCATTATCAAATAATGGATAAAATCTAACTGTTCCATCCTTCAATGCTAGTCCATAGTTTTCATCATGTCTATCTCTATTAGCACATCTACAATCAAACATAGTCATTTCAATAATAGATTGTTTTATTTTCTTTTTTTCATCTTCAGATGCATTACCATATTTATTAGCATAATACATAAATGCTGCAATTACTGTTTCAATATTATTACTGTTAAATGTACCGCTCATGTTATTATATTGATCTAAATAACGTAAAATGGCAGTTGATGCTGGAATTAGTATTTCTCCTGGTCTTAATTCATAATATGAAATTGCACCGGGAACATCGTTTCCTTTTCTTGATTTAGAACGAGGATTGACTATATGTCTTGTTACCATTTCTACTTTGCATGATTGAATCCCCATTTTTTTTAACATCATATGAGCAATAAATTCTCCATACTGGGAGCATGTTTCTTTTCCTTTAGCTATATCAACACTTTTCATTCTAAGATTTAACGTAGGTTTAAAAATAGCTGTCTTTCCATCTTTCAATATCTCAAATAAAAGTCTATTAGAATCAGTATATATTCTTCTAATTACTTGTGAATGATCTATCTTACTTATTGGATACTCATAATTACTTGTATTTGATTCCATTTTATTCCCCCTCATACACAAATTAACATAAAACTAATCCACTAAAACATTATTTCTATTATATTATTATTTTTGTATTATGTCAAGTGAAGCAAATCATTTTTCCAACTATTTCCTTGCAAATTTTCTTTCTATTTCATATCTTGTCATTTTTATTACTAAAGGCTTGCCTTGTGCATTTACAAAAGGATTTGGTAAGCTTAGTAATTCATCTATTAGGCTTTCTATATCTTCTTTAGATTTATTGATTGGCATTCTTGACGCAACTCTTGAAGAAATTGCATCAATGAATTTTTCTTCTTTTTGCCTTTCATCATTTCTTGGAGCTTGATTTATCTCTTCTAATACTTCTTTAAATAATTCTTCAGTATTTAAATCCACACATATTTCTGGAACTCCAATTAGTTTTATAGTGTTTTCTCCAAATTCTTCTAAAGTAAATCCAGCTTTTTCAAATAGGTTTGTATTATCTTTAACAATATTCATTTGTTTTGTATCTAAAGTTATTACATCTGGTAATAATAGCATTTGAGATGATTTGTCTTCTGTATTGTTAAAATTATTTTTTATTTTTTCATACATTATTCTCTCATTTGCAAGTTTTTGATCCATAATGAATAATTCATTTTTAATTTCTAAAATAACAAAACTATCAAATGCACTACCTATATAATTATAATTTGGCTTGTTATATTGTTCTTCATTCTCAAAAATGGTGATATTGTCTTGTGAAAAATCATCATCATTTATTTCATAAATATTATCTTTTTCTTTATTCTCTTCAATTATTCTTCCACCATAAGGCTCTTTTCCAAATAGTTTTTTATACATTTGCCTAAATGACAATTCTGAATTTTGATCTTCTTGTTGAACTTCTTCTTCAACTTCTACATTCTCTATAATAGTTTCTTCTGGAGAAATGGTTTCTATATTTTCATCTTCGATTATTTTTTGATTATTGGTTTCAAGTTGTTGTTCTTTTAAACTTTGATTTTCATAAGTATTATCATCATTTTCATAATTATATTGTTCTTTTTCTTCTATTTCTGATTCATTTTCTTGAGTTAATTCTTTTTCTATTAAGTCTTGATTTTCATTTTCTTCTGTTTTTATTTCATCTTCTTCAACAGAATTTGTTTCTTCATTTACTTGTTCATTAATCTCTGTTGATGAAGTAATTTCATTATTAATTGATGAATTAAATTGTTCTGTCATCTTTTTATATTCATCTGTTAATTGAATATTAGGATTATCTTCAACTTCTTTTTTTAATTCTTCTTGTAAAAGCCTTAGTTTATTGAAAACATCTTCATTTGAAAAATCTAGTTTTGATGTTATAGGATTGTTGATTGGTTTTGTTTCATTTTCAACTTTCTCTTCTTCTTTTTTTCTTGAAGCATCTTCAGCAAATGCACTTACTTTTAGCTGATTTTCATCAACTTTTTTATCATCATTTGATATATTTTGTTTTACTAATGAATCTTTAATTGCATGATATACAGCTTTAAATACAATACTTTCTTCAGCAAATCTGACTTCTAGTTTTGCTGGGTGTACATTTACATCAACTTTTGATGGAACCATCTCGATATTTAATACTAAAAATGGAAATTTGCCAAATGGTAATAGTCCTTTATATGCTTGTTCAACTGCAGAACTTAAAGTTTTATCTTTAACATATCTATTATTTACGAAAAATATTTGGTTTGATCTATTAGCTCTGCTTATACTTGGATTACCTATTACTCCTTTAACTTTTATATATTCGAATTCATAGTCTACATTAATTAAATTATTAGTAACTTCTTTTCCAAAAATATTATATATAGAATCTCTAATATTTCCACTACCATTTGTTGAAATAACGTTTTTTCCAGTATTAATATATTTAATTGATACATCAGAATTAATAAGTGCTATTCTTGTAACTACATCTTCTATATATCCTGATTCTGTAAAATCTTTTTTTAGAAATTTGTATCTAACAGGTGTATTGAAAAATAGGTTTCTTATGGTAATTGTAGTTCCTTTTGCACATCCTATTTCATCAATTGATAGTACTTTTCCACCTTCAACAACAATTCTCGTTCCTATTTCATCTGTTTCTTGACGGCTTACTAGTTCAACATTTGATATTGCTGCAATACTAGCTAAGGCTTCTCCCCTAAACCCCATAGATTTAACTTCTTGAAGGTCATCAGCTGACCTTATTTTGCTTGTAGCATGTCTTTCAAAAGCCATTTCAACATCATCTTTTTGGATTCCTTTTCCATCATCAGTAATTCTAATAAAAGATATTCCACCATTTTTTATTTCTATTGTTATATGTTTTGCTCCAGCATCAATTGAATTTTCTACTAGTTCTTTAACCACTGAAGCAGGTCTTTCAATAACTTCTCCTGCAGCTATTTTGTTAATTGTTAATTCATCTAATAATACAATGTTTCCCATAAAATTTTATCCTTTCGAATAATATATTTTTTTAATTTACAGATACATAATATATATTAATGAATTGATGAGTTCGACCCTTGTAGTAGATATTCATCCTTTTTTCTTAGTAATTATGGTTAATAAAGTTTATTAAGGCACAAATTTAAGCAAACTTGGAGAACGGAAGAAATGAATTAATATATATTATGTATCTGTAAATTCTGATAATTATACTTGAATTATATCATTAAGAAAATTCTATTTCAATAAAAAGTAACACATTTTTTTATTTTTCATAGTATATATCATACAAAAGAGAGCCAAGAACTATTTTTTAACAAGGAGGTATTTTTATGTGCAATAATGATAATATTCTTTGGTTCATTATTCTTTTCTTACTTCTTTTCTGTGGTGGATGTGGAAACAAAAATTGTTGTGATAACAATTTTAATTCTTAATTTACCAAGTAAGTATACTTAATTTTTCTTGGAAAGGAGGCGTTATATTATGCCAGAAAATAGAGGTGGCTGTGGTTTTGGATTAAATGATGACTGCATTTGGATTATAATCCTTATATTATTAATATTCTGCTGTTGTGGAAATGGAAACAGAGGTTGTTGCTAGGGTCCATTGGTACCGGTTCTTTTTGTCCCCCACTTTTTGGGGTCCATCGGGACCGGTTCTTTTTGTCCCCCAATAGTCCATCGGGACCGGTTCTTTTTGTCCCCCAATTATTTTTGTCTTTTTAATATTTTATATATTAATTTTCTATTTATTCCAATTACTCTTGCCATTTGTCGCGGGTTTGTTCCTACAATATTGTCAATATTTTTAATTATTTTTTCTTTTTCTTCTTTAGAATACCCCTTTATGAATTTTGGAACATCTTCAAATGACGTTAGACTAAATCTTTCTTTTATTATTTTTATTAACTGTTCATCTGTTAATTTACTTATGAGTTCAAAATCAGCTTCATTTGAAACTTCTTCTAAAGATTCTTTCTGTAATGTGAATTTTACAAAGTCATTAATATTATTATTAAAATAATTTAATAATATCTTTGTTTTGGTTATACCTTCTCCACTGATATAATCATTATAACTACTCCATTTGTATTTTTCAGTTTTATTAATATTAGCTTTTTCTGGATTTCTATGAACATATCTACAAACTTTTAAGAAATAACTTAGATTTTCAATTATTTTACTTTTAAATCTATTTCGAACAAATGGACCTTCACGGTCATATTTCTTATTGAAATAATAAACATATCTGATTGTTAAACTTTGAATAGCCTTTGATAATAAATCATTTTCAACTTGAATAACCATATGAACATGATTATTCATTAAACAATAAGCTAAAACATTATAAGCATATTTTTTTTGAGATTTCTTTATGTTTTCTAAAAAAACATATCTATCTTGATTGTCATAAAAAATGTCTTGATTGTCTATACCTTTTAATATTATATGGTATATTTTTGAATTGCAAAAAATTCTAAGGTTTCTTGGCAAATAGCATCTCTCCTTTATTATAATTTTTTGTTAAAAAGTTGACAAAAAGAACCGGTACTAATGGACCCATGGGGAACATACATGGGGGACAAAAAGAACCGGTACCAATGGACCCAAGGGGGACAAAAAGAACCGGTACCATTGTCCCCCTAAAACTTCACTACTAATTTATCAAACTTAGATTGTATATATTTTTCCAATTTTTCCATAAATACATTTGGCTGAATTTCTTTTTTTGCAACCATTTCTAAACCTTTTTCCCAACTTGCTGTTAGCTTTGGATTAAGCATATCTGGCATAGATTGATTTACTACATCAAATATTGCTTCTCCTTTTTCAGTTGGTGTTACAATTTGAGTTTTACTATTTATTTTTATATATTGAATTCTTTCTAGTTTTTTTATTATTTCACCACGTGTTGCAGAAGTTCCAATTCCAGCTCCTCTTAGTTGCTCTCTTAATTCCTCGTCTTCTATTAGCTTTCCTGCTCCCTCCATTGCAATAACTAAATTTCCTGAATTATATCTTGAAGGAGGAGATGTTTCGGCATCTTTTAATTCAAAATTTTGAACTTCTAATTTATCATTTTTCTTTAAAGTATTTAATACTTCTAAATTTGCATTTTCTTCTTTGTCAATTTCATCTGCATTATTTGATAAATTATCCACATTGCCTGATAAATTTTCATTATCTACTAAACTTCTTGCATTTTCTTGTTTTAATTGTTCTTCTTTTTTTTCTGGTTTTAAAACATCTAGAAATCCACGTTTTACACATACTTTTCCTGTCCCATAAAATGTTTCATTTTCTATATTTACAGTTACATTTACTTTGTTGTATTCTGCAGGTGGATAAAATATTGCTAAAAACCTTTTCACTATTAATTTATAAATATTTTTTTGCAATTCATTTAATGAATTATAGTTTTCAAACCCTTGTCCTGTTGGAATTATAGCATAATGATCCGTTATTTTACTGTCATTTATATATTTTGTTTTTGCAAGATTTGTAGAATATTTTTCATCTATCATTTTCTTTATTATAGCCTGTACTTCTTCATCTTGAAACCTTTTTGCTAAGCCATTTAAATTTTTACTTATTTCTTTAGAAACTGCAGTTGAAAGCACTCTTGCATCTGTTCTTGGATATGTTACAAGCTTTTTTTCATATAAAGCTTGAATTACTTCTAGTGTTTCATCAGGCTTTATTTTAAACCTTTTTGTACATTCATTTTGTATTTCTGCAAGGTTAAATAATAATGGTGCATTTTCTTTTTGTTTTGTTTTTTTTATTTCTGTAACTACTGCTTCTTTTCCTGCTAATTCTACAATAAACTTTTTAGCTTCTTCTTCACTTTTGAAGCCACTTTCATTATACAACAAATTTGATTCAAATAATTTAGATTTTTCATTAACCTTCCATTCTGCAGTAAAACTTTCTTTTTCTGTTCCAAGAGTACCTATTATTTTATAATATTTAGTTTTAACAAAATTTCTAATTTCCCTTTCACGAGATACTATCATGCCTAAAACACATGTCATTACACGCCCTACAGAAATTGCAAAATAATCTTGATTTAAAGATTTTGCAAGCCTATTTCCATATATTATTGAAAGTAATCTTGAAAAATTAATTCCAATTAAATAATCTTCTTTTGCTCTTAAATATGCACTATCTGAAATGCTGTCATATTCAGATTCTGGCTTTGCTTCTTTTATTCCTCTTAAAATCTCTTCCTCTGTTTGAGAATCTATCCAAACTCTTTTAATTTGAGCTTTTGGGTTTGGTTTTGCCATCATAAACACTAAGCGCTGAATATATTCTCCTTCACGCCCAGAGTCCCCTGCATTATAAATTTCTGTAACATCTTCTCTTTGAAGCAATGTTTTCACAACATTAAATTGATTTTGTACTCTTTCAATTATTTCATATTTATACTCTTTAGGCATAAATGGAAGTGTGTCTAATCTCCATTGTTTTAGCTTTTCATCATATTTTTCTGGATAGCTCATAGTAACTAAATGACCTACACACCAAGTAATAATCCATTCTCCAGACTCTAAATAACTTCCTTTATTTTGAAAATTTCCATTTAATACCTTAGCAAATTCTCTTGCAACAGAAGGTTTTTCTGTTATTATTAGTTTCAATTAAATCATCCTTTTTTTGATTGTATATAATTATTTATTTCATTTCTAATTATTTTTATTTTTTCTTGTGTTTCTTTGTTTTTAAAATCAAATCTATCTAATAGTTTATTTATATAATCTTCTTTATACATTATTTCATAACTGTATTTAAAATTCAAATCAAATGTAAATCCTAAAATCATTATCATTTCTTCCATTTGATTATCTTTCAATTTTCTAATTATTAATTGTTTTTTTTGAATAGAAGCAATCTGTTCATTATTTATTATTCCAGTTTCAATGTTTTTCAAACTATTCATATCATTATAAAACATTGTTATTGCTTCATAAAAAATATCTAATTTATCTGCATCTTTAACAATTTTTGAATAAAGTAATTCTTTTTCTGTTAAACCATCTTCAATTTTTAGCTTATTATGGTTCTTTATTGCTTTAAATATAATATTGTCATATTCATCTGTGTCTATAAAGTTTCTAATAAAACTATTTTGTTTTAATATTTCTACACCATAATCTCCATGATCAATGCTTTTTAAATCTGAAAAAGTTTGATATCTTGTATATTGCTCAAATCTTGCAATATCATGTAATAACCCCACTATCTTTGCAAGTTTAATATCTTCATTTGATAAATTAAGACTTTTAGCTATTTCCCCAGCAATATTTTCAACTCTATGACTATGAAAAACTTTTCGATTTATATTCACATTATCCATATCATAGTTTTTAACATAGGTATTAAATTCTGATTCTGCTTTTTCTATATCTATCATTTATTTTCGCCTCCTGATTTCTTTTGTAATTCTATCAAAAAGAAGAATTTTTATCAAGGGGTTTAAAATAATATATTTACACTGGCATTACTAGATAAAAATAAAATTTAATACTCATAAATCCACCTCCTCTTCTGGTATACATTCTTCATATGGTTCTTTCATTCCATTAATAATATCATCTTTTAATCCTGGTACAGATTCTATATATAATGTTTCCAATAAGTTTCTATAATCATCTTCTGAAATTAATATAGCATTTCCATCTTTGGTAGATATATTAATAGGTTCATTATATTTTATTGTCTGTTCAATTAATGAATAAACATTTTTCCTAAAATTTGTTATATTAACATTTGTCATTATAAACACCTCCAATAATTTATAATTTAAACATACATTTTTACGTACGTAAATCATTAAATGCAAAAAGAGACAAAAATACATTTTTATATATTTTTGCCCCTTTATTAAATTACTAATCTTGGCTATATGGTAATATAGCAATTGCTCTTGCTCTTTTGATAGCTGTAGTAATATCTCTTTGATGTTCGCTACAAGCCCCAGTTGTTCTTCTTGGTAAAATTTTACCTTTATCATTAACAAATTTTTTCATAACATCTATGTTTTTATAATCTAAAACAAAGTTTTTGTCACTACATATTGGACATAATTTTTTTCTTTGTTTTTTAAATTTAGGATTATAATCTTCATCATAGTTTTTATTATTTCTGTTATTTCTTTTATTTTTTTTGTCTGCCATTTTTTTCACCCCTTATTAAAAAATCTAAAATGGTAAATCATCACTTGCTGAAACTTCGAATTCTGGTGCTCCATCCATTGCACCAGGTGCAGTTGAGCCAAATGCACTATCAAATGCTGAATCACCAGATCCTGCACTTCCATCTCTTTTGCTATCTGCAAAATAAGCTTCTTCTGCAACAACTTCTGTAATATAATGTTTTGTTCCGTTTTGATCATCCCATGTTCTTGTTTGTAATCTACCGATTACACCTACTTGTTGACCTTTTTTAAAGTATTTACTACAAAATTCACCTGTTTTACTCCATGCAACTATATTAAAGAAATCTGCATTTCTTTCTTCTCCTTGTCTTGCAAACCTTCTGTTTACTGCTAAAGAGAATGAAGCAACAAGTGTATTATTAGTTTGAGTGTATCTAACCTCTGGGTCTCTTGTTAATCTTCCCATTAAAATAACTTTGTTCATATTTTATTACCTTTCCTTTCTTTAAATAAAGGCCCCTTAACTTTATTATTCTATTTTTGTACTTTATAGCTGTACTTTAAGCTTAAGTTATTATGAATAAGAATTAAGCTTCTTTTCTAACAACTATAAATTTTAAAATGTCATCCATAATTCTGTAATTTCTTTCAAGCTCAGCAATTGATTCTGGCTTTGCTTCGAAATTGAATAACATATAAGTTGCTTCTGTATTCTTTTTAATTTCATAAGCTAATTTTTTCTTTCCCATATTTTCTACAGATTCAACTTTACCGTTTTCATTAATTAACCCTGTAACTTTATCTTCTAAAGCTTTTAAAGCTTCAGCGCTACAATTTGGATTAATAATGATAATACTTTCGTATTTGTTCATTATTTTCACCTCCTTTTGGATATATAACCCGTATCTTCCTACGAGTAAGGACTGTTAAAAACTTAAATTTTAACAGTCCTTATTTTAACATATATTTTTTGATTTTGCAAGTGGTTTACGTAAATATATTTTTGATATTTGTCAAACCATTTTATTGGGGACAAAAAGAACCGGTACCATTGTCCCCTGTTTTTCTTTATTTTACAATATTTTTCTTAAAATATCAATGTTTTTTACCCAAACAAACTTATTTCTTTAAATAATAATTTGAATTCTACTTTTTATACATTAATTAATATCTAGTAAAAACAGTTTTTGCATCATTATAAAATTTTAAGTTTCTTTGCAACTATACCTTATTGACTTAAATACACATAAATACCCCACATCTTGCCAAAAGTACTTTTCCTTTGTTTTCTTCTAAATTTTGAAATTTTTCTACTATTTCTACAAATTTCATAAAAATCCCTACCTTTCATTATTTGCTAGTTTTATTTCTTGTTTACATAAATTCTTTCTAAAACAAAAATAAAACTAGCCCCTTAGGGCTAGACACTCCCTTACCTATATTCAATTGTATTGCCTTAAAACTAGCAATCTTCATGTTTTAATTTATCTCTATCAGTGCTCAGGGCTACTTTAATAAAGTGAGACACGAAAACCGACGGGCGTCGTAAGAACTGTCCGTATAGGAGCTGTAGTTACGGTAAGAAGCTGGATAGTCCGAGCCTGTACCATCGAAATAGCCACTACGATAGCTACAAGGGTAGTTGGACTTGGAAGTGGCATGCTCAAGTGTCCATTCCCCGACATTTCCGGCAAAGTCATATATATTTCTTCTTCTATATGTTGTTGAACTTCCAGTATACTTTCGTGAACCCGAACCAGAATCTGGCCTATAATTTCCCCAACGTGAACTATCTGAATTTATATATGCGATTTTCTCTGCTTCTGTATTATTCCTCCATTCTGAGCTTCCTTCTAAAAATTTACATACTAAATCCCATTGTATTCCAAACATTAAACTACTTGTATAATTTTTACTATTTTCGTTGTTAGTTGTGTCAGATGTCGCAACTTTTGCAGCCTGTATTTGAGCATTACTACATGTTATATTTGCTTGTGGTGTTTTACCTTTTTGTGATAATGGTGCTGTACTGTTACTTGATGCTTCATATCTTCCTATCCAAAATCCTCCATTTTCATATACACTTTTTAACATTCTTTGGTATTGCTTTGTATAATTCTCACTTGTTAAACCACATCCTGCAGTATCTGATAAATTTGCACCACTATCTGTTGCTTTTTTGTTACTACTATCATACCACTCATCTTTCCAGTACCTTCCTTGTCCTGCTTTTCCTTCCCTATAAGTATATGCATATCTATTTAATACTTTATATATTCCATCATAATCTGTTGCAGATGTTACTTCTTTTTTTCCTTGTTCATTTGCTGTTAAATCTGTTGTATAATTTGGGTCTGTGTAAATTGACCTTGGTACTTCAATCCATACATATTCATCCCAACCCGTTGCATCTGAACCTTTTTTGATTACTAGCCCACTATCTATTGATGTTTCATCTGTTTTGCCTGATGTAGTTCCTTTTTCACTTGATACTGTAAATCCTTTTGGTACTGTTGCTGTTTTTTCATTACTATCTGTATAATTATCTGTTTCTGTTGCTACTGCTGTTCCTCCTGGTTTTAATATGGCTTTTGCAACTATTGTTCCTATTTCGTTATATGGTGTTCCATTTACTGTTACATTTAATTTTGTACTTCCTGCTACTAATTTTCCTGTTATTGTTATTGTTGTTCCATTTACACTTGCTGTTGCAACTGTACTATCTGCAACTTCTGCTTGTATTGTTATTCCTGTTCCTGTAGTATTTGTTGGAGTTCTATCTATTTTTATTTCTCCATTTTCATCTTTTACTTCATACTTTTTTCCACTTATTGTTACATAATGTTTCATTCCAGTATTTTGCTTTGGTGTTACGATTACTTCTACTGTTTTAACATTTGCGTTTTCTTCACTATCTACTCCTAGTTGAATATTTGTACTACTTAATTCTACTTTGTCTATTTCTATCTTTCCATTTGCACTCTCACTTGTTATTTGTGGTTTTGTTGGATTCTTTGTATTATAGCTATTTATTGCATTTTCAAATGTTGCAGTTTCATCTCCTGTATATTTCCCTGTTAATAGATTTAGATATTCTAATTTTAAAGCTTCTTCTATTTCTGCTATATCTGTCATTTCTTTTGCATCTACTGCTCTTGTTAATATTCCATTATCCCCTGTTAACATTTGAATTGATATTCCTGCTAATATCAATAAAACAATGATAGTTACCACAAGCGCTATTAAAGTTATACCACTTGTCATTTTTTTATTATTTTTCATAAAATTCATCCTTTCTGATAAGTAATTTTCCTTTTTTGCAGGTCGTCGAGTACGTCTCCCCCTACAATTTCTAATTTCTATATTATCAGCGGATGACCTTTGTTTTTTATCTGTTTATAGAAGTCCCTGTGTGTGTGTGTGTGTGTGTGTGTGTTACAGCGCCAACGGTTACAGCTTTTTTCATTTTCGTATTCTCCTTTTTTCTTTTTCTATTGTGTACTTTTCTCTTAATTTGTGTCTATTTTATTATTCTTATATATTTTTGTCAAGAGAGGTTAAAAAAAATGGTGTTTTTACCCAAACAAACTTATTTGGTTACTTTCTTGCATTCCGTCTAATACTCCAAATTCACGAAGTAAGTCTATTGTTGAATCACCTAATTTTGCTCTTATTCTTATTTCATCTATAGACATAAATTCTTCTTCCTTTGCTGCTTTATATAAAGACTCTGCTGCGATTGGTCCAAACCCTGCGATTGATGAAAATGGTGGTCTTATTCCTTCATCTTCAACAATAAAGTTTTTATAATGTGATTTGTATAAATCTATTGGTAAGAAATTTATTCCTCTTTCATACATCTCTAAAACAAGTTCTAAAACTGCATACATATCCTGCTCTTTTTTTGTTGCTGTTACACCTTTTAAGTCTATTTCTTTCATTTTATTCTTTACTTTTTCTTTTCCTAAAACCATACATGAAGCATCAAAGTTATCTGCTGCTCTTATTGAGAAAAATGCACTATAATATGCTTTTGGAACATGTACTTTAAACCATGCTATTCTAAATGCGTTTGTTACATATGCTGCAGCATGTGCTTTTGGGAACATATATTTAATTTTTTCACAAGAACCTATATACCATTCAGGAACATCATGTTCTCTCATTATTTGTTTATACTCTTCCCAGTTTTTCTCTTTTCCACCTGCAACTTTACCTTTACGTACAGATTCCATTATTTTGAATGATTTATTTGGATCTATTCCCTTTTTTATAAGATAAATCATTATATCATCACGACAACATATTGCTTCTCTTAATGTAACTGTTCCTTCTTTAATTAAATCTGCTGTATTATTAAGCCATACATCAGTTCCATGTGATAAACCTGATATTCTGATTAATTCATCAAACGTGGTTGGTTTTGTATCTACAAGCATTCCTCTTACAAATTTTGTTCCAAATTCTGGAACTCCATAGCTTCCTACTTTTGATTTTATTTGTTCAGGTGTAACTCCTAATGCCTCTGTACCTTGGAATAAACTCATTGTAGCTTTATCATCTAAAGGTACTTTTGTTGGGTCAATACCTGTTATGTCTTGAAGCATTCTTATAACTGTTGGATCATCGTGACCAAGTATATCTAATTTAAGCAAGTTCTGGTCAATTGAGTGATAGTCAAAGTGGGTTGTTATAATATCTGAATTAGGGTCATCTGCTGGATGCTGAACTGGTGTAAATTCATATATTTCTCTACCTTTTGGAACAACTATTATTCCTCCTGGGTGTTGTCCTGTTGTTCTCTTTATTCCTGTACATCCAGTAGCTAATCTAGTTGCTTCTGCTTGACTTACAGGTGTATTTCTTTCTTCATAATATTTTTTAACATATCCATATGCAGTTTTGTCTGCAACAGTACCAACAGTTCCTGCTTTAAAAGTTGTACCTTTTCCAAATATTACTTCTGTATATTTATGTGCTTTTGCTTGATATTCCCCAGAAAAATTTAAATCTATATCTGGTTCTTTATCTCCATTAAATCCTAAAAATGTTTCAAATGGAATATCCATTCCATCTTTGTCTAGTCTCGACCCACATTTTGGGCAATTTTTATCAGGCAAATCAAATCCATTTCCATAACCATAATCTGTAAAATCTACATATTTACATTTTGGGCATCTATAATGTGGTGGAAGTGAATTAACTTCTGTAATTCCAGTCATATTAGCTACAAACGAAGATCCTACAGAACCACGAGATCCAACTATATATCCATCTTCATTTGATTTCCATACTAATTTTTGTGCAATTATGTACATAACTGAAAATCCATTTTTAATAATTGAATCTAATTCCTTATCAAGTCTTGTTTGAACCTGTTCAGGTAGTTCTTCTCCATAAAGTTTATGAGCTTTTTCATATGCAATATCTTTTATTGTTTGCTCACATCCTGGAATATGTGGAGGGCATTTTTCTGGTGAGATTGGTGAAATCTTCTCACACATATCTGCAATTTTATTTGTGTTTGTAACTACTACTTCATATGCCTTTTCTTCCCCTAAATACTTAAATTCATCTAACATTTCATTTGTTGTTCTTAAATATAAAGGTGCTTGATTATCTGCATCTTTGTAACCTTGACCAGCTTCTAATATTCTTCTATAAATCTCATCTTGTGGGTCCATAAAATGGACATCACATGTTGCTACAACTGGCTTTGATAGTCTTTCTCCTATTTCTACAATTTTTCTATTTATATCTTTTAAAGCTTCTTCATCTTTTACTATACCATTTCTAATTAAAAATTCGTTATTTCCAATAGGTTGAATTTCTAAATAATCATAGCTTTCTGCAATTTCTTCTATATCTTCATCAGGTCTACCTAGCTCAATTGCTTGGTATAATTCTCCTGCCTCACATGCACTTCCTAAAATTAATCCTTCTGAATATTTTCTATATAAACTTTTTAAAATTCTTGGCTTTTTGTAAAAATATTTTAAATGTGAAAGTGATACTAATTTATATAAGTTTTTTAGTCCAACATAATTTTTAGCAAGAATAATTGCGTGATATGGCTGAAGTCTTTTATATTCTTCTGCTTTTGCTTTTTCATCTTCGCATTTTGTAGCAATATCTCCAACTGTTTTAGCACCTCTTTTTTTTAGTTCTTTCATCATTTGGCTTAAAACTTTAACAGTTGTATCTACATCATCTAAGGCACGGTGTGCAACTAATACTTCGATTCCAAGATGTTCTGCTATTTTTCCAAGTTTATGTTTTTTCAAATTTGGATAAAGCTTTCTTGCAAGTGGCAAAGTATCTACATAAGTATAATCAAATTCATACCCTAATTCATTTGCAACATTTTTTAAAAAACCTATGTCAAAAGTTGCATTATGTGCAACAAGTACACTTCCATTAATAAACTCTAGAAGTTTTGGAAATAGTTCTTTAATCTTAGGGCTATCTATTACCATATCATCTGTAATTCCTGTTATCTCTTGAACACGTTCTGGAATATGTTTTTCAGGGTTTACAAATTCTGAAAATTTATCAACTACTTCTCCATTTACAATTTTCATAATTCCAATTTCAGTTATTTTTTCTGTCTTCGCAGAAAGCCCTGTAGTTTCTAAGTCTAATACACAATAAGTTGTATCTATTGGTTGACCTTTATCATTTACAACAACAGCTGAACTATCTGGAACTAAATAAGCTTCTACCCCATATATTACTTTCATATCAGGATTATCTACACCTAATAATTTATGTGCTTCTGGAAATGCTTGTACTACTCCATGGTCAGTAATTGCAATAGATTTCCATCCCCATTTCATAGCGCGTTTAATTAAATCTGTTGCAGATGTCATTGCATCCATTTGACTCATTTGAGTATGCATATGTAGTTCCACTCTTTTTACTTCTGCTAAATCTTGTCTAACCTGTTTTTTTATTCCATCTGTTTCTATTACAACATTTGCCATTATTTCTAACTCATGTGTAAAATTGCTTATTCCAGATTTTCCTTCCAGTTTTACTCCTTTAGCTTTATTAAGTCTTTCTAAAACTTTTGCTTTTTCATCTGGTTTTAAGAATATTTTACAACTAATTGTGCTAGTACTATCATATACATTAAATGAAACTAAAAATTTACCACTTTTTAATTCTCTTTCTTCTATTGTTCCAGGTACAATTTCTCCTGAAATAGCAGCCATATCGTCTTCTGGAGAAATATCTTCTACTTTTATAATATTTGTTTTTAAATTTTGATTTCTTCCAAATATTAATGGAGTATTTTCTTCTAACTCTTTTTCTAATAGTTTTTGTTCTTCCATTTGGGGTACATTGGGACCGGTTCTTTTTGTCCCCAGGGGACATTGGGACCGGTTCTTTTTGTCCCTTTTTGCTAAGTTCTTCTGCAATTTGCTCACCTATAGCCATATGTTCTAGTGCTTTTTCAATTGCTTGTTTTTTGCTAAATTCGCGTTTTTTGGCAAGTTCAATCTCATCATTTTCATCTAATACTTCTATAAATTCTATTTTATAATTATATTGAAATAAGTTTTTAATAACTCTTTCTAGCTCTCTATCTAATTTTCTACCACGTAGAAAATCTGCTCCTTTTATTTTCATTTTTACAAGTATATTTTTATCATTAACTTCTATTGTGCTTTTAAGCAAAATCATTGGTTTCATAAGTGGGTATTTATGTATCATGTAGCAAATTAAGTTTTCCCATTCTTTCTCAATTGGCTTTATTGTAACTTGATCACTATAATTTATTTTAATATCAACATTAGAAAATTGAAATCTTTCTTTTAAAAACTTTTCAAAAAACCAAAGTTCTTTTATTTCAATATAACTTTGGCTATATATATTTATTTCTAATATATTAACATTTTTTATTAAATTTAATGATTCAATTATTGCTTCTTTTATATTTGATTCTGTTTTATAGTCGCTAAATACTTCTTTTATTATTTTGTGTTTTTCCATTTATATCATTCCCTTTAATGTCATAAAAATTGAAATAGAATTATATTTCAATTAAATGCATTATAATACAAAAATAAAAAAATTGCCATTAAAATTGGCAATTTTTTTACTTTTATTTTATAGATCTTTTTTCTTCTTTTTTGTATCTTACAAATAGTCTTAATCCATTAGATAATACTATTAATAAAGCAATAATTGATGTATTTCTAACAACTTCATTCATACCAGTTTTTGGTATTGGTTTATTTGCAAGGCCTGGATCTTTTCTATAGTAGAATGTAAATATTTGCTCATTTTCAGTATATTTACCTGTTAAAGAGTCAGGTTTTTTTACTAGATAATAATTTGATATATTATTCTTTTCTGTATCAGAGATATCAAACTTTTGTCCAACAGTTCCTGTTTGCTCAATTTCTTTTTCAATTTGCTCTCCAGTATCTTCATCTACATATCTTATGATAATCTTAGAATTCTTTGCATAATAATATGTAAATGTTTGTGGATCTTTTTCATAAGTTGCTTCTTTTTCTGTTGGTTCTTCAATTAATGTATAACCATTAATTTCTTGTTTTTTCGATGTAATATCAAATTTATCTCCTGTTTTTCCATTATTAGTACTTGGATCAGCAATTTCTTCTCCAGTTTGTTTATCAACATATTTTACAATTATTTCTCTTATAGGTTCATAATAGTAGATTACTTCTATTTCTGGTTTGTCAACTGTTCCTGTTGTATTTCCAGAGTCTGATACATAAGAATATTTTTCAATATCTTTCTTTTCTGTATTATATTTTTCTCCTATTTTTGTGTCTTCTGTTTTGCTTTCTGCTATTTCTTTTTCTGTTTCTTTGTCTATATATTTTGTAGTAATCTTCGCATCACTTACATAATATACTTTCATTATATTTTTAGATGGGTCATTTGTAATTGTTAATGGTTTGTTTTCTACCTTTTCAAACACATATCCATCTTTTTTCTTATCAGTATAATTGTTTATAATTGATTCATATTTTGCTTTTCCAGTAACTGTAGCTGTTTCATCTTTTTTATTATCATAATAATATTCTATTGAATAATCATATTCTTTCTCATTTTCATTCATAACGTAATAAATCTTCATTACATTATTTGATGGATTATCTGAAATGGTTAATGGAACATTTTCTGTTTTTTGTAATTTATAAATTTCCTTTGATTTATCTTGATAAGTTGTAATTTGTTTTCCAAATTCTGCTGTACCTTTTTCTATTGCACTTTCATCTTCTACCCCATCATAGTAATATCTTACTGAATATTCATACGGGGTTAAAGTATAATATAACTTTAATACATTTTTACTTGACTCTTCATTAACAGTTATACTCGAAGGACTTGCACTGTCATAAGTATAATGTTGAATATTTTCTTTATATGTTTCTGCACTTAAATTGCTTCCTATTGTTAAATTTGTTAGATTTTTAGATTCTTTTATTTTTTGTTCTGTTCCCTTAAGGTAATAATTTACTATTCCTGTAGCCTTTGGAATTGGTTCAAATTTAACAACTACTTCCTTATCAGAATGTATATTTGTTATTACTGGCAATTTATATGATGTTTTTGTATTTGTAGGTAATGGTTGAGGTTCTTTATTATTTCCACTATTTATTGTTATACTAGATATTTGATATCCATCTTCTGGTGTAATAATAATCTCTTTAGTTGAGTTTTTTCCATCTGCTACTTGTTCATATGGATTATTATCCGAACCAGTAATTGTACCTTTTCCACTTTCCACTCTTGTAGTAATGTTCCATAGTTTATTAATTGTATTTGTTATTGTTGCTCCTGTTATGATATTGTTATTATCTCGTGTGTATGTTACTTTTCCAGTATAATTTGTTAAAGGTTGTTCATCTACTGTATACACGATAATTTCTTCATTTGCATTTCTTAATGGAATGAAATCAGAATTTACTTTGTTTGTATCTGATTTTATTGTTCCTGTAGATACTATTTGTCCAGCAGGATTTTTTACATTAAATGTAACTTCTGTAGGTCTTAAATTTGCAACATTTGAATTATCATTCCATACTTTTGTAATTGGAATTTGTATTTCTTTATAGTTTGTTTTTACAGTATTTGTTTTTTGAGTAGTTAATTTTACTGTATCTATTTTGCTTGTACCGCTAATAGATGAAGAATGATTTACAGTATATGTTTTTGTATTATCTTCTTCTTTTGCATTTGAACTTTTATTAAAAGCTTTTTCACCAACGTCTATTGCAAATAGATAGGTATTATTATAAAACTCGCTAATCTTTTTCTTTTTTTCAGAATCTGCAGGGTCTATTATTTCAAATTCATCTAATTTTGCTGTAGCTGTTATTTTTGTTCCTGTATCATTAATTTCAAATTTATTTGTTACATCTATTTGTTTTTGTTTTCCATCTTTGTCAGCTGTTAATTTATATATATGTACTGTTTGCTTTTTGTCTGTATTTGCTTCATGAGTTACTTCTGTTGGAATATTTGTTGTAAATTTATATTCTTTTAAATATTGAGATTCTGTTAATAGTGGGTTCCAATGTGCAACGCTACCTACTGCAGTACGTAAGCCATTTACAGCATTAGGAACATAATGATATATTTTATAAATATATAGTTCATCTTTTCCTATTTCATTGGTTGTAACATTAGTTTGATTTTTATCATCAATTCTTTCTATAGGTTTTGATAAATCATATGGGTAAAATGGCTCATTTGTGAAATATCCTACCATTGCAGGGAATTCATCATCACCACTAATATAATCCTTTATTAATTTTTTTATAGAGCCCTCTGTGGTCTCAGAACCCATTTTTATTGCATAATTAACTTTAGAATAATAATTTGATTCATCACTATTTAAATAAAATCTCTTTCCATAATTATAAGAACACGGATCATGTTTTGTTCCTGTAACAAAACTAAAGCTATTTACGTCTTTTAATTCTAATCTAACAGAATCTTGAATAACATTTTCGTGGTTAGTTGTATTATCATCGTTTGCATAAAACCATACATAATCTGCATATTTCTCATTTATCTCATCATTAGTATATACATTAGAATCATTTGTAAATTGTATTCTATTTATGTGATTTTTTAATCCTTCTTCACCTTCACCGTTGAATTTACCAACTCCAAAAAATTGTCTATCATCTATATCTACTAATGTCATATTCATATCAATATCTCTTTTTGTGCCATTTTTTGGATCACCTTCAAAAATTTCAATTTTAGTAGCATAGCTCATATTAGTAAAGCTGAAAAATAATCCATATTTTTTAGAGCCTTCAGAATATGTTCTAACATTAATAAATGGAAATTGTTGAATATTATTAACTTTCCAATCTTCCCAAGAAAATGTAAGTTTTAAACCAATATTACATATTTTTTCTTCTTTAGTTTTTGCATCAGTATACGTATATAATCCAGCATTATATATATATACACCAAACTTACCTGATTGATTGTAATTTGTAGGAAAAAAACTTATATCTTTAGATTCACTTTCTTTTTCTGTTCCTCTAAGTTTTTTATATTCAATTTTATCTGTAAATCCATCTTTCCAAACTTCCATTTTTGTATCTTCACTTAATGTAAAGGAAAATCCATATTTACTATCTGATGTTCTTTGATTTGCAATGTTAACTTTTTCATAGTTCAACCCATTATAAGTAACAATTTCATTTTCTTTTTGAAATAAATTTCTTAAAGATTTGTGTTGTACATTTTCATCTAAGTTTATATTTTTTCCATAAAAATCTTTTAAAGCTAAAGTGTTTCCATTTACGGTCATTGTACTTGTAGCTTGTACAATGTTTATTATCCCCGAACCAAGAATAGTTATTAAAGCAATTAATGCAATTGAAACAATTATTCTCCTTGTTAATTTATTTTTTACTTTCATTTATTAAAGCCTCCTAAAAAAATTTTGTCTTTTGACAATCAATTTTATAATAACACAATATTTTTTAAAATTCAACAAATTAAAACCTGGTTTTTTTTGGTATTATTTTTAAGTCCCTTGTTCTTACGGATTTAAGGCTTGTTGCGCGATTGTTACAGTTATATTACATTTTCATTACTTTTTTGTAATATTTGATTCTATTATTACGCAAATACTGTATTTTAGTCATTTGTTGTATTTTTCACTTTCATATAAATCTTTGTTATAAAACTAAAAAGTGCCAACTTTTGGCACTTTTTTAGTTTGTATTTATTTTATAATATTCTGCAATTAATTTATCTAGTTTAACACTTAAGTCATAAATAATACTGTAGTCTTTTCCATCTTCTATACTTTTATTTAGTTCATCTCTTAATTTACATATTTCATCATTTAGCATTTGTTAATCGCTCCTTTTTTCAAAAAAAATCTTTTATCTGTTTTCTCTTACATTTATATTAAAATTAACACACATTTTTTATAAAGTCAAGTAATTTCTTGAAATTTCACGATTTTTCGTGATACTAAATTCTATCTTTTTTATGGTTATTTTTCTTTTTTTGACTACATTTTTTATTATGTGACATTATATCTAATATTACCATTTGTAAGAAATTATTATTGCATAGAAAATTGCGGGCGATTAAAATCGCCCCTACAAAAAATGATGTAATAGGTTAGAGGTTGAAAATCAGACTTCTTACCTCTTACTTCCTACCTAATATCTATCCTAGTATACTACTGATAATACCATCTTATCTTCAACAAAGTATTCTTTTAAAACTTGATTAACGAATTCATCATCAATTCCATCTATTTCATCAAGATAGTCAAACGAATTGATTCCTTTCATATAATCTGTTAAAAATATTCTAGCTAAATCTGCAACATCATCAAAATCTCTTATATATTCTCCATATAGCTTCTTTTTTATTCTTTCAAAATCTTTATGGTTTACTCCATTTTGTTGATAGTATTTTGTTTTTTCTTTAAACTTTTTAAATACTTCATCTGGATTATTTGCAGTTTCAGAAATTAGAATATGTGCATAATTATCATCAAATTCAAATGATAGTCCTGGAACTGAATACATATTTCCTTCTTTATATAATTCTTTATATAATTCTGAACTTTCCCCGAATAAAATATATAAAAGAATTTGTATTGCAATATGTGTTTTAACTTTTTGTTCTGCCGGCTTACATTTTATACCTATTGTAAATAGTGGCTTTGAAACTTTAAAATCTTGTGTAATCTTTTCTTTTACAATAGACTCTTCTTCTTTTTCTTCAATTCTTTTAATTTCACCATTTTGTTTTTTATCAATTAATCTCTTTTTTATTTCCTCTAAAATTGCTTCTGGCTCAAAATCTCCACTTACAACTAAACACATATTTGAAGGATTATAAAATGTATTATAGCATTTATATAGAATGTCTTTATCAATATGGCTTATAGTTTCTATTGTTCCTGTAATGTCAAGTTTAACTGGGTTAGTATGATACATTGCTTCTAATGTATTTAAATATACTCTCCATTCAGGATAATCATCATACATTTGTATTTCTTGACCAATTATTCCTTTTTCTTTTTCAACATTTTCATCTGTAAAATATGGATTTTGAACATAATCCATAAATTCATCTAATGCCTCATAAAAGTTGCTTGTACATTCATATAAATATGCAGTATGGTCATTTGTTGTATATGCATTTGCCGAAACTCCGATTGATGTTAATTTATCTAAGCTATTAACACCATTTTCTTGTTCAAATAATTTATGTTCCAAAAAATGTGCCACTCCTTTTGGAACTTCTGTTATTTCAGTTTCTCCAGGTACAATAAATTTGTTATCATTTGAACCATAGTGTGTTCCCCAAATAATGTATTTTTTTTGTACTCCATTTTTAGGTATTATCATTACTGTCAATCCATTTTCTAGTTTTTCTTTATATAGTGTTTGTTTAACTTTTGAATTATATATTACTTGCATACATTTCTCCTCATTTCTTATATAGTCATATTTTTAATTACGATGTGTGATGTGTGAAATAAGATGTTAGTTTCTTACTTCTCGCCTCTCACTTCATTAATTCCTTAAAAAATAAATAGTATTAATCTTAATTTTTTTTGCAATATTTACAATCTGATCTTTAGTTACATTTCTAATCCTTTGTTTATAATCTTCTAATTCTACATGATTATTTGAAATTTCTTGTCCATAAAAATATACTATACTTGCATCTTGTTCATCATCGATAAGATCAATTCCTGAAATAATAGCTTTTTTCTCGTTTTCTATTTCTTCTTCAGTAAATTCGCCATTTTTCATACTTTCAAGTTGTTCTTTTATTATTTTAATTGCTTTTTCATAATTTTGTATTTCTATTCCTGCTTTAATATAAATGTTGCTTTTAAATCTAACATAATTAGAACTTGCAGTATAAGCCAAACTTGCTTTTTCTCTTACATTTTGAAATAATTTAGAATTTGCACTTCCCCCTAATAAATTATTATATAATAATGCTTCATATCTTAAATTTTCATCTTTTAAGTCTTCTTCATCAAATAGAATATCACAACCTATTACTATTTTTCCTTGATTTACATTTTGTTTTTCTTCAACTGTTTGTTCTTTTGGTTCTTCTTTTACCATTATATCATTTATTATATAGTCAGGTTTCCTAGGTTTTAGTTTCTTAATATTCTCATCTTCTGATAGCATTTTTATAGATTTTTCTAGTTCATTTTTTCCTGAAATAAATATATCAATCTTACAATTATCAATTAATTCTTTATAGTGATTATATAAATTTTCACTGTTGATTTTTTCTATGTCTTCAACATATCCATATTTATACAAAGCTGCAGGATCATCTTTATACATACATTCTACACATCTGTGACTAGCATATAATGCTTTATTATCTATTTTTGCATTAATTCTTTGTGTCATAGCTTGCTTTTCTTGATCTAAATATTCTTGTTTGAATACATTATTTTCTAAAATAGGATTAAATACTATTTCTGATAGTTTTTGTATACTTTGTTTCAACAAATTTTCATTTCCCTGTGGAAGATATTCATCATTTATACTTTCCATATAAAATTTTAGTGTGTGATTATCCCCTAATTTATCAATACCATTATTAAAATTAGCGCCATACATTTCTTCTAGTTCTTTACTAATTTCTTCTTGTGTTGGCATATTTTTTGTTCCACGCCTTAAAACACTTGAAATCATACTATTAAAAGTAACATATTCTCTAGACATTGGTGTTGTTAAAAATATAGCTACAATATTAGTTTTAAATTTATCAGTGTTTATGTTGTGAAGTGTTATTCCTTGTTTAATTTCTTGTCTTTTATAATCCATTCTTTATCCTTCTTTCATTAATTTGTTTTAAAAAAGTTATGTTTTTTAAAGCTACTATTCCAAGATTAATAAATATATATTTACTAATCTTGTAGTATACATTTTTAGTATACTACAAATTTGATATGTTATTCAAAAAACTGCCTGTAATTCTTAGGCAGCTTTGTTTAGTTCATATAGTCTTTAAGCTTTTTACTACGGCTTGGATGTCTAAGTTTTCTTAAAGCTTTTGCTTCAATTTGACGAATTCTTTCTCTCGTAACTTCAAATTCTCTTCCAACTTCTTCTAAAGTTCTTGCTTTGCCATCATCTAATCCAAATCTAAGTCTTAATACTTTTGCCTCTCTTGGAGTAAGTGTTGACATTACTTCTGCTAATTGCTCTTTTAACATTGTATATGCTGCAGCATCTTGTGGAGCCGGAGAATCATCATCTTGAATAAAGTCTCCTAGATGACTATCATCTTCTTCTCCAATTGGTGTTTCTAGTGAAACTGGATCTTGTGCTATTTTTTGAATTTCAGCAACCTTGTCCACTGAAATCTCTAATTCTTCAGCAATTTCTTCTTGTGATGGTTCTCTGCCAAGTTTTTGTAATAAATGTCTTGAGGTTCTAATTAATTTATTAATTGTTTCTACCATATGAACAGGAATTCTAATTGTTCTTGCTTGGTCTGCTATTGCTCTTGTAATTGATTGTCTAATCCACCAAGTTGCATAAGTACTAAATTTGAAACCTTTGGTATAATCAAATTTTTCTACTGCTTTAATTAGTCCCATATTTCCTTCTTGTATTAAATCTAAAAATAGCATTCCTCTTCCAACATATTTTTTTGCAATACTTACAACTAGCCTTAAGTTAGCTTCAGCTAATTCTTGTCTTGCATCTTCTGCATCATCATCATCATTTCCGTCTTCCTGAATTATTCTTTTTGCTAAAGAAAGCTCTTGATCATATGTTAATAGTTTAATTTTACCTATTTCTCTAAGATACATTCTTACTGGGTCATCAACATTTACTCCTTCAAATGTATCATCTGTAGTTATCTCATCAAGTTTTAAATCTTCAACTTCTTTAAGGTCTTCTTCATTAGGCTCATCTTCAAAATCATCTTTTAGGACACCAACTCCCATTTCTTCCATAGCATCAAAAACTTTTTCTATTTCATCAGTATTTATATTATCAAGTTCTTTTGCTAAATCTCCATAAGTTAATTGTCCTTTTTCTTTAGCTTTTTGTAATATTGTCTCAACTTTCTCTTTAGTTTGAGCATCTTCATTTTCTGTTACTTTGTCCAAAGCTGTTTCTGATGTTTTATTAGCATCATTTATATCTTGTTCTTCTTGTTTGCTTTCTTTTTTATCAATTTGTTCTTTTTTCTTTTCATCTTTTTTCTTTTTAGTTTTTATTATTTCTTCTGATTCTTCTTCATTTTGTGTTTCAGTTTTAAGCTCTTTTGGTTCTTTTTTAGATTTGTTTTCTTCTTTTTTTACTTCCTTTTTAGTCTCTTTTTTAGGCGTTTTTTCTTCTACTTTTATTTCTTTTTTGGTTTCTTTCTTAGCTTCTTTTTCTTCTTTTTTTGTTTCCTTTTTTGGTTCTTTTTTAGGTGTCTTTTTTAACTCATTTTTTTCTTCTTCAACTTCTGTTTTATTTGTTTTTTTCACCTTGATACCCACCTTTCACTCGAATTTTCTATTTAATTTTCGCTAGTTTTAAAATTATCTCATTTAGTTCTTCTCCTAATTTTTTCTTTTTTTCTTTATCTTGTTCAAAAGAAGATTGTTTAATTAATTCATCACGCTTTTCTTCAAGTTTTTCTCTTTCATATTTTTTTAATATATCATCAATTGCTTTTTTATTATCTGTAATTCCATTATCTTCTGCCATTATTGCTGTTAAATGACTTTGTATACTCTCATCTTGTAATTTATCTAAAACTGAATTTATATTGTAATTTTCTTTTTCCAACTCTTGATATAATTCTTTAATAATTTTGATATTTATATCATACTGAAAGTCTTCTATAGAAATCTTTTGTTTGATATATTGGTAATTTTCTGGATTATTTATTAAAATTGATATAATAATATTTTCCCTCTTAATAACTTCTTCTTTAATTGATTTATCTTGTTCATCATTTTTTTTATGAGTAATATTTTTATTATTTTCTAAAATATTATTTTTATTTTTCCCTAAATATTGAATTTTATTAACTTGTCCAAAAATTGCTTCTTTTGAAATATTATAATTTTTAGCTATTTTATCAATATAAATTTCTCTTTCAATTGAATTATCAATTTTAGAAATCAATTTTGCTATCTCATTTAAGAATTTTACTTTATCCCCAGCAATTTCAAGATTTAATGATTGTTTAAGTACCTTAACTTTAAACTCTATAAGAGAAATTGCTTCATCCATAAGTTTTTTAAATCTTGCCGAACCATATTTAATGATATATTCATCTGGATCTTTAGCACCAGTCATTTGAAGAACTCTCATGTCACAGCCCATATTTTGCATAACTTCCATTGCTCTAATTATTGCTGTTTGTCCAGCTCCGTCTGAATCAAAACCAAGTATAACTTCTTCTGCATTTTTTCTAAGAAGCCACCCCTGATTTGTTGTTAATGCTGTACCTAAAGATGCAACTACATTTGTAATTCCTCTTTGATGTAAAGAAATAGCATCCATATATCCTTCTACTATTAGTAATTTTTTTGTATCTCCTTTTTTTGCGACATTTAATCCAAATAAATGCTTTCCTTTGCTATATACAATATTTTCTGGAGAATTAATATATTTAGGTTTACTGTCATCTATTACTCTGCCACCAAATGCTATTACTCTATTTCTAACATCTAGAATTGGTATCATAAATCTATTACGATATCTATCAATATATTTGCCATTATCATTTTTGTTAACAAGACCTGATTCTAATATTTCTTCATCATTAAAACCTTCTTTTCGTAGCACTTGATATAATTCATCGAAATTTCCTGAAAAACCTAGATTATATGCCTCTAATGTTTCATTAGTAAGTTTTCTTTTTTTTACGTATTCTTGCCCTATTTTTGATTTTGAATCATATAATCTTTTATGATAATAATCAGCTGTAAATGAGTTAACTTTAAATACTTTTGACTTTAATTCTTCTAATTTTGAATCCTCTTGACTAGTATTTACAGGCAAAGAAATATTGGCTCTTTCAGCCAAAGTTTCAATTGCTTCTTTGAAACCAATTCCTTCTATTTTGCTAATGAAAGATATAACATTTCCACCAACTCCACATCCAAAGCAATGAAATATCTGTTTATCTGGAGATACAGAAAATGAAGGGGATTTTTCATTATGAAATGGACAAATTCCAAAATAATTTCTACCACTTCTTTTTAAATGGACATATTGAGATATTACTTCTACTATATCGTTGTTTTCTTTAACTTCGTTTAAAATATCTTCACTATATCGCACTTTTTCCCTCTCTTTCTATTTTTTTTTGCAAAATTCCATAATATAATATTCGCCGTATTTTACATAATTCCCCTTTATATTTCAAAAAAATTGGTTGTAAAATTTGATAAAGTATGATATAGTATTATTGAAATTTTTTTTAGGAGGTCTTTATTATGGCTTTATGGATTATTTTAATTATTGTTGTAGCAATTATAGGTTTTGTTATAAGTGTTTACAATGGTTTAGTTAGATCAAAAATGAATGTTGAAAATGCATGGAGTCAAATCGATGTTCAACTACAAAGAAGATTTGATTTAATTCCAAACTTTGTTGAAACTGTTAAAGGCTATATGTCACATGAAAAAGAAACTTTAGAAAAAATTACAGCATTACGTACTTCATGGGCAAATGCTTCAAGTGTTAATGATAAAATAGAAATTGATAATCAAATTTCTTCAGCTTTAAAAACAATTATGGCAGTTTCAGAAAATTATCCTGATTTAAAGGCAAACCAAAACTTCATGAAATTATCTGAAGAATTAACAAATACAGAAAATAAAATTTCATTTTCAAGACAATTCTATAATGATACTGTAACAATTTATAATACAAAGCTTCAAGCATTCCCATCAAATATTATAGCAGGAATGTTTAACTTTACTCGTTCTGAATTATTTAAAACAGATGAAGCTTCAAGACAAAATGTTAAAGTTGATTTTGGAAATTAAAAAAACTCCCACAAATTTAATTGTGGGAGTTTTTATATTTACCCTGCTAACCTATTATCATCAGTATCTTGAGTTCCTCTGTCATTTTCTTCAAGCTCATATTTATATATTTTAGGAATTGTTGGGGCATTATTGATGCCTTTTTTCATTTGTCTTACAAACTCTCTATGACCAGCTCCTCCGATTATTTAATTCATTTAAAAAATCACCTTGTGTACTATTTAACAATCTAGGTGATTCACCCCATATACTTTTTAATGTAAACAAATCTTTAATCTTTTTGAAAAATCCTTTAATTTTAGTTTTTCTTTTCAATTTTTGGTTTATGGCATTAAGTGCAATATTTTCAATATTGGTATTATTCCAATTAGGATCTGGTTCTTTATTTCTATCGATTGTATCTTGGCTCACTTGAAATTGGAAAGTTCTCAAATCTTGTCTTAATAATATTGTTTGTTTTTCTTTAAATTCCAACTTTCTAGCTTCATCAAAACTGTTTATTACAACATCCTCTGTACTGTTTGTTCCTAGTGCTTCTTCCATACTTTCAATTCTTACTACCATCTGTTGTTGTTGTTGTTTTACTATAGAGAAAACATCCTCTTTAAAACAATTTTGAGTATCTGGAATATTATCAATCCCTTGTAATAGAGATTCAGTATAATTTCTATTTATATCTATAAATTTATTAGCTAAAAGTGTAAGTCTATTATACTCATATTTTAATTGTTCGCATAATAAGTTTGCATCTTCAATTGTCTTCACTTTTGTAGTTTTAATTCTTCTTTCCATTAAATCTAAACATTTTTTATAGAATTTAGAAAAACTCTTTTCAAAATCATTATATTTACTAATATTTGAATCATACTTACTGTTATTATATAGTAATCTGTGAATCACTTTGTATTGTAATTCTACTTGATCTAATTCATAATATCCTGTATAAATATCACTTCCTATTATTTTTGATAATTCATCTGCAATTGAATCTCTTCCATTTACGTAATAAGATAATAATTCTTCTTCTTTTAAACCAATAGCTGTCTCAAACATTTCCAATATTGGAGAAGACGATGAATATGAATAAGTATTTTTACTATCATAATCATATAAAATCTGTATATTATCCAATTTATAGGATTTTCCTATTAGTCTTTCAGATGCTTTTGACACAATTAATTCAAGCCACGTATTATTATATGAATAATCATAAAAATTTAATTCTGATTGTCTAATTTTTCCATCATTACCTTGTATGAGTCGACTTGATAGAATATCATATGCATATCCATCTACATCTCCATCCATACAAAGCGCATGTGAAAATTCATGTGCAAAATAACAAAATGCTAATAAACCATCGTTTAGACTATTTGTTCTTTCTTTATTAAAAGTTATACTTTTTTCATATTTATTGTATTGACCATAAAAATTATTTCTTTCTTTAGGATATTTTACATATTTCACTTTCGTTAACCATTTTGCGCCTCTTTCAAGGTCTAAATCAACTCTAGATATATCAAAATCATATAATAATGCTCTTCTAACTATAACTTCTTCTATCAAAGGAAAATATTCTGGTTGAACTTTATAACTTGCTTTGATAGAATTACTTACATATTCACGTAGTTGATATTCTCCCCAATCTCCTGCTCTCATCTTTTACCTCTCTTTAATCGTATTGGAATTAGTAAAAAGATTTAATCGTTCTATAATACTAATATCTTTTAGTATTTCCCATTATCCCTTTTCATTTAAAAAGTGATATTTTCCATCTTTCATTAAAAAATATTCCACTGTGTACATTCCTCTTTTATTTGTATTTATTATATTATTCTTGTAGTTTGTTGTCAATAATTTATGAAAAAGGGGACAAAAAGAACCGGTACCAATGTCCCCCCAATGTCCCCCTAAATTATACAATCATATCTAATTGAATTTCCTTTTACAGAATAGTTTGGCTTTACTCCTGCAAGATATTCTCCTTTTAGTGGTCTTTTTATAACTATTTTTTTTGGTTTTGCTTTTATTGCAGAATCTAGCAGTTCTTTTTCATTTGTACATGGTGTTTCTATTTTGTGTAGAATTTGAAATTTCTTTTTTATTAATGCACTTTTTGTCCTTTCTGGAAACATTGGATCTAGCAAAATTACATCAGGTTCATAATCTAAATTTTGCATTGCTAAAATACTATTTTCTTCAAATACCTTCATTCTACCAACTATTTCTTTTAGTTCAGGAATTTGTTGTGCCCTTTCTAAAGCATCTTTTAATAATTCTGCAATTATTGGATTGTTTTCATATAACTTTACTTGAAATCCATATGCTGCAAGAAGCATTGAATCTTCGCCCATTCCCGCTGTTGCATCTATTGCAACTAAATCTTGTTTTTTTCCTTTAATTTTTGCAGCATGTATTAATAATTCTTTTTCCAAATTGCTTTGTTTTATTCTCTTTATTGTTTTTGTAAAATCTCCAAATAATTTCATATTGTCATAAACAAGTGCTAGCCCATCTTCATCAAGTTGTAATATAAGGTCTGATTTAAAATTACTTTCTGTAATAATTTCAATATTTAGTTTTTTAGATATTCTATGAGCTTTTTCAAAATCCGCATTTTCTTTTACATTAAGGATAAGTTGTCCATTTTTCACTTTTCTTTATCATTCCTTTCAAACAATAAAATTTTTTGCGTCATTTAATTATTTTATTATACATCTCAATTGCATAATTGTCTGTCATTCCTGATATATAAAGAATAATTGCTTTATAGTAATCCTTTTCATTAGACATATTAAAAATTACATCATTTTGGTTTTTCTCATTTCTTTCTAAATTCCAATAATCTTGTAACCAATTATTAAAATCATTAATTAGTTCAGGGCATTTTTTCTTTGCTTTTTTATCTGTATATAATTGTTTTAATAAATCATATATTGTATTTATTACTAGGTCAAAGTATCTATTTGATGGTTGTAATTTTTCTGATAAATAGATTTTTTGGTAATTATATTTTTTTAAAGTATTAATCATATTAAATTTTTCATCTGAAAAACATAATCCTTTTTCTATACTTGAATTTGAGCATAAGTCATATACTAAATTATTAATAATTACCGTATTATTAATTACTTCATCTTTATTGTAATTTAAAATATCATATAATTCATCTAAATTATCTATCAATCCTAAGGTTATTGCATCTTGAATATCTCTTCCTAAATATGCTATTTTATCTGATATTTTTACAACACATCCTTCCCAAGTGTATGGAGCATACTGATTTGGATATGTATAATCATTTAAATTAATAAATTCTTTTCGTGGCATTACTTTGTTTTCATCTATTTCTCCACAATGTGAAATAATCCCATCTCTTACAGCATATGTTAAATTCATATTCTGTTTATTTCCTTTTGGATCTTCTAAAAGCTCTATTTTATCTACCATATTTAAGCCATTTTTTTCATGCCAAAATGCTTCTCCTATATCTCTTTTTGAAATGCTTGATAAAACTCTTTCTCCCTGATGTCCGAAAGGACTATGCCCTATATCATGAGCAGTTGCAATTGCCTTGGTAAGTTCTGTATTCAAGCCTAAAGTTTTAGCTATTGTATAACTTATTGATTCTACATGAACTACATGTTCTGCTCTTGTACATATATGGTCATTTTTTGGTGAGAAAAAAACTTGAGTTTTATTTTTCATTCTTCTATATGCTGTAGAATGTATAACTCTTGTATAATCTCTTTCAAATTCTGAACGAAGATCTTTTTCCCTTTTATATAGTGGCTTTTCTCTTTTTATATAGTTTGTCCACAATGGATTAGATGTATTTGCCGATTGAGTTGTAAATAGCATATTTTCCTCCTATATTCTTTTTCATTTATTAAACTCCGAATTTTTTCATTTTTTATTTGTTAAATATCTTTTGTCTCAAGTATTTTTTTCATTATATAACAAATAAATTAAAAATAAAAGACTATCTAGATAATAATCAGATAATCTTTTAAATCTTAGTTACTATTCACAGCTATATTAATCTCGCAACTTTGCTGTGCATTGTATATACTTTTTTCTCGACTAAAGCACGAAAAAAGATATACAATGCCGCTGTTGCTACTCTACTAAAACAATTTAGCTGTGAATTGTAACAAATCTTAGTTATTTTCCATATATTTTTTTGCGTCTTCTTCTGAAATTTATTTCATAGGTCTATTACAGCTTTTTCTGTTGCTAATTCCTGAGTGTGATCATTTATAATACTTTCTAATGTTGCTACAAAGCGTAACATTGTTTTTTTACTTTCGCTATTTTCAACCTTAATATCTTTTCTTGAACTTTTTGCTTTGGCCCTTTTTTGTGAGTCTATTTTTAATTGCTTTTCTACATTACTCTCTACAATCTGATTTGTTTGTTTTCTAATTTGAAATATAGATTGTTTGTGATATATAGTAGGTACTTGAGGTTTTACTTCATTTCCAGAAATTTCTTTTATCAACTTATCTATTTGGTTTTTTATATCATTATTATCACATATTTGAGAATAATTACTTAAAAAACTTTTTATTTCAGAATTTGGGACATTTTGTCTACAATAATCTAACAATGTTATTATACTATCCTGTTCACTCAAATTTGTATTTATGTCCTCTGATCTAATTTCTTCCTTTTTTAGTTGAAGTGCTTTTAATCTAGCTTCTTGAAGTTTGGTTTTTCCAAATAGTTTTTCTATAAAACCTATTTTTTCTTGTTTTAAAGCACCTTCTTGTTGAATAATTTCTTCTATTTTAGCTCTTTTTATAATATTTTGTACTTTCTCACTTAACACTGTTTCATATTGTTTTTCTAATTCAGAATTTAATCCATTGATTGCTCCGTGAAATATCACCAGATTCTCTTAATTTATTTGCTATTTCTAACATTTCTTCTCTTGATAAATTCACTTTATTTTCATCAATTATATTTAAATGCTTCATAATTGAATTCTTTATCATTTCTTCATCTGTATTAAAATCTTTTAGTCCTAGCACACTTATTTCTCTATTATATTGTTTTAAATTTAAGATATTAGTTCTTAAATCATTCATAATTTGGTTTAAATAGTATTCCTCAAGCGGTATAAAATTTTTTCCATCAAAAACATCAATTGGAACTTTTTGTGCCTCTGCCATTTCTTGAGCTAATGCAATGTTTGATTCACTTGGAGATAATACAACAACTGATTCAAAAACAAAACCTGTAACATCAATTTCTGAATATGTTTTTTGTTCTTTCATTTCTTTTGAAACATTTTGTGGTAAATCAACAACAATAGCAGAAACAGTTTGATAATATTTATCATCATTAGAATTGTTAATAAAAGTATCTGTTGAAGATGCCACAGTTATTAATTCTGGTTTTATTTTATATCCAATGGGTAACCTGCGATAGTGTATTAGATGTTCTTTATCTATTAAACTTGTTGATATTGTCTTATCAGGAAAATCACCTTCTATAGGTTTTTCAGCTTGATGAAATAATATTCCATTACCACTTTCTAGATATTTTTTCCATTCATCATTAGAAATTTCATTAAATTTGTCTATTAATTTTTCTGGATTAACGCTATTAGTTTTATCTTTTAAAGCTTTTAATTGTTCTTTATTTTCTTCTGAAATATTTTCCGGCAAATTTTTAAGTATTCCATTTACTCTATTTACTGAAAGATTAATTGAACTCTGTTTTCGATTATTATATTGTTTATTAAAGTCAGTTATAAATTCCTGATTAAAGCTTGTTTCTCCGAGTTTTTTTAAAAAATCCTCTTTTGAAATTAAGCCTAGCGAATATAGATCCTCCAGTGTTTTATTTTTTTCTCTAAATAATTCAACATTAGAATATCTGATTAATATCAAATAATCCCTATATTCTATAAATCCCTTTGTTAGATTTTCTGTCATTCTCTTTTTTGTTTCGGTTATATTGCCACTTCCAAGATTTATTTCAAATAATTTTTGCAATGTTGTTTGCATTTCAGGTTCTAATTGTATTTTTTCTTTACTTGATATATTAATTTCTGTTATTTTTAATAAATCTGATAATGAAATTCTCTTATCCTGTTCTAATTTATTTTTTATTTTTTCATAACCTATATCCTTAGGCATAATTTCAAACAATTCTTCAATTTGTTCAGTTGATAATTGTATTTTTGCATCACTTGGGAAATCCAATGAAAATAGTCTTAGAAGCTGAAGTGATATAACATTATTGTCTTTTAAGTTTTCAATATCATAGTTTATTTTATCGAGTTCATCTTCTACAAATTTTTGAGATGTATCATTATCATATATTTCTCCCAATCCTTGTTTAAGTTCATTTTCTAATTCTTCTTTATCAAAACTTTCGTCGATTATTTGAGAAAATAATTCTTTTTGTTCATCTGAAACTTTAAATTCCATATTATTTTTCCTTTGCTTTTATAAATTAACGATTTACAAATAAAATTAATATCCTTATTTCAAAAGTTTCTCTAAAGCATTCGCATTAAGTATAGTATTTGATATAAATTCCCCTTTATAGAAATTTGCCCAATTGTTAAAAATACAAGGTGCATTTTTTGCTTTTTCTAATGAATCAATTTTTACAAAATTTAATTCTATATTTTTTTCTTTTGCATAATCTGAAAGTTCTTTTACTTCATATTCTACATAAGGACATTCATTACTATAATACACTGTAAAGTCTTGATTGTCAATTTTCATGGCTCTAACATTTTCATTAAATTTTGGTGTATCAGTATTTTCAAATTGTAATGCTAATAATTCATAATCTCCAACACTATCTACTACTTTAAATCCGAAATGTTCAAAAAATTTCTTTTCTCCTAAAAATGGCTTTTTCTTTTTAGAAACTAATGTACAGATTCCACTTCTTCCCTTTTCTTTTGAATCTTTAATTGCATATTCTAATAGTTCTTTTCCAATTCCTTTACCTTTAAAACTTCCTGCTACCCATAAGCAATAGATATATTCATAATTTTTACCGCTAATTGGTACCCACGCAGTTTCTAATGGCTCATATTCAATAAATATTTTTCCTCTAGCATTTAGTTTTCTAAAAACATGTCCATCTTTTAATTTTTCTTTTATCCATTCTTTTTTACAATCAACCCCTTGTTGATGTTTTGGATCTCCAATTGCACAACAGATGTGCTCATTTTCAATATTTTCTAAATTCAAATTGATATATTCGTTCATTTTTATCCTCCTTATTTTTCTGTTACTATTGATATATCTCTTATCATATCGCCATTAATTAAACGTGTTTTTTTCTTTTCCTCAACTTTTATCCAATTGTCTTCTACCGCAACTATTTTTCCTTGTACTCCAAAAGATTCATTAAATAATACAATTGTGCAGTTTTTTCCTATAAATTCTTTTATCATTTCTTGTGGCATTTTTCTCTTCCTACCTTTCTTTCTTCTATTTAATATTCCTAAATATAATTTATTTCTTTGTGGTATTATTATACAACAAAGAATTATTATAAACCATATATACCAAAAATTTATTTTTACCACCTCCATAATAAATAACAAATTTACTTTTTCTATATTTCATTAAATACTTTTCTATCTCTTCTCTCATTTTTTCACTTACTTTACTATTTTTTCATATTATATAATAAAATATTCTAAAATAAAAGACTATCTCAAAATAATTTGAGATAATCTTTTTAAACTTATTCCACATCATGTCTTGCAAGTATTTTTGCTGGTGTATTTCTAATAACCCTAAATAGTGGTAATAATCCAACTATTATATTAAATGCATAAACTATTAACACTGCTATTCCAACTGTATTAAAGTTTACAATAAACATTCTATTTACATAAGAAATCTTTGATAATTGACTTAGTATATATGTCATAAGTGCAATACCGGGCATACTTGCTACTGTTGTAATTGATAAAATTTCTCCTAAAAACATTCTGTATATATCTTTTTTCTTTACTCCTATTGCTCTTAATACACCAATTTCTTTTATTCTTGATAAGAATGATGATCTAATCATTAAATATATTTCTACTAATGATATTGCAAGTATTATTCCTGCAAATATTACTGCATTTCTAATCTGATCACGTTTTTTGTTTATATATTCGTTTTTATCTTTTTCATATCTATCTATAATATTTAAATGATATTCATTTTGAAATTGATCCATTACTGCCTGTTTGTCTTTAGGATATATTGTAAATCCATTATTCTTAGATATTACATTATATTTTACTGTATTATTGCTTACAAGATATTCTTGTTTATTTGTTTTACTGTCGTAAAATCCTACAACTGTTAATTGTTTTCCATTAACCTCTGCTTTAATAGGTTTGTTTAATTTCATATCTTCGTTACTTTTATTTACAATTACTTCATAATCGTTTTCTGGCATTCTTCCTTTAGTTATAGTAATATCATCTAAAAATAAATTATAATCTTTTACCACTGTCTCTGAATTTTCTTCTTGATTTGAGAAGTAAATTCCCAGTCCATGCTCACTTTGTGTCATATTGTTTAATATATTTATAAATAAAAATTTTTTTACATAGATAGAAGCACTTAAATTATCTACAAATCCAACTATTGTAAAATCTTTCATTCCATCTATTGTAACCACTCTATTTAACAATTCATCTTCATTTTTTATTCCCATGCCTTTAATCATTGAAAACCTATCATTTAGCATATTGTCTACAACTTTTTTGTCTATAACTATTTCATATTCATTTTGTGGCATTCTTCCTTTTATAATGTCATTTTCATTAATCTTGTCTAAATCAACAAGTGAGCCTGAAAGTTCAAAAGAATATGTTGATAGTTGATAGTAATTATCCATTTTTATTTTAAAACTTACATTGCTATTTCCTGGTATCATATAATCTATATTTTCTAAATTTTCATATTTCAAATAATCATCTACATTAACTTTTGCCATATCTACTTGAAGATAATTTCTATCTATTTTTATATAATCAGATTCTCTTATATCTATTGCTCCAGCAATATTGCTTACACTATATACTACAAACATGGCTGATAGCAAAAAGCCTAAAAGTAGTATTTTTTTCAATATTGTATAATTTAAAATTCTATTAAATCCATTTCTTATAGATTTTACAATTCCATATATTGAACTATATCTAGGTTTATACTTTTTATCAATAATTTCATCTAAATTATATTTGTATTTTTCATAAATACTTTTATCTATTTTTTTATAATGGTCATTTATAAGCTCTACTCCTGAATTGTCATCTACTACCTCAATTTTTTTGTTTTCGGCTTGAATGAATATATTGCCATTTTTTAATACTAATTTAACATCTATTTCAGCATTTTCGTCATCTGAATATACATCAATATTAATCTTTTTATTTTTAAAATTATTAATATCTTTAAAGTCTTTTAAATATATTTTATTATCTAACCTATATTCTAAAGATTCTTTAGATTCGTTTGCGTAGTCATTTACAATTTTACCATCTTGCAATTCTACTACTCTTGTTGCGTAGAATTTTGCTAAATCAACTTCATGTGTTACTAAAATAACCAATTTTTCTTTTGATATAGCTTTTATTATATTCATTATTTCTAATGAGTTTTTGCTATCTAGATTTCCTGTTGGCTCATCTGCAATTACAATACTTGGATTTTTTACAATGGCTCTTGCTATAGCAACTCTTTGTTTTTCTCCACCAGATAACATTTGAGCAGGTCTATTTCTGTATCTGTACATATTAACAGCTTCTAAGACATAGTTTACCCTTTTTTCTATTTCTTTCTTATTTTTTATTCCAATCATTCTTAAGCTAATTGCAACATTGTCAAATACTGACATATTTTCTATTAATTTATAGTCTTGAAAAATATATCCTATATTTAGATTTCTTATTTTATCTACTGTATTTGTCCTTCTTCTAGTTATTTTTTTACCATTTATATAAATTTTACCTTTACTTACTTTATCTAAGCCACCTATTGCATTTAAAAGTGTTGTCTTTCCGCTTCCAGATTGTCCCAAAATAGCAACCAGTCCTTTATTTTCAAGCTCTAATGAGGTATCATTTATTATATGAATTTCGTTTCTTCTTCTTCTATTAAAATATTTATTTACTTTTTCTATTTTTATCATACTAATTTTCATTCCTTTTTCTCTTTATTATTATAGCACTCATAGTTTGAAAAAGAATTAAATTATTTTTCAAACTTCTACACCTCCTCGTTATATGTATTAATTGTTGTATTCTTAAACAATTTTCTAGCAAATTTTGCTGATATTAGTCTTGAAATTGCAATTAAAATTATATACATTAGCACATATTCTCTAATACTTAAATATTCGCTTAATTTTGCTATATATTTTAAATGTATTATATTTGATTTAGCTAAATGTATAAATAACATTAATACACTATATGCAAGTGTTGAATTAACAAATAGCTCTATATCCAATATTCTTTTTACATTTTTATATGTAGCACCTAACATTCTTAACGTTGTATAATATATATTTCTTGATTTTAATATTATTTTTATAATCAAGTATGAAATAAAGAATAGTACGATAATTAAAACAATAGTTACTATTACTTTTATAATTTTTATTATTCTCTTATAGATTTCTTCTTCAGTCATTTTAAAATCGGTTACCTTTTTAGGAGTTATACCTAAATTTTCTAATTCTTGCATAGTTTGATCAATTATTTTTACATCTTTTACAAATACACTAGATTGATATGAAGGCTTGTTGTAAAGCGAATTATAATCATCAACATTTACAAAAATTGTATTCCTATTATTATCATATTTATCTAATCCTGTTAATCTCCTAAAATTAGACTTTGTATATGTATTAGTTATAGATAAATCTAGTTCCGCGTCATAATAAATGTTACTTACATAAATATTTAAAGGCTGATTTAATATTTTATAATTTTTAAAATTATATTTTAATTCATCATCAACAAAAGCTTTTCCTCTCTCTACATTTTCATTTGGTTCTACATTATATTTCTCATATCTATTATTTAAAAATACCTTCATAGTACTGTAATTCTTATTAATAGTACTTCTTAGTTCACTTAATACATTTTTTGAAGTATAAAATTTACAATCATAATTAAAGATATTTTCAGTATATTTAATACCAACTATAATTAGATCTTTTATTTTTTCATCACTAAAAGAATCTCTTCCTGCAGGTTTTAAAATAGAAAACGTATTATTTAATACTTCATTTAAGCTTCCTTTAATATAAAAATGGTCTTTATTAGTCTCTAATACTATTTCATCTTCTTTTTCTGGCATTCTTCCTATATCAACATTCCCTTTTAAATTGTTAATATCTAGCATACTTCCCCAAAAGTCTATACCATCTTTTACTATTGATACTTCGCTATCTAAAAATACATCATCTTCAACTATATAATCTACATTTGACAATAGTTTTATCTTATCATAATCTTCACTAGTAAATGATGTCTTGTCCTTTTTGTTTATTAAGATTCTGTTTTTTGATAAATCACTAAAAGCCATACTATAACCTTCATTCAGCGTTTCTTCTGACATCTGAAAACTAGAATATTCTGCAAGAATTGCTGAACTCATAAATAAAAATACTGCAAATAATAGTAAAAATTTTGTTGCAATATTAAAGGTATTTCTAATTCCAAGTCTATATTTATTAAAAATACTTATATTGTTATATTCACTTTCTTGTGGTTTTGGCTCATCAGTTATTTTCTTTATTTCAGTATTTTCTATAATTTTACCATCATTCATTTTTATAATTTTTGTTGCATATTTTTCTACTTGTTCAATATTGTGAGTTACAATTACAACTAATTTATCTTTTGCAACCTTCTTAAGTATTTCTATAACTTCATTTGCAGATTTAGAGTCTAAATTTCCAGTAGGCTCATCTGCAACAATAATTGGTGTATCTTTTACCATTGCTCTTGCTATTGCAACTCTTTGTTTTTGTCCACCTGACAATTTAGATACTTTTGTATTCTTAAATTTTGTTAATCCTACTTGATCTATAATGTCTAATATTTTTTTCTTTACTTTATGTTTTTTATATCCATTTAATAGCATTACAAGTTCAATATTTTGATAAACTGTGTAACTATTAATCAAATTAAAACTTTGAAAAATGTTTGCTATGTATTTTCTTCTATAATCTTCAAAGTCTTTTTCTGTATAATGACTTGTTTCATTGCCATTTATATACATTTCACCTTCTTCATAGCTATCTAACCCAGATATTACATTTAAAAGTGTACTTTTTCCGCTTCCAGATTCTCCAGTTATTACAACAAATTCACCTATTTTTAATTCTAAATTAACTTTACTAAAACCAGATGCTATAATTCCTTTGTTATAATAGAATTTTGATACATTTTTTAATTCTAACATTTGTGATCTCCTTCTATGAAATTATTTGTAATAAGTATATCATATTTATAAAAAAATAAATAGTGAGATTTTTGAAATTTTAGTAATTTTCTCGTTACTAGAGTTTTAAAATTTTAAAAGCTTTAAATTTAATTTTTTATGTTTTTGAAATTATATAAAAAAAGAATATCTCAAATAAATTGAAATAATCTTTTTTATAAGTTAATACCTCTCCTATAAATTATCTTTTACTTTCTGAATAAATATAATCTAATGGATGTCCTCCTATTATCTCTCCTGTTGTTGCATCTACAAAATAACTATATTTACCCTCTGTATATCTTTTTCTTGTATCTTCTCCGTAATTATCTTCATACGTTATTACTACTACCCACGCTTTCCTTACCTTATCATCAACTTTGTAGTAATCTCTTTCCTCATTTGGATAATTAGGTGTCTGCATTGCCTCATAATATTTTTCTTTATTGTTTATTCTATTATAAGCATCCGCATTCATTTTTACTACCATTAACTTGGCTTGTGTACTTTCTACTTTATTTGTTTCTATCTTTTTATCTTCATTTAGAGCAAGTTCTATTGCCTCTTGCTCTGTTTTTACAACTTCATTATTATCAAATGGAATATTTACAACTCTAAAATAATCAATATCTTTATTTTTGGACTCTACTGCTATGCTAATTCTTTCGTAATAGTTTTCTAAATTTCCGTATTTTTTACAATATTCAATGTCTATTTTAAAACCTGGATCTGTATCATTACCACTTTTATTGTTTGAATGTATTTTTGATATTTCATATTCATCTTCTTTAAATCCAAATAATTTATAATATTTATTAGCAGTTTCTATTGCTTCTTCTACCGTTATATATTTATTAAGATCTTGAATATCTTTATTATTATTCCATATATCATAGAATTCTCCAGTTTGTCCATCAATACTTATTTCATAATTATCTTCTGTATCAAAACGATACCATATTTTGTTAGAATCATACTCTTTATAATGATTTGTTCCTACTATATTTGAATTAAATTGTATTTCATTTAACTTATTTATTGCAATTTCTTTAGCCTTTTCTTCTGACATATTTTCCTTTTTGCTTTCTTCTGTTATTTTTGTTATTTCTTCAAAATCTCCAGAAGATAATTCTATTTTTTCTGGTGTTTTCCAAATGTTCTCATACACCATTGTTCCTGCGAACACAACACCTGTACTTAATATTACTCCAACAGTAGCTGTTACTACCGTTTTTAAAATACCTTTTGTTTTATTTTCCATAACTATATCATTCTCCTCTTTAATTTTTGATATAGCAATTTTTGTTTTTATCTTATTTGTATCGAAATTCATTTCTAAATCCCTCCATTATTTAATTCTTTCTTAATTTTCTTTCGTATTCTATGTAATCTTGTCTTTACATTAAATTCAGAAATATTCAATTTTTTTGCTATATCCTTAACTGACATAGATGAATAATAAAATAAATTTACAATTTCAATATCAATATTTTTTAGTCCCTTAATCTTTTGCTCAACATCATAAATCAATTCTCTATCATTTTCACACATATTTACACTATTTAATAAATCATTTTCAAAATCACTAATATCATAAGTTAATTTTAGTTTTCTGTACTTTTCTTTTATTAAATTTCTTGTTATTCCTGCTAAATATGAATTTAATGATACATTGATATTTAATCGATTTCTGTTTTTCCATAATATAAAAAATGTATCCGAATAGATTTCTTCTTTATCTTCAAATGATATTGAATTATCTGTTCCATTATTTATTATTGTTGTTATATATGGTGTAAAATCTTCTATTATTTGGTCTATATCAATTTCATTATTTTTATAATAATCTTCTAACTGCTTTAACTCCTTCAACTTAAAAACTCCTTTATAAGACATCTTACATTTATATAGTGTAGTTTAATTAACAAAAGGTTACACTTTATTTTCCATTTTATCATAAAAAATAAAAGAATTGTAACATTACGTACAATTCTTTTATTTGTTCTTATATATTTTCACTTATTTACCATGCCAATTTTTGTACTTTCAACCATTTTCTAAATCTTTTTCCTAAACTATCATTTATAACCAAATCTGCTTTATTGTTATATGAGTATTTATCTAGTCAATTCATAACTAATATCAATCAAATCACATATTTTCTGTTTTTCTACTGTTCCATCTAGCAAAATTGTAATCCAATGTTCTTTGTTCATATGGTATGCTGGTAGTATTCCATTTTCTTTTCTTAAACTTCCTATCATTTCTGGTAAATTTTTTAGGTTAATAACATCAACCATACCTTCTTTTTCAATTTTTAACTTCTCATACTGAACATCTGCAATTAGCGCAAACCATTTTTTATTATTCCTATGCTTAAATGTTGTATAATTTGGATATTTTGTCCAAGGATATTCTTGTAATGTATTGTAGTTTTCATTTATATAATTTTCTATCTCTTCTCTCATTTTTTTCACTTACTTTACTATTTTTCAATTATATATTCCCATCCTGGTTGCCAAGATTTGGTTTTTCTCCAGTCTTTGTTTATTGCTTCTTCCCAAGTAATATTTTTAGTGATAACTTCTAATGCTAACTGTGGAGCTTTATGAGCTACTAATGCTATAGTTTTATTATTGTAATTATCTAACAAATATTGGCAGAAATCCCTTAATCTTTTTTCAACATCTTTCATTGATTCACCATTTGGAAAAGGAATTTCAATATGTTCTTCATCTAAAACTAGTGCACTATCTTTTCCATTTAAATCTCCATAATTACACTCTCTAATTCGTTCATCTTGAATAATTTTCTTACTGTTTTCAAATGTAAGATTTGCAGAGTCTATTGCCCTTTGTAAATCTGAACAGATTACTAAATCTATTTCATCTATATTTATTTTATTTCTTAATTCTTTACTTTGATTTATTCCTAATTCACTTAAAATACCAGGATTTTGCCCGGTGGATTTATGTTGTTCATTATCTGTTGTTGTACCATGTACAAAATAAATTATTTTAACTGACATTTTGCATTTTCTCCTTTAAAATTCGTAATTTATAATCTGAACTTTGTTTCATTTATTTTTGATAGTTGTTTGTATTTGTTAAAACTATAAGTATCTTTTTATAAAAGTATATAAATCTATTTCTCCATCATAATCTAATATCAAAACTTCTTTTATTGGCTCAATATTATATAATTCTTTTAATCTCTTTATTGTAAAATCAAATAATTTTGCAACATCTTTATCTGTCGTATCATTATCAGTAACAAAAAATCTACTACCATTATTACTATATCTTGCGCCATTAAAATTAATATTAAATTCTGGGTTATTAATAATTATTTCTTTAAAACTCATTCCTATCTTTTCTCTTAAATCAAGATTAGCCCAAATGGATCCTGCACATCCTTCTAAAAATCCTATCTTTAGAGATTCTTGTCTTTTATTAATTTGCTCTAAATATTTTTCTCTAACATTTTCTTTTCCAATATACTCTGATTTTAGTATAATTTCTTTTACAAAATATCTTGTTTTTTCTCGATTTTCTTTTTTAATAAAACTATTTCTGGTCGAAAAAAATGTCTCATCTGGTATTACTTCTATTTCTTTAGATTCTTTGAAGTCAAATATAATCAATTTTTTTACATATTTACCATAATCTTTCCTAGAAGCCCAACTAGAATTTCCAACAACTCCAGAGCCGACCATCCCTGGTATTCCTGTTAATGAAGCAAAATCATATCCTAGGTTCATTGTATAATTAACTAGTTTCGAAGTTAATGTATTTGCTGAAACAATAAATTCTTCTTTCTCTTTATTAAAAATTATTTTAGAATTTTTCGGGTCAATATCTATAAATAATCCATCATATCCTTTTTCTGTAATATAAATGTTTGTATGAAATCCAAAAATCTTAAAAGGAATATTTGTATTATATAATTTTGATATTTCTATTAAATCATTATTTAAATTGCTATCATATTGAAGTTGATAATAATATTTTGAATTTCCTGCATTTTTTTTAAATAAGTGTTTTTTTGATAAATTATAATTTTCAATAATATCTTTGGATAGTTTTATTTGGTCCATTTCTATAATCTTCCTTCCAGTTTGCTTTTTTTATTTTATTTGTACCTATTTAAAGTTCTATTGAATAAAGTGTTATATCTCATTAAATACTTTTCCTAAACTATCATTTATTACTAAATCTGCCTTGTTATCATATGGAGTTGCATCTCTATTTATTAGCACTAGGTTTCTTCCTTGAAAATAGTTTATTAAACCTGAAGCAGGCCAAACTGTTAAAGATGTTCCTGCCACAATTAGCAAATCAGCATTTTGTATTGCTAATATTGATTTTGTAATAGTATTATCATCTAGCCCCTCTTGATAAAGCACAACATCTGGTTTTATTATACCACCACAAGAACATTTTGGAATACCATCACTATTAAACACATATTCTGCTCCGTAAAATTTGTTGCAACTCATGCAGTAGTTTCTTAAAACACTTCCATGTAGTTCATAAACAGTTTTGCTTCCTGCTTTTTGATGTAATCCATCAATATTTTGTGTTATAACAGCTTTTAATTTACCTTTATTCTCAAGTTCTGCAAGTTTTATATGAGTAATGTTAGGCTCATACTTTAAACAATTCATTTTAGCTTTATAAAACCTATAAAACTCATCTGTCTTATTAATAAAAAATGTATGACTTAATATAGTTTCAGGCGGATAATCATATTGTTGATTGTATAAGCCGTCTTTACTTCTAAAATCAGGAATTCCACTTTCCGTTGATACTCCTGCCCCACCAAAGAATACTATATTATTACTTTCTTCCACTAATTGTTTGAATTGCTTTATCTTTTCCTCCATTATTTCATCTCCATCAATTTGATTTCATGTTTATATTAGTCTGGTATTCTATTATATAGAATATTATTTTCATTTTTTCAAACAGAACTTATCTAATATTTCTCCTAATTCGGTATGTCCTAATGTTTGTCTTTTATCAGTATGAAAATCACTTCCACCGCTCATAATTAAATTATTTTGCTTGCAAAAGTTTATTAAAAAATTTGCTTGTTCTTTATTATGCTTCGAATGAATACACTCAATTCCATCTAAAATATTTAGCTTATGCATTTCATTTAAAAAATAGATATTATCGATAGATTTATATTCAAACACATGTGGTAAAACCACAATTCCACCTGCTTTATGTATTTCATTTGCTATTTCTACTGCAGTAGGTAAACCTTTTGTAAAATCAATATAAAATGGACTATTTGGATTTGTTACTTGTCCAAGCCAAAAACTATTTTTTCTGTCTTTTCCTAGTATTTTGTCTAAAATATCATCATTTTCTTTATGTTTCTGCATATCACTTTTTATAATATCATTTGCACGTTCACTTGGTTTTGTTATTTTTAAATCAGAACTTAACTTTATTCCCATTGTCTTGCAAACTTCTTTAAAAAATTCTAAATTCTTCTCTTCTTCTTTCATTAGATCTTCTTTCGTTCTTTGGTCTATAAATTTACTATTTTTCAATTTTTCAACATCAAAATTATATCCTAATATATGAAAATCTCTTTTGTCATACACAAAATCAAATTCAATTCCTGTTATAATTTTTCCATTGTAGTATTTTTTTATGTCCATATCCTTTAATTCTTCATAAGCTCCTAAAACATTATGGTCACAAAACGAAATTGTATTAATATTTTCTTCTTCTGCCATTTTTAATATTTCTTTGACTGTATAATATCCATCTGAATGATTTGAGTGTATGTGTAAATCTATCATATTAAACCGCCCTTTCATTTAATACGTTTTTCTTTATTATTAAAATCAGTTTGTTCTTTCATTTACTATTTTCTCATAATTCATTATACAACACATTTATAAAAATTAAAAGACTATCCTAAAATACTCTAGGATAATCTTTTCATATTTATTTCTTAATTCCATAATTATTATATTCATAGTTTCAGACTTATAATATTTATCTAAGGCTTCTTGATGTTAAAATAAAGAGAGAAAAATCTCCCTTTAAATACTCAATTTGTTTTGCTATATCACTCATTTCCTTTCAAGCTTGATACCATATCTATTTTTTTAATTTTTTTAGCTAAAAATTGATTTACAATGTAAACAACAATAAATGTTCCAATACCGGAAAATATAAAGGTTGCTGGTTTTATCATTGCTTCAAAATCATAGCTATCTCCAATAGCATTTTTGAATATATAGTCTGTCATATAGTTTCCTAGTGGTAAAGCAATAATTATTGCGAAAACACCAATCCATATATTTTGCTTTATAAATATTTTCTTTATTTGTTTATACTTAAAACCTAAAACTTTTAAAGTTGCAAATTGATATTCTTTTTCTGTAAATGATAATATTCCTAAATTATATATAATTACAACTGCAAGAATAATTGAAACTGCAATAAGCACAAAAATTAAAGAATACATCATATTTAACATACTATTCATACCATCTTCTAAATTCTTTTTAGTTTGAATAGTATTTACTCCTTCAATTTCTTTTATATTACTTAAATCATTATTTGTATATACACTATCTGCTTTATATTCTTCATTTAAAGTATCAAAAAATGTTTTAGTACAATTAAATGCCTGAGATTGTGGATCTCTATTTAATCCTACAATCTTTGTTTTATACCAATTATCTGAACCAACAATATGCCATTCTACAATATCTCCAATTTTCAAATTATTAACTTGTGCCATTTTTTCAGTAATATATAATCCATCATCTTTCATTTTAAATGGTGTTTTTGAATGATCTGTTACTTGTAATAATCCGTTTGAGGCATTTATAGTTAAAGTTTTTATAATTATATCATCTTTATTTTTAAACTCTATTCCTAGTGTTTGTGATGTATTATCTCCATATTTTGAAATAATCTCATCATATTGTTTGTTTGTATAATCAGAGCTCAAACTTAGCTTGTATCCAAAATTATTTATTGTTTCAAATTCCCATGCAACATATGCTTTTAATGAATCAAACATTCCAAATGCAGTAACAACAAGCATTGTACAACCTGCAATTCCTACCACTGCCATAATTGTTCTTGCTTTTGAACGAGCTACATCTCTAATGTTCCATTTTGTAGATAGTGATAATTTATTAAATACTTTTTTAGTTGTAAAACTATTTTCTTTCACTTTAACTTTTGGTCTTTCAATTCTTAAAGCCTGTGCTGCTGGTTCTTTTAGTATTTTTCTGCATGACAAATATGTAACAAGTGTTATAATTATTACTATTCCTACTGCCACTTCATAAACAAGTGGAATTGTAACTATATTGTAGTATGGAATTTCATAATAAACCATTTCCATCTCTAAAAAGTAATTACCAATTAAAAGATTTCCTAACACTATTCCTAAAATACTAGCAATAATAGAAATAAATAAGCCATAATTTACATACATCCTAGTTATTTTACTTTTTCTTATTCCAAGTGCTTTTAATGTTCCTATTTGTGTTCTTTCTTTTTTTACAAATCTATTCATTGTTGTTACAACCGATAGAATTGCTATGAAAACAAATAGCCCAGAAAATACTCCTGAATAAGTATCTCCTTCTTCTGCCTCTCTTTTATATCCTTCATAAGAAAAATTATCATCTCTTAATGTTGCAGTAATAATATCATTTACATTATCTTTTATTTTATTTTTAGTTTCATTTACTTTTGAAGTATCATCTACATCAACTATTGCATAAGTAAATATATAGGTATCTTCTATTTTAAAATCTTTATCTAATACTTTTATAAATTCTTCTTTATGCTCTTTATAGTTATCTAATAATTCCAATGCTTTTGATAAATCAATATCATCAATTCCATCAATCTCATTTGTTATAATGCTTGGAATTTTTGAATAATCTGTTATTCCATATTTTGAAAGTGTATCTTTCAAATCTTTTAAATTATTAATAGCATCTTGAACTTCATCTGTTTCTAACACCTTATCATATATATAATTCTTTGGAAATTCATTTATAGATAAATAGGCAAAGCCAAAATCATTATGAGCAGGAAATATTGCACTTTCATCTTTTATAAAATAAACATGATCTGGAACTTCTACTAACCCCATAACTTTTTCTTTAAAATTATTTCCTTCAATAGAAAGTTCTAACTCATCTCCTACTTTTATTCCTATATTTTTTGCTAAATAATAATCAAGCCATAATCCTGTTTTGTCTTTTGAATATTCTTCTCCTTCTATGAGATACATTTTATTAATTTCATTTGTTTCAATGAAATTACATTCAATTACTAAATCTGATATTGGTTTATTATTGTCAGAATTAATGAATCTTTCTGAATCAATTACATTAGCATTTATTGTCAGTAATCTTTCAACATTTTTTACATTATCAATTTTTTTTATTTCTTCTAATTTATCTACTTTAAAATTTTCAGATGTAAGCCATATATCTTGTAAATTTTGATTTTCATAATATATTTTACTACTTTCCTTCATCCCATCCATATAGGCATGAACACCTGCAAAAGCAAAAACAGCCAAGAATACCATTAAAAATATAGTTATAAATTGTGATTTATTTTTCCATATATCACGAAGTATTTTTTTATTTAACATTACCACTTAACCTCCTCTATTTTCTTTGGATTTTGGTTTGTGATAACACTTTCTATTTTTCCATTTTTAACATGTACTACCGTATCGCTAATTTCTGCAATTAAGCTATTGTGTGTTACTATTACAACTGTATTTGAGCCATTATTGGCGTCACATTGTTTTTTTAATAGTTTTAATACTTCTACACCTGTTTTACTATCTAATGCTCCTGTTGGCTCATCACATAGTAATAGTTTTGGATTCTTGGCAATAGCCCTTGCAATACTTACTCTTTGTTGCTCTCCTCCAGATAATTGATTAGGAAATTTTTTAGAGTGTTCTAATAATCCCACTCCTTTTAATGCTTCATCTGTACTTATAGGGTTTTTCACTATATCTTTTACAATATCTACATTTTCTTTAACAGTTAAGCTAGGAAGAATATTATAAAACTGAAAAATAAATCCTACATTTTCTGCCCTATAATCTGAAAGTTTATTTTCATTATATTTAGAGATGTTTTCTCCATCAATAATTACTTCTCCATTTGTTGGCGTATCCATTCCTCCAATTAAATTTAATAATGTTGATTTTCCTGCCCCTGATGGTCCAAGAATAACTATCATTTCTCCTTTATTTAATGATAAGTCTATATTGTCTAAAGCTTTGAATTCGTTATCTCCTATTTTATAGACTTTACTAACATTTTTTAATTCTACTATCTTTTCCATAAATCCTCCATTCTATAAATGTGACGTTTGTTTCACATTTATTTTATTATATATATTTAATGCTACAAAGTCAATAGAATATGAAACATTTGTCATATTTATTGTTACAAGATAATAGTTTACGTGAAATGATATATAAAAAATAGTGATATATAAATAATCTAAGAAGTTTCTCGGCTCAATACGAAGTGATATCATTTCTAAAATATAAATTAACGAGCCTCTCGCTGCTCTTGTATAATAGAAAAGCTGCACTTTTCTATTA
>CADAHH010000005.1 GCA_902787685.1 uncultured Eubacteriales bacterium | reverse complement strand
AGAACTAACAATTACAGGACCATTATTAGTAGGAGAAAGATCAACAGAAACAGTAAAAGATAATTATACAGATTTATCAACAAGTAAAAAGAAAGCAACAATCCCAGCAGGATTTACAGTATCCGGAATAACAGGAGAACAAAATATAGATGATGGATTAGTAATATATCTAATACCAGATGGAGTAACACCAGATTGGACAACAAGAGCAACAGGAGATGCTTTTAGCACAAACACAGTATATGATATACAAACTAAATATGATCAATTTGTATGGATACCGGTAGACCAAGCAAATAAACCAATGTATAAAGTTGCAACTGCACCAGGATATGCATCAGCAGATGCAAATAATCCAAATTATGAAGGAGTATTATATGACACTTATAATACAACCCCTAATAGTGGACAGATGTCAAATTATGGACAAGGTGCAACTGATAGGGATAGAGAGCCAGATAGAAACGGATGCGATGCTAGAGTGACTTATTTAAATACAATAACAGCAATATTAACAGACCAAGCAGCAAAATATATAGATGCAACAACATTTTTAGATACAATGCAAAAAGACTATAACGAGATGGTAAAAAGTGTAGAGTATTATGGTGGATTTTGGATTGGAAGATATGAATCAAGTTTGGTAGATGGGAAAACAAGAGTAATTGCAGGACAGACATCTATAAAAAATACTGATATAGTAACAGGAAGTACAAAAAATTTGTGGTATGGATTATATGCAAGGCAAAAGAAATTTGAAGCAGATGCAAAAACACTAGTAACAAATTTAGATTCAAATGTAAAATCAGGAATGATATGGGGAAGTCAATGGGATAGCATGCTTAATTGGATGGTAGCAAGAGGAATAAAAGTAAATAGTAGTACAAGAAGAGATGGTACAAGTAGAAATACAAGTAGAATAACAGGGGCAACAAAAAAAGGAAGTACTACATTTAATGATAAAATAAAAAACATATATGATCTATTGGGAAATTCCTATGAATGGTTAGCTGAGGCCAATGATACCATCAGTCGTTCCATAAGGGGGGGAAATTACGAAACCAACTCAGCAATTGGATGGCATAATGGTACCAGTTCCAACTCTGACTACAGTGACACGTTTGGTTCTCGCCCATACCTTATAGTAAGCAGGTCTGGAAACTAAAACTAGTGTTATCAGGAACTACAAATTTAATATTAATAAGAAAAATGGGGATTTTGAAAAAAGCAGTAGATAAACAGCTCTTTGTTTCGATTAAAAAATCCCCAATTAATAATTGGGAATTATAAATATATTCTATAATCAATATCTGGAAAAATTGCATCTTTAAGTTCAATTTCTTCCAGAAATTTTTTATCAATTTTGCCTGAATTTAATTCATTATATAATCTAGTAAATCTACCAGTATGGTCTTTGATTCTGCGATGAGCATAGTCTACCATTGTATTATTTGTTATAATAAATAGCCAGTCACTGCTTTGAAGAAGTAATAATTCACGAGCTGCTTGATTTAAGGCTCTTAGTTGTAATTTTAAGTCTTTATATTTTTTAGTAGATGTAATTTTTGTTATACTTTTTTTCTGTTTTCTTAATTCAGATATTTCATATTCTAATTGATCTAAATCAGATTTTACATTTCTAAAATTGTATGCAAGTTCACACATTCTATCTCCTGCTTTATGAAGATGCTTATGTGCATAATCATTACTTGGATTAAGCCAAACTTCACTATATCCATTGGCACCCCAACTAGATCTACAAGGTGTACATTGTTGAATTAAAGGATATTTATCTATATATTCGGAAGGTGTAATTAATTCAAAATTACATTCATCATAATAAATCTTTTTAAATAATATGTATAGCCAATAAGGACCTTCATACCACCAATGACCATAAAGCTCAGCATCATATGGGCAAAGGACGATAGGGGGCTTATCCATATATTTTGATGCATTTTCTATTTGATTAGTTCTAGAATTTAAAAAGTGACCAGCTTGCTTTTCTGCTGAATCTTTTGCCCACCCAATATCATAAATGTCTTTATTGTCAGTTTTTCCAGTAATTCTGTGATATTTTATTCCAGTATGAACTCTTACACCATTATGTGCAATATATGGTTTTATATATTCATAATCTGTTTCATATCCAATATCTTTATAAAAATCTCTATAATTAAAATCACCCGGATAGCCATTAATAGAACTCCAAACCTGCCTAGAAGATTCCATATCTCGACCAAAAACTGTAAAACCATCTGGAGAAACTATTGGAGCCAAAGTTCCATAAATTGGAGTAGGGTTAGCATATAAAACACCATGAGATTCGACAATAGCATAATCTAATCCAAATTCTCTTAAATATTTATCAGCTTCTGGAACATATCCACATTCAGGAAGCCAAATACCACGTGGTTTTCTTCCAAAAAATCTTTCATAAGTTTGTACCCCAACAGCAATTTGTGCCCTAACTGTTTTTTCATTTACATATAAAATAGGAAAATATCCATGAGTTGCACCACATGTGATTATCTCTAAAACTCCAATATCTTGAAAATGTTTAAATTGAGAGATAATATCACAATTATATACATCTCTGTATAATCGTAAATCTTCAGAATATCTTTCAAAATAATAGTGAGAAAGGTTATTCATTTTTTGATTAAATGTAGTTCTTTTGATTTCTTTTTCAGAAAGCTCTATTAGATTTTCTAAATATTTAATATATTTTTGTTGTAATAATTTGCTGTCAAGCATTGAAAGTAGAGGAGGAGTCATACTCATAGTAATTCTGAAATTTACTTTTTCATCTACTAGCATTTTAAAATATTTTAGTAATGGCAAATATGTTTCTGAAATTGCTTCATATAACCAAGATTCTTCTAAATAATCATCACTTTCAGGGTGATGAATAAAAGGAAGATGTGCATGTAATACAAAGCTTACATAGCCTTTTTTCTGCATTTTATTTGTCCTTTCGTTTTTTTAATATTTTATAAAATCTCAAAATCCGCGTCAGCATTTCGTTTTTTAAAATCCGTATGGTGGGTATCCCTAAAGGGGGTACCATAGGATTTTAAAAAATGATGTGCGGTTAAACAGGATTTTGAGATTACATTGATTTTAATAAAATCTAGATGAAAAGCTTCCGGAACCTATATTTCCTGAAGATGGATTATATAAGTTGAAACTATCATTTTTGATTTCCTCTTTATATAATTCTTGATATAATTTGTATATATTAATAAAAATGCCATCCTTGTAAATATTTGGAAAATCAGAAATATCTTTTTCTATAAGTTCATTGGTTTTTACATTCCTAAAATATACTTTACTTATTTTATTAAATAAAATTCTATCATTTGGAGCGTCTAGTTCATTTGAAGATGATATGTAAAAATATGGAGTTTTTAATTCTTCAATTGGTCCATTTTTTTCGATATCATAATCTGGCATATAACTATAATTAACAGGAATAGGACGTCTACCAAGCTCGACTTTATATTCTGAATTACTATCATCTACATGCAAATACCAACTATTTGCAAAATCATCTATTTCAACTTCAAAAGAGTAATTCAAAGTTTCGTTATATACTATTAAAACTGGTTTGGTTATTTCAAAGAAATATTCACCATATTGCTTTTTTAAAGCTGATCTATCTTCATCAGAAATCTCCCAATAAACAAATAGGTTTTTAGGAGTTTGAGCTAAAATTTTTACAACTGTTTGATTGTATCTAAAAGGCAAATCATAATATTCAGCGGCAAATACTTTTTTAGTTGAAGCTGTTTTAGAAGTAGAAGCCTTTTTAGTAGAAGCTGTTTTAGAAGTAGTAGCTTTTTTAGCCGTAGCTGTTTTAGAGGCAGTAGCTTTTTTAGCTGTTGCTGTTTTAGAAGTAGTAGCTTTTTTAGCAGTAGCTGTTTTAGAAGTAGTCTTTTTAGCAGTAGCTGTTTTAGAAGTAGTAGCTTTTTTAGCCGTAGCTGTTTTAGTTGTAGAAGTCTTTTTAGCTGTTGCAGTTTTAGAAGCAGAAGCTTTTTTAGCAGTAGCCTTTTTAGCAGTAGCCGTTTTAGAAGTAGAAGCCTTTTTAGCAGTAGCTGTTTTAGAAGTAGAAGTCTTTTTAGTAGTAGTTTTTTTAGTAGCTGATTTAGTTGGCTTCTTTTTTGAAGTTGATTTTTTTGAATCATCTTTTTTCAATGATATGTTTTTACTTAATACTTCTTTTATTGCATTGGTTAATTTAACTATTTCGTTTTCTCCAGTTTCTTTAGTTTTTCTTGGCATATATTTATCCTCCTGTGTAGTTTAAAATTTTTCTATTATATAGTATAATAAAACAAAAATAAATTCAAGGATTTTCTGTAAAAAAAATATTTTTTTATTGATCTGTAATAATTTTTTAGTTCAACAGAATTGCAAGTGAATAATTTGTAAATTTTTCGTAAAATCTATTGAAAAAAAATATATTTATTGTTATGATATAATAGATTAGATATTATTTTCGAAAGGAGTCGTTTATAATAAAAAATTATAAACTAAAACATAGATGATAGAATTTAGAAATGTTAACAAAACATATGATACTGGTACAAAAGCAGTGAAAAATGCTAATTTTTTAATTGAAAAAGGAGAATTTTGCTTTTTAGTTGGTACATCAGGAAGTGGAAAATCAACTTTAATTAAATTAATCTTAAAAGAAGAAGAACCTACATCAGGTAATATTATAATAAATGGAAAAGATACAACATTTTTAAAACCAAATAGAGTTCCATATTTAAGAAGAAGTATGGGTGTCGTTTTCCAAGACTTTAGGCTTTTACCTGACAAAACTGTATATGATAATGTTGCTTATGCAATGTACATTGTTCGTGCAACAAGTCGACATATTCGTAGACAAGTTCCAATGGTACTTTCACTTGTGGGATTAAGTGGAAAAGCAAAAATGTATCCAAATGAGCTTTCAGGTGGAGAACAACAAAGAGTTGCATTAGCAAGAGCAATGGTAAATAACCCATCAATGTTAATAGCAGATGAACCTACAGGAAACCTTGATCCAGATACTGCTTGGGATATAATGAACTTATTAAATGATATAAATATGAGAGGTACAACTGTTGTTGTTGCAACACATGCCAAAGACATAGTAGATAAAATGAAAAAAAGAGTTATACATATTGAAAAAGGCGACATAATTAGAGATGATAAAAAAGGTGGTTATGATGAAATATAATGTATTTACTTATTTAGTAGGAGAAGGATTTTCAAATATATTTAAAAATAAAAAACAAGCATTTACATCATTTGGAACAATGTGCTTAATAATGATATTTTTTGGAATTTGTTTTATTGTTGTTGGGAATTTTAATTATTTTATTAAACAAGTAGAATCTCAACAAGGAATTAAAGCATTTATAAAGAAAGATGCAACAGATGAAGAAATAGAGGAAGTTAAGAATCAAATAAATCAAATAGAAGAAATAAATACTATAGAATTTGTTTCTAAAGAAGAAGCATTACAATCTCTTAAGGATGGAATATTTCGAGAAAAAGCATATTTATTAGAGGGATATAATGTGAGTGAGTTTAAAACAGCTTATAAAATCACGTTAACAGATATCACTAAAACGATGGAAGTTAAAGAAAAATTACAAAATATTGAAAATGTTGTAAAAGTTACAAACGCAGATGATGTAATAGAAGTATTGATTAAAGTTGCAAGACGGAATAAAAATAGGAAGCTATGTAATAATTATTGCCTTAATTGCAGTTAGTATATTTATTATTTCAAATACTATAAAACTAACAGTATATGCAAGAAGAAAAGAAATTTCAATTATGAAATATGTTGGTGCTACAAATAGTTTTATTAGATGGCCATTTATTGTTGAAGGTATAATTTTGGGACTTTCTTCAGGTATTATTTCTTTGATTATAGTATCAGGCTTATATATGGTTTTAGCTAAAAACATTACATTTGTTAACTTTTTGGCAAGATTACATTTGAATTTATTAGCATTTAATGAAATGTTTAATTTTATTGTAATTATTTATTTAGTTTTAGGAATGGGAATAGGCGTAATAGGTAGTACAAGGTCTATGAAAAAATATTTAAAAGTTTAAAAGGAGGAACGGTAATGCAAAAAGAATTATTTAGAACAATATTGGTTGCAGCTTTATTAATTTGCATTGCTACACCTTTATTTGCAACAGATTTAGATGAACTACAAAACAAAAAAAATGAAATTCAAGAGCAAATTAATCAAACTAATGAAGAATTGAACATAGTAAATGAAGACTTAACAGAGAATTTAAGACAAATTGAAAAATTAGATTCAAATATTAAAACTAATGAAGAATCCATTATTCAAATGAATGATGAAATATCAAAAATTCAAGAGGAAGTTTCAAAAGTTGAAAAAGAACTTGAAGAAGCAACCATTGTATATGAAAAACAAAAACAGCTTTTAGACGAAAGATTGGTTGAAATTTATGAAGCTGGAGAAACAAATTATTTAGAAATAGTATTAGGAGCTAAAAGCATTTCGGATTTTTTTGCAACTTATTATATTGTTTCAGAACTTACATCACATGATGTAGAACTATTAGAATTTGTTGAAAATAAGAAAAACGAAATAGAACAAAATAAATCTAAAATTGATGAACAAAAGAAAAACTTAGAAACACAAAAAAGAAATTTATCAAAAACAGAAATAGCTTTATCAAATACGAGAGTATTAAGACAAAACTATATATCAAAATTAAGTCAAGAAGAACAAGAATTACAAGCTAAAATTGATGAATATTATGCTCAAGTTAATTCAGTAGAAGCAGAAATTAGAAGTTTAGCAAAAGTTGTTAATTTTGGAGAAGACTACGCAGGAGGAACAATGCAATGGCCAATTCCAGATCATTACCATATTACATCAAACTATGGAATGAGGGTTCATCCAATAACAGGAGTATATAAGCTTCACACAGGAGTAGACATTAGTGCTTCAATGGGAACTGAGTTCAAAGCAATTGCAAATGGTGTTGTGGTTAAAGCAGAATATAATTCGGCATATGGAAATATGGTTGTAATTGACCATGGTGGAGGAGTTCAAACTCTATATGCGCATGGTTCAGAAATTGTTGCTAAATTAGGACAAGTTATTAATGCTGGAGAAGTTGTTTTAAAGGTTGGTTCTACTGGATATTCAACTGGACCTCATGCACATTTTGAAGTAAGAGTTAATGGAAATCCTATGAATCCATTAGATTATGTTTCGATACCAGAGTAGTAGTTTGATAAACAATTACAATTTGTTATATTTTGTCCGCGTCAGCATTTCGTTTTTAAAAATTCGTATGGTGGGTATCCCTAAAGGGGGAACCATAGAATTTTTAAAAATGATGTGCGGTTAAACAGGACAAAATTTACAAATTGTTAAGTAAATAAGTATTAAGGAGAAAACCTATGAATAAAATATGTATTAGACTATTTAGTATACTATTAATATTGTGTATAATTACAAATGCAAATATGGTTTTTGCTGTTAATCAATCTGACATTGATAAACAAAAAAATGAACAGAGTCAAGTAAGTGAAAAAATAGAAGATATTCAAGAACAAAAAGAAGAAGTGGAATCAAAAAAATCAGAAGCACAAAAACAAGTAGAAAAATTAAATAATCAAATTGATTCATATGAAAATGAAATAGATAAACTTGAAATTCAAATTGATGATGTAAATAAAAAAATAAAAAATGCGGAAAAACAGCTAAAAGAAAATCAAGAACAATATGATGAACAACAAAAATTATTAGAGCAAAGATTAATTGTTACATATGAAGCTGGAGAGACATCTTTTTTAGATGTGATTTTAAAATCAGATGGATTTGTTGATATGATTTCAAATTACTATTTAGTATCTGAAATTGTTGAACATGATACAGAGTTGTTAGAAGAAATAGAAGCTAAAAAACAAGAAATAGAAAAATCTAAACAAGAAATAGAAGATAGTAAAAAAACACTTGTTACTGCAAAAGCAAGTAAAGAAAGTGTTGCAACACAACTAAAATCAACTCAACAAGAAAAAAGTAAGTATGTAAATGAATTAACACAAGAAGAAGCAAACCTTGAAAAGGAATTAAAAGAATTAAAAAATCACGAAAGTAGTATTAGTAGCAAAATAAAAAGCATGCAAGCTGCATATGATGCTGAACTTGCAGCAAAAAAGAAAGCAGAAGAAGCTGCTAAAAAAACTTCTAAATCAAGTAGTAATTCTAGCTCTAGTTCAGGTGGAAGTAGCTCAAATAAAGCAGCAAGCTCATATGGATTTGGATGGCCAGTGGCTAATCCAGTAATTGGTACAGGATATGGAGTTGCTGGCCGATATTGGAGTTCGGGACATCATACAGGAGTGGATTTTAGAGCTTCAACTGGTACACCAATTTATTCAATTGGCGATGGTATAGTATGTGATACTGGATATAATTCTGCATATGGAAATTTTGTTGAAATATATCATGGAAATAGTATATACAGTTTTTATGCACATGCATCTAGAGTCCAAGTATCATTTGGACAGAAAATCTCAAAAGGACAACAAATAATGCTTTCTGGAGCAACAGGAAATGTTACAGCTCCACATTTACATTTTGAAATTAGGACCCCAGGCTCTGCATATAGAAACTGTGTCAATCCTAGGCCATATTTACCATGATTGTAGAAAAAAGATTTAAAGTTAGGAAGGATATTGCAAACTAATGGAAGAAAAGAAAAAAAGAATCTATAGAACAATTATGATTATTGTTCTTACAGCATTTGTAACATTTATGCTAACATCATTTTGGATGTATTCAAATTTTAAAGATGATAATCAAACATTATCTATTACTGAAAATGGTGGATTATTAAAAGAATTAACTTCATCTTCAGACTCTAATATAGAAAAATATTTAAATAAAATAAAAACTACAATTGATAAATATTATTTATGGAATAATGATATTAATGAAGAAGATTTAAAAAATGGTGCAATAGAGGGATATGTAGCTGGTCTTGGAGATGAATATACAGAATATATTCCTGCAGATAAAATGAAAGACTATAAAGATAATATTATGGGTAGTTTTGTTGGAGTGGGAATTTATATGGTGGCTGATGAAAAATCAGATAGAGTTTTAGTGTATTACCCAATTCCTGAAAGTCCAGCTGAAAAAGCAGGTATTAAATCTGGAGATTTAATTATAAGTGTTGATGGCACTGAATATACAGCTAAAGATTTTGATAGAATTGCTTCATTTATAAAAGGAGAAGAAGGAACAAAAGTTAATTTAGTTATAGAAAGAGAAGGAGAAAGATTATCATTTGATTTAATTAGAGAAAAGATAACTACAAATCCTATAACTATAAAAATGCTTGAAAATGATATAGGCTACTTAAAATTACCAAGTTTTGATGATGATACAGCAAATGGATTTAAAGATAAGGTAAATGAATTACAAAAACAAGGAGCTAAAAAATTAATAATAGATTTAAGAAATAATGGTGGAGGAATTGTTGATGAAGCTGTTGATATAGCAGATATGTTTTTAGATAAAGGCAAAACAATATATTCATCAGTTGATAATAAAGATAAAAAAACTGTTACTTCTTCAAAAAATGATCCGATATTTGCAATGAATGTGATTATCCTAGTAAATGAGAATTCAGCAAGTGCATCTGAAATATTAGCTTGTAGTATGCAAGATAATGAAAGAGCAAAATTAGTAGGTACCAAAACATATGGAAAAGGTATTATTCAAACTTTGCTTTCTCTAGCAGATGGCAGTGGATTAAAAATTACAACAGAACAATATTATACACCTAAAGAAGTATCAATTCATAAAGAAGGAATTAAGCCAGATGAAGAAGTTAATCTTCCAGATACAGTAAAAAGTGTTTATAGGTTAGAAGAAAGTGAAGATACACAATTGCAAAAAGCAGTTGAGATGTTGAAATAATTAAAGGAGATCAAAATGAACTTACCAAATAAGCTAACAATATTACGAATTTTATTAGTACCTATAATGGTAATAATACCATATTTAAAAATACAAGGAGTCTTTTTAGATATTCCAATTAGTTTTTTAATAATGGAATTAATTTTTATAATTGCATCTATTACAGATAAATTAGATGGAACAATTGCTAGAAAAAGAAATTTAGTAACTACATTTGGTAAGTTTTTAGATCCAATTGCAGATAAAATCCTTGTACTTGCTGCTTTAATAATACTTGTTGAATTAGGAAAAATACCAGGATGGATACCAATTATAGTGCTGTTTAGAGAGTTTGTAGTATCAGGTTACAGATTAATATCTGTAGGTAATGGAGGGAAAGTTATTGCTGCATCAATTTGGGGAAAACTAAAAACAGTAAGCCAAATGATTGCAATTATTTTAGCCTTTATTGATATTGGTACTTTTTTTGAATTCACTAAAGGAACACTCTCAAGTTGGCATTTAATTGTTAATGCATTAATGTCAATAATGATGATTGTATCTGTAATTGCTACTATTTTTTCTGGATATGATTATATAAAAGATGGAAAGGAACTGTTTAAAGAGTAGATTTTTCAATTGAATTATAGATACAAAGGACTTTGATATATTTATTTTTGCGTCCTTGGTGTCGAAATCTTTATGTACCTGTAATTTTTCTTACGAAAAATTCAGCTACAATGTCGATTTCTCCAGTCGCCCTACGCTTCGCTCCGGTTGTTCGCCTTACGCGTCCTTAAAAATAAATATATCAAATTCCTTTATCTATATTAAGGAGGGTATCTATGACAATTAAAGAAGCAATTAATCAAGCAGTAATTATGCTAAAAAATGAAAATATTGATGCACCAAAGAATAAAGCCCGTATGTTATTAGAAGCAACTTTGAAAAAGTCTAAAGAATACCTAATTATATATGATAATAAAGAAATAACACCTCAAGAAAGAGAAGCTTATATAAAAAACGTAAAAAAGCATATTTTAGGTGAGCCAATTCAATATATTACTGGAAAACAAGAATTTATGAAACTAAATTTTTTTGTCACAAAAGATGTTTTGATTCCTAGACAAGATACTGAAATATTAGTTGAAGAAGTTATTAATTTAGCAAAAAATATTGAAAATCCTATGATTTTAGATTTATGTACTGGAAGTGGAGCAATTGCTGTTTCTCTTGCAAAATATATAAACAATGTTAAAATCTATGCAACAGACAATAGTTCAAAAGCTTTAGAAATAGCAAAGAAAAATGCTGAATTTAATGGAGTAAAAAACAATATAGATTTTATAGAATCAGATTTATTTAATAAGATTAAAAATTTAAAATTTGATATAATAGTTTCAAATCCTCCATATATAGAAACAGACGAAATAGTTAAACTTCCTAAAGATGTACAAAATGAACCAAGAGGGGCTTTAGATGGTGGAAAAGATGGTCTTCTATTTTATAGAAAAATATCTGAACAAGCTTTAGAATATTTAAATACACAAGGATATTTATGCTTTGAAATTGGTTATAATCAGAAACAAAAAGTAAAACAAATACTTGAAAATCAAAAAAGGTATATAAATATCTATAGCAAAAAAGATTTGTGCGAAAATGATAGAGTTGTGGTTGCACAAGTTGGGTAGTATATTTTCATGAATTATTGCCATAATAAATATTGAAAGGTGGTAAATTTATGAGAATTAGTGAATTTATGTGTCAAGATGTATGTTTTGTAAAGCCAGATTGTAACATTTATGATGCAGCAAGGATAATGAACGAAAATCATGTTGGATGTATTCCAATATGTAATGATGAAAAAAATGTGCTTGGAGTTATAACAGATAGAGATATAGTTTTAAGAAGTGTTGCATGTAACAAAAATGCAAAAACTACTCCGGTATCAGAAATAATGACTACAAATGTGTATACTTGTAAATCAGAGCAAGATATAGAAGATGCTCAATATTTAATGGAGCAAAATCAAATTAGAAGAGTTCCTATAGTTGATAATAACAATAAAATGGTAGGAATTTTAAGTACAGGAGATTTAGCACATCATAATCAAAAAATTGGAGAAGATAGTTTCTCTACAACTATGAAATATATATGTAATTGCAAAGGTAATGTAAGTAACTGTATGTAGGAATAAAAAATAATTATAATTTTGACTGTGACAAAATTATAATTATTTTTTTATTCAAATTTTATGATGTGGATAGTTTCAACTCAAAAAAGATTTTATAAATCTTTAATTGTTACTTTATTAACTAATCCATTTGAATCATAATCTAGTATAGATTCATATTTTTTTCCTTCTTCAAATGATTGTTTTAAAGTTATTATTTCATCAGGATTTGAAGCAGTAGTGGTATTGTAAACTACTGTTATAAGTTTATCACTATTTTTCTTATTATTTGTGACAACATTATCTAATAATGTATTTAAAAACAATGTATATACTGTTCCACTATATGGTTCAAAGTTTTTGTTAAAAGAATCAGCTTCTATTTTATTAGCCTGTTCTTTTTGTTTATTTACCTTTTCTTGAAAATCTTCTTCAGGATTATTTATGGTACTTTGCGATTTTTCGATTTGTGAAGTGGTTTTATCTAATACTTCATTAAACATATTTTTTGATTTATTAAAATAATTATTAAATCTAATACCAAAAAATATCATTAAACCTATAGGTACAGCAATGATTAGTCCCATAAAAATCAAATAGCCGATACCAACTTTTTTGGCTACTTTTTTTATATTTTCTTGGTTTATCTGTTTATCTCCTAGTAATGAATCATCAACATATTTTTCATTTTCTGGAATATATTTATCATCAACACCTACATATTCTCCATTTTTTTTCATAATGAATACCTCCTTTTATATTATTCAATAATAACTGCTGTTCCTGAAGCTACAACCATTAGCATAGAAGAATTTTGCCCCATTGGTTCATAATCTATTTTAACTCCTATGATTGCATTTGCACCAATTTTTTCTGCCCTTTCTATCATTTCATTAATTGCATCTGCTCTAGTATTAATTAATTCATGTTCATATTCTTCAGCTCGTCCACCAAGAATATTTGTAATTCCGGCCGTAAAATCTTTAATAAAATTAACGCCATTTATTACTTCACCGAATACAATTCCTCTGTATTCTTTAATGTTTTTACCTGAAATTGTTGAAGTTGTTGAAATTAACATATTTTCACCTCCAATTTTTTTACTAATTATATTATAGTATTTTTTAATAATAATAGCAATGATTTATATGTTTTTTTTATTGGGGACAGTCCCAAATGAAAAATTTCGCACTCGGGACAGTCCCTAACGAAAAAAATGCATAAAATTTAAACTTCCTAATATAATTAATAATAAAATTATATTAGGAGGTTTTTTATGGAGATAGAATTAAGCAAAGAAAATATTTGTATCAACAAACTTGTGGCAGAGAAAAAAGAGATAATATATGTAGAAGAAGACATGATAGTACCAGATACAAAGCCAGATATATTAAATACAATAAATGTTAAAGGTAATTTATGTGTTTCTAAAAAAGAAGTAATGCAAGACAAGGTAAAAATAGAGGGAAATGTTAATACATATGTAATGTATCTTCCAGATAGTAATGAAGATAACTTAAGAGCACTGAATTGTACAATGGGTTTTTCGCAATACATTGCTGTACCAGGAGCAAAAGAAGGAATGAATTTAGTTACTAAATGTGAAATTAAAGATATGGAATGTAAGGTTATTAATGGTAGAAAAATTAATCTAAAGGCAACTATAGAAATATGTATATATTTATATTCAAATGAAGATATTGAAATAGTAAATAGTGTGCAAGATATTCAGGATATACAAATTTTAAATCAAGATTTTCAAGTAAATTCTTTAATAGGAAATGGAAAAACTACAGTTTATGCAAAAGAAAACATTAATATTGATGTACAAGATGAACTAGCAGAAATATTGAATGTGAAATTTAATTTAATAAATAAGGATTTAAAATTAAGCTATAATAAAGTCTTAACAAAAGCAGAAGCCGATATAAAAATTATATATTTAACAGAAGATAATAGAGTAAAAACAGCAAATGCACTAATTCCAGTTGTAGGTTTTATAGATATTCAAAATATAACAGATGAAAATATTTGTGAAATTAATTATGAAACAAAAAACATGTTAGTTAAACCAAACCCTGTAGAGGACCATTCAATTTATGTGGAGCTTGAAATAGAGCCAAGTTGTATGGCATATGAAAAAAAGAATATTTCTCTAATACAGGATTTATATACTCCAAGTGCGAATTTAGAATATACTGAGAAAAATATTATGATATCAAATGATAAATCTGAATATTCAAATGAATTTGTAATAAATGAAAAAGTTAATAATTTAGATATTGAAGAAAATATGCTAATTGATATTCAAACCGATGTAAGCATTTCAAATATATCAATAACTGATACTAAAATAACATATACAGGCAATATAGGTTTAAATTTTATCTATAATTCAGGAAATGTAATAAATTCAAGGAATATAAAGGTTCCATTTGAGGTTCTAGTTGAAAATAGGCAAAATAGTTCAAATATAAATGTTGACTATGATATTATAATAAAAGAAATAAAATATGATTTTAAATCAGATGGAAATATGCAGATTGATGCTATTTTAGAAATTGTTACTAAAATAAGTAAAAATGTAAATATTAATATAATTGATAATATTCAAATAAAAGATAGAAATGAGGAAAATGATGATTATGATAGTTTGATTTTATATATAGTAAAACCAGGAGACACATTATGGAGAATTGCTAAGAATTTTAATAGTACAATAGATGATATAGCAAGAATGAATGGAATAGAAGACACAAATAAAATTGATGTAGGACAAAAAATTTATATTCCAAAATTTAATTATATAAAAAAGGAAAATATTCAAAATGCAACAGAACCAGCCTTTGTGTAAAATATATTCAAGAAAAAGAATAAAGATTTTTAAACCAAGAAAATATAGATTAGATTATAAACATGAAGATAAATCAAAGTTTTTTTATTTTTTAATAATTATAATGATTGCATTAATGATATGTTTAGTGATTTACAATAGTATTGATCCAATATTTGAAAATTTAGCTTTAACAGAAGCAAAAGCAATTGCTACAAAAATAACAAATGAAGAATCTACAAGAGCAATTGTTGGATATACTTATGAAGACTTATTCACAATAGAAAAAGATTCAGAAAGCAATATACAAATGATAAATGCCAATATTTTAAAAATGAATTTACTAACATCTGATATAGCATCATTTATACAACAATCATTAGATAATACTGATTCATCAAAAATAAAATTATCAATTGGAAGTTTAACAGGAATAAAAATGTTATCAGGGGTAGGACCAAATATGAGTTTAAAAATAAGTTCGGCAGGAGATGTTGAAACAGATTTAAGAAGTGAATTTGTATCTCAAGGCATAAACCAAACATTACATAGAATTTACCTTCAAATAAACAGTAGAGTAACAATATTAACACCAATAAAAACTCTGCAAGAAGAAATCTCAAATCAAGTACTTCTTGCAGAACATGTGATAATTGGGCAAATACCATCAACTTACTATAATTTCGATAACATAGAGCCAGGACAGAGTATGGAGACAATAAAGTAAGGTTGGTAAATTGGGACCGGGTATTTTTTGCACACCAATGAAAATAACTAATCCTGTTTAACCGCACATCATTTTTAAAATCCTATGAAAAAAGGGGACGGAGTTAATTTTTCACTCTTGTGAAAAATTAACTCCGTCCCCTTTTTTCACGGATTTTAAAAACGATATGCTGACGCGGATTAGTTATTTTTTAATAAATGTACAAAAAATACCCGGCCCCAATTTACCAATTTAACACATGCTCTCTAGTGCTAGTTCAATCATATTATTTAATCCTTTTTCTCTTTCTTCAGTTGTTGCAAATGAGTTTTTGTACATTGAATCTACAACAGTCATAAGGCAGGCAGCATTTTTATTTAAAGCTTTTGCAGTATAAAGAAGAGCAAAGGCTTCCATTTCAGTTCCTAATGGGTTAAAATCTTTTGGTATTCTTTCTTTATATGTTTGTAAATCTAAAATATATTCGTCAAAAACTTCTGTACATAGAGTATGACCAATTAATAGTGAAATGTTTTTTTCTTTGGCTGTATTAATAATTTTATTATTTAATTCTTCACTTGGTTTTACAAAATGATCATTTTTGCTAGCAAAAGTATAAGCAAAGTTTCCTTCAGTATAAACTTCTGTTGTTAAAATTATATCAAATAAATCTAAATCAGGATTATTTGCTCCACATGAACCAATTCTTACTATATTTTCAACATCATAATATTTAAAAAGCTCGTAGCAATATATTCCCATACTTGGCATACCCATACCAGATGCCATAACAGTAATTTCTTTTCCTTTATATGTTCCAGTAAATGCTAAAATTCCCCTAACATCGCTAACTAGTTTTGCATTTTCTAAATATTTTTCTGCAATAAACTTAGCTCTATTAGGGTCTCCTGGCATTATAACATTTTTAGCTATTTCTCCAATTTTTGCATTATTGTGTGGTGTACCCATATTCAAATCCTCCTTGTTTTTCCACATTATATATAATAGATTTATTATTGTCAATTACCATTTGAGGACCTTTCTTTTTTTACAATGTAAATAACTAATCCTGTTTAACCGCATATCATTTTTAAAATCCTATGGTACACCCTTAAGGGATACCCACCATACGGATTTTAAAAACGATATGCTGACGCGGATTAGTTATTTTTTTTACTTTTACAAAAAAGGACTGTCCTCAAATGAAAATTTTTTCAAAAAATACCCGGTCCCAATTTGCACGTGCAAGAAAATACCCGGTACCAATTTACCAAATTAAAAAAAATTAAAAACCCCTTGTTTTTTTTTATAAAATATAATACAATTACCAAGTAAAATACAAAAATAAAAGAGGAGAAAAGCGATGGAAGAATTAGATTTAAAAGAACTATTTGATTTATTTATGAGTAAAATATTCCAAATATTAATCATTGTTATTGTTTTTATAGGAATAGGAGTTGTATATACTCTTGGTTTTGTTGAGCCAAAATATAGTGCAAAAACAACGCTAGTACTTGCAAGTGCAGGAGGTAGTGAAACTTCAAATGCTATAACAACAACAGATGTTAATTTAAATTCAAAATTAGTTTCAACATATAGTGAAATTGTAAGAAGTGATGCTGTAGTAGGTACAGTTATAAAAAATTTAGAATTAAGTATAAAAGATAATGAACTAAAAAAACAGGTGTCTGTAAGTGCTGTTGAAGATGCTGATATTATTAGGATTACAGTTACAAATGAAGATGCTGATGAAGCCGCAAAAATTGCTAATGAAATTGCAAAAGTGTTTAGTGACAAAATTAAAGAATTATATAAGATTAATAATATCAATGTATTAGATCAAGCAGTACCTGATTATATACCATCTAATATTAATCATACTAAAGATGTTATTATATTTGCATTTATAGGTGTTGTAATATCAGTTGCATATGTATTAATTGCTAATATGTTAGATACAACTATCAAATCAACTGAAGATATTGAAAAAGGTTTTGGAATTCCTGTTTTAGTTTCGATTCCTTTAATAGATAATATTACAAATGTAAAAGGAGGCAAAAGAAAATGAAAAAAGAAGTTATAGCACATAAAGATCCTAAATCACCAATTTCAGAAGTTTTTAGGACATTAAGAACGAATATACAATTTATGAGTAATAGTAAAAGAATGAAAACTCTTCTGGTTACATCAACTTTTCCTGGAGAAGGAAAAAGTTGGGTAACTTCGAATTTAGCAGTTACATTTGCTCAAGCAGGAAAAAGAGTGATTTTGATAGATGCAGACATGAGAAAAGGAAGACAATATGCTATATTTGGAGTTTCTCCTAGACCTGGGCTATCAAATTTATTAGCTGAATATGATATAGATAATAATAATCCAGAGCAGATTCTAGATTATGTACAAGAAACAGAAGTTGAAAATTTATTTGTAATATCAGCTGGTAATGTTCCACCTAATCCATCTGAATTATTGGTTTCACAAGAAATGTCTAAAGTGTTGGAAGAACTTAGAAAAATGTGTGATATAATAATCATTGATGGTACACCTTGTGAATTAGTTACAGACTCAGTTATTCTATCTAGAATGGTTGAAACTACAATAGTTGTTACAGCACACAAGATGACTAAAAAAGATGCCTTACAAAGAGTAGTAAAAAACATAAAAAACGTAGGTGGAAATTTAGCTGGTGTAGTTATAAATAAAGTTCCTGTATCTGCAAAAAAATATGGTGAAAAATATTATTACTATGGACATGATAAAGGAGAGCAACATAAAAAACACAATTCTAAGATAAAAGAAGAGTTTAATCAAAAAAATGAAAAAAATAATACTACGACCCCAAAACAATTAAAGACAGAAGTTAATAATTCAAATGATAGTGATTCAGATATTCCAAAAGCAATGAGAGAAAAAAGCCAGAGTTCTCTTGATACCCCTATGATTTCAAGTGCTAAAACTAACGATATATTAAACCAAATTAATCAGTATCTAGAAAAAGAGAAAAATACATAGAGATAGAAGGTAAAAGATATGATAGATTTTCACACACATATATTACCTAATATAGATGATGGATCAAAAAGTGTTGAGGAAACCTTTAATTTAATTAAAGAAGCGGAATCTGTTGGATTTGATTCTATTATATCAACATCACATTATATAGAAAATTATTATGAATCTCCAGTAGAAGAAAGACAAGAGTGGATAAATGCATTGTCTGGTGCACTAAAAAAAGAAAATATAAATATTGATTTATATTTGGGAAATGAAGTTTATTTTTCAGAAAATATAATAAAACTTTTAAATGAAAATAAAATAGCAAAAATAAACAACTCAAAATATATGCTTTTTGAATTTTCTATGAATGTAAAACCAATTAATGTATATGATGTAATATATGAATTATTGCAAAACAAAATTACACCTATACTAGCTCATCCTGAAAGATATAGATTTGTGCACCAAGATCCAAGTATTATTTATGACTTGATAGATAATGGAGTACTTATGCAAGCAAACTATTCAAGTATAATCGGATGGTATGGGCAAAAAGCAGAGATTTTAGTTAAAAAATTTCTAGAAAGCAATATGATAAGTTTTTTAGGAAGTGATGTACATAGACCAAATACAATTTATCCAAAAATTCCAGAAACTTTAGAAAGAATTGAAGAAATAATAGGAAAAGACAAGCTATTTGAACTAACAACACTTAATCCAAGCAGAGTTATACAAAATGAAGAAATAGAACTTCCTGAACCAAAAGAGTTTAAGTATAGTTTTAAAGAAAAATTGATAATGAATTCAAAGAAATAAAAATATAATTAGAGGTGAGAGGTGCGATATGTGAGGTGAGATTTAATTAGATAGTAATATGATAGAATAAACTCAAATATAAACTTAGGAGGATTATAAAATGTCAATTTTATTAACAGGTGGTGCTGGGTACATTGGTAGCCATACTGCTGTAGAATTATTAAACAAAGGAAAAGATTTAGTTATAATAGATGATTTTTCAAATAGTAATGAAAAAGCATTAGATTCAATTAGAAAAATCACAGGAAAAGATTTTAAATTTTATAAATTTGATTACAAAGATAGAGAAAAATTAGAAAAGGTTTTTGAAGAAAACAAAATTGAGGCAGTAATAAATTTTGCTGGTTTTAAAGCTGTTGGTGAATCTGTAGCTAAGCCATTGGAGTATTATATTAACAATGTTTCAGGTGCTTTAGTTTTGTTAGATACAATGAGAAAATATAATTGTAAAAAATTTATATTTAGTTCATCTGCAACTGTTTATGGAGAACCTGAGAAAATTCCATTAACAGAAGAGTGCAGAGTTGGAGGAACAACAAACCCTTATGGAACAACAAAATTATACATTGAGCAAATATTAAAAGATTTATATAAATCAGATAATTCTTGGGATATTTGTATTTTAAGATATTTTAACCCAGTTGGTAGTCATGAAAGTGGATTAATTGGGGAAGAGCCACAAGGAATACCAAATAATTTGATGCCTTATATAGTAAGAGTTGCGTCAGGACAGCTTGAACAATTATCTGTATTTGGAAATGATTATGACACACATGATGGAACTGGTGTTAGAGATTATATTCATGTTGTAGATTTAGCAAAAGGTCATGTTAAAGCATTAGATAAGATAAATAAAGAAGGACAAGGATTATTTATTTATAATTTAGGAACTGGAACAGGATATAGTGTTTTAGATATGGTAAAAGCTTTTGAAAAATCTACAGGCAAGAAAGTAAATTATAAAATTACAGGTAGAAGACCAGGAGATATAGCAGTATGTTATGCAGATCCTAAGAAAGCAAAAGAAGAACTTGGATGGATTGCTGAAAAAAATTTAGAAGATATGTGTAAAGATTCATGGAATTATATAGAGAAAAAATGAATGAAGAGAAAGGATTATAAGATGCAGAACGATAATGAAGACAGGATTATAGTTGAAAATGTGTACAAAACATTTAATATATATTTTGATAAAGCTAATTCTCTTAAAGAAAAAATGTTATTTTGGAAAAGAAATAGAAAAGAAACCAGAGAAATACTTAAAGGAATAAATTTAACTGTAAAAAATGGTGAAGCAGTTGCATTAATTGGAGTAAATGGAAGCGGAAAATCTACATTATTAAAATTAATGACAAAGATTATTTATCCAAATAAAGGAAAAATTACAACAAATGGAAAACTAACTTCGTTATTAGAGTTAGGAGCTGGATTTCATCCAGATTTTTCAGGAAGAGAAAATATTTATTTTAATGCATCTATTTTTGGACTAACAAGAAAAGAAATTGATGAAAGAATTGATAAAATAATTGAATTTTCTGAACTTGGAAACTATATAGATAATCCAGTTAGAACATATTCATCTGGAATGTATATGAGACTTGCTTTTGCAGTTGCAATAAATGTTGATGCAGATATTTTATTAATTGATGAGATATTAGCTGTTGGAGATCAACATTTTCAAGATAAATGTATTGCAAAAATGAAACAATTAAAAAATGAAGGAAAGACAATGGTTTTTGTTACACATAGTATGGATACTGTAAAACAATTTTGTAGTAGAGCAGTTTGGTTATGTAATGGCGAAATAAAAATGGATGGGGATCCAAATATTGTAACACAAGAATATTTAAAGGAGACAGCATAATGAATATAATAAAAGATTTATATAATTATAGAGAATTATTAAAAACTAATATAACAAAAGATATAGGTGGCAAGTATAAACATTCTTTTTTAGGCATTTTATGGTCATTTATAAACCCACTATTACAAATTACAGTTTATGCATTTGTATTTCAAGTTATTTTAAAAAGTAATATAGAAAACTATGCAGTATATTTATGTTGTGGATTAATACCTTGGCAGTACTTTTCAAGTGTTGTTTTAAGAGGTGCAGCTGTTATGGTTGACAATGGGAATATTATAAAAAAAGTGTATTTTCCACGAGAGATTTTACCAATATCTTTAGTTAGTAGTGAAGGTGTTAATTTTCTTATCTCTACAGTTATAATTTTAGGATTTGTTATTGTTAGTGGTATTGGACTATCTCAATATGCATTATTATATTTTTTAATACTTCCTATTCAATTTATAGTTTCATTGGGAGTGGCATTTATTGCATCAAGTATTACAGTATATTTTAGAGATTTACAACATATTTTAGGAATTCTAATGCAACTACTATTTTATGCAACACCAATTGTATATTCTATGGACTCTGTACCAGGGAACTTTAGGTGGTTACTAAAACTTAACCCAATGTCATATTTAATAGATGGATATAGGTCAATATTTTATAATAAAACATTACCAAGCTTTAACGGTCTTGGAAGAGCATTAATTATGGGAATATTTTTGTGTGTAATAGGATATTTTATATTTAAAAAATTAGAAAAAAGATTTGCAGAAGAATTATAAAGCTCAAATTTAGAAGGGAACTGTGGATTATGGAACAAAACAATTTTTTATTTTCAATAATAGTACCAGTATATAACACAGAAAAATATATTGAAGAATCACTTAATTCAATAGTAAAGGCTATGGATACGGACTGCGAAGTAATAATTATAAATGATGGTTCAACTGATAATTCTGAGCAGGTAGTTTTAGATTTCATTAATAAATTACCAGAAAAATATAAAAATAATTTTATATATACCAAAAAAGAAAATAAAGGACTTGCAGATACAAAAAATGTTGGGTTGGAATTATCTAGAGGAAAATACATAAGTGTAGTTGATTCTGACGACTATATTGGTGAAGATTTCTATACTATTGCAAGAAAATATATAAATAATAATTCTGATATGTTAATATATGATGTATATGTTGTTTTTGAGAAAGATAGAAAATGGAACTACACTTCTAGGGGAAAAACTGATTCAAAAGAAGAGGAAATTGTTGCATTTTTAAATGGTGCTATTTCTGGGTCTTCGTGTAATAAGATAATAAAAAAAGAGCTATATAATGATTATAGATTTCCTGTGGGAAAAGAATATGAAGATACAGCAGTAACACCATTTTTAATTTCTAATGCCAAAAATATAACATATTTACCATATGCATTATATTATTATAGGCAAAGAGAAAAATCAATAGTAGCCACAAACACACTGATGTCAGCATTTTACAAAATTGCAAGTAATATATCAGAAGTTATTATAAGCAAAAATTTGGATATGGAAAACTATAAATATGTTATAAATGAATTTATTACAGATAGAATGTTAGAAATGTTAACACAAGATTATAATGAAAACAAAAATCAATTTATTAGTAATTTAAAAGATTTTGTTAATGATAATAAAAAAATAATAAGGTATATAATAGATTCAAATATGTTATATATTATAGAAAACCATTATTCAGAACGACAAAAAAAACTATGCATGCAAATATTGAATGATTTATTACAAGAGGATTATGAAAAGATTTGTAAGATATTAAAAATGAGAAAAATATTAAATAAAATAAGGAGCTTAAAAAGATAGAACAGGAAGGGAAGATTATTAAATGGAAAAAAAAATACATTATTGTTGGTTTGGTGGAAATAAATTACCCAAAGATGTAAAAAAATGTATAGAAACTTGGAAAAAATTTTTACCAGATTATGAAATAAAGGAATGGAATGAAAGCAATTTTGACATAAATTCAAGCACTTTTGTAAAAGAAGCATACGAAAACAAAAAATGGGCTTTTGTTAGTGATTATGTTAGAATTTATGCATTATATAATGAAGGCGGAATATATTTTGATACCGATTTAAAGGTTATAAAAGATATAAGTTTTCTTGAAGACAAAGATATGTTTTTAGGTTATGAAGATAGTGGGTTTGTTGGAACTGCAGTTATAGGAGTAAAGGAAAAAAATAACAAATATATAAAAGAAATTTTAGATTATTATAATAAAATAGAACACTTTAACCCAGATATAATGTATAACTATGCTAATCCTGTAATTATTACTAAAATATTGAAAAAATATGAAAGCTATGTAAATGAAGATGGAATTAGAATATTTGATAATAATGTATACATCTATCCAAGAGATTATTTTTTTCCATTGAGTTACAATTATGCAGAAAGAGAATTTACAGAAAATACATGTATGGTACATTTATTTAATGCAACATGGACAAGCAAAGGGGAAAGAAGAACAGTAAATATTTATAGGAAATTTGGCCCGGATTTAGGAAAATTTTTAAATAATTCTATTGATAATATATTTGGGTTAAAATACAAAATTGTAGGGTCAATAAAAAAATTAATATATAAAGCAAAAATGTTTTATTCAATCCATATAAATAGAGCTAAAAGAGTAAACGAAACAAAAGACAATTTAAAAGAAATAAAGGAAGACTCTGTTATAATATGCAATCCAGAATATAATTATGATAATAAAACAATAGAGAGTTTAAAAAGAGACAGTATTATTTATTTAAGAGAACAGTATACTGCAAAAGAAGCAAAAATGATGGCAAAACAAATTGTAGAAGCAGGAAAAAAATTAGTAGTATTTAACTCATATTCTTTTGGATGGAATCAAATTATACAGGAGATAAAAAGACTAAACAGAAGAATTAAAATAAAAGCTGTTGTACATTTTGGAAATGCATGTTTAGCAGATAATTTTGTATTTGAAAACTTCAACGAAATAATAAATCTTTATGATAAAGGAAAAATAGAAGAAATTGGCTTATTTAATAGAGAAGCATATGAATTTTACAAAGAAAAAGGATATAATGTAAGTTTACTAAATGAATTTATTAATATTCCTGAGAAAGAAAAGTACTGTGGTAAAAAAGAGAAAAAAGAATACTTGAGAATTGGTATTTATCCAAAAAATAATGATATATATCAAAATATATTTAATCAAATGGGGGCAGTATCACTTATCGAAGATGCAAAATTTGATTGTAGCTTATGTAATTACCCAATTACAACATTAGCTAGAAAATACAATATTAATTTTGTGGGAAATTCTGATAATCCTTCAAAAGAAGAATTATATAAAAGAATGTCAAATAACGACGTTAATTTAGATATAACATTTACTGATGATAGTTCATTAGTTTCATTAGAAAGTTTTGAACTTGAAACACCATGTATAATAGGAAAAAGTTGCAAATATTTTACTAATACAGAATTTGAAAGAGATATTATGGTGGAAAATGAAAATAATGTTTTAGAAATAAAAGAAAAAATATTATTTGTTTGTGAAAATAAAGAAAAAATATTGGAAAAATATAGAAAGTGGAGAGAAGAATATAAAAGAAATTCGCAGGCTAAGTTCAATATGTTTTTAAAATAATGGATTTTTTATTAAATATACAGCAAATTGATGAAATAGTTTATTGAGAAATAGGGTAGTTTTAAAGAGAAATGATTTATAAATAAAAGGGTGATTAAATATGGATTTGAATGAAATTACCAAAATATTAAATAAAGAGTTGAAAATTGAAAATGAAGTTTTAATGCAAAATGTGGAAAAGAAAAATACTATTATTAAGGAACTAAAACACGAAAATACAAATTTAAAAAACGAAAACAATAGATTAAAACAAGAATATGAAAAAATACAAGAAAATTATAATAAGATTATTTATTCGAGAAGTTATAAATTAACGCAAAAGATAGTTAAACTTATAAAAAAATAGTTTTTATATAAGGAGGCAAGATTGAAAAAATCCATAGGTTTTGCAAGTTACCCAGATTATTCCGGAAATAGTAAAGCTTTATTTGAAGATATGAAATCAATGAATATTGAAAAATATGATTTAATTTGGTTTTGTAAAGAAAAAAATATCGCAGATAGGTTAAATAAAAACGGTATAAATGCTATTTGGGATAAATCTGAAAGCTTTAAAAAAGAATTTGACAATGTAAAAATCATGATTAATACACATGATTACTATATGGATATAAAAAATGATAATCAATTTTTTATTAATTTGTGGCATGGATTAGGATTAAAGAAAGCAGGTGCTTTTTTAGAAAATGAAATGGATTGGAATTTTGAATTTTCTTCTAAAAATGATTATTTAATTGGAACAAGTGAATTTGGAAGGATGGTTTTTTCATCAATTTTTAGTATGCCATTATATAGAGTAAAACAATATCCTCAAGCAAGGTACAAATGGCTATTTGAGAATAATGGAAAATCAAATTTAAGTAAAATATTAAAAAAAGATTTGAGTATTTATAATAAAATAATAATGTATGCACCAACTTTCAAAAGCGGATTAGGCAGAGATGATGCTACAATAAATACAAATAATATTCTAAATCTGAATAATTATGATGAACAAAAATTGATTCAGTTTTTAGAAAAAAATAATATTTTACTTGTGGTAAAACTACATCCTTCAGAACAAAACAAAATTAAAGAGATTCAAACAAACAATATTATAGAATTAAAAGATGAAGATATGTTAAATGAATTTATAACAATTAATGAAGTATTAGATGGAATAGATTTATTAATTTCAGATTATTCATCTATTTATGTGGATTATATAAATCTTACAAGACCAGTATTGTTTTTGAATACAGATAAAGAAGAATATGTAAAAAATAGAGGGATAATATTTAATTCATTAAATTTTTGGTGGATGGCAGGGCCAAAAGTCCACGATATAGATATGTTTATAATAGAAACTGAAAAACTACTAAACGATGGAGAGTATTACAACAATGAAAGAAAGCTTTTTAATGAGCTTGTAAATGGGAATGAACAAAAAAATAATGACAAATTGATTGAATTCATTCTAAATCTAGAAAAAACAGAAATTGGTGATACTTCAAACTATCAAACTGCTTTATTAGAAAAAAAGAATATACAATTAAAAGATGAAATTAATTCATTAAAAAACGAAAATAATGTACTAATAAATGAAAATAATTGTATTAGAGAAGAATATAATAAAATTATATATTCAAGAAGTTATAAAATAATTCAAAAAATTAAAAGGGTTATAAAACGAAAATAATTGATTTATGTTTTTTGGAAGGAATGATATTATGAACATAAAAATTAACAGACCTAAAATTGCTATTATAATAGATAAAGAAGGGTGGGCATTGGACAATGCCTCTAAAGAAATAAAGAGATACTTATCAGAGTTTTATGATATTGATATTATTCCTAATGATATTTTTGGCGATAATGCAATAAAACTATTTTTATATATTAAAGACTATGACTTAATTTTTTTTATGTGGAGAGGAATCATTTCATGGCTTTATAGTGATTTTTCAAAAGATTATATAGATAAACTGGGATTAGAATATAATGAATTTCTACAAAAATATGTTAAAGAAAAAAAAATATTAACTGGAGTATATGATCATTTGTTCTTAGATTCAGAACAGGAAAGAACAGATTTTGTGTTAAAGAATGTAAAATCATATTTAGTTTGTTCTCAAAAGCTTAAAAAAATATATGATAATTTTGAAAAAAAGCCAAGTAATGTTATATCAGATGGTGTAGATTTAGAATTGTTTAAAATGACAAACATAAATAAATATAAAGCTGAAGATAACAGAACCATTATAATTGGATGGTGTGGAAATAGTAAATTTGTTGATGACAAAGATGATGATTTGAAAGGCTTAAATAGAATTATTAAGCCTGCAATTGAAGAATTAAAAAATGAAGGTTATAATGTTGAACTTGAAGTAGCAGATAGAAACATCAATTTTATACCACATAATCAAATGAGAGAATACTATAATAGAATAGACATATATGTTTGTGCTTCAAGGACTGAAGGACATCCTGCTCCTGTTTTGGAAGCAATGGCATGTGGTGTACCTGTAATTTCAACAGATGTAGGAATTGTACCAGAAGTGTTTGGAAAAAAACAGAAAGAATTCATTATAGAACGTTCAAAAGATGATTTAAAAAATAAAATAATTAATATTTTAAAGAATAAAAAGGTTTTAAAAGAATTATCAGAGGAAAACTTACAACAAATTCAAAAATGGTCATGGCAAAATAAAGCAGAATTATATAGAAAATTTTTTGAAGAGGTTTTATGAATTGTAATGAAAGGAACTAGAAATGAAAAAAAATTTTAAATTTATGGAACATACTAGAACTAATAAATTATATTTTTGCTTTAAGATATTATTTTCAATAATATTTTCAATTACTATAATATTAGATAGTGCGATTGTTTTTAATGGAGATATAAACTCTAAACTAGAACAAACGCATTTTAACAGTATAGGTTTCAGTAATGTTTTAATAGGAGTAATCGTTTTTTTTATTGTAAATCTGTGTTTTTTATTATTGGAAATATTTTTAAAGAAAGTTGATATTTCTATTTATAATAAAAAAAATACTCCTAAACATGAATTTAGGTTTTTTATGATAATTTTTACTATATTAATACTATTTTGGATGCCATATTTTTTATCTTATTTTCCGGGAGGAGTTTTTGCAGATACAATTGCTGCAATAAATCAAGCAACTGGAGCTGTTGGAATAACAAACCATAATCCAATTCTATATACGTTAATAATTAAAGCATTCTTAAAAATAGGGGTTTTATTTGGAAATCCATTATATGGGTTAAGGCTATTTACCATTGCTCAAGAAATTATTATGGCATTGGTATTAACATATTTTATTTATAAATTATATAAAGATAATATTAATTATAAAGTTATAGCAATTGTAACATTATATTTTGGACTATTTGAGTTAGTTCCATTATATGCTGTTTCATTATGGAAAGATGTACCATTTTCCTTGGCCTTATTTATGTTTATTATATATATTTGGGATATTGCAAAAAATAATGGGGAAAAATTGAAAGAGTATAAACATACACTTTATTATTGCCTTATTTCATTATTAGTAATGTTTTTTAGAAATAACGGAAAATATATTATATTTTTAGTAACTATTTTTATAATATTTTTATATAGAAAAAATATTATGAAAAACGCTAAGAAATTTATAATATTTTCTTTTGCTACTATTTTTCTTACATTTTTGGTTCAGGGACCAATATACAATAAGTTTAATTTAAACGGACCATTCAATGAAAATCTTGGAATATTAGATCAGCAAATTTGTTATGTTGTATATACTGATGGAAATATAACAGATGAACAGAAAGAATTTATAAATAAAATAATTCCGATAGAATCAATTAAAGAACATTATACACCCTTGAATATAGATAATATTAAATGGGGAAATACTCATTTTAGCGAAAAATTTATAGAAGAAAATAAAGGCCAATATTTTAAAGTATGGTTTGAAGTATTCCTACAAAATCCTAAAAAATATATAATTGCATACTTATATAACACATTAGGTTATTGGGATGTAAATAAAGCTATTTTTTATGGATACACTCAAGAAACAATGTGGCCAGGATTAGAAGAAAAAGATATAGGATATGTCCAATATGATTTTATATATAATATTACTGGAAAATCTGTGAGAGAAATATTGAAACCAAATATAGCTATTAGTTCAGCAGTATTTTTTGTTATTACCATAGTTTTAATGATAATGACAGTATATAAGAAAAACTATAAGTATATAGTATTATTCATTCCTTCTTTGTTAACTTATTTGTCAATACTTATAGCAGTTCCATTGGCTTTTACATTAAGATATATTTATATTTTAGTTTTAACAATTCCATTATATTTTATAGCACCTTTTATAAAAGAACCAACGAAGTATAAATGTATAGAAGAAAGTCAAAATCTGAAAGGGAAAATTAGTAATGAAAAAGCATAAGGATATAATAATTTCAATTATATTATCAGTTATTATGGTATTCTTTATATGGCATAATTTTTTAATTGGTGGTAATAATATTATTTTTGTATTTATATTATTTACATCATTTAATATAATAAAGAAAACATTAGCTATAAATAATAAAAAATTAAATGTTATCACAATAATAATTTCTATTATGTTTACCTTTATTGAAATTATATGTAAAAGTGTAGATAAAGACTATACGCTCAACAATATTATAAATAAATGGTTAATAGTTAATTTTATAGGTTATTTTACAATGTGTTGGACTTCAATCAAATGGATTTATACCTTATATGAAAAAGCAAATCAAAATAAAACATATATGTATAATCAAAAGATAATTCATAATAACTACTGCTTTTTTATTATATGTTTTATGCTAATATTTTTAGCATGGATTCCATATTTACTAAAATATTTTCCTGGAATAATAACACCGGATTCCTATACTCAAATAGAACAAACAATTGGAATTAGTGAATTAAGTGACCATCATCCTATAGCTCATACAGCAATTATAGGTGTATGTATTAATTTAGGCTTAATGATATTTAAGAATATTAATTTTGCAATTGCTCTGTATAGCATTGTATCTATGATATTAATGGCTTTTATAGATGCACTAGTTTTATTGTATTTACGAAAAAAGAAAGTATCACTTGTGGTTTTAGGAATACTATTAGTATTTTATATGTTTTATCCAGTAAATGCTTTGTACTCAATTACAATGTGGAAAGATATTCTATTTTCAGGAATATTTCCAATATTTTTAATTTTTTGCAATGAAATAATTTTTAATACAGATGAGTTTTTTAAATATAAAAAAAACATGATTTTATTTATAATATTTTCTTTTTTAATGATTGTACTTAGACACAATGGTTTGTATGTAGTATTTCTTACGATTCCATTTTTCTATATTGTTTTAAAGCAATATTGGAAAAAACTGTCTATAATGATTGTGTCAATTATTGCGATTAATCAAATATTTAATTTGATTATGTTTAATGGTTTAAAAGTAAAAAAAGGATCGGTGGGAGAGATATTGTCTATACCTTTGCAGCAAATTGCAAGAGTAGAGAAAGAACATAGAGATGAATTAACTTTAGAAGAAAGTGATAAAATAAACGTGTTGTTTAAATTTGAAAATATAGGAGATTATTATAACCCAACTTTATCTGATCCAGTAAAAGAAAAATTTAATATGAATTACTTCAGTGATAATAAAATTGGATTAATAAAAATATGGGCTAAATTACTTGTGAAATATCCAAAAGATTATGTAGAATCGTTTATTTGTAATTCATATGGTTATTATTATCCAGAAGCTAAAAATTGGGTAGTTAGTAGAGCAACAATGGATCACCGTGATATGGGAATAGAGAGGCAATCTAAAATAAATGGTAAAACAGTAGAAAAAATAGATTCTTATATAGACAAAAGAGAAATACCATTAATATCGATGATGTTTAGTGTTGGATTTGTTTTTTGGATAATTGTGATATGTTTTGGTTATAAGATTTATAAAAGTGAATATAAATATATTTTTGTTTATTTACCAATTTTTATATTATGGTTAACTTGCGTTGCATCACCTGTATTTTGTGAATTTAGATATGCATATCCAATGTTTACAACTTTAGGATTATATTTAAGCTGGAACTTAATGTCAGTAAATCAAAATAAAGAAAATTCAAAAGAATTCAAAGTATGAAGAATTGCTTGACATATTCTTTAGAAATCCCTATAATAAAAATATACTAATTGATGTAGAAAGGAAATGAAGATGGATAAAATAGCTGTATTAATACCATGTTATAATGAAAGTAAAACAATAAAAAAGGTTGTAGAAGATTTTAAAAGAGAACTACCAGAAGCAGCAATATATGTATACGATAATAATTCTACAGACGGAACAGATAAAATTGCAATGGATGCAGGTGCAATAGTAAGATACGAAAGAAGACAAGGAAAAGGCAATGTAATAAGAAGTATGTTTAGAGATATTGATGCAGAATGTTATATTATGACTGATGGCGATGATACTTATCCTGCTGAAGAAGCCAAAAAACTATGCGAAGCTGTGCTTGAAAGAAATGCTGATATGGTTATAGGTGATAGACTTTCTGCCACATATTTTACTGAGAATAAAAGACCGTTCCATAATTTTGGAAATGTTTTAGTAAGAAAACTAATTAATATGATATATAAAAGTGAAATTAGAGATGTAATGACAGGATATAGAGCTTTTAGTTATCAATTTGTTAAAACATTCCCAGTATTATCTAAGGGATTTGAAATTGAAACAGAAATGACCATTCACACTTTAGATAAAAATATGAGAGTTGAAAATATTCCTATAGAATATAGAGACAGACCTCAAGGTAGCGAATCAAAGTTAAGTACATATTCAGATGGGTTTAAAGTTTTAAAAACTATAGTAAGTCTATACAAGAACTATAGACCATTTTCATTTTTTTGCCAGGTTGCTTTGATATTAGCAATAATAGGAATACTATTTTTAACTCCAGTACTAATTGATTATGTAAAAACAGGACTAGTTCCTAAAATGCCTTCTTTTGTTGCATGTGTATTTTTCTTTATGTGTGCTGTTCAATCTTTTTTTGGAGGAATGATATTGCAAACAATTGTAAAGAAAAATAGACAAGATTTTGAAATTAAACTAAATGAATATGCTGATAAATATAAATACTTAAACAATAAATAGTTTGTGAATTTATCACAAACTTTTTTTGTAATATAAATGTAATATAAAATTAGTGTATTTTTTGAAAAAATATGTTATAATTAAGGTGTTTAATGAGGAGGTAAATGATGAAAAAATATAGAAAATATATAATATTATTATTTTTTATACTTTTAGTTATAGGAATATCTAAAAGCACAAGTATTTATGCTACTAATGAATTAGAAGATGGAATTTATACCATAAAATCAAAAATAAACGAAAAATATGTGGTTGATGTGTGTAATGGGTCAAAAGAAAATGAGGCCAATATTCAACTGTATGAATCAAATGAAACAGATGCACAAAAGTTTAATATAAAATATATTAAAGATGGATATTATGAAATAAAATCTGTAAAATCTAATAAAATGATAGATGTTGCAAATGGAGGAAAAAAAGAAGGAACAAACATATGGCAATATGAATCAAATGGAACAGATGCACAAAAATGGATTATAAAAAAGAATGCAGATAATACATATTCAATAATTTCAAAACTTAACAATTTATATATTGATGTGAAAGAAGGGGTAGCAAAGAATGAACAAAACATTCAATTATTCACAAAAAATGGAACAGATGCACAAAAGTTTATTTTAATAAAAAATAAATCTAATTCTACAACAGATATTAATATAAATCCATTAGCTCAAAAAACTATTGATGATGGAATATATACTATAAAATCAAAGCTAAATACTGGGTATGTATTAGATATAACAGAAGCCTCAAAAAATAATTGTGCAAATCTTCAGCTATATACATTAAATGGTACAAATGCACAAAAGTTTAATGTAAAATATTTAAATGATGGTTATTATGAAATAAAATCCGTAAATTCGGGAAAATTGCTAGATGTAGCAAATGGTGGAAAAACAGCAGGAACAAATATATGGCAATATCAATCAAATGGAACAGACTCTCAGAAATGGATAATAAAGAAAAACTCTGATAATTCATATTCTATGATTTCAAAACGAAATAATTTGTATATTGATGTATCAGAAGGAAAAGCTCGAAATGGTCAAAATATACAAGTATATATAGGAAACAATACAAACGCACAGAAATTTATTTTTGAAAAAACAAATTCTAATAGTGAAAATAATGAAGCAAACACAAGCATTGTATCTCAGAAAACAGTTCAAGATGGAATGTACACTATAAAATCGAAAATCAATAATAATTATGTTTTTGATGTTGCAGAAGGCTTAAATGAGAATTGTGTAAATATTCAATTATATAAAGCAAATGGAACAAATGCACAAAAATTTTACGTAAAATATATTAATAATGAGTATTATGAAATAAAATCAGTAAAATCAGGAAAAGTATTAGATGTGGCAAATGGTGGAAAAACAGCAGGAACAAATATATGGCAATACGAATCTAATGGAACAGATGCACAAAAGTGGATAATAAAGAAAAATTCAGATAATACATATTCAATAATCTCAAAGTTAAATAGTTTATATGTTGATATTTTAGAAGGAACAGCTGCAAATAAGCAAAATATTCAGCTATATACAGGTAATCAAACTAATGCACAGAAATTTATTTTTGAAAAAACATCGACTTCATATAATATAAATATTAACACTTCAAAATATCCAGGATACAAAGAAAAGTTAGAAAACTTAAAAATTGCTCACCCTAATTGGAATTTTGAATTATTATACACAGGCTTAAACTTTGAAGATGTTACATCTGGAGAATGCAAAGTTCATTCTAGAAACTTAATTCCATCATCTTATTCTGGAGAATGGGTATGTCCTGTTTGTGGAACAAAACTCTATGATAGTGGCTTATATTGTGCATCAGAAAAAGCAGTTGCATATTATATGGATCCAAGAAATTTTTTAGATGAAAACAATATATTCCAATTTGAAAAATTAAATGTATATGAAAGCAGTGTACATACTCTACAAGGAATAAAAAATAAGGTAAATACAACTTTTTTAGAAAATTATGCAAATGATATAAATACTGCTTGTAAAAATAAAAATGTTAATCCATATTACATAGTTGCAAGGCTTATACAAGAACAAGGTACAAAAGGAAGCAAAATTGGAACTGGTATGGATGGAGGAGATGGAAAAACATATTACAATCCATTTAATATTGGAGCATCTGGAAATGGTTATACACAAATATATAATAATGCTCTAAATAAAGCAAAATCTTATGGTTGGGATACAATGGAAAAAGCTTTAGAAGGTGGAATAGATTTTCTAAAAAAGAATTGGCTTGAGAATTACCAAAACACATTATATCAAAATAAATTTGATATAGATACTAGAAATGGAACATCTCTATATACACACCAATATATGCAACATATAATGGGAGCATATAGTGAAGCTAAAACATTAAAAAGTATGTATAGCCAAATAAACTGTTTAGATGGAAAGTTTACATTCATTATCCCAGTATATGAAAATATGAGTTCAAGTATATCTCCTATGCCAACAAATAATTTTGAGTCAACTTCAATTAATGTAAAAGTAAATGCAAATGGAGGACTAAAATTAAGAACTGATGCAAATACAAGCTCGGATACAATTGAACTTATTCCAAAGGGAACGATTCTTTTATCTGTACAAAGAGGTATTAATGATAATTGGAATAAAGTTATTACAGCTGATGGAAAAATTGGATTTATGTCCGAAAATTATTTAGAAATTGTCGATACAGTTAAAAATTGTAACTATACTGCAAGAGTAAAAACCAATGATGGCTCTGGATGTAAAGTCAGAATTGGACCAAGCACAAATTTAGATAGGATAACTACCTTAACAGATTGGACAACAGTTACTGTAATTGAAAAAGGAACATACAATAATATTAATGGATATGATTGGTGTAGGATTATTTTGGATGATGGTAGGCAAGGATATATGCCTCTAAAATATTTAAACTAGGTTGAAAAATAATTAAAATTTTAACTATGTTAAAATTTAATTATTTTTCAACAATATATTTGCGTACTGTAGGAAAGGATAGGAGAATGAAAAAAAGTAAAATTATTTTAACAATTATATTGTTTTTATTTATTTTTACAAATAATTGTACATATGCAAGTATGGCTGACTATACAGATGAAGATGCAGAAAAAGATACCCAAAGGTTGATACAAGAACATAAAGAAAATTTTGATAGTAGTAAATCAGATAATAATTATTTAAAAGAATTAACCGTAAATGGAGGAACAATATCTCCAAATTTTGATAGGCAAGTTAAAGATTATTCTTTAAAAATAGATAGTAATATAAATGAAATTGATATAATAGCAAATCCAGAAGACACTAGGGCAAAAGTTAAAGGTGATGGAAAAATAGATATCAATAATATTTCAGAATGCAAAATAGAAGTTGTTTCAGAATCAGGGACGACTAGAACCTATTTTATAAAAATAATTAAAGCAAACAAAGAAGAAAATGCTAATGAAAATATAAAAAAAGAGGATTTAAATGATATTCATGAAGAGGATGAAAACATTATAATATCTTCTAATATTATAAAAGAGGAGAACTTAGTTCAAGAATTAAAGGATAATAAAAACATAAACAAATATGCTATTGGATTAGTAACATTAATATTAGTATTAGTTTGTATAGTTATAATTGTTAAGTCAAATAAGCGAACAAAACACTAAAATATTGTTATAATTCATATATATTTAGCAAGCTGTGAATGGCAACAAAATATGTTTATAATAATAAAAAAAGGAAGTTATGCAAATGTGTAAAAAAATAATAAATATAATAATTATTTTTATTATAACAATAGTAGTTCTATTTAAAACTGTAACAGCATATGCAATAGGCAGTAAAGAAGAAATAGTAGAACAAAATTTAACAGATAATTATACTACAAAAGAAACAAAAACTATTACAGAAGTACAAGATGTAAAAGAAAAAAAGGTAAATACAGAAATAAATAATGACAATGAAACGAAAATTTATTCTGAAACAGAAAAAAATACTAAAACACAGAAAAAAAATGAAACTATAATAAACAATGAAACAAACAATAGTATCAATAATGAAAGTGTTAATTCTAACATTTCAGAAGAAAAGGACTATTATCCAACGAATGATACAAATAAAGTAAAAACATCAACAAATGATACAAAAGTTATTGATGATGGAACTTACATAATAAGATCTTATGTGAATAGAAATTATGTATTAGATGTAAGGGAAGGCTCAAAAAATAATGAAGCAAATATTCAATTATATAATTTCAATAATACAGATGCTCAAAAGTTTTATGTAAAACATTTAAATAATGGTTACTATGAGATTAAATCAATAAGGTCTGGAAAAGTGTTAGATGTAAAAAATGCTGGTAAAGTATCGGGGACAAATATATGGCAATATGAGATAAATGGTACAGATGCACAGAAGTGGCTAATAAAAAAGAATACTGATAATACATATTCTATAATATCAAAACTAAATAATTTATATGTTGATGTATTTGAAGGAATTGCAAAAAATGAACAAAATATACAAGTATATTCAGGAAATGCAACAAAGGCTCAAAAGTTCGTTTTTGAAAAATATAATTCTAGTAGTTCAAATAATAATAAAGAAGAAAGAATAATCGAAGATGGAACATATACAATAAAATCTTCTATAAATAAAGAATATGCATTAGATGTAAGTGGGGGCTCAAAAAATAATGGAGCTAATATTCAATTGTATATTTCAAACAATACAAATGCTCAAAAATTTAATATAAAATATTTGAAAAATGGATATTATGAAATAGAATCTGTAAAATCAGGTAAAGTATTAGATGTAGAATATGGGGGAAGAAATCCTGGAACAAATATTTGGCAATACGAATCAAATGGCACAGATGCACAGAAATGGATAATAAAAAAGAATGAAGATAAAACATATTCTATAATTTCAAAACTTAATAATTTATATATAGATATATCAGAAGGAAAAGCTCGCAATGAACAAAACATACAAGTTTACACTGGAAATAAAACAAATGCACAAAAATTTATATTTGAGAAGACTCAAAAGAATAGTCAAGAGAATAGTTCACAGCCAATTAGAACAATAGAAAATGGAACATATATAATAAAATCATCTCTTAATGAAAATTATGTATTAGATGTTGCTGCAGCTTCAAAAGCCAATGGAGCTAATATTCAGTTATACTCATTCAATGGAACAAGTGCACAAAAGTTTAAAATAAAGTATCTAGATAACGGGTATTATAGTATACTTACTCTTAATTCTAATAAATCAATAGATGTAAAAGAAGCTTCTAAAAATAAAGGGGCAAATGTTTGGCAGTGGGAAGAAAATGGAACAGATGCTCAAAAATGGATAATACAAGATGCAGGAAGTGGATATTATAACATAATTTCCAAATGTAATGGATTATATTTGGATGTAAATGAGGCAGTAGCTAATAATGGCACTAATATACAAGTGTATAATGGGAATAGAACAAATGCACAAAAATTTAAGTTTTTAAAGGCTGATAGCCTTCAATACTCAGAAGGAACATATGGTCAGAGTGGACTTAAAATACAAAAAAATTCAAATGGTTCTGATCTTAAATATTATAAGTATGGTTCAGGAGCAAATGTTTTTTTTGCTACTTTTGCAATACATGGATGGGAAGATGACTTTGCAAATGATGGAAAAGAACTAACTAAAATTGCAGATTTGTTTAAATATAAATTAATATCTATGAATGATAAAAACATTTCTAATAAATGGACAATTTATATATTTCCTTCTGTAAATCCAGATGGGGAATATCATGGATGGACACATAATGGACCTGGAAGAACAACTTTATATTCTGCTGCATCAGGACATAAAGGAATAGATATGAATAGAACCTGGAGCACAGATTGGGTAAAATATACATCAAACCGAAATTACACAGGAACAGAACCATTTCAGGCATATGAAGCACGATACCTAAGAGATTTTCTTTTATCACATAAATCTACAAATAGTCAAACGGTTTTAGTTGATTTACATGGATGGCTAAATGAAACTATGGGAGATAATGGAATTAGTTCATATTATCGATCTCAACTTGGAATAAGTAAACATATTTCTTCATATGGTAGAGGTTATTTAATAAATTGGGCAAGAGCAAATTTAGGTTCTAATGGAAGAACAGCAAGGTCTGCTTTAATAGAATTGCCAGAAGCACATAGCTCTGCCGATGTTAACAATTGGGGATTAGCTGATAAATATATAAATGCGACAATTAATATGTTAAGAAGTATTTAATACAATTTAATTCTTTTTCAAACAAATTAAATGAGAGAGGGATGATGTCAATAATGAAAAAAATATATATTTTATCTGCAATATGTATAATAATTGTAATTGGCTTTATTACTATAGTTACTTTCTTTAAACAAAAAGAGAAAAAAGAAAATACTGTAAATCAAAATTCTAATAACATTATAGAAAATTCTATACCAGATACTTTTCAAAAATCAAAAATAGATGAGATAAAACAAGATTTAGGATATAATAATACAGATGAGGCAATTTATGAAATAAAAAAAGAATATGATGGAAGAGAAGTCATAGTTATAAAACCTAACATACAATATAAAGTTGCAATGGCAGGAGCAATAAAAAATGGAAAGCCTGAATTTTCAGAAATTGATGGCTTACTAGAGCAAGCTCCAAATAAGAGTGGAATTTGGATTGAAAAGAACTCAAGAAAAGAGTTCGTGGAGATTTTGCAAAAATATACAAATTGTTCATATACTATAGACGAAGATGGATATCTAGTGCAAGAGCAAAAGGATACTTCTAATGAAATAGATAATAATATAAAAAAAGCTATTAGTAATAAAAAGAATTATTCAATTTGCATAAATTCAGTTGCTTATTTGATAGATGAGGTAACAGGGAATATTGAAGAATACCCATTTGAAGAAATTGATCCAGAACAATCATTTGAATTGTTTGAAACTGAAAATGCATCATTATATGTAATAACATCAAATACATATAAAAGGGTAAACTATAAAAATATTATTGAAGAAGTTTTAAATAATATGATAATATAATAAAAAGAGGAGAAAAATTTTGAAAAAAATATCAGCAATTATACCAATGTATAATGAAGAAAAAGTTGTTAAAGAGTGTTATAAAAGAATGACAAATGTTTTAACTAATTTAAATGATTATGATTACGAAATAGTATTTATAGATGATGGAAGTAAAGACAAAACTTTTAATTTATTACAGGAAATAGCAATATTGGATACAAAAGTTAAAATAATATCATTTACAAGAAATTTTGGACATCAATCAGCTGTAATTGCTGGATTAAAAGTAGTTGATGGAGAATGCGCTATTATAATAGATGCTGATCTTCAAGATCCACCTGAATTAATTCCTGATATGATAAAACTTTGGGAAGCTGGCAATAAAATAATATATGGTAAACGTAAAAAGAGAAAGGGAGAGTCTATTTTTAAAATATCATCAGCAAAGATATTTTATAAAACTCTTAATATGTTAGCAGATGTTGAAATACCCAGAGATACAGGAGATTTTAGATTAGTTGATAAAGAAGCAATTAATGTGATAAATAAAATGCCAGAACACAATAAATTTTTAAGAGGCTTATGGAGTTGGACAGGATTTAAACAAGTTCCTTTTGAATATGAAAGAGACAAAAGATTTGCTGGTAAAACAAAATATCCTTTTAGAAAAATGATGAAATTAGCTCAAGATGGTATAATAGGTTTTTCTACTAAACCATTAAAAATAGTTGGCGCATTAGGAATGATATCTATTATAATTTCTATCATAATTTTAATATATGCATTATTATCTTATATATTTAAATTAAATAATTTAGAGCCAGGGTGGACCTCTATTATGGTTACTATTACACTTTTTGCTGGAGTTCAATTAGTGTCATTGTGGGTGATTTCCGAATATATAGGAAGAATATATGATGAGTCAAAATCAAGACCACAATACATTATAAATAAAATAATAAATATAAAATAAAAATTTTGTAAAAAAAAGAAGGAAAAAATTTTTTTTTGAAGAATAATATATTAGTGCATAAAAAATTATGTACATATTACTTAAAGAAAGAGGTGCTAAAAATGCAAATTACTGATGTACGTTTAAGAAAGGTAAATTCAGAAAACAGAATGAAAGCTGTTGCTTCTGTAACATTCGATAATGAATTCGTAATTCACGATATCAAAGTTATCGAAAGCCAAAATGGATTATTTATAGCTATGCCTAGCAAGAAAACTCCAACAGGAGAATTCAAGGATATAGCTCATCCAATCAACCCTGAAACAAGGGAAAAAATTCAAAATGCTATATTAGAAGCTTATAACGCTCCAGAAGCAGAAGAAACAGCTGCTGAATAATATATATAGTATACACAAGCAAGTAGAAATACTTGCTTTTTTTATGGAAATATAGTAAAATTCTTGTATAAAATTCGTTATATAAATTTTCAAGATAAGATGTAGGAGTTAAGAGGTAGAAAGTAGAGAGTGATTTATAATTTCCGACATCTGACTTCTTACCTCCTACTTCAAATACATTATTCAAATGGGATAAATTAATTAAGAGAGAGAGTTTGAAAAGTGGAAAAAAGTATTATTGATGTTATAAATAAAAAAAGTAAAGAAATACCCGAAAAAGAAATATTTGTAGATAGCAAAAGAAGAGTTACCTACAAAGAATTTACAGAAAATTCAAAAAAAATAGGAACATTTGTAAATCATAAAATTAATGAAACGAACAAACCAATTGTAATTTTTATTGACAAAACCGTAAATTGCTTAGAAGCAATGATAGGTACTTTATATAGTGGAAATTTTTATACAATAATAGATGTAAAATCACCTAAAAACAGAATAGAAGCAATAATAGAAAATTTAGAAGCTGAAACAGTAATAACAGATATCAAAAATCAAAAAAAGTTAGAATCATTAGAATTAAATATAAAAAATGTCTTTGTATATGATGAAATGCTTAAAACAGAAATAGATGAGATTAATTTAAAAAAGATTAATGATGATAGAATAGATTTGGATACAATGTATATTTTATATACATCTGGTTCTACAGGGGTTCCTAAAGGTGTTGTTTTAAACCATAAGGCAGTTTTATCATATATAAAATGGGCAGAAGAAACATTTAATATTAATGAAGAAACTATTTGGGGTAGTCAAACACCATTTTATTTTAGTATGTCAATAACTGATGTATTTACTACAATTTTAACAGGAGCAACTATGTATATAATTCCAAAGGTAAACTTTTCTTTTCCAATAAATTTAATAAAATATTTAAATGAAAATAAAATTAATACAATATATTGGGTTCCTTCTGCATTATGTATAGTTGCAAATTTAGGAGCATTAAAAGATGTTAAACTACCATATTTAAGAAAAGTTTTATTTGCAGGTGAAGTAATGCCAACAAAGCAGTTAAATATGTGGATGAATGCTTTGCCAGATGCAATGTTTGCTAATCTATTTGGACCAACAGAAACAACAGATATATGTTCATATTATATTCTAGATAAAAAATTAGAAGATACAGCTTCTGTTCCAATTGGAAAACATTGCAATAATTGTGGATTGATAGTAGTTGATGAAAATGGAAAAGAGATAAAATATATAGAAAATGAAGAATCAGATAAAGGAGAGTTATTAGCAAGAGGATCATTTTTAGCATCAGGATATTATAAAAATAAGGAGAAAACAAAACAAGCATTTATTCAAAATCCAATTAATAAATGTTACCCTGAAATAGTATATAAAACAGGAGACATCGTAAAATATGATAAAACGGGAAATTTAATTTATCTTTCTAGAAAAGATTATCAAATAAAACATATGGGATATAGAATTGAGCTAGGAGAAATTGAAAGAAATATTTATGGCATAGAAGGAATTACTCTTTGCTGTGCTGTTTATGATGAGAAAAATAAAAAAATAGTTTTATATTATCAAGGGACAATTGATGAAAAGACTTTAGCTATTGAGTGTGAAAAAATTCTTTTACCATACATGAGGCCAAATGAATTCAATAAACTAGATGTAATGCCGTATAATGCAAATGGTAAAATAGATAGAAAAGCACTACAAATCAAATGAAAAACTTCGTCTTGCTGTGTTAAAATTATTTCAAAACGCAGTCAGCTGATGCATACTGATGCTGTAACTCACTAGCATTCGAACAGCCTCAGCAACGTACACCGCGTACGCTCCTTTGCCTTTTGAAACAATTTTGCCAGCTGTGCATACTGATGCTGTAATTCACTTGCGTTCAAACAGCCTCAGCATTGCAATACTCGTTTTTGATTTGATTTAATAAAATAGTAGGTAGGAATAAAAAATGAGAGATAGGAGAATAGGAAATGGATGATATTATAAAAATATTAGAACAAATAAAGCCTGGAGTAGACTTTAATACAGAAGAAAATTTAATAGAAGAAGAAATTTTAGATTCATTTGATATTGTAACATTAGTTGCAAAATTAAATGATGAATTTGATATAGAAATTACACCTGCAGACTTAATACCAGAAAATTTTAATTCTGCAGAGAGAATATATGAATTAGTTAAAAGATTAGAGGAAGAATAATTTGTAGAAAGGAAAGTTACAGTGCAGGACATATATAATTGAAATACAGAACTGTAACATTGGAATAAACACATGTTAATTAATTCAATCGAATTTATAATATTTTTACTCGTGCTTGTAATAATATATAAACTCATGCCAAAAAAAATTAAGTGGGTAGTTTTATTAGTAGCAAGCTATGTTTTTTTTGTATTAAATAGTGGAAAATATACAATATTTATACTTTTATCAACATTGAGTATTTATATTGCAGCTTTAAAAATAGATAAAATAGGAAATAATGCTTCTGAAAAAGCAAAAACTTTAGAAAATAAAGAAGAGAAAAAAAGATTAAAAAATGAAGCAAAGAAAAAAAAGAAAATAGTATTAACAATAGGAATTATAGTTAATATTTCTATGCTTATTGTACTTAAATATTCTGGATTTTTAATTGGAGAGTTTAATCATTTATTTAAAATAAATATACCAATTTTTAAATTCTTGCTTCCACTTGGAATATCTTATTATACTTTACAAGCAATAAGTTATATAGTAGATGTTTATAGAGGAAAAATAAAAGCAGAAAAAAACTTTGGCAAAGTTGCATTATTTTTGGTTTATTTTCCACAATTAGTAGAAGGTCCAATTGGCAGATTTGATAGATTAGCTGCTCAATTATATAGGCCAAATGAAATTACATATAAAACTATTACATATGGTTCCGAGCTTATGCTATGGGGATATTTTAAGAAAATGGTAATTGCAGATAGAGTAGCAATGTATGTAAACTATGTATTTGAAAATTATACTGAATACACATTTTTAATTATTATACTTGCGATTGTAGGATATACATTACAAATATATGCAGAATTTTCTGGTGGAATAGATATTGTAAGAGGAGCATCTGATATTTTTGGAATAGAGCTAGATAAAAATTTTGAAAGACCATTTTTTGCAAAATCAATTGATGAATTCTGGAGAAGATGGAATATAACTTTAGGTGCTTGGCTTAAAGAATACATTTTTTATCCGGTATCACTTTCAAAAGTTTCACTTAAAATTACAAATTTATCAAATAAATATTTAAAAAAATCAAATCTATCAAAAGTAAGTGCAGTAGCGCTTTCATTATTTTGTGTTTGGCTAGGAAATGGGATTTGGCATGGCTCAGGATGGAAATATATTGTTTATGGAATGTATTATTATGTAATTATGATGTTAGGAAAAATCTTTGCACCATTTGGAGAAAAAATTATAAAAACATTTAAAATAAAAACAGAAGTATTTAGCTACAAACTATGGCAAATATTAAGAACAACAAGTTTTGTATGTATTGGAATGTTAATATTTAGAGCAGATAATTTAAAAGTAGCATTTAATATGTTCAAATCTATATTTAAAGTAAATCATTTAGAAAGAATTTTCAATGGAGAAGCTTTTTTGCTTGGAGGTTTAAAAGTACAAGATATAATTATTCTAATTGTTTCGAGTTTGATCATGCTATATATTAGTATTAAACAAGAAAAAGGAATGAAAGTTAGAGATACGCTTGCTAAACAAAACATTTTATTTAGATGGATTATTCTATATGGCGTCATTCTTAGTATTATTATATTTGGAATATATGGGGAAGGATATAATGTTCAAAGCTTTATTTACGGAGGATTTTAAACAAATGATAAAGACATGAGGTTAGAAATAGAAAGAAAGGAGTTGGAGGTGAGAAGTGAGATGTGATAAAAAACTTTCCATCTTGCACCTCTCACTTCGCACTTCTTTTTACATACTAATAATAAAATAATTAGAGAGGAATATAAACTAATGAAAGATACTATAAAAGCATTTGTATTTATAATTATTTTAATAATTATCATTTGTGTATTAAATAGAGTGTTTTCACCTGTTGGTAGTAGCGAAGGTGGATGGTATGTTGCAGGTGCAATGAGAGATATGTACAAGCAAGATAAAAATACGATTGATGTGCTTTATGTTGGAGATTCAAATGTATATACAGGAGTTTCTCCATTAGAAATATATAATAATATTGGGGTTACGGGATTTTCAGCCTCAACTCCAGGGCAAGATGCAATAGGGTCATATTATGTAGCAAAAGAATTTTTTAAAACACAATCTCCAAAAGTCATTATGTTAGATACAGGTGAATTTTTTACAACAAAAGAATTTTTTACAGAACTTAGTACAAGATCAGAAATTGATTATATGAATTTTAGTTTTGATAAATTAGACTTAATAAATGAAGATTATATGGATTTTAGTATAAAGGAAAAATTGTCTTTTCTATTTCCTGTTATAAGATTTCATGATAGATATCAAAAATTAACAGAGTTCGATATTAGAAAGCTAATTTTGCAAAGTGAAACATCATATAAAGGATATTTATATGATAAAAAAACAAACAAATATGAAAGTAAAGGAAAAAATAACTATCAGAAATATAAAGAAGATTATCAGAAAAAACAAAAAGGAATAAACATAGATAATACAGATTTACACATAGAAAAATATGTAAAGGAAAAAATTGATGAATTAAAATTATTGTGTAATCAAAACAATTGTGACTTAGTACTTATGACAATGCCAACAACAGATGAAAGAGCCATTGAAAAATATGAAATTTTCAAAGAATTTGCAAACGAAAAAGAACTAAAATATGTTAATTTTAATTTTGAAATAGATGAGCCAATAAATTGGGAAACTGATACACAAGATAAAGGTAATCATTTAAATATCAAAGGAGCTGAAAAGGTTGGAAGATATATTTCAAAATATTTAAGTGAAAATTTTGAGCTTGAAAACAAGAAAGAAAAGCCAGAATACAAAAAATGGAATGAAGCATTACAAGCATATAATGAAAGAAAAAAAGAAGATAATGTGTAATTTGAGAACGGTTGTCATTGGGGACGGACCTTTTTGACAATTAGGAAAATAACTAATCCTGTTTAACCGCATATCATTTTATAAATCCTATGGTACCCCCTTTAGGGATACCCACCATACGGATTTTATAAAACGATATGCTGACGCGGATTAGTTATTATTTATTAACGAAGCAGTGTGCTCCATTTGTTTAGTATGTTCTGCCCCATTGACAGAATATTGATTTTTGGAACATTTTTGTTTGTAATTAAGTTACATTCTGAAATGGTTTCTCCGTTTAAGGTATAAGATATTTTTCCAACTACATCTCCTTTATTTATTGGTGCCTGAACAGGTTTTGAGATTGAAATCAATTGTTCAATGTTTAAATCTTCACTTTTATTAATAACTGCACCACAATCTTTTTCAGCAATTATATCTATTATAGAATCAATTCCTTTTTCTACTGGTATTGTATTTATAATATCATTTTTTTTAATTAGTTGCTTATATTCAAAATTCTTAAATCCATAATCAAGAAGTGTTGATGCATTTTTAAACCTTATTTGTGATGTAGGTGCTTTCATAACAACAGCAATTAAATCCATCCCATCTCTAGATGCTGATGCTGATAAATTATATAATGCAAGTGATGTTGAACCTGTTTTTAATCCAGTACAACCAGAATAGTTTCTTACTAATTTATTAGTATTAACTAAACTAGATTTTCCGTCACGAAGTGAATCCATATATATCGTAGTATATTTTGTAATTTCAGGATAATCATTTAATAATTTGCAGGAAAGAATACCAATATCATTAGCAGACATTACATGACCATCTTCATCAATTCCATGACAATTTTTAAAACAAGTATCATTCATATGTAATTCAGTTGCTTTTTCATTCATCATATTAACAAAGTTTTCTTCAGTACCACCCAAATATTCCGCCATTGCAGTAACACAGTCATTTGCACTTACTACACAAATTGCTTTAAGCATTTCGTCCACAGTAAGATTTTCTGTTGTGGTAAGCCAAATTTGAGATCCACCCATACCTTCGGCATTTTCTGAACATGGGATTTTTGTATCATAATTTATTTTTCCTTGTGAAATTGCTTCCATAATTAAGTAAATACTCATAAGTTTTGTAACACTTGCAGGCATAAGTTGTTCATGTGAATTATAAGAATATAGAATTTTGCCAGTATGTTGCTCCATTAAAATACATGAACCACAATCTAGATTTAATGGGTTATCAGAATCATTTATACTGGTTGTATTTAAATTGTTGGAAACTTCTGCTGTTAAATCATATGTAGACCAAGTGTATTGATCAGATGTTGCAAAACTTGCAATATGGCAGAAACAAGTTAATGATAAAATTGAAAATATAATAATTAATTTTTTCATAGATATCCTTTCAGAGATTAATAATTAATTGATATTATAGCTTACTTTGAAGTATATTATTAATTTAATCAATTCCTCGGCTCAATACGGTCTCTAGTCTCTGACGCGACCTCCAATCACATTCGGAATTTCATAAATTAATAATATACTTCAAAGCTCTAAATGTTTAATTAATTATATGAAAGAAATCAATATTTATTCCAATTTAAACAATTTTATATACACATAATCAGAATCACAAGATGCTGAAATCTTAATTTTATTGCCAGTATTATTTTTGAATTTGAAATCATAAGTTCCATAGCTTACTGCGGCATCTTTTCCATTTTTTATATATGGGACAGAATTACTGTGTTTATGTCTTTCTGTTACATCTAGACCATCAATCTTAAGAACTGCATTATAAAGAGTAGTACTCACTTGGCAATTACCTCCACCAAGAGCTTGAATGACTTCACCATCTTTAAAAACATCTGCTTTTTCATATCCTTTTGAAGTTGTGGCTTTACCAACAGTATTGCAAAAAGAAAAAGTTTCTCCAACTTCAACATAAGTATTATTTAATGTTGAACAAGTAATATTTATGTTATTTTGTCTCTCATCATCTTTAGTGTAAATTTTTGTTGTAAATTCTGAAATCTGAGTCTCTGTCTCAGTTTTTTTAGATTCTTGTGTAGATTCTTCAGCATTAGAGTTATAATTTTCTGAGTTTTGATTTTCATTAGAACTTAAATTTGGAGTTGTATTTTCTGCGATTGTAGAATTATCTGCTGAAAGTCTTGTAGAATCATATGATGGATTGTTATTCTCTGAGAATTTGTTTCTATTAGTAATATATATTCCTACTCCAATACTAATTAAACCTAATATAATAAACATAATTATAATTCTTTTCATTTTGAACCTCCAAATAAGATTTTTATTATTATTGTTACAAGATAATGGGTTACACTGATTGATATACAAGAAATAATGATATATAAATAATTTAAGAAGTTTCGAATGTGATTGGAGGTCGTGTCAGAGAGAGTTAATTTTAATAAACTGAGGAAGCGCTGGCTTGCGAAGCAAGAGCAGTGAGAGGCTCATTTTATTAAAATATACTCTCTCTAGAGACCGTATTGAGCCGAGAAACTTTGAAAATTATTTATATATCATTATTTCTCTTTAGTTTTTTATAAAACCATTATTTTGTAAATTATTATTTACAAAATTCACAAAAAACATTCCATTTTTTTAAAATTTATGTTATTATAGATAAGATAATTATTAGAAAGGAATGAATCAAAAAATGAAAAGCTATTTGGTACTAGAAAATGGACAAGTTTTTGAAGGAGAAAGAATAGGTTACAAAAAAGATGTTATTTGTGAAGTTGTTTTCAATACTTCAATGACAGGATATCTAGAAATCTTCACAGATCCATCATATAGTTCTCAAGGTGTAGTTATGACATATCCATTAATTGGAAATTATGGATTGACTTTAGAAGATAAAGAATCTAGAAAACCTTGGGTTGAAGCTGTTTTTGTTCATGAGCTTGCTGAAGTTGAGAGCAATTTTAGATCAAAATTACATTTAGATAAATTTTTAAAATACAATAAAATTCCAGGGCTTCAAGGAGTAAATACAAGAAAGCTTACAAAAGTTTTAAGAGATAATGGTACAATGAGAGGGATGCTTACAGATAACATCTCAAATATGGAAAAAATAATAAACAAAATTAAAGATTATAAAGTTACAGATACTGTTAAAAATGTAACTTCAAAAAAGGTCTATGAAATAGGGGAAGGAAATATTAATTTAGCCCTATTAGATTTTGGTTCAAAACAAAATATTATAAATTCATTAATCAAAAGAAATTGTAAAATAACAGTGTTTCCAAGTGAAACACCATCTGATAAAATATTACAAGGGAATTTTGATGGTCTTGTATTATCAAATGGTCCAGGTGACCCAGAAGATAATAAAATTTCAATTCAAACAATTAAAGAAATATATGAGAGTGATTTTAATAAACCAATTCTTGGAATTTGTTTAGGTCATCAATTAATGGGATTAGCTACAGGAGCAAAAACATATAAATTAAAATATGGCCATAGAGGACCAAATCACCCAGTTAAAAATATAGAGAAAGATAGAATATTTATAACTTCACAAAATCATGGGTATGCAATAGATGAAAAAACAGTAAATCCTGAAATTGCTGTAGTATCTGATATAAATATGAATGATGGGACAGTTGAAGGTTTAAAATACATAAAAAAAGATATTTATACAGTACAGTTTCACCCAGAAGCATGCCCAGGACCAGAAGATAATAGTTATATATTTGACGAATTCTTAGAAAAAGTTTTGATTTCATAATTTACTATGATGTTTAAATATAATTTAAAAAATAATAAAAATCGCTTGCATTTTTTTTGTAAATTGAGTATAATAGTTATATAGAAAAGATTGACAACAATTCTTTTCATATAAAAACATTTGTGTTAGAGTTTTTATGCATTTGCAAAAAAATGTAGCGGTGGTTGAGACCGCTACATTTTTTGTTACCCCAAAAGAATATCTTTGATTAACTTTACAATTTCTAAAAGATTCTTAAGAATTTTTATAATTTTGTAAAAGCTAAACTTTTTCTTTTGTTTAACATTTGTGCTATTCTTCTTATACATTTGCATCACCTCCTTAATCACTTAAGAAAGAGGGGCAACAAGCGAATTATATAATATTTTTAATAAAAAGTAAATATAAAAAACGAATAAAAGTTTTGTTTTAGAAAGGATTAAAGATAATGCCAAAAAATAGTAGTATAAAAAAAGTATTAGTAATAGGTTCAGGACCTATTGTAATAGGTCAAGCTGCAGAGTTTGATTATGCAGGAACTCAAGCATGTCGTGAACTTAAAAAAGAAGGAATAGAGGTTGTTTTAATAAACTCAAATCCTGCTACAATTATGACAGATAAAGAAATGGCTGATAAAATATATATTGAGCCAATTACAGTAAAGACTGTAGAGAAAGTTATTAAAAAAGAAAAGCCAGATAGTATTTTACCAAATTTAGGTGGACAAACAGGGCTAAATATTGCGATGGAGCTATATGAATCAGGTTTTCTAGATGAGCATAATGTAAAACTTCTTGCAACATCACCAGAAGGAATAAAAAATGCTGAAGATAGACAAGCATTTAAAGATATGATGGAATCTATTAATGAGCCATGTATTGCAAGTAAAGTAGTTACAGATGTAGAAGATGCAATAGAATTTGCAAAACAAATAGGACTTCCAGTAATAGTAAGACCAGCTTATACATTAGGAGGAACTGGTGGAGGAATAGCAAATACTGAAGAAGAACTAAGAGAAATTGCATCATCTGGACTTTATTTATCAAGAGTACATCAAGTTTTAATAGAAAAATGCATAGCTGGTTGGAAAGAAATAGAATATGAAGTTATGCGTGATTCAAAAGGAAATTGTATAACAATATGTAATATGGAAAATATTGACCCTGTTGGAGTTCATACAGGAGACAGTATAGTAGTTGCACCTTCTCAAACTTTAGCAGATAAAGAATATCAAATGCTTCGTACATCAGCAATAAAAATTATTTCAGCATTAAAAATAGAAGGTGGATGTAATGTTCAATTTGCATTAAATCCAAACAGTTTTGAATATGCAGTTATAGAGGTAAACCCTAGAGTTAGTAGATCATCTGCTTTAGCTTCAAAAGCAACAGGTTACCCAATAGCAAAGGTATCTGCAAAAATAGCAATAGGGTATACTTTAGATGAAATAAAAAATGAAGTTACAGGTAAAACTTATGCATGCTTTGAACCAGTACTTGATTATGTAATTGTAAAAATTCCAAAATGGCCATTTAATAAATTTAAAACAGCTTCTCGTGATTTAGGAACACAAATGAAGGCAACTGGTGAAGTAATGGCAATTGCACCTTCATTAGAACAAGCTTTAATGAAAGCAATTAGGTCTTTAGAAGAAAATTTAGATTCATTACAAATGGAAAAATTAACAGAATATTCTACAGAAAAAATATTAGAACAATTGAAATCTGTTGATAATGAAAGAATTTGGTGTATAGCAGAAAGCTTAAGGCGTGGAATTACAATAGATGAAATTCATAATATTACAAAAATCGACAAATTTTTTATAAGCAAATTTGATAGATTAGTTAGAATGGAAGAAGAGCTTGTAAATAATGAATTAACTACAGAACTTCTATTAAAAGCTAAAAAAATGGGATATACAGATAAAGTTATTGCAAAGTTAGCTGGTCTAAAAGAAGAAGATATTAAAAATCAAAGACTTCAAAATAATATTGTTGCAAACTACAAATTAGTTGATACATGTAGTGCTGAATTTGAAGCTAAAACTCCATATTACTATTCATCTTATGATGAAGAAAATGAATCAATAGATTCTGGAAATTCTAAAAAGATAGTAGTTTTAGGTTCTGGGCCAATTAGAATTGGGCAAGGAATAGAATTTGACTACTGTAGTGTTCATAGTGTTTTAGCATTAAGAAAATTAGGATATGAAACAATTATTGTAAATAATAACCCTGAAACTGTAAGTACAGATTTTGATATAGCAGATAAACTTTATTTTGAACCTTTAACACCAGAAGATGTTGAAAATATTATAAATGTTGAAAAACCAATGGGAGCAATAGTTCAATTTGGAGGACAAACTGCAATTAAGTTAACAAAAGCTTTATCAGACATGGGAGTTAAAATACTTGGAACAGATCAAGTTGATATGGATAGAGCTGAAGACAGAGAATTATTTGATGAAGCTTTAGAAAATTGTAAGATTTTACGTCCAAAAGGTGGTACTGTTTATACAGCAGAAGAAGCAAAAGAAATAGCAAATAAATTAAAATATCCTGTTTTAGTAAGGCCTTCTTATGTACTTGGTGGGCAAGGAATGGCAATAGCTTATGATGACAATGATGTTGATAGATTAATATCTGATATTAATGAAGTTACACAAGAGCATCCTATTTTAGTAGATAAATATATGATGGGAAAAGAAATGGAAGTAGATGCCATTTCAGATGGGGAAGATGTACTTATTCCAGGAGTTATGGAACTCTTAGAAAGAGCTGGAATTCACTCTGGAGATAGTATTTCAGTATACCCTACAAGTGTAGTTGAACAAAAATACATAGATATAATTATTGATTATACAAAAAGAATTGCAAAAGAACTTCATATTATTGGATTATTTAATATTCAATTTATAATATGTGAAGGAGAAGTTTACATTATAGAGGTAAACCCAAGAGCAAGTAGAACAATTCCATATATAAGCAAAGTAACAGGTCTTCCTGTAATAGATGTTGCAACTAGAGTTATTTTAGGAGAAAAACTAAAAGATATGGATTATGGAACAGGAATATACAAAAAATCAAAATATGTAGCAGTTAAAATGCCAATATTTTCATTCCAAAAATTAAAAAATGCTGACACATCTTTAGGACCTGAAATGAAATCAACAGGAGAAGTTTTAGGAGTTTCGAAGCATTTTAGTGAGGCAATATTAAAAGCATTTATTGCAAGTGGAATAAATGTTGTTGAAAGAGGAAAAATTCTAGTTACAGTTAATGATAAAGATAAACCTGAAATTTTACCAATTGTTAAAAAACTTGCAAAACATGGATATTCAATATATGCAACCTCAGGAACAGCAAGTTATCTAAAAGAAAATGGAGTTGAAAATATTGAATCAGTTCCAAAAATATGGGAAGGAACAGATAGCATTCCAGATTTGATTCATTCTGGACAATTAAGTTTTATAATCAATACACCAACTAAGGGAAAAGAGTCAAATCGTGATGGATTTAAAATAAGAAGACTAGCAGCTGAAAGTAAAGTTCCATGCTTTACAGCTATAGATACTGTAATTGGATTTTATGATGCAATTGCAAAAGGATTGAAGGAAGAAGATTTAGAACTTGTAAATATTGGAGAGATATGATATAATGTTTAATGTTTTATATTTTATATAGATAATATTTAACTATACTGTTAATAAAGGTAAAGGAGAGATGAAGGAATGAATAAAAAGCATGACGCAATAGTACGTTTACTATTAGATTTGCAAAATAAACATGTAGTTTGGTCTAAAGTAGATAGACCACAAAAAACGATATTTTTACAACGATTAAAAGCAGAAGGAGTAACAATAGAGGAGGTTGACCAGGTATATGCTGAAATGCAGGGGCTAGGTGAAAGATAATAGTGTATATACAGATTAAAATAGAGGAATTGGTATGAAGATTTTTAATCAAACACAAATAGAAGAATTAGCAAATATTTTAAAAAATGATGGAGTAATTGCGGTACCTACAGATACAGTGTATGGTTTGTGTGCACGTATGAACTCTAGAAAAGCAAGAGAACATTTAATAGAAATAAAACATAGACCTGAAAATAAAGCTTTTCCAATAATGTGCAATAATATAGAGCAAATAAAAAGTATTGCAAAAGTAGATGAAAGAATAGAAAAAATCATAAATTCTTTTATGCCTGGACCAATAACGTTAGTTTTATTAAAAGGTGATAAAACACCAAACTATATTAATGAAGGCTCTAATGAGATTGGAATTAGAATGGCAACATCAAAACCTTTAGAAGAATTAATAGAAAAAGTTGGAAGCCCTGTATTTATGACGAGTGCAAACATAAGTGGAGAGCCAGTTTGTAAAAGTATTGAAGAAATACAAGAAAAATTTCATAGTATTGATGGAATTTTAGAGGGAGAAGTAGCATATGGACAAGCAAGTACAATAGTAGACTGCACATCTCTCGAAATAAAGATAATAAGAGAAGGACCTATTTCGTTGGAGGAGATTTTGGGAATCATTAAAAAATAACATTGTAGGGGCGATTTTAATCGCCCGTAATGAGCTGAAAAGTGAGAGGTTTGATTTCCAATATCTGACATCTGACTTCCGACATCCAACCCCCAAAATTTAGAATAATTAATTAGGCATATAATGTAAAAAAATGGAAGGAATTTTAATAATGAAAAAAGTAATAAAAGTTTTAATAATAGTTCTAATAATTCTTATGTTATTAATAGGTGGAGTTTTTGCATATCTGTATTTTGCTACAGATACATTTAGAACAGATAAGCAGATGTTTTTAAAGTATGCATTAGAAAGCAAAGATTTCATTTATAATCAATTAAAAGATGAAGACTTAGATGCTTATAAAACGAAATTGAAAAACACACCTTATGAAAACAATGGTAAAATTTCAATTAGCTATGATACTGAAAATTCAAACAAAACAGCTGAAATGAAACATATAGAAAATAGTAACATTTCAATTAGTGGAAAAGTAGATAAAGCAAATAAAATAAATTTGCAAAATATTAAAGTTAATTATCCACAATCAAAAGGTTTAGATATAGATGTATTAGCACAAGATGATATGTATGGATTTAGAATTAATAACATATTGAAAAGCTATATAGTTTTAGAAAATAGCAATCTTCAAGAATGGGCAAAAGAACTAGGACTTAATGAGGAACAAATAAATTTAATACCAAATAAAATTGATTTTAATTTTATTGATTCTATAATTTCAGAAGATGAAGTGAACCAATTAGTTGAAAAATATACTAAATTGGTTATTAATGATTTAAATGATGATATGTTTTCTAAAACAAATCAAGAAAATAACACAGTTTATTCACTAAAAATAAATGAAACACAATTAAAAAATATTGTAAAAAGTGTTTTAGAAACAGCCAAAGAGGATGAAATAATTTGGCAAGTTATTAGAAAAGTATTTACAAGTTTTTCAATTTATTCTGAAGAGGAAGTAGATAATAAAATAGATGAATTGGAAAAAGAATTAGAAGAATATATAAATGACTATGGTGAAGCTGATACAGATGAAAATTATACAACTGAAGATGATATTTATGAAAATATTACTACAGATACATCAAAAGAAGACAAAATATATGTATACAATTTATTTATAGAAGATGAAGAGTTAACTAGAATTGAATCTGTAAATGATGACGAATCTCAAATAATAAATAAAAATGAAAATGGAATTTCAATTGAGATTACAAGAAAAGATAGTTTTAATGAAGAATATGTTTCTGCATTAAATATCGAAAAAAATAAAGAAGAGGGTAAATTAATATATAATATAGAAGCATTATATAACTCAGAGCCGTTTGGATCAATGTCTATAGGATATAGAGGCTTAGACACATTAAACCAAGTTGAAGAAATTGCTGTTTTAGATTATAATTTAGATTTAAAATCTGAAACAGGAATTTTAAAAAGAGCCCAAGAAGCAAGACAAAAGAATATGAGTGGTGCAGAAAAAGATGAAATTATGCTTTCAATTAATGAAATTCTTACACAAAAAATTACAGACAAATATACTACAAATAATACAAATGTCGATACAAGTATAACATTAAATGATTTGAAACAAAAATTCATGAATAAAAATTTTGAATTTTTTGAAAATGTAGATGGAACTTTTAAAATAATAAGTAAAGATACAAATAATGAATATAATGTAGCTTCAAATGGTGAGGTAGAAACCACAGAAGCAGAAATTCAAGAAAGTGTAGAAACAGAAATACCAAAAAGAAAAGTTCAATATTTTAATAAAAATACATTTAATGATAATCTTCAAATAAATAGAATTGAGGATGATGAAATTTGGAAAATGAATGGCAAAGATGCAAAACAAATAGGAAATGTATTTAGTAATATATCTAAGAAAATGGAAGATATTAATAAAGAACAAATGCAAAATAATACATATATTGAAAATACTGCTTCATCACTTTCATTAGGATTAGTTCCATATTTTTCTATAGTAGGAATAGATAATATTGAATATGACAAAATAACGTATAAAGAGATAGCTTCTTTTTATACAGGAACAGCGGTTGGTATTACGAGTCTGGGAATTTATGTTTATAATTCCGCATTAGACAGTGTAAAAAATACAACTTTACAACAAGAAATGAATAGAATAGAAAATAGCAGGTAAACACTTGCTATTTTTTGTATTTTTTAGTAAAATAAATGCGAAAGAAGGAGAATTATGAAAGACATATTAACACTTGGAATTGAAACTAGTTGTGATGAAACATCAGCTTCAGTTGTAAAAAATGGAAGAGAAATATTATCAAATATAATAGACACACAAATACCAATACATGAAAAATATGGTGGAGTAGTACCAGAAATAGCATCAAGAAATCATATAGAAGCAATTGATAGAGTTGTAAAATATGCTTTAAAAGAAGCAAATGTAACATTTGATGATATAGATGCAGTAACACCTACATATGGACCTGGTTTAGTAGGTGCGCTTTTAGTAGGGGTATCTTATGGAAAAGCATTGAGCTATGCAATAAACAAACCACTTGTTGGAGTAAACCATATACATGGGCATATTGCAGCAAATTATATTACACATAAAGATTTAAAACCACCATTTTTATGTTTGCTGATATCAGGAGGAAACACTCAAATTATAAAAGTTAATGATTATACAGACTTTGAAATATTAGGCAAAACCAGAGATGATGCTATAGGTGAAGCATTTGATAAAGTTGCAAGAGTAGTAGGGTTAGGTTATCCAGGTGGACCAAAAGTAGATAAATTGGCATTAGAAGGTAATCCTACAATAAAACTACCTACAACACATTTTGAAAACTCTCTTGATTTTAGCTTTAGTGGAATTAAAACAGCTGTAATAAATATTAATCACAATACAAAAGATTTAAATAAAGCAGATTTATGTGCAAGTTTTGAAAAGGCAGTTGTGGATATGTTAATGAAAAATATATCAGATGCTTTAGAACAAACTGGAATGAAAACTTTAGCAATAGGTGGAGGATGTTCTGCAAATTGTTTTATTAGAAATGAAATATTAAAACTTCAAGATAAAGGAATTAAAACATATTTGCCAGATATGAAATTATGTACAGATAATGCTGCTATGATAGCATCAGCAGGATATTATAATTTTATAAATGGAAAAAGAGATGAGCTGGATTTAAATGCAGTACCTGGATTGAAATTGTAAGGAGATAAAAAAATGATTGAATATGGAGTAAATACATATAGTGAGATAACTCCAGAGAGAATTAAACAAATGACGATACATTTTAGTATTAAGAAGTTTTTTAGTGAAGAATACAGGGGAATAGCTGTTGTGATTATAACACCAAAACAATATCTTGCTATATACAGTAAAGAAGATAATAAAGAATTAAATCATGATAAATTTATAGATATGTGTATGGAATATATATACGAAGGAGGTAGAAATCCATCAATAATAATAGAATTAACTCATACTCAATCTTTAGACCAATGTATTATACAATTACCTCAAAGAAAAATTACACCTATTTCAAATAAGATGAATAGACTAAAATTGTATTTTGAAAAAATAATAAGATATTATCAACCAAATGATATTCAATCGGACAGTAGTAAAGATTTTATATTTGTAAAGAAAATTGAAGCATTGACTTGTAAAGAAGAAAGAATATTAGGTATTGATATAGATAAAGCTAATAAAGCTTTGAGATTAATATGTCAGAAAATACACATAATGAGGGGACAAGGTCTAAATGGAAAGGAATTAAAAAATGATTTATACAATAGGTGATTTACATTTATCGTATGGAAATCCAAAGCCAATGAACATATTTGGAGATAATTGGGAAAATCATGAAGAGAAAATAAAACAAGATTGGATATCAAAAGTAAAAGAAGAAGATACAGTTATTCATCCAGGAGATTTCTCATGGGCTATGCATTTAAAAGACACATATAAAGATTTTGAATATTTATGCAGTTTACCTGGAAAAAAGCTAATGCTTAAAGGTAACCATGAATATTGGTGGACAACAATTACAAATATGAAAAAATATTTAGAGGAAAATAACTTTAATAATATAGATTTTATTCAAACAAACAGTATAGAAGTTGAAAACAAAATAATATGTGGAACTAGAGGGTGGACCCTTCATCATTTAGATAGTGAAAATTCTAAAAAAATTTTAGCAAGAGAAGAGCTAAGATTGGAACTTTCAATAAAAGATGCTATTGCAAAAAATACTGATGGAAGTAAAGAAATAATAGTATTTATGCATTATCCTCCAATTATTAAAGAAAAATTAGATACAGGATTCATGAAAACATTAAAAAAATACAATATAAAAAGATGTTATTATGCACATTTACACGGAAAATCAATAGAAGAAGCTGTTGAAGGAAATATTGATGAAATAGAATTCAAACTAGTAAGTGCAGATGCGTTGGATTTTAAGTTATTAAAAATATAATTTTTTCATGTGAGAAAGGTCCTTTTTTGAAAAAATTATTTTATAGAAAAGAACTAATCCGCGTCAGCATTTCATTTTTTAAAATCCGTATGGTGGGTATCCCTAAAGGGGGTACCATAGGATTTTAAAAAATGATGTGCGGTTAAACAGGATTAGTTCTTAACATTAAATTTTCAAAAAAGGACCATCCTTCAATGAAAAAAGGAGCAGGGATGATAGATTTAAACAAGCCAGTTCAATATGTTAAGAATGTTGGACCAACAAGAGTTAAATTGTTGAATAAATTGAATATAAACACTTTGCAAGATTTAATATCATATTTTCCTAGAAATTATGAAGATAGAGGAATAGCAAAAAGACTTTCTGATTGTATAGATGGAGAAGATGCTCTAATTAAAGGTGTTGCAATTACAAAAGTTCAAGAGATTTTTGCAAGAAGGCTTAAGATGTATAAGCTGATTATTCGTGATGGTGAAACGCCTTGTACTATAGTTTGGTATAATCAAAGCTATTTAAAAAATGTTATAAAAATAGGTCATACATACAATTTTTATGGAAAAGTGGAAATCAAACTTGGAAGGTATGAAATGAAATCTCCAATTTTTGATGAATCTGGAGAAAACAAAAATACAGGAAAGATTATTCCAATTTATCCTTTAACATATGGTATTTCACAAAATACAATTAGAAAGATAATTGAAAATGGAGTAAATGAAGCTTTTGGAAATTTAGAAGAAACTTTGCCAGCTTATATTTTAGAACAATATAAGCTTATGGATATAAATAATGCTATGAAAAAAGTTCATTTTCCAGATAATAAGCAAGATTTTATTAAAGCAAGATATAGATTAGTTTTTGAAGAACTATTAAGTTTTCAATTAGCTCTTTTAAAAATAAAAGAAAATTATAAAAATGATGAACAAGGAATAGAATTTGACAAAAATGTAAAAATGAGTGATGTTATAAACACATTGCCATTTAAACTAACTAAAGCTCAACTTAGAGTTTTGGAAGAAATAGATTTAGATATGGAAAGTTCAAAGCCTATGAATAGGCTATTACAAGGAGATGTTGGATCAGGAAAAACTATAGTTTCTGAAATTGCTGCATACAAAGCTGTAAAATCTGGATATCAAGCCGCAATTTTAGCACCAACTGCAATTTTAGCTACACAACATTTTGAAAATTTCCAAAAAACCTTAAATCAATTTGGAATAAGAATAGAGCTTTTAATATCTGCAATTACAAAAAAGAAAAAACAAGAATTAAAAGAAAGACTTAAGAATGGTGAGATAGATATTTTAATTGGAACACATGCAATGCTTGAAGATGATGTGGAATTTAAAAATTTAGGACTTGTTGTTACAGATGAGCAACATAGGTTTGGTGTTAAGCAAAGAGCTAAAATTTCAGCAAAAGGAAATAATCCAGATGTACTAGTAATGTCAGCAACACCAATTCCAAGAACTTTAGCATTAATTCTATATGGAGATTTGGATATATCAATTATTGATGAGCTTCCTCCAAATAGAAAAAAAATAGATACATTTGCAGTTGGAAAAGATATGGAAAACAGAATAAATGCATTTATTACGAAACAAATTAAGCAAGGAAGACAATGTTATATTGTATGCCCATTAGTAGAAGAAAATGAAGAAATGGATTTAAAATCTGTTACAGAGCTTGCAGAAAAATTACAAAAAGAAACATTTCCACAATTTAGAGTAGAATTTTTACATGGAAAAATGAAACCAAAAGAAAAAGATGAAATAATGCTAAAATTTAAAAACAAGGAAATAGATATTCTAATTTCTACAACAGTCATAGAAGTAGGAGTAGATGTTCCCAATGCCAATATTATGGTAATAGAAAATGCTGAAAGATTTGGGTTAGCTCAACTTCATCAGTTAAGAGGAAGAGTAGGACGTGGAGAATATCAATCTTACTGCATTTTAAAATTTGAAGGAAGAGGAAAAGTTGTTCAAGAAAGAATGAAAATAATGTGCCAAACAAATGATGGATTTATAATTTCTGAAAAGGACTTAGAATTAAGAGGCTCAGGAGATTTCTTTGGAACAGCTCAGCACCGGAATTCCTGAGATGAAAATTGCAAACCTTTTTGAAGATATAGATGTTTTAAAAAGAGTACAAAGGCTTTCAAATCAAATAATTACAGAAGATCCAAAGTTAGAACAAGAAAAAAATTTAAGATTAAATAACTTGATAAAAACAAAGTTTACAGGGAAGATTGAGATATAGTGTTGTCACAGGTACCGGAAAATTTTGACATGAATGTTGTCATTAGTACCGGAGAATTTTGACACAGAAGGAGTAAAAAATGTTAAAATTAATTGCATTAATTATAGTTTTAATAGGTGTAATTTTTATATATGATGCTAGACTTTTAAGTGAGAAATGGTTTGGATTTGGTGACCAAAACCAAGCAACTGCAGGAATAAAAATACTAGGATTTATTTTCGCAATAATAGGTGCAGTAATAATTTTGTAATTTTTTCATTTAGGGATGGTCCTTTTTTGACAATTTAATGTAAAGAACTAATCCTGTTTAGCCGCATATCATTTTTAAAATCCTATGGTACCCCCTTTAGGGATACCCACCATACGGATTTTAAAAACGAAATGCTGACGCGGATTAGTTCTTTCTAATGAAGCAGTGTCAAAAAAGGACCATCCCAAAATGAAAAAATGAAAGGAAGAATAATATGATATTTAGTTTACTTACATTTGCATTATGGGGAATTACAGATGTATTTTATAAAAAAGGAAATTCTGAAAAAGATGATAAATATAGTGATTTAAAAACAGGTATAATTGTCGGAATTGTAATGGGAATTTATGCCTTAATATATATGATTGTAAAAAAAGTAGAAATAAATTTAATGGATATTTTAAAGTATTTACCAGTATCATTATGTTATATTTCTTCAATGGTAATAGGGTATAAAGGGCTAAAATATCTGGAATTATCAATAATGAGTCCAGTTGAAAATACCAGTGGTGTAATAACATCACTTTTACTGATTTTGTTTTTTAAAGAAAAATATCCAATACCAGTATATATAGGAATAGTATTGGTTTTTATAGGTATTTTATTAATATATAGAAGAGAGAAAAAAGAAAATAGAACAATCGGTAAAAAAAGCTTTTTGGCAATATTTTTACCTATTATATATTGCTTATTAGATGGTTTAGGTACATTTTTAGATGCATTGTATTTAGATAAGTTTGAGATTATAAATGAAGATACAGCTTTAATTGCTTATGAATTTACTTTTTTAATTTTTGCAATATTTGGAATGATTTATTTATCAACTAAAAACGAAAAAATGTCATTAATAAAAGAAAAATATAAAGGAATGGCTGCAATTTTTGAAACACTTGGGCAATTTTTCTATGTATTTGCAATGGCATCAGATTCAACTATAGGAGCTACTATAGTAGGTTCATATTGTATTTTATCTTTAATACTATCAAGAATTTTCTTAAAAGAGAAATTAAAAACGGAAAAATATATTGCAATAGGAATAGCAATAATTGGATTGATTTTATTAGTAGTATATGATCCTTGACAGATAAATTAATTTGCAATAAAATAAAAGAAAAAAAGAGGAGGAATAAATAATGTTAGTTACAACAAAGGATATGTTTGAAAAATCAATGAGAGAGGGGTTTGCAATTGGTGCATTTAATGTAAATAATATGGAAATAATCCAAGCTATTGTTGATGCAGCAGCTGAGGAACATTCGCCAGTAATATTGCAAGCATCTTCAAGTGCAATTAAATATGCAAGAATTAATTATTTAATGAAAATGGTAGAGGCTGCTTGCGAGGAACATCCAGAAATACCAATTGCAATACATTTAGATCATGGACCAGATTTTGAAACAGCTAAAATGTGTATAGATAATGGATTTACATCTGTTATGATTGATGGTTCAAAATATAGTTTTGAAGAAAATGCTAGACTTACAAAGCAAGTTGTTGAATATGCACACTCTAAAGGTGTTATGGTAGAGGCTGAAATTGGTAAACTTGCTGGAATAGAAGATGATGTTAATGTTTCTGAAGGAGATGCAATATACACAGATCCAGCTGATGCTGAAAGATTTGTTAAAGAAACAGGATGTGATTCTTTAGCTATTGCAATAGGTACAAGTCATGGAGCATATAAATTTAAAGGAGAAGCTAAACTTCGTTTTGATATTTTAAAACAAGTAAAAGAAAGAATTCCTAATACTCCAATAGTATTACATGGAGCATCAACAGTTATTCCAGAATTGGTTGAACAATGTAATAAATATGGAGCTGATATTCCAGGAGCAAAAGGTGTTCCAGATGATATACTTCATACTGCTTCTATTTCAGGAGTTTCAAAAATAAATGTTGATACAGATTTAAGATTAGCATTAACTGCAGGAATTAGAAAAGTATTTGTAGAAGAGCCATCTGCTTTTGACCCTAGAAAATATTTAACTCCTGCTAGAGAGTTAATTAAACAAACAGTACAGCATAAAATTAGAGATGTATTTGGTTCATCCAACAAGGCGTAGAGAAAAAAAGGTTATCTTGCGTTGTTAAAATTTTACTTAAACGTCCTCAGCAACGTACACAAAGTACGCTCTGGTGTTTGCGTAAAATTTTGCCTAGCAATATAGCCTTTCTTTTTGCTCTTGATAGAAATAGTTTAATTATTATGAAAAGAGTATATATACTCTTTTATTATATGAAAAATGAAATGTCTTAATAGTTTCCTTTCAATGCTATTGCCATTCTTCGCTCTGCATCTTTTTTAGCAATAGATTCTCGCTTATCATATAGCTTTTTACCTTTACCAATTCCAAGCTCCAATTTAACTAGACTTCCTTTAAAATAGATTGAAATTGGAACTAAAGAATATCCCTTTGTTTGAACTTTTCCAATTAGTTTATTTATTTCAGATTTATTTAATAATAGTTTTTTATCTCTTAAAGGATCTTTATTATATATATTTCCAAATTCATATGGAGAAATATGCATTCCTATAACAAAACATTCTCCATTATAAATTTTAGCAAAAGAATCTTTAAGATTTACTTTTCCTTTTCTTATAGATTTTATTTCAGTTCCATATAATACAATACCACATTCGATTTTTTCTATTATTTCGTAATTATGATATGCATTTGGGTTTTTAGCTATAGTTTTGATATTTTCCATTTGTCTATCCCTTTCAAAATTTTTATTTTTATCAATTAGAGTTATATTTATAATTTATGAAATTTCGAATGTGATTGGAGGTCGTGTCAGAGAGAGTTAGTTTTAATAAACTGAGGAAGCGCTGGCTTGCGAAGCAAGAGCAGTGAGAGGCTCGGTTTATTAAAATTTACTCTCTCTAGAGACCGTATTGAGCCGAGAAATTGAATAAATTATAAATATAACTCTAATTGTTGTTTAATTCAAACAATGTAATAAAATTATATCATTTTGCTAGAAAAAAGTCAAAAACCATTGCGAAATTTTGATTTTTATGGTTTAATACATAGAGAATTAGAAAAGAGGAACCAAAATGTCAATGAATCTTATAAAAAATGCAGTAAAACATACAATACTTGTTACCAAACATAAATGGTTAGTTTTTAAATTCTGTTGTAAATTAGGAATGCCAATTAGAGGGTTAATGCATGATATGTCTAAGTTTTCTCCTGAAGAGTTTTTTGAAAGCATAAAGTATTATGATGGAAAAGTAACTCCTATAGAATTCTGTAAAAAAGATAAAGGATATTCTTTATCTTGGTTGCATCATAAAGGAAGAAATAAACACCATGATTCATATTGGGTAGATTTAAGTGCACCACAGGTAGCACCTGTAATTCCATATAAATATGTTATAGAAATGCTTTGTGATAAACTATCTGCAAGTATTACATATAATGGTAAAGATTGGACAAATTCATCTGAATATGATTATTGGCAAATTGAAAAAACAAGGATTATTTTGAATCCTAAAGTTGAAAATTTTTTGTCAGCTGTTATTACAGAAATTAAAGATAACGGAATTGATAAGGTTTTAACAAAAAAACATTTAAAAGAACAATATAAAAAATATTGCATAGATGATACTAGAGAGTATAAATATGTGTTTCACGGCCAATGGCAAGTGGTTGAAAAATAATTACAATTTTGGCTGTGTTAAAATTTTGTTTAAAAATGCTCACATACACAAAGTATGCTCCGCTTTTTGCACAAAATTTTGCCTTGCCAAAATTTAATTCTTTTCCAACCATAAAGACAGGTTTAATATTATTTTGCTATATATTATAAAAATAAAAAATGGAGGTAGTGTGTTATGAAAGATGAGAAAATTGCAACTCGTCAAAGTTATGGAGAAAAACTAGAAGAATTAGGAGGTAAATACAAAGATATTGTTGTATTTGATGCAGATTTAGCAGGTGCAACTAAAACTTCTATATTTGCAAAAAGTTATCCAGACAGATTTTTTGATATGGGAATTGCAGAAGCAGATATGGTTTCTACTGCTGCCGGTATGGCAACTTGTGGAAAGGTTCCATATGTTAGTACATTTGCAATGTTTGCAGCAGGAAGAGCCTATGACCAAATTAGAAATAGTGTATGTTACCCAAATTTAAATGTTAAGATATGTGCAACTCATGCCGGAATTACAGTTGGAGAAGATGGAGCAACACATCAAATGCTTGAAGATTTAGCATTAATGAGAGTTATTCCAAATATGACAGTAATTTCTCCTTCAGATGATACTCAAACAAGATGGGCTGTTGAAGAAGCATACAAAATAAAAGGTCCTGTATATATAAGACTTTCTCGTCTTGCTACACCTGTAATATATGAAGAAACCCAAAAATTTGAAATAGGAAAAATGGTTCAAATTGGAGAGGGAACTGATGCGTGCTTATTTGCATCTGGAGATGTTGTTGCAGAAGCTATAAAAGCACAAGAAATTTTATCAGAAAAAGGAATAAATGTTAGAGTAATTGATGTTCATACAATTAAGCCAATAGATGAAGAAATGATTATTAAATGCGCAAAAGAAACCAAAAGATTAATTTCAATTGAAGATCATAACATATTAGGTGGACTTGGTTCTGCAATTGCAGAAGTATTAACATCTAAATATCCAGCTAAATTAGAACGCATAGGAATAAAAGATCATTTTGGAAGGTCTGCAAGTGCAAAAGAATTGTTACATTATTATGGATTAGATGCAGAGGGAATAGTAAAATTATTTGAAAGATAGAAATGAGAAGTAAAAAATGAAAAAATATTAGATTTTATACATATCTAATTTCACACTTTATGGAATGTAGGGGGATTTAAAATGATAAAAATAGCTTTTTTTAGTACAAAAGAATATGACAAAAAAATATTTGATAAATATAATAAAAAATATAATTATGAAATTACATATTTAGATTCACAACTTAATTCAGAAACAGCACCACTTGCTAAAGGATATGATGTTGTTTGTGTTTTTGTAAATGATGTTGTTGACAAAGAAACAATTAAAATTTTAAAAGAAAACAATGTAAAATTGATTGCATTAAGATGTGCAGGATTTAATAATGTTAATGTAAAAGCATTAGATGAAAATATAAAAGCAGTAAGAGTACCTGCGTATTCTCCAAATGCAGTTGCAGAACATGCTACAGCTTTATTATTAGAAATTAATAGAAAAATATATAAAGCATATCAAAGAACAAAAAAATATAATTTTACATTAAATGGATTACTTGGATTTGATATTTATGGAAAAACAGTTGGAGTTATGGGGACTGGAAAAATCGGAAAAGTATTTTGTAAAATTATGAAAGGTTTTGGAGCTAATGTAATTGCATATGATGTTTATGAAGATAAAGAAGCAGAAGCTCAAATTGGCTTTAAATATGTTACATTAGATACTTTACTTGCTAAATCAGATATAATATCAATCCATTGTCCATTAACAAAAGAAAATGAGGATATTATTAATGATGAAACAATTAATAAAATGAAAAAAGGTGTAATTATTATTAATACAAGTAGAGGAAAACTTGTAGATAGTGCAAGCTTAATAAAAGGTTTAGAGAATGGAAAAATAAGTGGAGCTGGATTAGATGTATATGATGAAGAATCAGAATATTTCTTAAATGATATGTCAATGGAATATAAAAGAGATCAAAATCTATCAGTGCTTTTATCTATGCCAAATGTTATAATTACATCACATCAAGCTTTTTTCACAAGAGAAGCATTAAATAAAATCGCACAAGACACATGTCAAAATATAAAAGATATATTTGAAACAGGAAGTTGTGTAAATGAGGTAAAATAAAAAAATAGGAGGAAATCATGTCAGTATCAGAAAAAGAATTATTACACATTGCTGATTTATCAAGCTTAGAATTAAAAGAGGAAGAAATACAAGATTATTTAGAAAACTTTCAGGAGATTATTGATTTTTCAAATGTAATAAAAAATGCTCCTGTTGAAGATTTAGATATTACAATAGGAATTAATGAATCAAAAAATAGATTTAGAAAAGATGAAGTTAAAGAATTTGAAGATACAGCTGCTTTACTTTTCAATGGACAAGGAATTCAGCAGAATATGTATAAGTTGCCTAAAGTTGTGCAATAAAAAATCACCTAGGTAATTGAAGAAAATGCTAATGTTCGCTTGATTTTTGTTAATTTTTTGTTATAATATCTGCTATAGACAGAGGAATGAGATGTGGCGTGTCCGCTATCCTACACGAGAGGAGGCGGTGCGTATGGTACTTGAACAAGTTTATTTGCTTTTTATATACATACTTTTTATTGAACTTGCAATGGTAACTGTTGTCGCCATTGGCTTATTTGTGGCACTTGTTGTTACAGTAAGAAAATTGGACAACGAAAAAAACACATCTCTGCTTGACCGTTAGAGATGTATTCTAAAATATAATCTAATGGACACGCCACGTTTTCGTGATCTCTGTCTATAATTATTATAATAAAAAACTGATCAAATGTCAAACAATTTTTGAAAATATTTTTAGAAAGGAAAACTAAACATGAATATCACAGATTTAACAGTTCACGAATTACAAGAAAAATTGAAAAATAAAGAATTAATAGTTACTGAAATTACTGAAGCATATTGTAATAGAATTGAAGAAAAAGAAAAAGATATAGATAGCTTTAATACAACATATTTAGATGAGGCAAGAAATCAAGCAAAAGAAATCCAAGAAAAATTAAATAATGGAGAAATAACTGGAGAGTATGCTGGAATTCCTATAGGAATAAAAGATAACATATGTGTTAAAGGAACAAGAACAACATGTAGTTCTAAAATGTTGGAAAATTTTATTGCACCATATTCAGCAACAGTTGCTGAAAAGTTAAATGCTGAAAATATTATTACACTTGGAAAAATGAATATGGACGAATTTGCTATGGGAAGCTCTACAGAAAATTCTGCATTAAAAATAACAAAAAATCCATGGGATTTGGAAAGAGTTCCAGGAGGTAGCTCTGGAGGATCTGCAGCTGCAGTTGCTGCAAATTTAGTTCCTTGGGCTTTAGGTTCAGATACTGGTGGAAGTATACGTCAACCTGCATCACTTTGCGGAATTGTAGGTTTAAAGCCTACTTATGGATTAGTTTCAAGATATGGATTAGTTGCTTATGCATCAAGTTTAGATCAGATAGGTCCACTTACAAAAGATGTAAGAGATGCTGCAAAATTATTAACTTTAATTGCAGGACAAGATGAAAAAGATTCAACTTCAGAAGATAGTGGAAACATCAATTATGAAAATTGTTTAAAAAATGATGTTAAAGGAATAAAAATTGGTGTTCCAAAAGAATTTTTTGGAGAAGGAATTGATGAAGAAGTTAAATCTAAACTTTATGAAGCAATTGAAACCTATAAAGAACTTGGAGCAGAGGTTGAAGAGTTTTCACTTGATATAGCAAAATATGCATTAGCTACATATTACATAATTGCAGATGCTGAAGCAAGTTCAAATCTAGGCAGATTTGATGGAATAAGATATGGGCACAGAACAGAAGAATATTCAAATATAGATGAAATATTTAAAAAATCAAGAAGCGAAGGCTTTGGAGATGAAGTAAAAAGAAGAATTATATTTGGAACTTATGTATTATCATCTGGATATTATGATGCATATTACAAAAAAGCTCAACAAGTACGTACCTTAGTTTCAAATGAATTCAATAAAGCATTTGAAAAATATGATATAATTGTAACACCTACATCACCTACAACAGCATTTAAAATAGGTGAAAAATCTGGAGACCCAATGCAATTATATTTAGCAGATATTGATACAGTATCTGTAAATGTTGCAGGGCTTCCAGGTATATCAATTCCATGTGGTGTTGATAGTAAAGGATTACCAGTTGGAATGCAATTAATAGGAAATAAATTCCAAGAAGAAACTATATTAAATGCTGCATATACGTTTGAGCAAGAGTATAAGTTTAGAGATAAATATAAGCCATTAGTTAGTTGAAAAATAATTACAATTTTGACTTTATTAAAATTTGATTCTTTTCCAACGGTTGATTTAAGATATTATATTGTATCAAAGAAGGTATAAAATGTCAAAAAAAATATTGAAACCGAATAAGACTATAAGAAAAATAAATGTAGATGAGATAGAAATAAAAACAGATATAAAAAAAATAATAATAAGATATATACCTACTTTTATAATATTAATAATACTGGTATTATGTGAGCTATATTGCATGGATAGAATACCAAAAATAAATATTACTATTTTATTAATGACATTAATACCTATAGTGTCAATAATATCTGGATTCTTTATTCTAAATTGGAATTTAAAAATCTACAATTCGAAAATGATTATAAAATATGATTTTAAAACATATATAATAGATATTAATAAGCTTGTTAGTATAGAACCTAAACATAGCCAGAAAAGTTATAGGGGAGCAGGAGGTATAATATACTATTTAAACATTATATATGAAGAAAATCAATCATTAAAAGAAATTAATTTAATATATAAGTACAAATCTGCATATTCTTTGATTAATTATGCAAATATAGATCAAATAAACTACTTACTAAATTCTATAGAATATAAGTATGATGATCCAATATTAGATGGAGATTCTTTAAATCATAATATTAATAAAAAAGAGATATTTATGGTAATTATGATAATATTAATAGGATGGACTATTCTAAATATAATCCTTTTTATTATGATGAAAATTTTAGGAGAATAATTAAGGAGGAAAAAATGTCAAAAAAAGATTACGAAGCAGTTATAGGATTAGAAGTTCACGCAGAACTTTCTACAAAAACAAAAATATTTTGCTCATGCAAAACTACATATGGAGGGGCACCAAATACTCAGGTTTGCCCTGTATGTATGGCTATGCCAGGAGCGTTACCTACATTAAATGAAAAAGTTGTAGAATATGCTGTAAAGGCGGGCTTAGCAACTAATTGTACCATATCTCAAGATAGTAAAAATGATAGAAAAAATTATTTTTATCCAGATACACCAAGAGCTTATCAGATTTCACAATATGATAAACCTCTATGTGAGCATGGTTATATTGAGATAGAAGATGATGATGGAAATAAAAAGAAAATTGGAATTACAAGAATTCATATAGAAGATGATGCTGGAAAATTAAATCATGATGAATTTGGTGGAGGAACATTAGTAGACTTTAATAGAGCAGGAGTACCATTGATAGAAATAGTTTCAGAACCAGATATTGCATCAGCGGGGGAAGCGGAAAGATATTTAAAAAAATTAAAATCAATCTTAGAATATATAGAAGTATCAGACTGTAAAATGCAAGAAGGTTCATTTAGAGCAGATGTAAATGTTTCAGTACATAAAAAAGGAGAACCTTTCGGCATACGTACAGAATCAAAAAATATGAATTCATTTAGAAGTATTGTAAGAGAAATCGATTATGAAATTGAAAGGCAAATTGATATTATCGAAAATGGAGGAACAGTTACACAAGATACTTTAAGATGGGATGATGTATCTGGAAAAACATTTGTAATGAGAACAAAAGAAAATGCAGATGATTATAGATATTTTCCTGAGCCAGATTTAGTAGCTATAAAACTTTCAACAGAATATATAGAAAATGTGAGAAAAGGTTTACCGGAACTTCCAGAATCTAGGTATGAAAGATATTTAAATGAATACAAATTATCAGAAAAAGATGCAAAAATATTAGTTTCATCAAAATATTTATCAAACCTATTTGAAGAAGCAGGTAAAATATGCGAAAACTACAAATCTGTTAGCAATTGGATAATTTCAGATATTTCAAGAATTTTAAATGAAAAAGAAATGGAACCAAATCAAATACCATTTGAAGCAAAACATTTAGCAAACTTAGTTAGTTTAATAGATAAAGGAACAATAAGCTCAAAAATTGCCAAAGATGTATTAGAAGAAATGTTTGAAAATCCAAGAGAACCTGAAGAAATAATAAAAGAAAAAGGTTGGATTCAAATTTCTGATGAAGGAGAAATTAAAAAAATAGTTCAAGAAATATTAGAAGCAAATCCACAATCAGTAGCAGATTATAAAGCAGGCAAAGACAGAGCATTAGGATTTTTAGTAGGGCAAGCAATGAAAGCAACAAAAGGGAAAGCAAATCCACAAATGCTAAATAAAATGTTTATAGAGGGAATGAAATAGATAGGAATGAAAAAAGGAAAAAAGGGGAGAAAAAAGGGGACGGAGAAAATTTTTCAATTTCTCCGAAATGAAAAATTTTCTCCGTCCCCTTTTTTCCTTTTTTCCTTTTTTCCTTTTTTCCTTTTTTCATTTTTTTGCAAGATGTTTTAGACCATATTCTATTATTTGATTAACAACAGCATTGAAACTAATATCATGTTTTTCGGCTAATTCAGTAATTTTATCAAAGTTTTCTCCACTTATTCTAATTGTTCTTGTTATACTTTTTCGAGCTTTTATAGCTTTTTCTATTTTTAAATCTTCCATTTTTATCCCATCCCTTTCAAAATAATTGTATACAAATTAAAATCAAAAAACAGTACACATATTTGACAAAATAAATGCGTGAATACACCTAATTCAAACTATTGAAAAATATGTGAATTTTTGGTATAATTAATATGTTAATAATTATTTTGAGGAGAAAATAAAATGGATAGATTAAAAACACTTAGAAAATATTTTATTTGGCTAATTGCTTTTTATTTATTTGCAATGATAATAAGTTATATAGGATTGAATTCAAGATATAGTAATATTGAGAATTCTGGAGAAATGCCAGGAAATGTTAAAATTGATTTAGCCCAAGCAACTTTAGTAAATGGTAGGATTTTTGGGAAAATCACATCAACAGAATCTGAGAATTTAAATGGAAAGTATCTTAAAGTTGATATATTTTCCCAGAGTAATGATTTAATTGGAACTAAATATTTAAAACTTGATAATCTAAAATTAAATGAACCAAATAAATTTGCAGTTTATTTTTCAGCTAAAAATATAAAAAAATACTCTATTGATATTCTTGATTATAGTGAAGAGCTTATAAAAGAAGAAAGTAGAGTAAAAGAAATGTATAAAAAAATATTTAGAGATCAAGATATGCCAATTTGGCTAATAATTCTTCTTGTTGCATATGCATTAGCACCATAATAGAATAAGATAAAAGCCCCTATGTAAATAAGGGCTTTTAATTATATTTAAACCTTGATTAATAGATTTAATTATTTTTATTTTTATTTTTATTTTTTCTTTTATTGTTATTGTCATCATGATTGTTGTTATTATTATTGTTCTTTTCTGACATATTAAACACCTCCATAAATAATTGTATATAAGTATTATAGACAAAATTAAAAAAAACATACTGTCTAATTATTGTAAAAAAAAATAAAATATGATAGCATATTAAAAAAATAAGAATACAATTTATTAATAAAAAATATATGGAAAGGATTACAAAAATGGAATTTAAAAATGAAAAATTAATAGAATTTGAAAATTATATTATTAATAAAAAAGTTGCAATTATTGGACTGGGAGTAAGTAATTTACCATTAATAGATTATTTTTATAATAAAAAATCAATTGTAACTATTTTTGAAGGAAGAGAAATTGATAAAATACCAAAAGATGTTTTAGATAAAATAGAAAAATATAAAATAGAGATTTATACAGGAAAGAACTATCTTTCTAAGCTAGAAGGATTTGATTTGATACTAAGAAGCCCAAGTTGTCTTCCAACGACTCCAGAATTAGCAAAAGAAGCTCAAAGAGGTGCAATTGTTACAACAGAAATTGAATTACTTATGAAAATGTGTCCTTGTCAAATTATAGGAATAACTGGAAGTGATGGTAAAACAACTACAACAACTTTAATATATGAAGTATTGAAAAATGCAGGTTATAAAACATATGTAGGAGGAAATATTGGAGTACCACTATTTACAAAACTAAATGAGATTATGCCTAATGATAAAGTTGTATTAGAATTAAGTAGTTTTCAACTAATGGGAATGGATGTTAGTCCAGACATATCTGTAATAACTAATATTTCACCTAATCATTTAAATGTTCATAAAGATTATCAAGAATATATTGATGCTAAGAAAAATATTTTTAAGTTTCAGGACAAAAATGGTATTCTTGTTTTGAATTATGATGATGAAATAACAAGGCAATGCAGTAAAGAGGCAAAAGGAAAAGTTATATTTATAAGTAGTAAACATAAATTAGATGAAGGATTTATTATAGAAGATAATACAATAAAAGAATGTGATGACAAATTAAAAAAACATATTGCTGATACAAAAGAATTTATTATAAAAGGTATTCATAACTATGAACATATATGTGCAGCTTTGGCAGTAACTAAAAAATTAGTTGCTCCAGAGAAAGTGGTTGATATATTGAAATCATTTAAAGGTGTAGAACATAGATTAGAATTTGTTAAAGAAATTGATGGTGTAAAATGGTATAATGATTCAGCAAGTACATCTCCTTCAAGACTGATAAATGCTTTAAATGCTTTTGATAAAGATATTGTATTAATTGCAGGTGGTGCAGACAAAAATCTTGATTATACACCAGTTGGAAAACCTATTTTAGATAAGGTTAAAACTTTGATTTTAATTGGTCAAACTGCTGGCAAGATTTTTAATAGTGTTAAACAGGAAGAAGAAAATCAAAAAAAAGAAATACAAATTTATATGGCAAAAAATTTACAAGAAGCTATAGAACTGGCAAAAAAGTATGCCAAACAAATAGTATTATTCTCTCCTGCAAGTACAAGCTTCGATATGTTTAAAGATATGTATGATAGAGGTAGAATATTTAAAGATTTAGTTAATACTATGGAGTGAGAGAATAAATATTACAACAATATTACATTTATATGACATTTTGATTAAAGGTATTGCAATTAATAATGAAAAAAAGTAAAATGAAAAAGAACAATAACTACAGAAAAATAAGGAGAATCTATAATGCAGAATTGTTTAGGAATTTATATTGAAAACAATTTAATTAAATATGCAAAAGTCTCAAAAGATAAAGATGGATTTAATGTTGAGACATATGGTTTAAAATTCTTTGACAATATTGAAGATACTATAAAAAAGATCATAGATGAAACATATAGTTTTAATACTCCAATTAGTATAAATCTTGCAAATGAGAAGTATTTATATTTTGATGTTTTTTCATTATTATCAAAAAGTGATGTACAGAAAACTGTTCAAACAGAATATGAAGCATATTGCGATGAAAATAAGTATAATACAAAAGCTTTTGAAAACAGATATGCATTAGTTCCAAACATTGAAAATAAAGAAAAGATAAGAGCAATAAACATTATAGTTAATAAGATAGAACTTAACAAACAAAAACAATATTTAGAAAAAGCAAACCTTAGTAAAATAGTACCAATTGGAGCAGCAATCTCTAATATTGTTAGATTAGAAAAAAAAGAAAATGTAATTATTGTTAATATGGAAGAAAAAACAACAATTACATCAGTTTATGATAAGCAAATATATAATGTTGATATTATTGATGCAGGTAGTGAAGAGGTCCTTGAAAAGATCAATAGAATAGAAAATTCAATGAGTAAAGCATATGAAATATGCAAAGGTACAACTATATATACATCAAATGTAATTGATGATACAAAAGAACAGCCATATTTAGAAACTATTATTCCAACTTTATATACTATAGCAGAAAAAGTTAAAAACACTATAGATGAAGCGCCTGTTAAAATTGGAACTGTATATCTAACAGGTACATTATCTGCAGTTAATAATGTTGATTTATATTTTCAAGAAATACTTCAATCAACTGACTGTAAGATATTAAAACCAAAGATAATAGAAGATGCATCTTCACAAAGCAATATTAAAGATTTTATTGAAGTGAATAGCGCAATAGCACTTGCTATGCAAGGATTAGGTGAAGGAGTACAATCACTTAATTTTAAAGAAGCAAATTTTGCACAAAAAGCAAAACAGCTTCTTAATGCAAATGTTAGTTTCGGGAAAAAACAAAATAAAACAGATAAACTTGGAAAACCTAAAAAAGAGATTAATATTGATTTACGAGGTGCTTTAGATAAAACAGAATTAATGCTTATAAGAGCAGTTGTAGCAATTATAATTATTAATGTGTTATTTGCTGTTTTTTCAAAATTACTAATAAAACAAATGAATAAAAAACAAACTGAAGTTGAGGGATTAATTTCAAGTGAACAATCTGAGATAGCCAAAATTGAAAAAAACACTAATGAGCTTGATTCTAAGAATAAAAAATATACAGCATTAACACAAGAATTAAAAGCTATAAATGAAAAAATAAGTACAATTGCGGAAATGAAAAATTCGATACCAAATTTACTAAATCAAATAATGTATGTAATTCCAGAGGAAGTTAGACTAGTATCTGTTGAAAATACATCAGAAAAGAAAATGAAAATTGTTGCAGAATCAGCAAATTATGATCAATTAGGTTATTTTATAGCAAAACTTAAATTAGAAGGGTATTTGAAAGATGTTGTATCTTCAAGTGGTCAGAAAACAGGGGATATCGTTAAAGTTACAATAGAAGGAGTTTTACCATGAGAAAAATTTTGATTAGTGTTGTTGTTTGTTTAATGTTAATTGGTTCAGGTTTCTTTATGGTAAATGGGTTAGCTAAAGCTAATATAAAAGGTGCCAAAGGAATTGATAAAAAAGATGCTGAAATAAATACTAAAATTTCTGAACTTTCAAGTATTATTAGTGGCAAATATGTTGAATCTGAGTCAAATCTTAAACAAGCAATGAATAGATTAATTGATAGCAAAACAGAATATGAAAATCAAGCAGCTTTATCAAATTCAAATAGTTCAAGTTATGCTTCAAAACTTGAAACTTATGATATTGATTATTTATGGACAAAGCTTGGAAATTATGCTAAAGACGAAAATGTTGTTATTAAAATTGATGTTACAGCAGGTGGAGCCAGTTCAAATTTATATAATTTAAATTTTACAGTTACAGGTTCTTATGTTGGAACAACAGATTTTATTTATGACATTGAAAATGACTCAAAATTAGGATTTAAAATTGATAGTTTTAAAATGATTTCAGGTTCTGATTCTGAAGTTATTGGCTCATTTGTATGTCAAGACATTCCACTAAGTGTTGGTAATATTGAAGCAACAGCTGGAGAAAATGTTAATGAAGAATCAAAGGAAGATACAAAAAATACAAATACAAATACAAATACTAATACTAATACTAATACATCAACCACAACAACTAATAAAAAAACAGATAATAATTCATCAAAAAACACAACTAATAATTCTACAGCATCTCAATACGGTATCACTGATCCAAATCATTCCAACTTAACAAGTATTGATAAAGTTATTAATTAAGAAAGGATAAGATTATGACAAAAGCTATTAAAGAAATAATTATAATGTTGCTTATTTGTCTGATTGCCATGCTTGGTTTAGCAATAGCTTTATATAAATATATTCCAAGCAAAAAAAATGTTCCTGAAATTGCAAAATATGAAGTTTCAGAACAAGTTCAAGATTTACTTGAAGATAATATTGACAAAAGATCAGATCAAGATAGAGTTATTTTAACATATGAAGTTACAAAAGGTGAGTTATCAGGATATCAAACAACAAATGATTATATTCCTGGAAAATCTAATCCTTTTGGAGAAGTTAGTAAAACAATAGTTGAAGATGATGGTACACCTGTTGAAAACAATGATAGCGAGAATAATAATACGCAAAATAATGAGGAAAGTAAGGAGCCTAAAGTAACCCCTTCTAATCCTAGCATATATGAAGACAAAAGCACAAAATAAATTTGATATTAACGTTATATTAGCTTTAAGCTAGTATACTTAAATATAATAATAAAAAAAATTCAAATGAAAGGGGGGAAAAACGAATGAAAAACAATAAAGGTATAACACTTATTGCTTTAGTAGTTACAATAATCGTTCTATTAATATTAGCTGGTGTATCAATAGCTATGCTATCAGGAGATAATGGTATATTAACTAAAGCTGGAGAAGCTAGAGACAACTCAGCTGCAGGATCTTTAGATGAAGCAACTAAAATTGCTATCGGAAATTTCTTAACAAATGATTTAAGATGGAAATATTCTACATCAGATTCAACTAATAATGGAGCCAAATTAGGAACAGATTTAAAAACTGAAATTCTAAAAGTAAATTCTAAAATAACAGTGTCATCTAACGCTGTTGATGATACTAATTCAGACTATGTAAAAATAGTAGCTACAGTTGATGGAAATGATAAATCACAAACTGTATATGTAAAAATTAATACAGGAGCTGTTAGTACAACTATTCCTGCATCAAATCCATAGTCAATTAAATAAAAGCATATGCATGCTATATGCATATGCTTTTATTTCAAAATATGATATAGAAAGAAAAATAATAATGAACGTATTTTTATATATAATAATATTTATAATGGGAACACTATTTGGAAGTTTTTATTCTTTAGCAGTGTACCGTATACCAAAAAAAATAGATATAATTCACAAACACTCCTTTTGTCCAAATTGTGGACATAAATTAAAATTTTGGGAGCTTATTCCTGTTTTAAGTTATGTTTTTTTAGGAGCAAAGTGTAAAAAATGTAATACTAAAATAAGACCAAGATATTTTATCTTAGAGATATTATCAGGTTGTACATTTGTATTAATTGCATATTGTCTTAAAATAAATACATATAATTTAAACTTATCAAATATTATAAGATTTGCATTTATTATTCTATATTTAGTATGTATTTTTATTATTGCTGGAATAGATAAAGATGAAAGAAAAATAGAAAAAAGTGTCTTATATTATGGTATAATGGTCTCTTGCATGTACATAATATATCTATGTATAATGGGACATAATACTAGTATTTATAGATATGTGATGTATTTAGTCACATTTATAATATTATTAATAATTGATACAGAATATCAAATTAGAACAGCAAAACAAAATTATCTTATAGAAACACTTATTTTAATTCTTGTAATGATAGTAAATAGTACAGAGTTTGTTTCTATAGCAAGTATTTTTGTTGTTTTAGTTTCGATATTATTAACAAGGACGATTTATTATCTAAAAAACAGTTTAAATAAACATAAAAAAGAGCATAAAGATTTAAATCAACTACATAAATTTGCATATTTACTTACAATAGCTAATGTAATTATTTTAATTGGGCAAATGAGAGTGTATTATTAAAAATATGAGAAGTGAGATGTTAGAGGTGAGACATGAATTTTAAAAATAACAAAGGCTATACTGGAATTGATATTTCAGTAGCTATGATTATAATTTTAATATTTATACCAACTATATTTGGAATTGTTTATAATATGCAGAAAATTAGAGCTAAATCTGAAAGAGAATCAAAAGCTATTAGTATTGCAACTGATGTTTTAGAAATAGCGAGGTCTTTAGATTATTCAGAAGTTGTAATTTCAAATGAAGATAGTGGACTGAAAAATTTATTGAATAACAAATATACTATTTTAGAAATTTCAAATAATACTGCAAATTATAGTTATAGTGATAATAATGTACATTATAAAATTCAAGTTATGGTTTCAAATTATTATCCATCTGGAATTGAAGATGATGAAAAACATGATTATGTAAAACAAGTAACAGTAACAGTTACATATCCAACAGGAAACACAACAAAATCAATAAATATCAGTACAGTTTTACAAAACAAAAATTAACCTGTAAAGTTTTTCATTTGCTTATATATGAAAGGAAGCAAAGAGATGTTAAGATCTAACAAAGGTATAACAATGACATCACTAGTAATTTATGTAATAGTATTAATGATTGTTATTGCATTAATGAGTAATTTTTCACGGCTTTTTTTATGGAAATGTAAACAGGATTAGAATTACTGAAAGCAGTGACGAACAGTATACTAGGTTTTTAGCATATTTAACAAAAGATATAAACTCTGAAGATATAAATTTTATAAAAACAGGAATGACTGAACAAGAAAAATATTTAATTATAAAATTTAATAATGAAGAAGAACATCAATATATATCTAATAACAACAAAATATATTATATTGGAAATATGCCTGAAAAGAAAATAATTCTATGTGATTATTTAAGTATAGGGAATTTTACATATGAGGATAATACTAAAATATTAAATACAGAAATTAGTATTAATCAAAAAGAGTACAATAAAACTTTTAAAATTGATATTTAATATAAAAGTGAGGATAAAACAATGGAAATTAGAAAAAAACAACCTTTAGGAATTGAATTAGTTAGAAGAGGGATTGTTGATGGAGAAGCTATTGAAAGAGCTATTCAATATCAAATGGAACATCCAAATAAGAGAATTGGAGATATTCTATACATTTTAAAAGAAGCAGATCCAGAAAGACTTGTTAAAGAAATAGCTGATATTATTGGAGAAAAAGGTATTTATCTTACAGAAGATAAAATAAGTATTGATGTTACAGAATATATTCCTTGGGATATGATGAAACAGAATAAGGCTGTACCTTTTGAAATTGAGTCTGCAAAAATTAAAGTTGCTTTTGCAGATGTAGCTGGAAACAAAGATAGTATAAAAAGTATAAAAATGATGCTATTAAATAAAGGTCTAGTTATGGAACCATATTTAGCATTTGAAACAAATATTGAAGAATATTTTCAAAAATTCGAGAGTAAAGCAGAAGAAAATATGGGGGACCTGGAAGAGACTAATTCAGTAACTGAATTAGTTGACAATATCATAAAATTAGCAATAGAGAAAAGAGCATCAGATATACACATTGAACCACAAATTGATTCTGTTAGAGTCCGTTTTAGGATAGATGGTGAATTGTTTATAATGGCTAATATTGGAAAAGAAAAGCAACCTCAAATGATAGGTAGACTTAAAGCAATTTCTAATATGCATCAAGAAAAACAAGAATCACAAGATGGTAGAATTTTATTATATGATAATTATAATATCCGTGTATCTTCACAAAAGAACATCTATGGTGAAAAATTTGTTTTAAGAATGTTAAAAAAGACTTCAGAAATTAGAAATATATTTGAACTTGGTTTTCCTTTTGGGGAAAAAGAGTTAAATAAAGCAATAAATAAGAAAAATTCTTTAACAATTATGGCGGCACCAACTGGAGAAGGTAAAACTACAACATTATATAGTATTTTGGATTTCTTAAAAAGTGATGATATAAATATTACGACTATTGAAGATCCTGTAGAAATTAGAATTCCTGGATTAAATCAAATTGAAATAGATAAAAATGTAAGATTTGCTGATAGTTTAAGAACAATTCTAAGACAAGATCCAGATGTTATTTTGGTAGGTGAAATTAGAGATAAGGAAACAGCTGAAATAGCTATACAAGCTGGACAAACAGGACATTATGTATTATCAACAATTCACACAATAGATGCAATTGAGGTTGTAACCAGATTAAGAAAAATGGGATTAACAGATTATGACATTGCAAGTACTGTAGGTACTACAATTTCACAAAGACTAATAAGAAGATTGTGTCCACATTGCAGAAGAGAAAGAGAATATACTGACTTTGAAAAAGAGATAATTGAAAAAATAGGAGAAAAATATAATTATAAATTTAAATTAAATGGATTAAAAACCTATGATGCAATTGGTTGTGAAAAATGCAATAATTCAGGATATTATGATAGAATAGGAATTTTTGAAGTTTTAAATATTGATGATGATATAAAAGAACTTATTATGGATGGAAAATCTAGTATAGAAATTAGAAGAAAAGCACTAGAAAAGGATTATAGACCATTAGTTGTAGATGGTGTAGTTAAAGTACTAAATGGTGATACTAACCTAAATGAATTAAATAAAAAATTAATAATATTTAATAATTTATAAGGAGGAGAACTAAAGATGAATATAAATAAAATATTAGATGAGGCAATTGAAAAAGATGCTTCAGATATTCATTTTATTGTAGATAATAAGCCAATGTTAAGAATAATTAGGGAGCTTGTACCAGCTGAATCTGGTGAAGTATTAACTGTAGATAATATGAATGAGATATATGATTATTTAGTAAAAGGAAATATTGATGCTGATAAAGTGTTTCAGGAAACTAGAAAATTAGATACCTTACATGAATATGCTGGATTACGTTTTAGGGTTAATATTTCTTCAACAGATGGTATTCCAATTGCAACTTTAAGAATTATAAAAAATACTTTACCAACTTACGAATCTCTTGGAGTTCCAGATATTGTTAGAAGGATGACATATCAACCACAAGGACTTATATTAGTTACGGGAAAGACCAACTCAGGTAAAACAACTACTTTAAATGCACTTATAAATGATATAAATGAAAATCAAAATAGAAAAATTCTTACACTAGAAAACCCAGTTGAATATAAACATCATTCAAAAAAATCATTAATTGTTCAAAAAGAGGTTGGACTTGCGCGTGACACATTAAGCTTTCATGAAGGAGTTAAAAACTCTTTAAGAGAGGACTGTGATATTCTTGTTATTGGAGAGATTCGTGATAAAGACACTATGGAAGCTGGAATAGAGATGGCTGAGTCTGGACATCTAGTTATAGGAACACTTCATACAAAATCTTGTGCAGAAACAATTGATAGAATGATTAATTTTTATGAAGTAAGAGATCAAGCTCAAATTAAATATATGTTATCATCAATATTAAAATTAGTAATTTCTCAAAGATTATTACCAGGGGTTGATGGAAAACTAGTTTTAATACCTGAAGTTATGGTTGTTGATAATATTGTATCAGGTATAATTAGAAAAGAGAAAATAAGTATATCAGAAATAGAAGATGCTATTCAGAGCGCATCTGAAAAAGGAAGTATAGGTCTTATTAATTCTCTAGCTGAATGTTTTGTTAAGGGAAAACTTACTTTAGAACAAGCAAAAGCACAAATAGAAGAAAAAAATATTGATATCCTTAATAGAACTATTATGCAAATGAAGATAAAACATAATGAATAAAATATTAGTTTTAATTTTTAAGATTCATTACGAAAGGAACGAAAAAAATTATGGCTACTTTTAATTTTAGAGCTTTAACTGAAGATGGAAGAATTGTTAGCAATAAAGTAGAAGAAGGAAATAGAATAACACTAATAAAAAAATTAAAAGCTAATGGATTATATCCAATATCAGTTACTCAAAATATGGCAAGAAAAACTCATTCAGTAAAAAAGAAGAAAAATATTTCTAATATAAATAATAATATTGAAAAGATTAATACTAATGTTACAATGAATGATAATAGAAGAAAACTTACCATAAAAGATAAAGTTAATAATTATCTAGGTACAACTGATAAAATTACAGATAGAGATATTGCAATTTTTACTCAGAACTTCTATTTATTGAAAAAAGCAAATTTTAATAATGTTCATGCTTTAACAACAATTATTGATAGTACTGAAAATCTTACATTTGCAGAAATACTAGAAGATATTTTAGCTGGTGTTGAAGCAGGTGATTATATGTATAAAACAATGGAATATTACTCAAATATATTTCCATATATTTATATAAATATGATAAAAGTTGGAGAATTATCTGGTTCTCTTGAAAATGCTTTGCTTCAAGCAGTAGAGTATTTAGATAGTACAGCTGCTATTACAAAAAGACTAAAAACAATATTAATTCCTAATATTGCACAATTTATATTACTAATTGTTATGTTATTTGTTGGTACTTTATTTGCTTTACCACAAGTTGAAAAAGTATTTAAAGAGGTTGGTACAAAATCAACACTTCCTGGAATAACAATATGGTTTCAAGGAGTAGTTAATGCAATGCTTAAATATTGGCCAGTACCAACTGCTATAATAGTAATTGCAATTGCAGCTCTTGTAATATATATTCAGACTCCAAAAGGTAAGTATAAATTTCACTATTTTAAATATACAATGCCAATATTTGGAAAACTTATATTTTTATTAGATTTTTCTAGAATTATGAAAGCTATGCTTTTGAATTTAAGAAATGGAATGAGAATTCAAGAATCAATTGAAGTTGGCAAAAATGTTACAAATAATTATGTAATGCTTTCTATAATAGAAAACTCAATAAAAAATATTATGATAGGACAATCTTGGATTGAACCTTTTGAAAAATCTGGGCTTGCTTCTCCTATGATTACTGAAATGCTTAAAATTGGTATGCAGACTGATTTAACAGAAATGATGGAAAAATTAGTTGAATATATGGAAATTGATATAGATAACACTTTAGAAAAAATTATGAAAACTTTACCACAGGTTATGTATAGTGTGGTTGGAATTGTTCTAATCTTCTTTGTTGTTGTTGTTGTTGTACCTATGGTGCAGGTATATATGGGAAATTTCTTGTTCGAAGCCTACCTATAATGTTGAAAAATAATTACAATTTTGACTGTGTTAAAAACTTGCTCAAAAATGCTCATGTACAATATGTACACTCCGCTTTTTTCGCAAGTTTTTGCCTTGTCAAAATTTAATTCTTTTTCAACGGCAAGTATGAGGCAGGTTTAAATTTTGCCTGCTCTGCATACTGACTCTGTAACTCACTATCGTTCGAATAGCCTCAGCATAGCAATACTCGTTTTTGATTTGTTTTTTTACAAAAGAAGAAGACATTAGTGTTAAAAACTTGCTCAAAATTTAATTCTTTTTCAACGGCAAGTAGGGGCGATTTTAATCGCCCGAAATATTTCAAGAAATATAAATTATTGGAAAATGTATAAGACAGAAAGATGTAAATTATAAATAAATAATTCATTTATATTCTTTACTGAACTGTAACAAATTGAAAGGAATATTTGTATGGATAATATTAGAATTGGAATTGATTTAGGTGGTAGCCATGTTTCTGTTGGTGTAGTAGATAAAAACTATCAAGTTATAGAACAATATGAAAAGGATTTTACAGTCGAAGAAAAAAAGAATGTAATTAAAGTTGCAATTGAATATATTGTAAATACTGTCAATCATTTAAAAAGCATATACAATTTTTCTGAAATTGGGATTGGCATGGCTGGAACAATAAAAGATGGCATAATACTTACATCTCCTAATATTGGAATAAAAGATTTTAATATTAAGAAACTACTTGAAGAAAAGACTGGAGTTAAAGTTAATATTTCAAATGATGCAATGTGTGCAGCAATTGGGGAATATGTATATAGTAATTTAAGAGAATATGAAAAAATATTATTTTTAACCCTTGGTACAGGTATTGGTGGAAATATTTTACTTAATGGAAAAATTGTTGATGATCCAAAGTATCAAGAATTGGGGCACACTATTATAAAAGAAAATGGAATACAATGTAAATGCGGAAAAAAAGGGTGTTTTGAAAGGTATGGAAGTATTTTAGTGTTTAAGAATAAAATTATTGAAAGACTTGGACTTTCATACGATATATCTGGACCTGATTTAAGAGAACAAATCAAAATACATCAAGAAAAAGTTGAAGATATTATAAAAGAATATATAAATGATTTAAGTTTAGGACTATCAATATTAATTAATAAATTTAATCCTGATATTGTAGTAATTGGGGGAGGATTTGCTAGATATGATTATTTACTTTTAGAGCCATTAAAAGAAAAAATTAAAGGTATGGAATTACTACATAATAAAGATATAATAATTCAAACTGCAAAATCTGGGAATGATGCAGGAATAATTGGAGCAACAATTTAAAGTGTGTTCCATTTTGAAAATGAAAAAAATTTTTTAGTAAACTATTGACAAATGATAAAAATAACATTATAATTAAGAACGTGCTGTTAAAGTACATATGGGCAGGTGGTCGAGTGGTTAATGGCACCAGACTGTAGTCTTTAGGTTAAAGACCTTAAATTGCAGCTCATATAAGTGATTATATGATGAAAACTAGGCTAATTCGGGGAAGCCTTAACAGTAAAAGCTGATGGTAATCCCGAGCTAGGAAGAAAATCCGAGTGTAGAGACTTTATACCTGGTATCTCAAAAGAGATAAAGAGAAAGTCCAGACTACAAACATTATAAATGGTAGTGAAAACTATAGTAGTAAGAAATCTGGCCGCGAGAGCGTACGATGGTTCGAATCCATCTCTGCCCACCAATAAAATACAAGATAACTTGTATTTTATTTTTTTACATAATAGCAAACAAATTTTTGAAAAAGGATGATATGTATGAGATTTATAACTAATAAAGAAAAAGGAAATAGTGGTTTAGGTATGGCAATTGCGTACTTTACAACAAGTGGGTATATTGTTTCAATACCATTAAATGATACACAAGATTATGATTTAATAGTGGAAAAAGAAAATAGATTACAAAGAGTTCAAGTTAAAGCTACAGGATGTATAGGAAAAGGCGGGAATTATCAAGTTGCTCTTAAAAGCTGTGGCGGAACAAAAGGAAAGACATATAAAACTCTAATAGATACTAATATAGAGCTGATTTTTATTTTGACAGGACAAAAAGAAATGTATTTAATTCCAAGAGAAAAAATTAATAATGTTAGTACATTAAGCTTATGTGATAAGTATGAAAAATACAAATTAAATTAGATTAAGATTATATTCATAAAGAAATAATTAAGTGATTTATATAAAAATATTTTTGTGTTCGTTTGTAAGATTAGCAAGTAGCAATACGGTAGTCGCAGAGAAGGAAGTGCATTTCAAAGCTATGGCTTTTTTTGATAAATTACAAAAATCTATTGTAAATAGAATTATTTTTATATATAATTGATTTAAATTTATAAAGGAGGAATTAATCTATGAAGTTTTTTATTGATACTGCAAATGTTGAAGAAATCAAAAAGGCAAATGAGATGGGTATAATTTGTGGAGTTACTACAAATCCATCATTAATTGCAAAAGAAGGTAGAGACTTTAAAGAAGTTATCAAAGAGATTACAACTATAGTTGATGGACCAATTAGTGGAGAGGTTAAAGCCACTACAACAAAAGCAGAAGATATTATTAAAGAAGCTAGAGAAATTGCAAACATTAATCCAAATATTGTTGTTAAAATACCAATTACAGCAGATGGACTTAAGGCAGTTAATGTGTTATCAAAAGAAGGAATTAAAACAAATGTTACTTTGATATTTAATTCTACTCAAGCTTTATTTGCAGCAAAAGCTGGTGCAACATATGTATCACCTTTTTTAGGAAGATTAGATGATATTGCTACACCTGGAATAAACTTAATAGAGGAAATCTCAGAAATATTTAGAAACTATGATATAAATACAGAAATAATATGTGCTAGTATTAGAAGCCCTTTACATATTGCACAATGTGCTTTAGCAGGAGGAGATATAGCAACTGTTCCATATAAAGTAATTGAACAATGCTTAAAACATCCTTTAACAGATATTGGTATTGAAAAATTTAGAAAAGATTCAGAATAGTATTAATATTGCGGAATTAAGATTTTCTTGGCAAAGAATAATTGCAGAAAATTTTATTCCGTTTTTCTAGTTAGGCATATAAATATATAGTTATATGCCTAACTAGAAAAACAAAAGAACACAATTTTGTAATTTTTTTCATTGTTCGCTTGTATTTTTTTGCAAAATACTATATAGTTATTTTATAATTTTTTTCATATAATTAGATTTTTATTCTAATAATCTATAACGATAATTCGCGATTCGAGGTGATGGAAAAATCTCATTTATAGTAAGAAGTTAGAAGCTTATTAAGTTACTATAAATGTATATTTGTTTTATAAACTAGATGAAGGAGATGATTTTATTATGTCAAGATTTTTAGAAAAGAATCTAAATAAAGTATTAATGGATTTTCAAAATGTAGAAAAATTGGAAATTGAATTTGAAAATAATATATCTGGAAATATCATCATCAAAGATGCAAAAATAACCTATAATGAAAAAAATGGATTTATAAATATAAATGCTATAGATGCTCATTTTTCAATTAATACAACTTTAGTATATAGATATGAAAAAATAAAAAACACTATTATTATAAGATTAGATAATTTGAATATATATTTAAAAAAGAAAAATTAAAATATAAATTTGAGGTTGAAAGTGAAAAGTATAATTAAAATTTACTTTTTACATTCAACCTTAAATAGTATTAACTGCTTTAAGACGGGCGATTAAAATCGCCCCTACAGATTCTATTTTAGAATTATTTTTGTGCCGAGATTTGTTAAAAAAAAAATTAAATTAATTATTATTGACTTATAAATAATAAAAAGGTATACTATATTAGTAATAAAAAATACTAATATTATTTATTAAAAAACACTTGTAAAATCTGGAAAAGAAAGGAACAACGGAAAAATGAAAAATGTATTAAAAATTTCACTAATCACAATAATAGCTTTTTTATTAATTACAACATGTACTTGTACAAATGCAGAAAATGAAACAACAGAAACAGAAACTCCGGTTCAAACTGAAACAAATAACGAAGAAAACGAATCTAATCAAAATGAGGAGAATAATCTATCAGATTCAGATGAAAACACTTCACAAGAAGGAAATATTGATAATGAACCAGAGCAACCAAATCAACCAGAAACACAAGAAACTCAAACAGATGATAAACCAGCATCAACATCAACTGGAACATCTCAATCTACAACAAGAACTACACCAAGACAACAAAATCCTGTACAAAAACAGTCTAGCAACGCCAGTCTTATTAATTTAGGTATGAATCCAAACGATTTTAAAGGATTTAAGCCAGGAACATATACTTACAATGTCACAGTTCCAAATGATGTTGAAAGTGTAAATGTTTATGCAAAAACTCAAGATACAAAAGCGAGAATCACTTCTGGGATAGGAAATCATAATTTAGATATTGGAAATAATAATATTAATGTTATTGTTACAGCTGAGGATGGTTCTACTCAAACATATACTATAAATGTTACGAGAGAGGAAAAAGCAGAAGAAGTAGTAGAAGACAATCCAACTAGTCAAATAGAGCAAAATGAATATGATTTAAAAAAATTAGAAATTAAAGGATATAAATTATCTCCGGAATTTTCTGGTAATACATATGAATATAAACTTAATGTTAATAGTGATGTTACAGAATTAGAAGTAATTACAGAAGGTTTAAATGATAAAATTAATATTGAAGTAGTGGGTAATACAGATTTAAAAGAACGGTGAAAACACTATTACAATTTTAGTTGCAAATAGTGAAACTAACAAAAATTCAACTTATCAAATTATAGTAAATAAATCAGCAGTAAATGCTAATACTGAAAATAAAGATCCTTTACAAAAAGCTAATAAAATCAAAACTATTGGTATGGTTGCTTTAGGTTTAGCAGTATTAAGTATAGTAGTATTTGTAATTATAAAATATAAAAAAGCAAAAGATGATTTAGAGGATGATAAGTATTCATATGAAAATGATGAAAATGAAGAAAATGATGAAGATATAGAATATGAAGAAGAAAAAATCGATTTAGACGAAGATGAAGAATTATTTAGAAGAGTAAACAAATCAAAATTTGGACCATTAGAGGATACAAAAAAGCTTGTAAATAGTTCAGAAAATTCAGATAAAACTGTATTAAAAGATGAAGAAGAAAAATCAGATGTATTTGATAATTACTTTAAAAATATAGATAATAAACGAAAAGGAAAACATTTTTAAAAAATGTATTGATAAATTTAAAAATCTGTAATATAATTGTAAAGAAATTGTAACAATAATGTAATAAAAGCAAAGGGGTAGATAACAGATGTTTAAATTTGGTTGGGGCCAAGATATTGGTATAGATTTAGGTACTGCGACTGTAATTGTTTATGTTAAAGGTCAAGGAATAGTTTTAAGAGAGCCATCTGTAGTTGCAGTAGATAGCAATACAGGAGAAGTTGTAGCTGTTGGAAATGAAGCTAGAAGAATGCTTGGTCGTACACCTGGAAATATTGTTGCAACACGTCCATTAAGAGATGGAGTTATTTCAGATTATACAGTAACAGAAAAAATGCTTAAATATTTTATAAAAAAAGTTTGTGGAAGAAACTTATTTTCTCCTAGAATTATGATTTGTATTCCATCAAGGGTTACAGAAGTTGAAAAAAAAGCAGTTATTGATGCTGCTACTAATGCAGGGGCAAGAAAAGTATATTTAATAGAAGAACCAATTGCTGCTGCTATTGGTGCTGGAATTGATATTTCAAAACCTTGTGGCAATATGGTAGTAGATATTGGTGGAGGAACAACTGACATAGCTGTTATTTCTCTAGGGGGTTCAGTTGTAAGTACTTCAACAAAAGTTGCTGGAGATAAATTTGATGAATATGTTATAAAATATATAAAAAAGAAATATAACCTTATTATTGGGGAAAGAACTGCAGAAGAACTTAAACAAAATGTTGGATGTGTTTATCCTAAAATGCAAGAAGTTGAAATGGAAGTTAGAGGAAGAGATTTAGGAACAGGACTACCTACAACTATTAATATAAGTTCAAGTGAGATGCTAGAAGCTCTTAGAGAGCCGGCTGATATGATAGTTGATGCAGTTCATTCAGTTTTGGAAAAAACACCACCAGAGCTTGCAGCTGATATTAGTGATAAAGGAATATATATGACAGGCGGAGGTTGCTTAATAGATGGATTAGACAAACTTTTACAAGAAAGAACTGGAATAAATGTTATGATTGCTCAAGATACAGTTTCATGTGTTGCTTTAGGAACTGGAAAAGCTCTTGATAATTTAGATTATATAGATGAAAAAGTTAGAAAACAAATTTAATCGAATAAAAAGCATAAAATTAGTAATAATAAAAATGAAGGTGATATTGTGAAAAAAACACTTAGATTTTTTATTATTACTTTTTTATTATGTGTATTAATATATATATGTAAAATTGATAATATTCCAGATAATATTATTGTATATGAAAAAGAAAGTATCAATTTTGGAGATTTTTTTGGATTAACTTATAAGTTGAAAAATTCAGATTTAAATACAATAATGACTACATCAAGTCTGGGAAACAATTTGAATAGTAATAATATAATACAAGTTAAGCTATTTGATAAAATCAATTTAAAAGATGTTAATGTAAGTGTAATAGAAAAAACAACAGTAATACCAGTTGGACAAGTATCTGGTTTAAAACTTTATACAAATGGGGTAATGGTTGTAGGAATGGGAGAAATAAAAGCAGAAGATGGTAAAAGCTATAAACCATATGAAAACACAAATATTCAAGAAGGAGATAGAATAATAAAAATAGATAATGAAGAAGTATCGAACACAAATAGTCTAATTGAAATGGTTAATAAATCTCAAGGAAAAACATTAAATATTGAATTTATAAAAAATGGAGAAGTATATTTAACAGAAATTACACCTATAAAATCTAAGGATAAAGCATATAAAATTGGATTATGGGTAAGAGATAGTAATGCAGGTATTGGAACTTTAAGTATATATGAACCATCAACAGGCAATTTTGCTGCTTTAGGTCATGGAATAACAGATATTGATACTGGTGATTTAGTTGAAATTTCAAATGGTGAATTTTTAACAACTAATATTGTATCAATTGAAAAAGGTAAAAAAGGAAACCCGCGGAAAAATAAAAGGAACAATAGAAAATCGGAGAAGAAGTTGGAAAAATATATAAAAACACAAATGTTGGAATATATGGAGTTGTAAATAATTTAAATGCAATAGATTTAGATTTATCAAAAGAAATGGAAATTGCAACAAGAGAAGAAATTAAATTAGGTAAAGCAACATTAATGTGGATTTCTAATGATCGTACAAAAATAGAATTTGAAATAGAAATTGAAAAAATATTTTTGAATAATAATGAAGATAATAAATCAATGCTAATAAAAGTAAAGGACAAAGAGTTATTAGAAAAAACTGGTGGAATAATACAAGGAATGAGTGGTAGTCCTATAATTCAAAATGGAAAATTTATTGGTGCTGTTACAAATGTATTAGTAAATGATCCAACTCAAGGGTATGCAGTATTTGGAGATATAATGATAAAAGAAATGCATAAAAAATAACCTAAGCACTTAGGTTATTTTTTATGATACTCTTTTTACTTTTCCATTTCTTAAACACTTAGCACAAACATAAACTCTTTTTGTTTCACCATCTATTTCGGCTTTAACACTTCTTAAATTTGGCTTCCAAGTACGAGGAGCTCTTCTACTAACATGAGAACGTGCTATACTAATTTTATTTCCAGAAATAGGTTTTTTACCACAAATTGCACAAACTGCCATCTTTTGCACCTCCTTAATAATAATGTTTATATAGTTTGAATCCATATACATATTAAAATGCTTTAAAAATAAAGCAACTTTTTCTAGTTTAACACAAAAATGAATAAATTACAAGAGATTTTAAAAAAAATATTGATTTTTTATAAAATTATGATATAATATTACAGCATATGAAAAGTGCATAGTATTATTAACATATATGAAAGGAAGATTTTAAATGAATTGTAAAGTTGAAAAAACAGAAAATGCAAATGAAGTAAAATTAGAAATTACAATTGAAGCTGAAAAATTTGATAATGCAATCAAAAAAGTGTATTTTCAAAATGCCAAATACTTCAATATACCAGGATTTAGAAAGGGAAAAGCACCACAAAATATCGTTGAAAAATATTATGGAAAAGAAATATTTTATGAAGATGCATTTAATGATGTAGTTCCTGCTGAATATGAAAAAGCACTAGAAGAAAATAAAATAGATGCAGTATCTAAACCTGAAATAGATGTTGTTACTATGGAAAAAGGACAAGATCTTGTATTTACTGCAGTTGTTCAAACTAAACCTGAAGCAAAATTAAAAAAATATAAAGGTATAGAAATTGAAAAAATAGAGTATAATGTTAAAGATTCAGATATTGAAAATGAATTAAAAGACATGCAAGATAAAAATTCAAGACTTGTAACTGTAGAAGATAGACCAGCTCAAAAGGATGATACAGCAGTAATAGATTTCGAAGGTTTTGTTGATGGAGTTCCATTTGATGGAGGAAAATCTGATAATTACAATTTAGTATTAGGAAGTCATTCATTTATAGAAGGTTTTGAAGATCAAGTTATAGGAATGAATATTGGTGAAGAAAAGGAAATTAATGTTACATTCCCAGAAGAATATTTTTCTAAAAATTTAGCTGGTAAACCTGCTGTTTTTAAAGTAAAATTAAATGAATTAAAGAAAAAAGAACTACCTAAATTAGATGATGAATTTGCTAAAGATGTTAGTGAATATGATACTTTAGAGGAACTAAAACAAAGTATAAAAGAAAAATTAGAAAAACAATTTAAAGACAGAGAAAAATATGAAAAAGAAGATGCAGCTGTTAGAGAATTACTTAAAGAACTTGAAGTTGACATTCCTTCAGGAATGATTGAAATGGAAGTAGAAAACATGATGAGAGATATGGAACAAAGAATGTCATATCAAGGTTTAAAAATGGAACAATATTTAAAAATGATGAATAAAACAGAAGAACAATTAAAAAAAGAATACGAACCTCAAGCACTAGATGCTATAAAATCTAGATTGGCAATAGAAGTAGTTATAAAATCTGAAAAAATTGAAGCAACAGATGAAGAAATAAATGCAAAAATTGAAGAAATGGCATCAAATTATGGAAAAGAGCCAAAAGAGCTACAAGAAAATGCAAACATTAGAGATTACATAAAAAGCGGAATAGAAAATGAAAAAGCAATGGAATTTCTAGTTGCAAATTCTAAAGAAAAGAAAGCTGTTAAAAAAGAAACTAAAAAAGAAGAAAAAACTGAAACAAAGAAAGACAGCAAAAAAGAAGATTAAAAATGAAAGGAGAGGGGGTTAAGTTTATAAATTATTCTTAATTCCCTTTTGTTTATAGAAAAGAGGTATTTATGAAAAATTATATATTAAAAAGTGCAGTATTTGGATTAATTATTGGAATTATTTTTTGCATATTATGTATTAATTTATTTGGGTCTTATGTAATAGCTATTACATTAGGAACTTGTTTTGCAATACCATTTTTTCTATTAGGCACAAATTTATTTTCAAAAGATGAAGAAAATAGAAAATAGTATAAAATACTTAAATTAATAGATTAATAAATATATTAGAATTATCAAAAACGAGTATTGCTTTGATAAAATTAGAACTTCGAATTAAAAACAAATATTGTAATGCTGAGTCTGTTCGAACGATAGTGAGTTACAGAGTCAGTATGCACAGTAGGAAAAAATTTATGAAAATTAAATTAAATGAAAATTGTCAAAAACGAGTATTGCTTTGATAAAATTAGAACTTCTTTGAAAACCGGAATGTACGAGTGGTACCTGAGGATTTTCAAAGAAAATTTTAACACAGCAAGATTTGGAATTTAATTCGAACAAGGAGGAGGAAAATTATGTTAGAAAAAAACAGCTTAGTACCCTATGTCATAGAACAAACCAGTAAAGGAGAACGTTCATATGACATATTTTCAAGACTATTAAAAGATAGAATTGTATTTTTAGGAGAAGATGTAAATCCAACAACATCTAGTTTAGTAATTGCTCAATTACTATTTTTAGAATCTGAAGATCCAGATAAAGATATACATTTATATATTAATTCACCTGGAGGATCAATTACAGATGGAATGGGAATAATTGATACAATGAATTATATTAAATGTCCAGTATCAACAATATGTATTGGTATGGCTGCAAGTATGGGAGCTGCGCTTTTAGCTGCAGGAGAGAAAGGAAAAAGATATGCAACTCCAAATGCAGAAATACTAATTCATCAACCTTTAATTGGTGGTGGAGGAATCTCTGGTCAAGCAACAGAAGTTAAGATTCATGCTGATCATTTAGTAAAAACAAGAGAAAAATTGAATAGATTTTTAAGTGAAAGAACAGGGCAATCAATTGAAACAATTCAAAATGATACTGAACGTGATAATTATATGACAGCAGAAGAGGCTCTTAAGTATGGTTTGATAGACGAGATACTTTATAAAAGAAAATAAAGTCGTTTTTGATTTGTTTTAATGTATGCAATATTTTAGATTCAATATTGCTATAAATTATAATACCTTAGATATTATAGATGTTTTAAATGAAGGAGAAGTAAATGGCAAAGAATAATAGTGATACTATCAAAAATGTATTTTGCTCATTTTGTGGAAAGCCACAAGCCAGTGTTCGTAAAATAGTGGCAGGACCTGGAGTATATATATGTGATGAATGTATTAGTTTATGTAATGCTGTTCTTGAAGAAGAAGGAATTCTTGATGAAGCAGAAGAAAGATATACATTAACAGAAGATAATAACATGCCAAATCCAAAGGAAATAAAAGCGTTTTTGGATGACTATGTTATAGGTCAAGATAAAGCAAAAAAAGTATTATCAGTTGCTGTATATAATCATTATAAAAGAATTAATTATGAAAAAAATAATAAAGACAAGAAAAATGATGTAGAAATCAAAAAAAGTAATATTATGCTTTTAGGCCCTACTGGATGTGGAAAAACTTTATTAGCAAGTACTTTAGCTAGAATGTTAAAAGTCCCATTTGCAATTGCTGATGCTACAACTCTTACAGAAGCAGGTTATGTTGGAGAAGATGTTGAAAACATTTTATTAAAACTTATTCAAGCTGCTGATGGTGATATAGAAAAAGCTGAGCGTGGAATAGTTTATATTGATGAAATAGACAAAATAACTAGAAAATCAGAGAATTTATCAATTACTAGAGATGTTAGTGGAGAAGGGGTTCAACAAGCATTGCTTAAAATTATTGAAGGAACTGTAGCATCTGTTCCGCCACAAGGTGGAAGAAAACATCCACACCAAGATTTAATACAAATAGATACTTCAAATATATTGTTTATATGTGGTGGTGCATTTGAAGGATTGGATAACATTATAAGAGATAGAACAGGAAAGAAAACAATCGGATTTGGCACATCACTACAATCAAATAAAAGCATTGACAAATATAAAATTTTTGAGGAATTATTACCACAAGATTTATTAAAATATGGATTAATTCCAGAGTTTATTGGTAGACTTCCAATTATTACAACATTAAGAGACTTAGACAAAGAAGCATTAAAGAAAATTTTAGTAGAACCAAAAAATGCGCTTGTAAAACAATATAAAAAACTATTTGAAATTGATGGTGTAGATTTAGAAATACAAGATGATGCAATAGATGCAATTGTTGATAAAGCATTAGAACTTAAAACAGGAGCTAGAGGACTTCGTTCAATAATTGAAGAAATTATGACAGATATTATGTATGAAATTCCATCAAATGATAGAATAGAGAAATGTATTATAACAAAGGCTGTAGTTGAAGGAAAAGAAAAGCCAGAAGTTATTTTAACAGAAGAAGTAAAAGCAAGTGCATAAAGCTTGCTTTTTTATTTTGGGACAGACTTTACAATTGGGGACTGTCCCCAAATGAAAAAAATTGATTGACAACTCTACAATCAATGTGATATATTGTAAAAATAGAAAAGAGGAAAGTTTTGAATGAAAAGAAAAATTGATATTTTAATAGAAAAAATAATTGAAAAAAAGAACCCAACTGTAATAGGTGTAGATACTAGATATGATATGGTACCAGATTGCGTAAAAATCAAATATAATACAGATATTAAAAGTATGTGTGATGCAATGTTTGAATATTGTAAAACATTGATTGATGCTACATATGACATTGTTCCAGCTGTAAAACTTCAAAGTGCTTATTTTGAAATGTATGGAATCGAAGGAATAAAAGTTCTTAAACAAATGATAGATTATTGCAAAGAAAAAGGCATGATTGTTATGGTAGATGCTAAAAGAGGAGATATTGGGTCTACTTCAAGAGGATATTCTAATGCATATTTAGGAAAAAATGAGATTGATGGTGAAAAAATAGGTATATTTGATACAGATTTTTTAACAGTAAATCCATATATGGGAACAGATTGCGTTAGTCCATTTGTAGAGGATTGTAAAGAGTATAATAAAGGTATTTTTGTATTAGTAAAAACTTCAAATAAATCTTCAGGAGAAATTCAAGATTTAACAACTACTGATGGAGAAAGAATATATGAAAAAGTTGGAAAATTAGTTGAAAAATGGGGAGAAGAATTAATAGGAGAAAATGGATATAGCTCTGTTGCAGCAGTAGTAGGAGCAACATACCCTACACAATTAAAAGAATTAAGACAGCTTATGCCACATACATTTTTCTTAATTCCAGGGTATGGTGCACAAGGTGGAAAAGCAGAAGATATTGCACTTGCCTTTGATAAAAATGGACTAGGTGGAATTATAAATGCATCTAGAAGTTTAATGTGTGCATATAAATCTGACAGATGGAAAGATAAATATACAGAAGAACAATATGCTGAAGCAACAAGAGCAGAAGCATTAAGGATGAGAGATGAGCTAAATTCAGCTATTAATAAAAATATATAAAGGAGGTAAAATTATGCCAGTAAATGTAAAGGCTAAATTAGTAAAAAAAGAAGCATTAAAGAAAGATGTATTCAAATTTTCAGTTAAAGCAAAAGAAATAGTTGATATTTCTAAACCGGGTCATTTTATAGAAATAAGAGTAAGTGACCAAGTTGAACCATTTTTAAGAAGACCTATTAGTATTTACAATATGGATAAAGAAAATGGTATATTAGAATTTATTTTTCAAGTAAAGGGAAAAGGAACTGATATTTTATCACAAAAGCAAGTCGGAGATGAAGTAGACATTATAGGACCTCTTGGAAATGGTAAATTTGATTATTCAAAATATCATAATCTAGCAATTATAGGTGGTGGAATTGGAGTATTTCCGCTATATGAGCTTGCAAAAGAAGCAAAAGAGGATGGAAAAAATGTTACTACTTATTTAGGATTCAGAAACAAAGATTTTGTTTTATTAGAAGACGAGTTTAAAAAAGTATCTGATGACTTAGTTTTAGCAACAGATGATGGAAGCTATGGAAAAAATGGATTTGCAATTAATTTCTTAAAAGAAGATATTGAAAAAGGAAAAATTGACAGCATATATGCATGTGGTCCACTTCCAATGCTTAGAGCAGTAAAGAAATTAGCAGAAGAAACTGGCATACCTGCACAAGTATCATTAGAAGAAAAAATGGGATGTGGTATGGGAGTATGTTTAGGATGTGCTGTAAAAACAGCAAGTAGTCCAAAAGATAGTCCAAGCTATGTTTATGTTTGTAAGACTGGGCCAGTATTTGATTCAACTTTTGTAGAATTTTAAATAAACAAATGAAAAACTTCGTCTTGCGTTGTTAAAATTTTCTTTAAAAATCCTCAGGTACAACACGTACATTCCGGTTTTTAAAGAAAATTTTGCCTAGCAATACTCGTTTTTGATTTGTTTAAAGCATATCATGACAAATGGGATAGTCCCAAAATAAAAAAAGGAGTAATAATTATGAATTTAGAAGTTAATTTAGGTGGAATTAAACTAAAGAATCCAGTTACTGTTGCATCAGGAACATTTGGATATGGTAGGGAATATAGTGAATTTTATGATTTGGGAGAAATTGGTGCTATATGTACAAAAGGTACATCTCTAAGACCTAAAACAGGAAATAAAGCACCAAGAGTTTGTGAAACTTCTTCTGGAATGCTTAATGCAATTGGATTAGAGAATAAAGGATTAGAGTATTTTGCAGAATTTGATTTACCATTTTTAAAGAAATTTGATACAAAAATAATTGTAAATACATTTGGAAGCACAGTAGAAGATTATGTTGAAGCATGTAGATTTTTAAATAAGCTAGATATTGATGGTGTTGAAATTAATTTATCATGTCCAAATGTTAAAGCAGGATGTATGGCATTTGGAAATACATATGAAGGTGTTAAAGAAGTTACTGAAAAATGTAGAAAAGTTATAGACAAACCTCTTATTGTTAAATTGACACCAAATGTAACAGATATAACTCAAACTGCAAAGGCAGTTGAAGATGCTGGTGCAGACGGAGTATCTTTAATTAATACATTAATGGGTATGAAAATAGATATAGATAAGCGTAGACCAGTTTTAGCAAATAATACAGGTGGACTTTCAGGACCTGCAATTAAACCTGTTGCTGTAAGAATGGTTTATCAAGTAGCTCAAAAAGTAAAAATTCCAATTTTAGGATTAGGAGGAATTGTATCTGGTGATGATGCAATAGAATTTATGCTAGCAGGAGCAACTGCAATATCAATCGGAAGCGGAAATTTTATTGACCCATATGTAGCTCCTAAAACTGTAAAAGGTATAGAAGATTATATGAAAAAATATAATATTTCAGATGTAAACGATATTATTGGTAAAGTTGAGATGAACTAATTTGATAGGTTTGAAAAATAATTACAATTTTGGCTGTGTTAAAATTTAATTCTTTTCCAAACTGAATATAACATATTTAAGAGTAGAAGGATCAAAAAGTGAAGTGAGAGGTGAGAAAGTGTAGAAAATAATAATTTCTATGCTTTATTTTTTTATATTTATATGATAAAATAAGACAAAAAAGATGATATAGGGAGAAAACTATGGAACTTAAAAATAATTATAATGAATGCATTACAAATTTAGCATGTTCAATTAGAAAGTATTTTGAATTAGATTACAAACATAATACAATTGATTATATTGACAGAATATTAGAAGAAAGAAAACCTAAAAATGTTGTCACAATTCTTTTTGATGGAATGGGTTCAAATATAATTGATAATATACTTCCACCAGATTCTTTTATGATTAAAAACAGATTGAAAAAAATCACATCTGTATTTCCTGCAACTACAGTAGCTGCAACAACATCAATAAGAACAGGACTAAATCCAATAGAGTCTGGAATGTTAGGATGGTATATGTATTTTAAAGATATCGATAAAACTATTGAAGTTTATCCAGAATGTGAAAAAGGAGATGAAACAAAAACTCCTTTACCTGAAGTAAAAAAGATTAAAGAAAAATATATGAAAACAAAGACTATAGTAGATGATATAAATGAAGCAAATAAGTATAAAGCATATGAATTAATGCCTTTTGAGTTTGCAAAATACAGACATTTTGACTTAGATGATATGTTAAATAAAATTGAAGAGCTATGTAATCAAGATGGAAAAAAATATATTTATGCATATGATACAGAGCCTGATACAGTAATGCACATATTTGGTACTTACTCAAGCGAAGTGAAAGATTTAATAAGATATAGAAATATTATGATGGAAAAGCTTTGTAATAAACTAGAAGATACAGTTGTTTTTATAGTTGCCGATCATGGACATGTTCCAGTAGAAAACATTCATTTAGAGGACTATCCAGATCTTTTAGATTGTATGGAAAGGGATTTTTCGTTAGATTCTAGAGCAGTAAACTTTTTCATAAAAAAGGGTATGAAAGAAAGATTTGTTAAATTATTCAATCAGAGTTTTATAGATGATTTTGATTTATATACCATACAAGATGTAATAGATAGCAAGCTTTTTGGAGATGGAGAAGAAAATGAAATTTTTAGAAGTGCACTTGGAGATTTTTTGGCAATTGCTAAAGGCAATAAAACTATTAATTATCATAAAAAGAATGTTAAGAAGTCACATCATGCGGGGTACACAGATGATGAAGTATATGTGCCATTAATTGTAGTAAAAAAATAGTTTATAATATGACTGAAACAGATAAAAGGAGATTTTAATATGTTAGAAAATATTCAAGTATTATACCATAGTAGTATAAAAATAAATAAAGCTAAAGTGATATATATAGATCCATTTAAAATTGAAGATGATAGCCATGATGCTGATATAATTTTTATAACACATAGTCATTATGACCATTATTCAGAAGAAGATATAAAAAAGATTATTAAAGAAAATACAAAAATTATAGTAACAAATGATTTAAAAGAAAAGGCTGAAAGTATTACAAATAGTGAAAACTTAATAGTAGTTCAACCAAATGAAAAATATTGTGTTGAAGGAATTAATATTGAAACAATTCCAGCGTATAATACAAATAAACAATTTCATCCAAAGCAAAATAATTGGGTTGGATATGTGATAGAATTAAATGGCTTAAAATACTATATTGCAGGAGATACTGATATTACAGATGAAAACAAAACCGTTAAATGTGATATAGCATTTGTTCCAGTTGGGGGAACTTATACAATGACAGCAAAAGAAGCGGCAGATTTAATAAATATAATAAAACCAAAAATGGCAGTTCCAATTCATTATGGCTCAGTTGTAGGTACAAAACAAGATGCAACAGATTTTGTCAATTTATTAGATAAAGGAATTGAAGGAAAAATATTACTGTAAAATTTTTTCATTGGGGACTGTCCCCAATGAAAAAAATATAGAAAGGATATTAAAAATGCAAAAATTTTATGTTTTAGGAACATGTGCAGGAATATCAGATAAAGGATTTACTTTAAGTGGAGTATTACAACATGATGATAAATGTCTACTAGTTGATACTGGTGGGGGAATGCAAATATTAAAACAGCTTAAATTATCTGGAATTAATGTTTCAACAATTCATGATGTATTTATATCACATAAACATATAGACCACTTACTAGGTTTAATTCCTTTTATAAGAAAGATATTGACTTCTATTAAATTAGGCGAATATGAAGGGAATTTAAATATATATTGTGATAAAGAAATTAAAGAAATTGTTGATTATATAATTAAAGCAACTTTTCAGAATGCTTTTATTAATGAATATGAAGATAGAATTAACTATCAAATTATAGAAGATGGACTAGAATATGATGTAATAGGATATAAAATGAAAATTCTAGATACTTATTCTACTGCATCTACACAATATGGATTTGAAATTATTTTAGAAGATAATAAAAAAATGTTTTATTTAGGAGATGTTCCTTGTGCTACTCAAAATTATGAAAGAGTAAAAAATGCTGATTGGGTTTTACATGAGGCTTTTTCAACAAGTGAAAAAAACAAGTATACTGGATTAATAAAATATTATCATTCAAATGTTGAAGATGTATGTAAAAATATGAATGATTTAAATGTTAAGAATTTAATATTATGGCACACATTAGATGATAATATAGAAACAAGAAAACAAAGATTTTTAGCGGAAGGTAAAGAATATTTTGATGGAAATTTATATGTTCCAGATGATTTAGATGTAATAGACTTAGATTAATTATTACAGATATATGAATAAAGAAGGGAGATTAGAATTATGAAAATAACATTTATTGGAACAGGAAATATGGGATGTAAGACAAGGGCAAATACAAGTGTATTAATTGATGACTTGTTAATAGATGTAGGTTGTGGTACAGTTAAGCAATTAGGAAGATTAGATATAGAGACTAAAAGTATAAAATATATATTAATATCACATTTTCATTCAGATCATTTTGCTGATATTTTGCATATTTTAGTAACTAGACGAATTAGAAAAGAGAATGATAATAAAATAAAAGTATTAGGACCAATTGGAATTGAAAAAACGATAAAAGATTTTTTAACTATAACTCAAGACAATGAAATTCTTTTAGATGAGCTAGAGATAATTGAACTAAAAGAGAATGAAAGTTTTAAAATTAATGAATATGTTATAAAACCTTTGCTTCTTGTTCATGGTAAAACAAAATCAATATATGGTTACATTTTAGAAAAAGATAATAAAAAAATAGGATATACTTGTGATACAACAGTATGTGATAATTTTGAAGAAATATGTAAAAATGTAGATTATTTGTTTGGTGATGTAAATGGTATAACAACAACTCCTATGCACATGGGATTAGCTGATTTTACAGAATATGCAAAAAAATATAAAAAATGCAAATTTTATGCAATCCATAGAGGAGACTATGAAGATAGAAACGAATATGTAAACTTTCCCGAAGATGGAGAAGTGTTAAAAATATAAGGATTGAAAACATTTATAAGAGAATTAAAAGGATATAATTAAAATGGAATTAATTGATAAAGATGTTATTTTAAAATATGAAGATAGATATATTGAATTACCAGAAGAGTTACAAAAAGATATAAAAAAATTTTGGGAAAATGTTATTAAAGACAATCCGAATTTATTCGATGGAGAAAATTTTGTTATAGAATCAATGCATGAAAATGAAAACACAATCGAATTGCTTGCAGTTAAGTCTCATTATTCACATTATTTATATAATGAAAGAGTTGGCATTCAAGAAGAAAAGTACAGAGCATGTTCACCATGGACTGGAATTTTATTACAAACAACAGATAATTATTTAGTAGTAGGACAAATGGACAAAACAACTTCAAAACCTGATTGTCTACAAATTCCTGGAGGGCAATTAGATACTTCTGATATTAATGGAGATAAACTGGATTTAATACAAAATCTTAAAAGAGAATTAAAAGAAGAAATAAATATTGATTTGGATACTATTGATTACAAATTTAAATATTTAGAATATCCAAATATTAAGAGAAACGTATATGGTTTTATAGCATTAGGAAAAATTGATAAAACAAAAGAGAAATTAATTATACATTTTAATGAGTATAAAAAATATCTTTTAGAAAACAATTTAGAAACTGAATTTGAAAAACTTATATTTTTCAAAAAAGAAAATGCACTTAATGAATTAGATAAATTACCAAATCCAAAAAGACCATATCTAAGAGAGCTTTTAAAAGTTGCCATGCAGTAAATTTATAGAGTCACAAAAACCTTTCTAAAGAATAATATATAATATTAATTTATTTAGGGAGGTTTTTTTATGTATGAAGATTATTTGCAAAATTTTTGGAATTATCCAATAGAGGGGTATCAAAATACATATGAACAATATCCAGATAATTATGGGTATGGATGTAATATGAATAGAAATTATTTTGAATATGATTATAATTATTCACCTTATCGCCAAAGTATGAACTATCAAAATAGAGGTATTTCAAATAGTGAAATAGAAGAAATGTATCCGGAAATATACAAAGTTGTGTATCCAATGGTAAAAAAAGTGTGTAGCAACAATAATAGAACAATAACAAATGAACTTATAGAACAAATGACAGAAGAGATTTATAATAATGTAGAAGCAAATAATGGAGTAGAACTTAATATTACTTTAAATAATAATGTTAGAGGAGATAAAACAAATGCACAAGATACAAAACAAGAAAACAGAGGTCCTTCAAAAAATAATGGTTTAATGGATATAATAAAAATATTGATTTTACGTGAACTAATAGGTAGACCATGTAATAATCATAATTGTAGACCAAGACCACCTATGCCACCATATCCACCAAGACCACAGTTCCCAAGATACTAAAGTTACTATATATTAGTTTTAGTTCAAATATGCTCTTAAACAATAAAAATATAAATATTTTTCGAAAAATCTCGGCTCAATACACATTAAAGAAATTCTAATTTAATAAAATGAGCCTCTTTCACTCAGACCCTCTGCGCTAGCGCTTGAGTACCGTGAACATCCCTCATTTTATTAAATAAGAATTTCTAATAATGCTCCAATCGCATTCGATTTATTCTTAAAATATTTATATTTTTATTATTTAAGAGCAAAACATTATTAAAACTGTAATATTGTAACACTTTTTTTGAATAAGTCTAGTTTTTCCTTGATATTTTTTTAATCTTGTAGTACAATTTGAAATTAGAAACGGGGAAATAAAATGACAAAAAAATGGCAAATTAATAATAAAAAAAATGACGAAATAAACAATAAAATAAAAGAACTACAAGAAAAGTATAAATTAAGTAAATTGCTTTCAACAATCATGGTAAATAGAGGAATATCAGAAGAAAATGCAGAAATATTTTTAAACCCTAATAGGCATAATTTTCATAATCCATTTGAAATGCCAGATATGGAAAAAGCAGTAGAAAGAATACTAAAAGCAATAGATACAAAAGAAAAAACTATAATCTATGGAGATTATGATGTAGATGGTATCACAAGTACAACAATTTTAAAAAAATTTCTTAAAGATAGAGGCTTAGAATGTGGATATTATATACCAAATAGATTAATTGAAGGATATGGTTTAAATAAAGAATCTATTGAAAAAATAGCAAAACAAGGATATACTCTTATTATTACAGTTGATTGTGGAATTACAGGAAATGAAGAAGTAAAATTAGCAAAAGAATTTGGAATAGATACTATTGTTACTGATCATCACGAACCAGGAGAGCAATTACCACAAGACGCAGTAGCTATAGTTGATTGTAAAAGAAAAGATAATCAGTATCAATTTAGAGAACTATGTGGTGCAGGTGTTGCATTTAAAATTTGCCAAGCATTAAGCATTCGATTAGATTTAGATGAAAAAGAGTATTTAAAATATTTAGATATTGCATGTATAGGTACAATTTCAGACATAGTTCCATTAGTTGATGAAAATAGAGTTATAACAAAATTAGGGTTAAAACTTGTTAATTGTACAAAAAATATAGGATTAAATGTACTATTAAAATTAATAGGATATAATAAAGTTGATTCTACTGCTATTGCATTTGGAATAGCGCCAAGAATAAATGCATGTGGTAGGATGGGAGATGCGGAAGTTGCTATAAAACTATTGTTATGTGACAATTACGAAGAAGCTGAAGCTTTAGCTAAAAAAACTCAAGAATATAATATGAAAAGACAAACAGAAGAAAAAACAATTTACGAAGAAGCTCTTTTACAAATTGAAACAGAGAAAAAAGAAAATCAAGATGCTTTTGTGCTTAAAGGAGAAAATTGGCATATAGGCGTTATGGGAATTGTATCATCTAAAATCACTGAAAAATATTCTAAACCATCAATATTAATAGGATTTAAAGATAAAGAAACAATAGGTAGAGGTTCGCGGAAGAAGTATTAAAGGGTTTGATTTACATGAAGCATTAATGAAATGTAAAGACTATTTAATTGGATTTGGTGGACATACTATGGCTATTGGTTTAGCAATTGATAAATCAAAAGTATCAGAATTTGAAAAGTGTTTTTTGGAAGTTGCTAAAAATTCTAATATATCTGAATTAATACCAACACTTAAAATAGATGATATTATTGATATTGATGAATTAAATAGACAAGATGTAGAAAGTTTAAATTTACTTGAACCATATGGTGAAGCAAATGAAATGCCAGTTTTTGTCTTTAAAGATTTAAAAATAGATTCAATAAGATGGCTATCAGAAGGCAAACATTTAAAACTCACTCTAAAAAGCAATAAAAACACATATATTAGTGCAATAGGTTTTAATTTAGGTGAATATGTAAATATATTTAAAATAGGTGACAGAATTGATTTAGCTGGAAATTTAGAGATTAATTCATATAATGGGTTTGATTCAATTCAAATTAATATAAAGGATATTATGAAAAGCATATAATAAAGAGTAAAAGAATTTTAAATAAGGGGTGATTGTAATTATGGCTGAAAAAAATAATTTAACAATAGATGATGTAATAAACAAGAAAAAAGAAGTATCACGAAAAGTAGACTCTAAGCAAATTATGAAAGCTTTTAATTATGCAAATGAAAAACATAAAAATCAAAAAAGAGGGTCAGGAGAGCCATATATTATTCATCCCATTAATGTAGCATATATACTTGCAGAAATAGGATTAGATGAATCTACAATTTGTGCTGCACTTTTACATGATGTTGTTGAAGATACAGACTCATCTTATGAAGATATTATTGAATTATTTGGGCAAGAAATAGCTGACATGGTACAAGGAGTAACTAAACTTGGAAACATTCAATTTGCAACTATTGAAGAAACTCAAGTTGAAAACTATAGACGTATGTTTTTAGCAATGGGAAAAGATATAAGAGTTATTTTAATAAAACTTGCTGATAGACTACACAATATGAGAACTCTAAAATATCTAAAAAGAGATAGACAAATTGCCAATGCAAAAGAAACACTTGATTTATATGCTCCACTTGCTAATAGATTAGGATTATACTCAATTAAAGCAGAATTAGAGGATTTAGGATTTAAGTATTTATATCCAGATGAATTTCATGAATTGGTTGAGAGTATTAATAAGAAAAAGGAAGAAAGACTACATTTTATTGAAAAAATCATGGATGATATTCGTGTTCAATTAAAAAAGCAAAGAATTGAAGCTGAAGTTACTGGTCGAGCAAAACACTTATATTCAATTTATAAAAAAATGCAAAGAGACAATTCTACAATAGACCAAATATATGATTTATTTGCAATGAGAATTATTGTTAATTCTGTAAAAGACTGTTATGCAGCTTTAGGTGTAGTTCATGAAATGTATAGCCCTATGCCTGGCAGATTTAAAGATTATATTGCTGTTCCAAAACCAAATATGTATCAATCTATACACACAACATTACTTGGAGAAAAAGGAACACCATTCGAGGTTCAGATTAGAACATGGGACATGCATAAAATTGCTGAATTTGGTATCGCAGCACATTGGGCATATAAAGAAGCAAATTTTTTGGGCAAAGGTAGAAAAAATGTAGTTGTAACTGATGATAAACTTGCCTGGCTTCGCGAATCTTTAGAATGGCAACAAGAAATGCAAGATCCAGAGCAATTTTTACAAAATCTTAAAACAGAGCTTTTTGAGGATGAGGTATATGTATTTACGCCTAAAGGAGCTATAAAAGTTTTACCAAAAGGAGCTACTCCAATAGATTTTGCATATACTATTCATGCTGAAATAGGTAATCATATGACAGGGTGTAAGATTAATAGCAAGATGATGCCTATTATAACAGTTTTAAATAGTGGAGATATTGTTGAAATAATAACATCAGAAAATTCTAAAGGACCAAGTTTAGATTGGCTTAAATTTGTAAAAAGTACATCAGCTAGAAATAAAATAAATAGTTGGTTTAAAAAGGAAAAGAAGGCAGAAAACATTGAAAAGGGAAAAGAACTTGTTGAAAAAGAAATCAGAAGAGTTGGTATTCCATATGATAAATTGTTTAAAACAGAATATATTGATGCAATGCTAAATAGATACAAATATAAAGATTTAGATGAAATGTATTTAGCTGTAGGATTTGGTGCAAATACTGCTACAAAAGTAATAGCTAGAATGCTTATAGAATATAGAAAGGAAAATCCAGAAGAAGATTTAGAAAGCAAATTAGAAGAACTATCTAAAATAAGAAGCGAAAAAAAGACTAAAGCATCAAGTAATGGTATTATAGTTAAAGGAATTGATAATTGTTTAGTAAGGTTTTCAAAATGTTGTAATCCACTGCCTGGTGATGAAATAATAGGTTATATTACAAAAGGTAGAGGAGTTTCAGTTCATAGAAAAGATTGTGTAAATGTTAAAGAATTAATAAAAGAAGAAAATAGAATAATAGATGTTTATTGGGAAGAAGAAGAACAAGCTTCATATAATGTTGATATTGAAATAGAAGCAAATGATAGAATAGGCCTATTATCAGATATATTAAAAGCAATAGCAAGTTCAAAAGTGAATATTCTAGCAGTTAATACAAAGACTGGGAAAGATAGAATAGCAATTATTTATATTACATTAGAAACTAAGAATTTAGATGAACTTAATGGTGTGCTTAAAGCTATTAGGAAGGTAGATAGTGTATTTGAGGTAAGAAGAAAAACGATTTAGTATGATGTTTGAGGTCAGAGGTAGGAAGTCGGAATTTTGATTTCAAACTTCCAACTTCCTACCTCTGACTTCATATTATTTGAAAATTAGAATATTAATTATGTACTAATTTATGAAAAGAGGGAATAGCTATGATACTAAAGAGATTTAAAATTTCAACTTGGATAGGTGATGATACGAACTGTTATATAGTTTTTGATCAAGACTCAAAAGAAACTATGGTTGTAGATCCAGCTGGAGATGTTGATAGAATTATTGAAATGATAAATATTTTGAAAGGTAATTTGAAATATATATTTTTAACACATTGCCATGGTGACCATATAGGTGGAGTAACAGAGTTAAAAGAAAGAATGGGTGGCAAAGTATTAATTCATAGAGATGATGCAGATGGATTAAATGACAGAAAAGTAAATTTAACAGAATTTATGGAAGGATTTCCAGAAATAGAACTAGAAGCAGATTCTAGAATTGATGATGGAGATTTACTTCACATTGGAGAGCTTGAATTTAAAGTAATTCATACACCAGGACATACAAAAGGAGGAGCATCTTTATATCAAAAAGAACAAAAGCTCTTATTTTCAGGTGATACTTTATTTAGAGGAACATGGGGAAGGACAGACTTGCCAACATCAGATTTCAAACAAATAATGGAATCTATAACAAAAAAGCTATTAATATTACCAGAAGATACTATTGTTTATCCAGGTCATCGGAAAATCAACAATGATTGGAAATGAAAAGCCAATTTATTTGGAGTTAAAACCTAGAAAAATTTAGCGTTCGGGACTGTCCCCGATGAAAAAAATCATAATAATAAAAATATTGAATATATATTTATATAGGGAGTAAGATATATGTTCAATGTTACAATAATTAAACTAAAAGACATAATTAAAATTGGAGTTATCTTAATTTTAATATATGTCTTTTCTAATTTTATTCTAAAAACTCTTAAAACAAATAATATATTAAGTTATTCATTAAAATTCGATTCAGTTGATTTTGTAAAAAGAGGAATTGAAAAAGAAAGTAGTATTATCAATAACATTTTAAATAATAATAACTCAAGTAATGAAAATATAAAAATTAAAGAAAAAAACTATAATTTTTTAGATATTAAATCAATTCTAAATGTAGGTTCAAATATGTTTTCGTTAAAACCAAGTGAAAAAATTGATGATGGACAAGATGGGGACAAAAAGAACCGGTACTGATGTCCCCAAAATAGAAGTGGGGGACAAAAAGAACCGGTACCGATGTCCTCAAAACAGAAGTAGTAACTGTAAATCCTTTGCAGGAAAGATATGATAGAGATTATAATGGAGTAAAAATAAAAAATGAAACAGATTTTGAGCTTACAGATGATATTTTAAATCCAGAAGGCTTAAGTATTAATAAAAATAATATCATTATTTTTCATACTCATACATGTGAGAGTTACACACAAAGTGAAAATTATTCATTTGAACAGACAGGTTCTTATAGAACTACAGATTTAAATTATTCTGTTGCAAGAGTGGGAGATGAACTTGAGAATTACTTGAAAGGATTTGGCTTTAATGTAAATCATAATAAAACATATCATGATTATCCTGCTTATACTGGTTCTTATAGTAGATCTTTATCAACTGTAAAAGGAGTTTTAAATGATTTTAATTCAGATATTATAATAGATTTACATAGAGATGCAATTGGAAGTAAAGAAACATATGCCCCTTTAGTTAAGATAGGTGATGATTATTGTGCACAATTAATGTTTGTAATGGGAACAAATGGAGGAGGACTAACACATCCAAATTGGGATAGTAATTTGAAATTTGCGGTAAAAATACAACAAGAAGCAAATGAAAAGTATCCAGGGTTATTTAAACCAATGATTTTAAGAAATTCAAGATATAATCAAAATTTAGGCAAAGCTGCATGTATAATTGAAGTGGGAGCTACAGGTAATACCTTAGATCAAGCATTAAATAGTATGAAATATTTAGCAGAGATATTTAATGAAGTGAGATGTGAGATGTAGGGGCGATTTTAATCGCCCGTAAAAAACATAAAGAATATCTAAAAATCGCTCGCTTAGACAATCAACGAATAGTATGTTGATAATTTGGCAAAAATATTTAATATAATAAATTAAGAAAGGATAAAGCAGTGTCAAAAGAATTTACATATTGGACAAGTTTTTTAAAAAAAATATTTATTGTTATATTTGCTATTATTGGAATATGGTTATCAATAAAGCTTGTGTATTTTTATTTACCTTTTTTTATAGCATTTTTTTTATATTTACTAATAGAGCCATTAATAAAAAAAATAATGAATAGATTTAAATTAACTAGAAAAATAAGTTCAATTATTGTATTTATAATAACTTTCGGAATTATAATTGGTATTTTAGTATGGGGAATAATAACTGTTATATCAGAATCTTCTGATTTATTATCAAATTTTAATTATTATTATGAACAGGCAAATGGTATTATTCAAAATTTACTAGAAAAACTCAATGATGGAAAAATTAATCTTCCTGAAAATGTATTAAGTATATTGAGAGATAATGCCTTTGCTTTGTTAGAAATGCTTACAGGATATTTACAGAGATTTTTTACCAAAATCATATCTGGAATAACTAAGATTCCAACTATTACTATTTATACAGGAGTGTCAGTTTTAGCTTTATATTTTTTTTGTACAGATAAAATATATATGTTAGATGAATTAGAACATCACCTGCCAGAGACATGGATGAAAAAGCTAACAATGCATATTAGGGAAATTATGAAAATTTTGGGAGGATATTTAAAAGCTCAACTTACATTAATATTTATATCTTTTTTTATTTGCTTAATAGGATTATATATTTATCATTTTATGGGATTAAATGTTGGCTTTCCATTAATTATGGCTATTGCAGTTGGATTTGTTGATGCTTTACCTATTCTAGGAACGGGAACTATAATGATTCCTTGGGGGATATTTGCTGGTTTAAATGGAGATTTAAGATTAGGTATAGCTATTACAACTTTATGGATTATTATTAGCTTAATTAGGCAGTTTCTGGAACCAAAGATTGTAAGTCGGCAATATTGGTATTCATCCAATATTTACAATAATTGCAATGTATACAGGATTTAAATTTTTGGGTGTAATGGGGATGTTTGTTGGACCAATTATTTTGATAATATTAAAAAATATTTTTGCAAATTTATTAGATAATGGAATTGTTAAATCTCTACTTGACTTCTATAAAAAATAATGGTTGCTGAACAATTTCATATGGCTTTCGAATCAGCAGAAAGAATTCATAAACAAATGGAAGCAAGAATCAATAAAAGAATTGATCAAAAAATTGCAGAAGCACTTCAATTTTAAAATGAGGTTTGAGGTAAGAGGTAGAGGTCGAAAATAAGATATACTGTTCTAATTTCTAAAATCTAACATCAAATATTCGACATCCGACATCTTACTTCTTACTTGAATTAAATAAAGAATATATTTTTAATTCAGATAATTTCTACAATAAAAAACTTGTAGGAACATATGTATCATCTGGAACAGAAACATATTTGTTTTGAGGTTCATCACACTTGAAAATACTTGTTACTTCAATTATTGCTATTTCACCATAATAATCGCTCTTTTGAATTGTACCTATTACATCTACCCATTCACCATCTTTAAATTCTGATGCATTTTTATATTCACACAAAAATCCAACTACTAAGCTTTGTAAAGGATTTTGATTTACAATCATATCACGAGCTAATACAAATTGAATAGGGCTAAAATCTAACAATCTATATATATAGCCTGTAAAATGAACTTTACATCCAATATAATTATCTATATTTTCAGTAACTGCCTTTAAAATATTAGTATAGTTTTGTGGCGAAATTTCAAATATTTTATCAGTTTTAATTATTGTATCACCTAATGTTAAATCTTCATCTTTTAAATTATTGTTTTGCCTAAAAAAGATATTATAAATTCCTATAAAAAAAATAATTATAATAATGATAAACATTAAAATTAATAAGTATTTTAATGTTTTTTTGCCGTTTATTCTTAAATTAAGAAACATAGAGAAATCCTTTCAGAAATATAAATGAAAATTTATATACACTTAAGAGCACGTTAGATAACAGATATTTATAAAAAGTTAATTTTTTGATTTTGTTAAATTTTCATATTCTTTACATTTTATCTTATAATCCATTTGCATACATAAATATTTATAATACATATATGCTTGCTCATATTGAGCTATAGGATTAAACATAGGATCTTTATATATTTCATTCATCTCAAATCCTGTATTTGTAGTATAAGGATTGTAACTGATATTTTCATTAAAATCTTTATCCATAATTATTAAAATTCCTTTCTGTTTTTTAAAAAAAGTACCCGGTCCCAAATTAAAAAAAATTAAAATTAAAAATTGGAATTAAATATATCAAAAAGTAAGTATATAGTGCTGAAAAAAGTGCATGTAGTAGTTTTCCTATTAAATATGGTTTTATTGATAAATCTGATTTAGAAATAATACTTAAAACTTGTAACAAGACTGATATTCCACCTAAGCCAAGTAAAAAACTTGTTGCAATGATATTAATTGATATATTTTTTAGTTTTATAGCAGAAATTAAATTGATTCCATTTGTGATTTCCAAAATGCCTGTAAAAAATGAAGTTATCAGCTGAGGTGAAATATTAAATTTTTTGCAAATTGGGTTAGAAATCAAATTAATTATACCAACAAACTTGCTTGAATTTAAAATAGAAATTATAACAGAAAACAATATAACAAATCCACCAATCATCAGAATTGTATTTATTGCAGACTTAATACTATTTGCAAGGATTTCTCCAAGATTTGAAAAAGATATATTTTGTAATTTGTTTTCTAAATAAGATGTTTTATAATTTTTAAATGTATTTGATGATTTTTTCCAAAACTTAAATAAATATCCTACAGTTAATGATCCTAAAAGGTGAGTAATTAAGAGTAAAATACCAATCATAGAATTTCCAAACAAACTAATTCCACATGTTCCAATTATAAAAAGAGGACCTGAATTATTTGTAAAACTAAGTAATCTTTCACATTCTTCTTTTGAACAAATATTGTTTTCTCTAAGATTTACAGCTATTTTAGCACCCACAGGATATCCACTAAGCCATCCCATAATTATAGCAAAAGCCCCACTTCCAGAAATATTAAAAAATGGTTTCATTATAGGTGTGAAAAATCTTTGAAATATATTTGGTATATTTGTGTATGAAAGCAATTCTACTGCTATAAAAAATGGAAGCAGAGATGGGACTACAGAATTTGCCCAAAGTTTAAGTCCTAATTTAGTTGCTTGCACATTATTTGAAGAAAACAATATAAGACAAATAGTAAATAAGAAAAAAATGATTGATAGTATATTTTTTCTTATTTTAAATACAAACAGATTAAATTTTTTCATTTGAGTTAAGCACCTCTTTAGTAATGTATATGTATAAATAATAAAAATATGAAAAATAGTTACAACTGCAACGGGCAAAACTTTTTATTTTCTTCTCAGGCCTTCCCACTGATGCTGTAACAATGCTAACGCATTTAACAGCATTCAGCGGTCCCCCCGAGACCATCGTTAAAAATAAAAAGTATCGCCCTGCGCGGACTTTAATTAATTACTACTGAATTGTAACTATTTTTCATAATTATTAATTATTGCTGTGCATTGTACATTTTTCTGGTTTTGTTCCAGAAAGAAAATATTCTTTATAAGTATTTTTACAATTTGGGGTGGCAAGTTTTCCAGAATCATAACAAACGATTGCTGTTTCAACATTACTTGTAAGTTCAAATTTCTTTTTTGGTAAATTTGCATGAATTTTATTCATCGAAGATGACCAAATTAAACCAGCTGGATTTTTACCTCCAAATTCAATTGATTCATTTGTATCAAAACCATACCAACAAACTGAAGTATAATAAGGAGTAAAACCACAAAGCCATCTATCATAGTTTTCATTTGTAGTTCCTGTTTTTGCAGCAACATCTATTCCATCAATTGAGCAATAAGTTGCAGTACCTTTTTCTCCTTTAACAGGCTGTATTAAAAGATTTTTTAATACACAAGCTACATCTTTTGAAAAAACTTTTCTTTTCTTTTGTTTTGATTTCATAAATAATTCTCCTGAAGAAGAATCTATTTTACTATAAAATGTGGGTTCTATATAAATACCATCATTTGCAATTGTGTTGTAGGCTCCTGCAAATTCAAGAGGGGAGATACCAATATCTAAGCCTCCAAGTGCAAGAGAAAGGTTAACATCATTATCATTTAAACTAGTTATTCCCATCTTTTTTAGATATTTTATTGAAACCTGTGGAGTAAGAGTTTCCATTATTTTAACAAAAGGTATATTTTGAGATGTTTCAACAGCTTGTCTTAATGTAATTGAACCTCTATATGGATCATAATCAATAGGTTTGTATTCTTTATTATTATAATCAATAAAAGTTGTAGGTTCATCTGAAATAATAGAAACATTTGTAATCATTTTTTTATCAATACTAGGTGCTAAAACGGCTATAGGCTTCATAGCAGAACCAGTTTGTCTTTTCATTTGTGTTACCCTATTAAAACTTCTATAATTCTTTTTTTCTCCAAGACCTCCGACACAGCCTACAACATTTCCAGAAGATGGGTCAATTATTACTATTGCAGCTTGAGATGTATCATCACTATCCTTTGATTGTAGTATATATTTTGAATTTTTTAATTCGTTTTCTAAAATGCTTTGAATTTCTTTGTTTACAGTACTATAAATATTTGTTCCTGCAAGAGAATAATAATTTGTTGCAAAATCATTAGATATGAAATATTTTTTCTGCAAATCAGAAATTACTTCATTTATTACAGCATCTGAATGATATGAGCTTAATGTTTGGTCATATTCGATATTCCCTTGTTTAAAGTTTAAACCATTTTCAACATTAGATATTGAATTATCATATTCTTCGTTTGTAATATAATTCTGTTCTAACATTTGATTTAATACTGTTTTTGTTCTTTTACGTATTTTTTCTGTTCGATCTTTATCAGAAAAAGGATTATATGAATTAGGACTATTATTTAATCCAGCAAGGAAGGCACATTCTTCAAGATTTAAGTCTGAAATATTCTTATCAAAATAATATAAAGCAGCTTCTTTTACACCATAAATGCTTGGTCCAGTATATATTATGTTAAAATAAGCTTCTAGTATTTCTTCTTTAGAATAGGAGAAATTTAGTATAAGAGCATAAAACCATTCTTTGACCTTTCTAGTAGCAGTATTAGAATCATTTCCTGTTATGTTTTTTACAAGTTGTTGAGTGATAGTACTTCCTCCAAAAGAAGAATTTCCTCTATGTATGACATAAGAAAAGATTGCGCCACCAGTTCTTTTGATATCAATTCCAAAATGTTTAAAATATCTTTTATCTTCTATTGAAATATAAGCATTTATTAAGTTTTTAGGTAGCTCATCATAACTTACATCATCTCTATTTCTTTCAGCTCCAATTTTAGCTATAATTTTTTTATTAGAGTCATATATTATTGAAGGGGAGTTTTTAAACATCTGACTACAAAGTGTTTTAAAGACATAGCCTTTAAAACCAAGATATAGTGCAGAAGACAGTATTATAATTAAAAGAAGAAATATAAAGAGTTTAGTCAAGAAACGTTTAATTGGACTTTTGCGTTTTTTATCTTTCTTTTTTCTAAATGCTTTTTTCGTTCTTTTTCTTTGAGATTTGTTAGAGTATTCAAATTCATCATCTAAATAATCTTCTTGTTTTTTTTGCCTCATTAATTAATCCTTTCTGATTAATCAAAATGCCCCAGTAAGTTGGGGCATTTTAATTATTGATTTTGTTCTTTAGCAGGTAATATGTTTTTTATGGTTATTCCGATACCAAAAATTACAGTTATTAAAGTTAATAATGCTCCAAAGATTGGTATTAATTTTAATAATTTATAAGCTATGCAAAATAGAGTAATGAATATAATTGTTCTTATAATATCATTAATTTTAATTTTATCTTTAAATTTGTCTGCACATATTTTCGAAAGAGTAATGATTGTTGTAATAGATGCAAGTATAAGTACTAATATGTATATACCTAATACTACAAATGCAAATCTTGATACAAATGGAATAAAGAATAGGATTATATTTAAAATAGGTGTAATTATTAATCCTAAAATTCCGAACAGTATATATTTTCCAATATTTGATTTAAAATCTGAAACATTTGTAATTAGTTTAGATTTTAGTACATTTAATATAAGAAATACTATAATTCCAAAAATGACATATGATATTATATTAAATACAATTTGTTTAACTCTTTGTTTAGCTATATCTTGAACATTAACCTTAATTGTATTATTTGAAAAAGATATAATTCCACCAACAGTATTTTCTGGAATTTCAATTTCTTTTGGAGCAGAATAATTAAGATTTCCTTGAATAATACAATTTTCTTTAAACTCTATACTATCACCAGAAATCATAGCATTTGTTTCTATTAAACCATCTAAACTTATATTTTGAGCAGATAAATATAAGTTTTTAGAAATGTAAGAATTTTCTCCTAAATTAAAATTACCTGCAATACAATATGCATTTAAATCAATACCACCATTTATGTTCATATCTTTAGCTATACAAAACATAGATGATGTAATTTCCGCGTTTTTAGTTATTTCAACTTCATTTGCACAAATAAATACATTACCTGAGACATATGAATCAATGGTGACTTTATCAGCACACATTATAAATACATCTCCACTAAATTCCTGATCAAGTGTAATAGAATTTTTTGATATATTAAAGTAATTTCCATCACTATCACTTTTTTCAATTATGCTATTAAATTCTGATGGAATTCTATTATTAGAAAGAATATCATCTAAACTAGCATTAATATCATCATTGTTATCTATATCACCATTTATATCAGGAATATTTTCCTCAATTTCATTTTCAGCTTTTGAAATTATGTTTAAGCTCATAAGAAATGTAAAAATCATCAATATAACTATTGATTTTTTCATAATATTCATAATAAATAACCTCCTTAAATTTATATAGTACTAATATATATTTTTTTTAAATATATGTCAAGTTGATTTTTAGCAATATTTATATTATAATTAACTAGTCTTATATAATAATTTATGAAATTCCGAATGTGATTGGAGGTCGCGTCAGAAAGAGTTGATTTTAACAAACTGAGGAAGCGATGGCTTGCGAAGCAAGAGCAGCGAGAGGCTCGGTTTGTTAAAATTTATTCTTTCTAGAGACCGTATTGAGCCGAGGAATTGATGAAATTATTATATAAGACTAGTTAAGAAATTAAAACAGGAGAAACAATGAAGAATATTAAAGATTATAATTTAGAAGAATTAAAACAAGAGCTTATTAGTATTGGAGAAAAGCCTTTTAGAGCTGAGCAAATATTTAAATGGATATATCAAGAAAATGTTACTAGTTTTGATGAAATGACAAATCTATCATTAGAATTAAGAGAAAAATTAAAACAGAATTATACATTATGTATTTTTAATATTTTAAGAAAACAGGAAAGTTCAGATGGTACAATAAAATATCTATTTGATGTACTTGATGGAAATGCAATTGAAACTGTTTTAATGAAATATCATCATGGATATAGTTTATGTGTTTCAACACAAATAGGATGTAAAATGGGATGTAAGTTTTGCGCTTCTACTGGAATTGCATTTGCAAGAAATTTGACATCTGGTGAGATTGTAGAAGAACTTTTAGCAGTAGAAAGAGATCAAAATATTAAAATATCAAATGTAGTATATATGGGAATAGGGGAGCCTCTAGACAATTATGATAATGTTGTAAACTCTATTAGAATAATAAATAATCCAAAAGGAATAAATATTGGTGCTAGACATATTAGTGTGTCTACATCAGGATTAGTTCCTAATATTTACAGATTAGCAGAAGAAAATATTCAATGTACTTTATCAATTTCACTTCATGCAACAAATAATGAAAAAAGGTCAAGTATGATGCCTGTAAATAATAGGTATCCAATAGAAGAACTAATTCAAGCTTGTAAAGACTATATTGCAAAAACTAATAGAAGAATTTCTTTTGAATATGCTTTAGCAAAAGATAATAATGACAATTTAGAAGATGCAAAAGGGCTTGTAAAACTTTTAAAAGGAATGCTTTGTCATGTTAATTTGATTCCGATAAATAAGATTGAAAATGGAGCTTTTGATAAAAGCTCTAATGAAAACATAATTAAATTTAGGGATTATTTAAATGAACATGGAATTGTTGCTACAATTAGAAGGGAGCTTGGATCAGATATTGATGCAGCATGTGGGCAGTTGAGAAGGAAAAATTTGCAGTAGAAATATTATACATAAATCAAGAATATATATTATTTTTCAATCCCTTGGTGTCGAAATCTTTATGTACCTGTAATTTTTCTAACGAAAAATTCAGCTACAATGTCGATTTCTCCAGTCGCCCTGCGCTTACGCTCCGGTTGTTCGGCTTACGCGGGATTTCAAAATAATATATATTCTTGATTTATGTATTTGTATTCTCAAGAATGCTCTATTTCAAATAACTTTTTTAAGCTTAAAGCAAAATTTAATATCTCACTTGCAAATATTGAAGCAATAAATCCTTTGATTCCAAACATTGGAACAAAGAAAAAAATAAAGCTAATACTAACAAGTAAATCTAGTATGTTTATGTATAAGACACTTACTTGTGCATCCAATCCCTTTAAAATACTATCTATAACAATATCAACATACATAAAAGGTAAAAGTAGAGCAAATACTTTTATATAAAATCCTATAGTAGCATCTTTGTAAATAAGTTCGGCTAGTTTGTTTCCAAACAATAAAAAGATGATACTAAAAAACAAAGAAAATGAAAATGCTCCAAATATAAGTTTATGGGAGTATTTTTTTATTTTAGTATTATCCTTTTTAACATAATATCTTGAAAATTCGGGAATTAAAAGCCCTGATATTGCATATAAAAAAGTTGCTGGAAACATTACAACAGGCATAGCCATACCAGTAATTGTTCCATAATCTGCTAAGGCTTTGTCACAATTTAAACCATTTTTTTCTAAACTAGATGGAATAAGTAATTGTTTAAAAGTTGATAATCCAGAACGTATGTAAGAGGTAAGGCTAATTGGCATTAGAATTCTAAAGATTCTATATAAATAAGAATTTCTATTTTTAAAGTTGTTTCCAAAATGCATATTTAGATCAAATACAAAAACAAAAATATTATATGTAAAAGAACATACTTCTGAAAGTACATCTCCTAAAATTAATGCAAAACATATACCTTCAATATTACCTAAAGGTATATATTTTTTTAGTAAAAAAATAGTAATAATTATTTTAGCAACATATTCTAAAAAATTTGCAATTACAGATTTATAAACTCTTCTAACAGCTGTAAAATATCCAGAAATGCAACTAGAAATTGCAATCATAGGGAGTGCAACAGCAATTAAATAAATTATATCTTTACCAATTTTATTATGTAGGCACACTTTGATTATAAAATTTGAACATAGGGAAAATGCTATACCTGATATTGTTCCAAACATCAAGCTAACAATAATACATTTTTTGATAGACTTTTTAATACCAAAATCATTTCCAAAAGCCAATTCTTCTGAAACTATACGAGTGGAAGTAATGTTAATTCCGTGATGCAGCTAAGGTAATTCCAAACATATAGGTAGTCATTATTAATTGAAAAACACCTAAGGCTTCACGACTAATATGATTTGAAACATATATATTAAACACAAGCCTAATAATTTGTAATACAAATGAACTTATAACCATAATCAAAGAATTCAGCAAAAACACTTTAAATTTTTTCATAGTAAAATGTATTAGGGTGAAATAAGAAATATGTCACAGGTACCGGAGATTTTTGACAATATGTAAATTGGGACCAGGTATTTTTTGCACATTGGTAAATTGGGACCGGGTATTTTTTGCACATTGGTAAATTGGGACCGGGTATTTTTTGCACATTGGTAAATTGGGACCGGGTATTTTTTGCACATTTATTAAAAAATAACTAATCCGCGTCAGCATATCGTTTTTAAAATCCGTATGGTGGGTATCCCTAAAGGGGGTACCATAGGATTTTAAAAATGATGTGCGGTTAAACAGGATTAGTTATTTTCATTGGTGTAAAAAAAATACCCGGTCCCAATTTACCACACTAGTCTGTACATAAAACTATTCTATTTTCAAATATTAGTTTCAAAGTAGTTATAAATTCATCAATTTTATTATCAATTAGATGTAGGTAGATTTTTTTTGGAATTAAGTTTAATAAAGTATTAAGAGCAATATCACAATCAGAAAATGTAATATCTGATAAATATTTGGCATTTAATATATTAGAATCAGTTTTTATGATTTTTTTATTTTCATCAAGTAAAGTGGGAGAGCCATCGTTATATATTAAATGTACCAAATTAGTTTTACAATGTTCTGTATTTATATATATTCTTAATAAAGAAACAAATTCATTATACTCTTTTTCTATTAAGTATTGATTTACTGCAGAGTCAACTTGATTTTGTAATTTGTGTATATAATCAGAAAGTCTAAAGGTTATAACGCCCTTTAGATATAGTTTATTGTTTTGTTCTAATAAATCAAAAAATATTTTGGATAGTTTTTCTTCTTTGTAGGCAATAGTCTCTCTATCTTCATAGTTTAAATCATCAAATTTTAGTAAGATTTCTTTTTTTTCAGCTTGATTAAAATAAAAGTAATCGGTGGAAAGTATTCTACTTACTATATCTTTTTCATAGAGTTCTAATATCAAAAAAGAAAGAATTTCTGAAATATTGAATAAAAAAATTTTTAAATTCGAACCTTTATAATGAATAAATATATTCTTAAAAACTTTAAATTTTTTACATGAAAAATAAACATCTTCTAAATTATAGTCTTTAAGCATTTTTAGTAGATACTCTATTGCATTTTCATTATTTGTTTTAATACAAATAGTTTTCATATTTCACGACCCTTTCTTGTTTTTACTATATTATCTACTAAAAGCATAAAACTTATACACTATATTATGCGAATAGAAAAATATTGTCACTGTTTAAATTGGGAGCGGTTGGTGGAAAAATGGAAAAATGTAAAAAGGGTGGAAAAAGGTGATGGAGTTACTTTTTTTTCATAAAAAAAAAGTAGAAAAAAATGTCAAAAATCATTGACAAAATTCATAAAAAACTTATATTATATTTGTATAAATTTTATCTTTTATACAAACGAAGGAGGAAAAAAAAATGAACAAAAAATCAACATTAAGGAGTATTGCAAACGATTACTTGACACATCCAAAAGCTAATACTGGTATAACTTTAATAGCACTTGTTGTTACAATTATATTGCTAATTTTAGCAGGAGTTGCTATAGTAATGCTTTCAGGGGATAATTCAATTTTAAAAAGAGCTGGACATGCTAGTGAGATTGCAAGAGAGGAAAGCGCAAAAGAAGAGGTGGAAATTGCATGGAATGGAGTCCAAATAGATGGAATAACAAACAGATGGACTAATGAAGAAAAATCAGCAGCTTTACAAACCGAATTAAAAAAAGCCGATGACTCAGCAACAGCGACTTTGAATGGATCTAATATTGAGGTTCAATATAAAGGATATGAGATTATAATAGATGTCAACGGAGGAAGTATTGATATTTCAAAATTAGAAGAAACTTCAATTGTAAAAAAATCATTTTCGATAGGTGATACGATTGAAATTGCTGGAGAATATTTTTATGTAATAGAAAATAGTGATGAAAATTCTAGTACAGTTAAAATGATTGCTGTCTTAAATGTAGATCCATCAAGTAATGCTCAAAAATTAACTGCCGGTACTGTATATTTTGATGAATCAGATACAAAAACAGATGTATATGTAAATGCTACAATAAAAGATTTAGTGGATAGTTATGCAAATACATTGCAAACAAAATGGAAAAAAAGCTTTGAACAGGTTAGATTATTGACTTTTGAAGACTTAGAAGATATGGGAGTAACTGTATCCGAAGGAAATGCATGGTGTGGAAATGCGGACTTATCTTCAGTTCCTTCTTTTATTAGTGACCACGATGCTTATTGGACAGGATCTAGAGATGCTATTTATGCAAGTGCAACTGGAAACGATTTTTGTCCTGTAAGTATATATAATTATAGCGTTGCTAATGGAGAGACCACTGCTAAGTATGGATTACGTCCTGTAATTGTCGTTTCAAAAGACAAATTAGGAATTGATGAATTATACAATATAAACAAGAAAATAGTAATAGCTGGTGAAGATTTTTATGTTATTGGAAGAAATGGAAATAATCTTAAACTAATTACAGCACTTAATGTAAATACAACAACATATAGGCAAAGCCAAAATGCAAATACTATTAAATTTGATGAAGAAGATGAAACTGATGAATATGCTAATGCAAGCATAAAAGCTTTAGTTGACAACTATGTAAATGAATTACAAACTAGATGGGGAAAACCAATATCTAAAGGTGGATTGCTAAATCTTTCTGATTTTGAAGATCTTAGATTTGATAAGAGTACTTATTCTGTTTACGGGGAAGGAACTTATTTTCTGACATCTAATTTTCCTGCATATCTTTGTTTGCATACACCTTTTTGGACTGATTCAGGCAATGCTTATTCAGAGGTATCGGGGTACGGACCTCCAGCTTATATTTTATATAAAAGTGATGAGAATTATATTTGCCGTTATGGATGCGGTTCTGGTATTTTAGCTCGGACTACGACCTGTAATTGAAGTTCCTATTTCTAGTTTAGACTAATTCTAATACATATTAAATAAATTTTTGGTGATTATACGATGATTTTTAGAACTAATAAAACAAAATTAATAAAACTAATTTTGAAAATGCTTTTGATTATTGTAATTGTAATAAGGTTTTTAATGACTTTTAAATTACCCGTTTTTTACCTAGAAAATTTAAGATATGATGATAGATTAATGATTAATCTATCATCATACATTATGCGAGGAAAATATCTTGGGAATTACTGTGACTTGACACTAATAAAAGGCATAGTATTTCCACTTATTTTAGCAATTGTACGAACAATTAAAATACCTTTTAGTTCAGCTTTAACATTATTATATATAAGTGCGTGTTCTTTTTTTATGCTTTCTGCGAAAAAAGTAATTAAAAATAGAATCATATTAACAACTTTATTTTTATTTTTATTATTTAATCCAATAAGCTACTCAAGTGATGCTTTTCAGAGAGTATACCGTAACTCAGTATTGTATATAGAGCTTTTATTTTTTCTAGGCATAATTCTAAAAATAATATATGAAGAAAAAACAAATATATTGAACTATATTATTTTAGGGTTTATAATGTCAGTGATGCTATTGACTAAAGAAGATAGTATTTGGGCAATTATAATATTTATAATACTTATTATTTACAAAATTTTAAAAAACACAAACAGAAAAAACTATATTATTTATGCTACTACTATATTAATTATACTATTAAATTTAAATTTAGTATCTTGTGTTAATTATTTTAAATATGGAATTTATACGTATGACGAGTTGCGTAACTCTAATTTTAAAAAAGCTTATATTAAAATACTTCAAATAAAAGATGATGAAAAAAAAGATAATATAGCCATTACAAAGAGTACATTTTATAAGCTTGCAGAGAATTCTAAAGTATTTGATTTTACAAAAACACAAATAGACAATAGATATAATCTGTTAGTTGAAAAAAATCAAGAAATAACAAATGGAAATATAGTATGGTATTTAAGAAATTGGATATATCAAAAAAACAATTTTCAAAGTGGTAAAGAAGCAAATGAATACTACAAAAATTTAAGTGATGAATTAGATAAGTTATTTGAAGAAGGCAAATTGGAAAAGGAGATTTCATCTCAATCACTATTTTTAAATATTCCAACAGGTAATGAAATAAAAGAATTTCCAAAGAATTTACTTAAAGCAATTTGTTATACAGCAAGTTATAAAAATATGAAAACATTTAGTGAAGATGCTATAAGTAAGGAATATCATTATGATAAAAAAACTAATGCATATTCGATTATTTATGCAGATTATCATAATGCTGAAAATTTAATTGATAGAAATATCATTGGAATTGAATTTATAAAAAATATATATGTCTTTTCTACAATTATTTTTGGAATATTTTCATTAATTATTTTTTTGAAAAATATTGTAATTAAAGATAAACTTAATTTAATTATTTATATTGTTTTTATATCGTATTTATTAATCATATGTGGAGTGACATATACTCATACAACAGCTTTTTGTGCTATTAGATACTGCTATTTATGCGATATATACATATTACAAACTATTTTTATATTTTTAAATATATATAGACTATTTGAAAATTTAAAGAAAAAAGGACATGAAAATAATACTATTAAATTGTTAGAAAGTGGTGAAAATATTGAAAACAAAGATATCAGTCGTAATTCCAGCATATAATGAAGAAAAAGCTATAAGCAAGACTATAGAAGAAATAAAAAGAATAATGAAAGAAAATGATATTTATGAAGAATCTGAAATTATTGTTGTAGACGATGGGTCAACAGATAATACAAAAGAAGAAGCTAGTAAACATGAAATCATAATATTAAGTAATCCACAAAATATGGGATATGGGTATTCACTAAAAAAAGGAATAGCTTATGCTAATAATGAAACTATTGTAATAATTGATGCAGATTTAACTTATCCATTTTCTTATGTTCCTAAAATGTTGCAAAGAAAAGAAAAAGGTTATGACCTTGTTGTTGGAGCAAGAAACGGTAAATACTATAAAGAATCTATTTTAAAAAATATATTTAGAAAAATATTAAAGAAGTTTGTAGAATTTGTATCTGGAAAGAAAATAAAAGATATAAACTCTGGACTTAGGGTATTTGATAGAACGACAGTTATGAAATATTTTCCGAGACTTTGCAACACCTTTAGTTTTACTACCTCGCAAACTTTGGCGTATCTTATGAATGATTTAACAGTATGCTATGTAGATATTTCATATAATAAACGAGAAGGTAAAACAAAGGTAAAGTTTTTAAGAGATTCAATAAAATCTATGAGATACATATTGGAAGCCGGAATATATTATAATCCACTTAAAATATTTACACATTTAACACTTATATGCATACTTCTAGCTGCTATAGGATTTATGTTTTCACATTTTGCAAGAATTAATGCTGGATATATTTTAGGTATAGGAGGACTACTTGTATCTTTAATAATATTTTCACTAGGTATTTTAGCTACGTTGTTAAAGCAAATAATGGATAAATAACATAAGTTCAAAAATATATAATTTTTAAGGAAGTACAAATTATGAATAAAAATATTTTAATTATCGGTTATGGAGTAGTAGGAAGTAATTTAGAAAAAGAATTTGAAGCCTTAAAGCCAGATATAGTTGATAAATATAAAAAAGATGTTAATACTATGAGAGATATACATTATGATTTGGGCTTTATATGTGTAGATACTCCTTTGCAGAAAGATGGTACATTAGATATTGTGGAAGTTATAAATAGTATTAATGATTATAATTGTGAGATTTATTGCATAAAATCATCCTGTCCTGTAGGTACAGTGAAAAAATTATCAGAGAAAACAGGAAAAAGAATAGTTTTTAGTCCTGAATATAATGGAAATACTAAACATTGCTCTAATTATTCTTTTGATTTTACAATACTAGGAGGAGAAAAATCAGATTGTGAAGAAATTATACAAATACTATTACCTTGTTATGATGGAAGGCATCAATTCAAAATTGTAGAGCCAAAGGTTGCTGAACTTTCAAAATTTATGGAAAATTCATTCTTGGCTACTAAAGTAAGCTTTTGTCAAGCTTTTTACAATGTGTGTAAGAAAGAAAAAATAAACTATAGTGAATTAAGGGAATTGTTTATATTAGATCCTAGAGTAAATCCATCACATACTTTTGTATATGAAGATACACCTTATTGGGATAGTCATTGTTTAAATAAAGATGTACCAGCTATTGCTAATCAATATGATATGCAATTATTAAAAAGTATAATTGAATTTAATGAAAATCAAAAGATGCTTTAAAACAGCATCTTTTTTTCAAAATCTCAAACAAGTGTTTACAAATTAAAATTTTTATGATAGAATACAATTTAAGAACGATAGTTTGGGAGGTGAAATAATTGAATAGCCAGAAAATTAAATACGAGCATATATACATAGCTATTGATTTAAAGAGCTTTTATGCTTCTGTTGAATGTAGGGAAAGAGGATTAAATCCATTAACAACGAATTTAGTAGTTGCAGATAGTAGTCGAACTGAAAAAACAATATGTTTGGCAGTAAGTCCATCTTTAAAACAATATGGAATACCAGGTAGAGCAAGGTTATATGAAGTAGTACAAAAGGTAAAAGAGATAAACCTACAAAGAAAGTTAAACAGTCCTAATCATACATTTACTTGTACAAGTTATGATGACATAGCTTTAAGAAATAATAATGATTTAGAATTAGCTTATATTGTTGCACCACCTCGAATGAAATATTATATGGAATATAGTACAAAAATTGTAAATATTTATTTAAAATGGTTTTCTATGGAGGATATATATGTTTATTCAATAGATGAGGTTTTTATAGATATTACACATTATCTTCAATCATATAATTGCACTCCTAGAGAGCTTGCAACAAAAGTCATTCAAGATGTTTTAGATGAAACAGGAATTACAGCAACAGTTGGGATTGGTACAAATATGTACCTTGCAAAAGTTGCAATGGATATTGTTGCAAAACATGTAGATGCTGATAAATATGGAGTAAGAATTGCAGGGCTTGATGAAATTTCTTATAGAAAGTTCTTATGGAGCCATAGACCTCTAACTGATTTTTGGAGAGTTGGGAAGGGAATATCTCAAAAATTAGAAAAAAATGGTATGTTTACAATGGGAGATGTTGCAAGACAATCTACCAAAAATGATGAGAAATTATTTAAATTATTTGGCATTAATGCAGAATTACTTATAGACCACGCTTGGGGTTATGAGCCCTGTACAATTGAAAGTGTCAAATCATATAAGCCAGTATCAAATAGTTTAAGTTCAGGACAAGTATTAAAAGAACCATATAATTATGAGCAAACAAGACTAATAATTAAAGAAATGGCAGAGCTTTTATCACTTGATTTAGTTAATAAAAATTTAATAACAAGTAAGCTTGTATTAGAAATTGGATATGATGTAAGTAACTTGAAAAATAATTATGATGGTGAAATTAAATTGGATTTTTATGGTAGAGAAGTGCCAAAACATGCGCATGGAACAATTAACATAGACCATAAAACTGCATCAACTAAAATTATTTCAGATAAATTTATAGAATTATATGATAAAATTATAAATAAAAATTTATTTACTAGGAGATTAAGTTTAACTGCTTGTGATGTTGTAAATGAAGATAATTATAAAGATATACAAGTTTTTGAGCAAATGAATATGTTTATTGACTATAACTTAATTTCGAAACAAAGAGAACAAGAAAAAAAAGAAAAATCATTACAAAAGGCTGTACTTAATATTAAATCTAAATATGGAAAAAATGCAATATTAAAAGGAATGAATTTTGTACAAGGTGGTACAACTATTGAAAGAAATGGACAGATAGGAGGACATAAAGGATAATGAAGCTAAAATATGACCATAAATATGATGATATAATAAATTTGGACCATCATAAATCAAAAAAACATCCACCAATGTCTTTATATGCCAGATCTAGCCAATTTGCTCCTTTTGCAGCTTTAACTCGGATATGAAGATTTAGTTACAGAAACAGCAAGAACTGTAGGATCTAGAATAGATATAGGTGATGAATTAAAAAGCATATTAGATGCAAAAATACATATACTTACAAAACAATTACATAGAAAAGCTGAAGTTACTTTTACATATTTCATTCCTGATTTAATAAAAAATGGCGGAGCATATATAACAGTTACAGGAGTGGTTAAAAAAATTGATTTATATAATCAAAATATTATTTTAGAAAATAAAACAACAATACCGATAAAGGATATTATAGATATTTCGGGGGATGTGTTTAAAACTTTGTGAGAAATTTTTCATTAAAACCTGTCCCATTTAGCAAACGGGACAGTCCCCAATGAAAAATTCATAAAAAAACTTTACTAATTTAGCATTTTTTAATATAATTCATTTAGCAGTTAAGTACATGGAGGAATAAAGAATGAAATTTGATTTAATTAAAGAATTAGAAGAATATACACCAAAAGATGAAATGGAAATAGAAGATAAGAAAAAAATTTTAAAGTTTTTAAAAACAAATGAAAATTGTTATAGTAGAACTAATTTAAAAGGTCATATAACGGCAGGGGCAGTTATAATGCATGAAGATGGAGATTTATTAATAAATTTTCACAAAATACTAAAAAAATGGGTGTTTTTTGGTGGTCATAGTGATGGCGAAACCAATACATTAAATGTAGCTAAAAGGGAAGTTGCTGAAGAAAGTGGAATTACAGAATATGACGATTTAGGTGGAAAAATATTTGATGTTGAAGTACATTTGATTCCGGAAAATAAAGCTAAAAAAGAACCTGAACACTATCATTATGATATACAATTTTTGTTTATAGTAAATAAAAAAGATTTTAAAATATCTAATGAATCTATAAATATAAAATGGGTGAACATCAAAGAAGCAAGACAATTATTGACTGACAAAGATCAAATTAGAATGTTAAACAAAGCAAGTGAAATACATAAAAACAGACAAATTAATAATTCTATATAATAATGAAAGGAAACACTACCAATGGAAGAAATGATTAAGTTACATCTTAATGGAAATTTAAATTTGTTTTTTTCTGATGTTATAAAAAGTGATAACTATGATATTTATTATAGTGATGTAATTGAAGATGAATATTGGAATTATGCATATTTAAAAAATGGTATCAATTTAACAAAAATCACTAAAGAAGTTGCTTTAAAAATGAAACAAATAAATCGAAAACCAGTAATATATATAACTTCAAATATTATGAATGAAAAACTAGAACAAGCAATAAAAAGTATGAACTTAGAATTATTATATACTGATTGCTGGATGTGTTTAGAAAATCTAAATGAATTTAAAACATATAAAAGCAGTATTGATTTTTCAATATATAAGGTTGATAAGAATTTGCAAAATACATTTGTCAAAGCAGTAATGGATGGATTTTCTGGAGATAATCCAGATGATCCATATGATAAACTATCAGAAGGATATAAAATATCAATAGAAAGAAGCTTTAAAAATAATTGGAGTGATAATATTAAAATAATTAATTACCTTGGAATGAAAAACAATGAACCAATAAGCACAGCCACAGTAATATATAATCAAGATAATGCAGTTCTATACAATATTACAACATTAAAAGAATATAAAAGAAAAGGAGTATGTAAACAAACAATGTCTTATATTATAAATGAACTAAAAAATTTAAACATAAAAGAAGTATGTTTACAGACAGAAAAAGGATATTATCCAGAAGAAATATATAAGAAAATGGGCTTTAAAGAGAAATTACTAGGAAAAGTATATAAAATCTGAATTATGAAAGGAATTTAATAAAATATGGATTTATCTAATGTTGCTCAGTTTTTTGGGGTTCTAGTTATAATTTCAAATGTTATAGCAATGCAAATGAAAAATAAAAAACAAATTATTTTTTGGTATGTTTTAGCAAATTTGTTTTCTTCAATTAATTTCTATTTGTTGAAGAGCTATAGTGGAGCGATAATTTGCTTGTTCGCTATAGTTCAAACATTTATAAATAATTATTTCGAAAAAAATGAAAAAGCTGTACCTAAAGCATTAATAGCATTATATATAATTATATCAATAATATTAGGTGCAATAACATTTAATAAATATATAGATATTATGCCTATAATATGTTCAATATTGTATACTATTATAATTTTACAGAAAAAAGAAGCTAATATTAGAAAAATAGCTCTAATAAATATAATAATTTGGGTAGCATATGATATTTTTTGTAGAGCATACCCTTTAGCAATTTCAGATTTAATTACAACAGTTTCGACAATAATTGGAATATATAGATTTGATATAAAAGGGAAAAAATCTGATTAACAATTTTTTTTCATTGGGTACAGTCCCATTTGGAAAATAGGATAAATTTTAATCTAAGACTAAAGAGTTTACTATTTCCCAACTGGGACAGTCCCCAATGAAAAAATAAAAATGGAAAGGATGAAATAAATGAAAATAATTCATTGTAGTGACTTACATTTAGATTCAAGAATGAAATCTAATTTAGATAGTAAAAAAGCAAAAGAACGTAGAGATGAGATATTAATCACATATCAAAATATGATTAAATATGCAGTAAATAATAATGTTAGAAGCATTCTAATTGCAGGTGATTTATTTGATAAAAAGGAAACTACAGTTAAAGCTAGAAATATTGTAATTGATAGCATTATTTCAAATCCTGGAATTGATTTTATTTATTTAAAAGGAAATCATGATGAATCTGGATTTTTAGATAATTTAGAAGAAATACCTGAAAATTTAAAATTATTTGACTCTGAGAAGTGGACAACATATACTTATGGAAAGATTACAATTTCAGGTATTGAATTTGGTAAACTTACAGATTATGAGATATATAGTACATTATTTTTAAATAAAGGCGACTTTAATATTGTTACAATGCATGGTCAAGAATCAAAATACGAAATGAAGGATAAAACAGAGATAATAAATCTTTCAAGTCTTAAAAATAAGAATATAGATTATTTAGCTTTAGGGCATATCCATAAATATAAACAAGCTGAACTTGACCAAAGAGGGATATATTGTTATTCTGGATGCCTAGAGGGTAGAGGGTTTGATGAATGTGGAGAAAAAGGTTTTGTTTTATTAGATATTGATGAAGAAAGTTTAAAATATACTTCAAAATTTATTCCTTTTGCTGAACAAAATTTATATGAAATAGATGTTGATGTAACACATGCAAATTCTACCTTAGATGTTGAAAAATTGATAGATAGTCAGCTTGAAAATATAAGTTTAGATTCACTTATAAAAATAGTTTTAAAAGGCAAAGTTGATGTAGATTCAGAAAGAGATATAAATTACCTAGAAAAGAAATATAAATCAATTTATTATTTTGCAAAAATATATGATGAAACAACTTTAAAAATTGACTTTATGACTTATCAAAATGATGCATCATTAAAAGGTGAATTTATTAGGCTTGTTTTATCTCAAGATTTATCAGAAGAAGAACAAAGTAAAATAATAAGTACTGGAATTAAAGCACTTTCAGGAGAGGAAGTAATGTAGGTTGGAAATTCTTTTCCAGCATTGTGAAACTAAATAGCCTTATAAATATATATTTTAGAATGAAGTGCGTAAGCGTTTAACCGGAGCGAAGCGTAGGGCGGTCTGGAGCAATTGACAGATATTGTTCACCTATATAAGCATTATATAGGTGAACATATGAAAATTGCGACACCAAACGGAATGATAAAATATATATTTATAAGGTAGTCTAGTAACGAATTGTTAAAAGAAGGGAGGAATATTATTTAAGATGAAATTGATTAAATGCCATATAGAAAATTTTGGAAAACTATCAAACTATGATTATGATTTTCAAGATGGATTAAACACAATTAAGGAAGACAATGGCTTTGGAAAAACTACTTTTGCAAGTTTTATAAAAGCTATGTTTTATGGGCTAGAAAGCAAAAAAAATACCAAAGTATTAATAGAAAGAAAAAAATATGAACCATGGCAAGGTGGCAAATTTGGCGGAAATATTGAATTTGAACTACAAGGTAAGAAATATAAAATAGAAAGATTTTTTGAAAAAAAAGAAGTTGATGATACATTTAAACTATATGACTTATCAACAAATCTGGAAACAGATGACTTTTCTCAAAACATTGGAGAAGAAATTTTTAAATTAAATAAAGAGGCATATGAGAGAAGTACATTTATTTCTGGGCAAAATATGGAAGTATCAATGAATGATAGCTTAAATGCTAAACTTGGAAATATTTTAGAAAATGAAAATGATATTAATTCATCAGAAAAGGCAATAAATGCTTTAGATGAAGCTATTAAAAGATATAAAAAAACAGGTGGAAGAGGAGAAATAAATGAAGCTATTTTAGAGAAAACAAAATTAGAAAAAAAGCTTGAAAATAGTAAAATAGATGAGAAAACATTAGAAGAAAGAAAGATTTCATTAGAGAGCATAAAAAAGCAACTAGCTGAAAAAATGGTTTTACAGGAATATTTAAGAAAAGAATTAAAATCAATAAATGAAGAAGAAAGTAAAAAGGCAAAATTAGAGCATTATACACTTTTAAAAAATCAATTAGAAGAAAGTAAAAAAAGTATAATAGAATTTGCAGACAAAGACAAGGTTGATGCAGATCTTAATGAAAAAATAGAGTATAATAAAAATAAGTTAGAAAATATTGATAACAAGATTGAAATAATAGCTAATAAACTAAAACAAAATAAAAAAATAGGATTAAGCAGTCTAGCTATTGCAACTATAATTGCAATTATTGCAGTTATATTATATATAAAGAAATTAACTACTGTGGGTATTTGTTTGTCAGTTGTATGTCTAATATTTGCATTTGTTTTTGTAGTTTATAGTGTGCTTATAGCAAAAACAAAGGGCAAGTTAGAAAGAAAAAAATTAGAAAAAGAAAATTTAGAAGATACAGCTAAAACTTTAAATTCAATTTATGAAAAACAGCAGGTAGAAAGAGAAGCGCAGCTTAATAAATTAAATAATGATTATGAATTAAAACAACAAAATATGCAAGTTTTTGAACAACAAAATAATATTGAAGAACTATCTTCATACACACCTAAAACAATAGAGGTAAGCAAGGATGAAATTGAAAAACAGTTAAACAATCTAAATGCAGAAATTAATAAACTAAATGATGAAAAAAATTATATTCAAAATCAAATTGAAGTTTTAGAAGCATCTATTGATACTTTTGAAATAGAAAATGAGATAGATGAAATTACAGATAATATCGAAATAATGAAGCAAAACTTAAGTATTTTAGAAAAAACAAAAAAATACTTAAGTACAGCAAAAGAGCAATTTTCTTCACATTATTTAAAAGGTATGCAAGATAGTTTTATAAAGAATTTGGAGATTCTTAATGGTTCAAAAATGGAAGTAAATTTAGATGTAAATTTAAATGCTGAAGTAAATGAAAATGGATCAAACAAAAAAATAGATTTTCTAAGTACTGGTTATAAAGATTTAATTTATATATGTATGAGATTAAGTTTAATAGAAAGTCTATTTGAAGATGAAAAGCCTTTTATAATTTTAGATGATCCTTTTGTGAATCTAGATGAAGAAAAAATAGAAAATGCTATGAAATTAATTAAAACAAAAGCAGAAAAATATCAGATAATTTATTTTGTGTGCCATGAATGTAGGGGCGATTTTAATCGCCCGCAAAAAACATAGGAGCGATTTTTTAATTGCCCACAAAAATGTCAAATAATAAAAATAGCATATAAAATAAGAATATTAATAGAAAACAAACGAAATAAGAAAAAAAATATAAAATTTAAACCAAAATAAGCAAATTTATACTTGAATATTTATAAAAATAGTAGTATTATAAAAATAACTTAATAGTAAGAAAAGCTACCCTGCGTAGTTCGTTTAGGCAGAATTTTTAGAACCTACAAGTTTAAAGAGGGTCCAATCTCTTGATATGGCGTGCATGCTTACTTCTATTTTATTTTAACAAAAATATTCGTAAGAAGCCCATGAGTATTAAGGTAGGAACCCACCTGTTTGTGAGAGCAGGTTGTTAAAAATTTTGAACATCAACGGCTAAGGCGGGGGAGCTTTTTATGTTTAGGAAAGGAAGCATAAGATGAAGGCCATCCCCATAGAGAAAAATAAAGAATATATAGTAGATATCATAGATAACGGCTTTGAAGGAGAAGGAATCGCAAAAATAGATGATTTTACTATTTTTATTCCAAATGCCATTAAAGGTGAAAAAATAAAAGTTTTAATTGTAAAAGTATTATCATCATATGCATATGGAAAAATTATAGAAATTATAGAAAAATCTCCAAATAGAGCGGAAGTTGATTGCACAACATATAAAAGATGTGGAGGATGTGATTTAAGGCATATTAACTATGAGGAAACCTTGAATATGAAGCAGAATGCGGTTCAAAACTTGGTTAATAAAAATTTAAAAACAAATATAAAAGTTAAACCAACTTGGGGAATGGGGAATCCATATAATTATAGGAATAAATTGCAATTTCCTGTAGGTGTTGATAAAGATGGTAAGCCTGTAATTGGAGTATTTGCAAATAGAACACATGAAATAATTCCAATAGAAAACTGTTTGATTCAAAATGAAAAATCAGTTCAAATAGCAAAATATGTGTTAGATTGCATTAAAAAATATCATATTAGTGTTTATAATGAAAAAGACCAAACAGGATTAGTTAGACATATAATTGTAAAATCATCAAAATGTCTTAATGAATATATGGTAATTATAGTGATTAATGGAGATTTTTTACCATTTGAAAAAGATTTTGCAACTGATTTGTTTTATGCTTGTAGGGAGATTTGTTCAATTTTTGTTAATATTAACAAAAAAAATACAAATGTAATTTTAGGTAACAAAAATAAATTAATCTATGGAAGAGAGTATTTAGAGGATTATCTTGGAGATTTCATGTTTAAAATTTCACCACTTTCATTTTATCAAGTTAATGCGATTCAAGCTGAAGCAATGTATAATTATGCTGTAGAAGAAGCTAAAATAACACAAGATGATATAGTTTTTGATTTATATTGTGGAATAGGTACAATTTCTTTATTTATGGCAAAACATGCTAGAAAAGTTTATGGTGTAGAAATTGTTGAACAAGCAATCCAAATGGCTAAAGAAAATGCTAAATCTAATGAAATGGAAAATACTGAGTTTATTGCAGGTGATGCAGAATTTATATTAGCAGATTTGATTAAAAATAAAAAAATAATTCCAGATGTTGTCATGGTAGACCCACCTCGAAAAGGTTTAGATAATACAACAATTAACAATATCCTTGAAATAAAACCAAGAAAAGTTATATATATAAGTTGTAATCCCGCAAGTTTAGTAAGAGATTTATCTAAAATGGAAGATATATATGAAATAAAAAGTATTCAGCCATTTGATATGTTTCCATTTAGTCATCATGTGGAGTGCGTAGCTGTATTAGAATTGAAGGAAAGTATTGAAAAATAAACAAATTCGAGATGTTTCTGACACATCAAAAAAACACCTAATAATGACTTAAAAAATGATAAAATTGATTAAAATTTATAAAAAATAATTATAACGTGGTTAGTAGGAAACATGTTTCCGCAAACCACCTATAAAGACATCAAAATAAAAAATTGGTGTCTTTTTTTCTATTGTTAAATTTAAGAAAGAGGTGTTTTAGAATGAATAATAAAAAAATACATGAACCATATAATTTACCAACTTTAGATGACTTTTTTGAAAGAACGCATGGAAGTTATATGGGTAGAGTCGAAAAGATAGATACAAACAGAATAGAAAATTTTAAAAATCATCCATTTAAGGTTAAAGATGATGAACAAATGGAAAATTTGGTAGAAAGTATTAAAGAAAATGGAGTATTAAATCCAATTATAGTAAGACCTACAAAAGACAACAAATTTGAAATAGTATCAGGACACAGAAGGAAAAGAGCAGTCGAGTTGGCAGATATTGGGGAAATACCATGTATAGTAAGAGAATTAACAGATGATGAAGCAACAATTCTAATGGTAGATAGTAATCTGCAAAGAGAAGAAATCTTACCAAGTGAGAAAGCATTCGCTTATAAAATGAAAATGGAAGCAATGGGAAGACAAGGAAAAAGAACAGATTTGACTTCGACACCATTGGTGGAAAAGTTAAGAACTAATGAGCAATTAGCAGAAGAAGCAGGAGAAAGTAGAGAACAAATTAGAAGATATATAAGATTAACAAATTTGATACCAGAAATATTACAAATGGTTGATGAAAAGAAAATAGCATTTAGACCTGCAGTGGAAATTTCATATTTGACCAAAGATGAACAGGAAATATTGCTTGATATTATGCAATATAACGAAAGTACCCCATCACTTGCACAAGCAATTTTAATGAAAAAGCAAAGTCAAGATAAAATTTTGACGGAAGAAAAAATAGAAGAAGTAATGAGTGAAGAAAAGCCAAATCAAATTGAGAAAATAAAAATTAATAAAAGCAAAATTGAAAATGTAATACCTAAAAATATTGTAACACAAACTGAAATAGAAGATTTTATTGTAATGTGTATACAGGAACACAACAAAAAGCAAAGGCAAAGGGAAAATCTGTCAAGATAGATTTGTATATACAATTTTTCTTTTCCCCTCCTTACAATCCTCCCCTCCTTACAATCCTCCCCTTTATACTAACTGAGAATATAATTACTAGCTGAGAAAAGAATATATATTATTTATTATATTTATATTATATTTTTAAATAAATATTAAATAATATAATGCTAAATGCAACAAAATCAAATGTAAAAAATAATGATTTTTATGCAATTTATAGTTTTGAATAAAGCATAAAAGTCAGATAAAATCAATAAAAAATTGGTAAGAAAGGAAGAAGAAAAATGGAAATTAGTTATAAAAAAGTGGGCGATTATTATATACCTGAAATGGTATTTCCAAATGCAAAACCAGATAAAAATATAGGAAAATATGGAAGACTAAGATTAAATTATTTAAAGCATAATCACATGGATATTTATACTATTTTGCTAATGGATGATAAGTTAAATGAACATTTACTTGAGATAGAAAAGGAGGCAAAAGAACAAGTAAAAATATTAGTTGAGAATATGTGTAAAAAAGAAAATGTAACAGAAAAATTAAAAGAAAATAATCAAATGGAATGGGTAAAATTGATGAATAATTTTAAAATTATTGCAGAAGAAATTGTAGAAAAAGAACTAATTTTTTGTTAAGAAAGGGGAATAAAAATGAAGGAAGATGACAGATTTATACCATTTTTTGAAGCATATAAAGATGACTTTTTTGAGAGTATGGAAGATGTGAGAATGTATCTAAAAAATAACAATTTAGAGTATCAAAATATAGAGCAAAAGTGTAAAATGCTTTCAAAAATTATAATTTTGAATTATAAATTGCAAGAAATTGAAGAAAATGAAATATATTTTAAAGGTGGAATGGATGCATATTTTTATTTCAGAAAGTTAGGAATTTTGAAATAAAATTGATTAAAAATGCTTGAGTTTTAGAGATAAAATTTGAGCATTTTTTGTTTGATTTTTTGTAAAATTGAAAGTCTATATTATGTAAAAATTGAATTTTTTATGTCCTAACAAGCAACACATTTGTATATACACAAATGTTAAATATGGGATAAAATCCCAATCCCTTTTGAAAAAAATATAATTAATATTTTGAAGTAATATTACTAAAAAAATAATTGATGATTTTTATGCAGTATGGTATTATAATTCTATGAAAAATAATTATTAAAAAATTTTAGAAATTTTGTAACGAAATAAAGTTTAAAACGTCATATATGTAGAAGGAGGATAAAAGTTATGCAGGATATCGAAAAAATATACGAAGAATATTTTGAAACAGTTAACAAGTATTTATTCTGTTTAACTCATAATAATGATATCTCTGAAGAACTAACACAAGAAACATTTTATAAAGCAGTAAAAAAGATAAATACATATAAAGGCGAATGCAAGATGTCTGTATGGTTATGTCAGATAGCAAAAAATCTTTGGTATGATCAATGCAGAAAAAATAAAAAGAATATAGATTTAGAAGAAATGGAAGCATTATGTTTTCAGGATTCTAATACAGTTGAAGATAAAATTATTTCAAATGAAGAGAAAATTTCTATTTATAAAAAAATGCAGAATTTAGATGATAAGACCAGAGAAGTAATGTATTTAAGAATAACAGGAGAATTAAGTTTTAAAGAGATAGGAGTTATTTTGAATAAAACAGAGAACTGGGCAAGAGTAACATTTTATCGAGGGAAAAATCAATTAAAGGAGGTTGATTGATATGAAAGAGATTAGAAATTGTAAAGTTGTTCAAGATTTATTGCCAAATTACATCGATGGACTAACTAATGAAGAAACTAATTTATTTATTGAAAATCATTTAAAAGAATGTAGTGTATGTAAAAAGACATTCGAAAATATGAAACAGGAATTAGATATTACTAAACATAGTAGAAATTCAAAGGAAGTAAAATATCTAAAAAAATTCAATAAAAAATTATTAATTTTACGAGTTTTAGTATTTATTTTATTAATAGTTGCTTTAGGTGTAATGACATACCATTATAATACTATGAAAAATGCTTATTTTAAAGCATCAAATATTATGGTAGATATGGTAAAAGAGGGAATGTATCCAGATACATTTTATGCAACAATAGAAGAAATATCAGATCCAGGAGTATATGGTTTAAAAGAAATAAAGGTTAAAGGACTAAATATTAATGATAAGAATCATAGAGATGAATACAATTTTACTGTACCTTTAGATAATATTGGAGATAATTTTAAATTAAAATGGAACAATACTAATATTAACTTTGAACAATTAAAAGTTGGACAAAAAGTTGCAATATATAATTATGGAGAAATTTTAGACAATGGAAATTTAAGTAGCGTAAGGATGATTGTAGTATTAGATGATACTTTATAAATAATAAATTATAATTGGAACAATAATATGTAAGACTACTTGTTTAGGCGCTTTCGCCATATTAGATTTGAAAAAAATGTAAAATTATGCTATAATAATAGTAGATATGTAAAAAGGCAAAATAAACGAAAGTTTATGACGCAAAGCCAATGGTCTAAAGGTTATATAAATAACCCACGATAGCAGTTTGCACAGAAGAGGAGGAATATATGAAAAAAGTATTGAAAATAATTGGAATCATATTATTAGTATTATTATTAATTGTACTAATACATACTATTAGAAATTATATTATTTTGTCAAAACTATCAGGTGAAATTTCAATGTATAAAAATAGTAATAACTATAATGCGAAATTTGTAACTGATTTTGACAATGGCAACACAGTAATAATGGATTATTATAAAAAAGATAATAAACAAGCAATGTTTATGGAAAGAAAATTTGATGGTGAAATTGTAAAACTTTCTTTCTATGATAATGGAGAAAGAGTTAATATGTACACGGAGTCAGGTTCAAGTAAAACAGTTGTACAAAATACAGAAAGTTTAATGTCAATACAAATTTTTAATGGATTAGAATTTGATGAGAACAACAATAGTTTTACAAACTTTTTAATAAGTTCAATTGCATTTATAAGAAGTGAGAAATGTGATAATCAAGATTGTTACAGATTTATAAATATATTAGCAATGTTCAACAAAGATAATTCAGATACTTGGATTATAAATAAAGAAACAGGACTACCAGTAAAAAGTTTAAACAAAGAATCAACAGTTAATAGAGAATACAAATTTAATTGTGTGGAAGATTCAATATTTACAGAACCAGATATTAGTGAATATAAATTATTAGAAAATTAAAAAAATTTTAGAAGATGACATGTATTATTTGTCATCTTCTAATTATCTTGATAAATTAAAATAATTAGATAAAAAAGGAGAGAAATCTTCTATTTTTTTGACTAAAAAAATTAAAAAAACTAGATAGATTTTGTTGTTAATAAATGAAAAATGTGATATAGTGTAAACAGAATTTTGGAGGAAAAAATGGAAGTTATAAAACCTTTTGTAAAATGGGCAGGAGGAAAAGGAAGTTTAATTTCACAATTAACAAACTTTTACCCATTTGAATTAGAAAATGGAACAATAAAAAAGTATGTCGAACCATTTGTAGGTGGTGGAGCAGTTTTAATAGATATATTACAAAAATATGATGTAGAAGAAGCTTATGCTTTTGATATAAATAAGGATTTAATTAATTGCTATAATGTTATAAAACAAAATGTAGAAACATTAATTGAGAAATTAAACGAGAAAGAAAAAGAATTCTTAAATATAGAATTGGAAAATAGACAAGAATATTTTTATAAAATTAGAAGTGAATACAATTCATATAAAATCGAAGATAATTTAGATGTAAAAAGAGCTTCAGAATTTATATTTTTAAATAGAACATGTTTTAATGGATTATATAGAGTAAACAAAAATGGAAAGTTTAATGTACCATGTGGAAAGTACAAAAATCCAACAATCTGTGATGCGGAAAATTTAAGAAATTTATCAAAATTATTGCAAAATGTAGTGTTTGAATATGGAGATTATAAAAAATGCATTAAATATATAGATACCAATACTTTTGTATATTTTGATCCACCATATAGACCATTATCGATAACATCTGGATTTACATCTTATACAAAAGAAGATTTTAATGATGAAAATCAAAAAGAACTTGCAGATTTTTATAAAGAATTAGACTTAAAAAATGCAAAACTAATGTTAAGTAATTCAAATCCTAAAAATACGAATAAAGAAGATAATTTCTTTGAAGATATTTATAAAGGATTTAATATAAATGAAGTTTCAGCAAAAAGAATGATAAATTCAAAAGCGCAAGGTAGAGGAGAAATTTCTGAATTGCTTATTACAAACTATAAGGAGAATAACGAATGTATCCAGGAAAATTCTATTTTGAAGATGGTAGTTTCAAATTAATAGACAATGACACTTTTAAAACTTTAAAACAATTTGATGAAAACACATTTGATATGATTTTTGCAGACCCACCATATTTTTTATCAAATGATGGAATAACTTGCAGTGGTGGAAAAATGGTAAGTGTTAATAAAGGAAAATGGGATAAAGGTTTAAGTGTAAAAGAAAAACACGAGTTTAACAAGAATTGGATTAAGGAATGTTATAGAATACTTAAAGACAACGGAACAATTTGGATAAGTCGGAACATTGCATAACATATATTCAATAGGAATGGCATTGGAAGAAGAAGGATTTAAAATAATAAACAATATAACTTGGCAGAAAACAAATCCTCCACCAAATCTTGCTTGTAAAACATTTACTCATTCTACAGAAACAATACTATGGGCAAGAAAGGATTTACCAAAAGTTAAATATAAGTTTAATTACAATTTGATGAAAGAAATAAATGACAATAAACAAATGAAAGATGTTTGGACAACAAGTTTGACAAAGCCATCTGAGAAGAAAAATGGGAAACATCCAACTCAAAAGCCATTGGAAATACTAGAGAGAATTATTTTAGCATCAACGAATGAAAATGATTTAATTTTAGATCCGTTTTGTGGGAGCAGTACCACAGGAATTGCAGCAACAAAATTAAATAGAAAATACGTAGGAATAGATAATTCGAAAGAATATTTAGATTTATCGATAAGAAGATATCAAGAAATAAAGGAGTAGATGAATATGGCAAGAAATTTTGCTGAATGGCTATTAACTTTTACAGATAGCATTGCAGATTATAAGTATTATATTGATTTTGAAACAATATATAAAAAAGCAGAAGAACATAAATTAGAATTAAATATGATGAATTCACTAATTGGAAGTAAAAATATAGAAAAAGATTTTGAACAATTAGTAAGTAAATATCCTGAAGTTATAAAATGTATTCCAACTTTATTGGCAGTTAGACAATATGAAATAATTGTTTTAGATAGCGATGGCAATAAATTTGAATATAATTTTAAGAAAATGAACTATAGTGTAGAACAATACAAAATTTTTATGAAAGAAACAGGTTTATTTGATTTAATACAAAATCATTTAGTTAATAATTTATATGATTATGTTTTAGGAGTAGAATCTGGATTAAATTCAAATGCTAGAAAAAATCGTGGTGGACACTTGATGGAAGATGTGGTTGAAAGATTTATTCAAAAAGCAGGATTTAAGAAGAACGAAACATACTTTAAAGAGATGTATTTACAAGATATTGAAGAAAAATGGAAATTAGATATGTCCTTTATAAGCAATAAAAATACATCTACAAAAAGATTTGACTTTGTTGTAAAAACTGATAAATGTATTTATGGTATAGAAACAAACTTTTATGCTTCAGGTGGTTCAAAATTAAATGAAACAGCTAGAAGTTATAAAATGATTGCTGAAGAAGCGGACAAAGTAGTAGGATTTGAATTTGTTTGGTTTACAGATGGAATGGGATGGATTTCTGCTAGAAATAACTTAAGAGAAACATTTGATAGTATGGATAATATTTATAATATTAATGATATGAAAAATGGAGTAATGGGGGAAATATTTAAGTAAAGGAAGGAATAATTATGGCAACAAGATTTGAAAGAATATACGAAGATTTAAAGCAAGATTTACAATATATAGTTGAGGAGTATTATCAAGGCAATTTATCATCAGCTTTTGGACATTTTTTCTTAAAAATGAAATTTGGACTAAGCAATGACGAAGCCTATGAATGTATGACAGACGGATTTAATGATAATGGTATTGATGCAATTTATACAGAAAATAACAAAACAGTTCATTTTTTTCAATTTAAATTTCCAGAAGAGATATCAGGCATATCAAAAGGAATAAAAGAAGATGAGGTATTGAAACTAACAAATGGCTTTGAGAATTTTGTCGCACCAAAAGATGAATTTTCAAAATTAACATGGAATGATTTATTACTAGAAAAAAGAGAAGAGTATGAAAAAAATGACATCTATGATTATAAATTATGGATTGTCAGATTTTCAAATCAAAAGGTAAATGAAAAAATAATTAATAAAATGGAAAACTTTCTATGTAAATATTCTCAAAGGACAGGAAATACTATTGAAAATAATTTTTTAGGAGCGGATAGTTGTGTTACTTTATATGAAAATAATATAAAAAATATATGGCCAGATTTTAAGCTAAAATATAAAAAGACTTTAAGCCCATTTTCTGATGAAAAATCAATAATAAATAGTGCGTTTGTTCCATTGATTGATATATATGGTACTTTTTATCCAATAAGAGATAAAATATATGAAGGAAATGTAAGGTATTTAAATCCAAATTCTAAAATAAATGATGGTATAAAAAACACAATTTTAAATAATTATCAGAATTTTCATCTTTTAAATAATGGTATTACTATTATTTGTAAAGCGTGTAACGATAATACAGCTCAAGGATATTTAGATATTAAAAATGGAACTATAATTAATGGAGCTCAAACAGTTGGAACTATAATAAATACATTACATAACATGGAATTTGAAAAAAGAAAAGAGTATTCTGATTCATTCGTTTTCGTTAGAATTGTTTCTTTAAATGGTGATGAACAAATAACTAATGATATGGTATATACATTGAATACTCAAAACCAGATGAAAAGTTCTTACATTATTTCAAATGATGCTATAGTAAAAAATGTACAAGATAGAATTAATAATGAAACAGAATTCTTTCTTGAAGTAAAAAATAATGAATTCAATTTTGAAAAAGAGAGAAATAAAGAGTTTAACAAACTAGCAAAGAATAGTATTGATATAGAAACTTTTATACAGGTTTATGTTGCTTTTTATAATATTGCAAACTTAGCAAACTTAGCAAAAAACAATAAAGCTAATTTATTTGAGTCAAGCAATGTTCAAAAAATAATAAATGAATTAGATTATGAAAAATCAGTAAAGGCATATAGAATTTATTTAAAATTGATGGATATTATAAAAGATTACAGAGCATATAGAAAAAATCAAGATAAAACAGATATTTTAGAAATTTTGGATATAAAACCTGAAGAAATTTCAGATTTTAAATTTTTAAATACAGGTAATATAATAATTATGTATGCTTTGGGATTAGCATATTTGAACAAAGGCATAGATCCAAGTAGTAATATAATAAATATTATTAAATATTTAAAAAGTTTTTTTAAAGGTGAAAATAATATTTCAAATGCTACCAAAATTAAAGAGTCATTTGATGCTGTAAAAGAATTAATGGAAAATTATAAATCATAATTTATTTATATTTGTACAGAAATAGAAGAGCAATCTTCTATTTTTTTCATAAAGTTTTAAAAATATTTTAACTAAGCACAAAATTTTTCCTTTCAAAAAGTGAGGGAAAAATTTTTTTATGAAAAAGTTATATTTTTTTTCGTACAAAATATATATTTTTTCCTTTAAAAAAGTAAGGGGAAAAATATTTTTTTCAAAAAAATTAAAAAAAATTTCAATTTTTTATCCTACAAAACGTTGATTTATTCCTTTATGGAATAAGGGGATAAAAATTCTTTAAAAAAATTTAAAGTTTTTTCGTACAAAGTGCCATTTTTTTCCTTAATGGAATAAGAGGGAAAATAATTTTTTAAAAAAAATCTTGCACAAAGTATCAAATTTTTCCTTTATGGAATAGGAGGATATTTTTCCCTAAAAATTAAATATGTAAAAATTACTAAATACGTTCTTATTATTATGAGCCAGTTTAATAGGTACGCCAAGACATCTAAATTAGATCGAGCGATAAATACTTATATTATAAAATATTAGGTAGCAACTAATAAGGCGATGATTAATAATAAGCATAATGATACTCTTACCTAGTCATAGTTCGAGCGTGATAAAACCGTCTAAAACAATGAAGGTAATTTCGTAAAAGAGCGAAGAGGTGAAATTCCTGTGGAGCAAATTAAGCTGATTTGCCGTTTAGTGATTTATAATAACATTTTACTCAAATTGTATTTATGCAATTAGGATGTGAGTAAATGGTAGATAAAGTTTTAATCAATAATATAGAAAAATATGAATTATCATTTTTTAAGATAGCAATGCAATTAAGAGCAATTAATTATTTGGAAGAAAAGAATGCATTAAATGAAAAAATTTGCAAATGTGCAAAAGCAAAAATTAAAGAAAATTTACAGCTTTGTACTATTACACCAAAACCTTTAGAATTTTACAAAGAAAGGTTAGGTGGTAAATGTGGAGATAATTAAAATACCGAAAAAAGAAGGAATAATTGATAGAACAACAGGAAAAGTGTTAAATAGAAAATTGAGAGTAGCAGCATATGCAAGAGTTAGTACAATGGGAGCAGAGCAATTAAATAGTTATGAATCACAAAAGAAATATTACTATGAAAAGATTAATAATAATCCTGAATGGCAGTATGTAGACATATATGCAGACGAAGGAATATCTGGAACAACAGATTATAGAAGAGCAAGTTTTATGAAAATGATACAAGATGCATTATCAGGAAAAATAGATTTAATATTAACTAAATCTATATCAAGATTTGGAAGAAATACAATGGATGTTTTGAAAAATGTAAGATTGTTAAGAGATAACAATGTTGCAGTTTTATTTGAAGAAAATAATTTAAATACTTTAGATACAAAGACGAGTGAAATGTTATTAACTACACTTAGTGCAGTAGCACAACAAGAAAGTGAAAATATATCTGAACATGTTAAATTAGGTTTGCAGATGAAAATGAATAGAGGAGAATTAATAGGATTTAACAGATGTTATGGATATAGAAATGAAAATGACAAATTAGTAATAATAGATGAAGAAGCAGAAGTGGTTAAATTTATTTTTGACAAATATTGTGATGGACATGGTGCAAATGGAATTGCAAAGATGCTAACAGAACAAGGAATTAAAAGCCCTAAAGGAAATAATAAATGGAATGATAGTACAATAAGAGGAATATTACGAAATGAAAAGTATAAAGGAGATGTATTGCAGGGAAAAACTTATACAGCAGATCCTTTATCACATAAAAGATATAAGAATTTAGGTGAGGCTGACCAATTTTATGTTTCAGAACATCACGAACCAATTATTTCTCCAGAAAAATTTGATATGGTACAAGAAATTTTAAAAGAAAGATGCGGAGCAAGGGTAAATGGAAGAAGAATAGGAAATGTAGGAAGAAAGTTTGCTTTTAGCAGTAGAATTAGATGTGGATTTTGTGGAAATTGCTTTACAAGAAGAACAGTTGTAGGTAAGGATAGAGAAAAAATACCATCATGGTCTTGTATTAGCTTTGCAAAAAACGGAAAAGAAAACTGTACTGAGTCAAAAACTATTAGAGAAGAAATGATAAAAGAGGCTTTTGTTGATAGTTATAAATTATTATCTTCAAATACAAATTTTGAAACAGAAGAATTCTTGAACTTAATGCAAGAGACATTGAATGAAAATAATAGACAGGATGAACTGGAAAAATTCAAGAAAGAGTTTGTAGATATAAAATCAAAAAAGAGTAAATTGATAGATTTAATGGTAGAAGACAAAATATCCGAAAATGATTACAATGAAAAAGTAGAAAAATATAATCGAAAACTTGAAATATTGGAAAATAAAATAGAACAATTAAAGTTATTAGCAGA
>CADAHH010000004.1:167394-197150 GCA_902787685.1 uncultured Eubacteriales bacterium | reverse complement strand
CGATGGCTTGCGAAGCAAGAGCAGCGAGAGGCTCGTTAATTTATATTTTAGAAATGATATCACTTCGTATTGAGCCGAGAAACTTTGAAAATTATTTATATATCATTATTTCTTATATAGCATTCCACGTAAACCATTATCTAGTAACAAAAAAATTTAAATTTTTTTTAAAAAACTATTGCAAAAAATTATAAAGTGTATTAAAATTTAATCGAAGTGGCAAAAAGTGGTATGAAGTGGTAAAGAAGGCGAGGTGAAATTTAACTATGCTAATGGGCGAATTTGAGCACACTCTAGACACTAAGGGCAGAATTTCAATGCCAGCAAAACTTAGAAAAGATATGGGAGATACATTTATTTTAACTAAAGGTTTAGATGGATGTTTATTTGCTTTTTCCAATGAAGAATGGTTAAATTTCGAAAGTAAACTTAAATCATTACCTCTTTCAGATAAAAATGCAAGAAATTTTGTTAGATTTTTCTTAGCAGGTGCCACAGAATGTGAAATAGACAAACAAGGAAGATTTTTAATTCCAAGTAATTTAAGAACAGCAGCATCATTAGAAAAAGAAGCTGTAATTATTGGAGTAGGAACTAGACTTGAAATTTGGAATAAATCAATATGGAAATCTAAAGATGAAGAAATTTCTGCAGATGAAATTGCAGAAAACATGACTATGCTTGGTATATAACCTTTTCTTAAAAGGAAAAGTTTATATAATAATCAAATTCTAAAAAGGAATTGATTATGCTAAGTGCAAAAGAAAAATAAACAAAAGAAAGTTAATAAAATACAAAAGCATCCCTATTTTGAAACGAAAGAAGAATATACTAAAGCTAAAATAAAAAAACACAAAAGAAAAAATTTACTAAAGTTTATTGTACAAAAGATATATACTACAGATAATGTCACAAAAGATGTTTTACATATGATTCAGGCAACTGGTATATACTTTTGTATTTTGCCAGTTGCTTAATTAGTTTTGATTTTTTAAGGAGTAAACGTGGAATTCAAACATAAACCTGTATTGTTAAATGAAACGATAGAGGGATTAAACATAAAACAAAATGGAATATATGTTGATGGAACTTTAGGAGGAGCAGGTCATAGTAAAGAAATTTTAAAAAGACTAGACTCTTCTAAAGGTTTTTTGGTTGGAATAGATAGAGATGAAGAAGCCTTAAAAGCAGCAAAACAAAATCTTAAAGAATTTGAAAATGTAAAATATGTTCACAATAATCATGACAATATTAAGCAAATATTAAATGATTTAGACATAAAAGAAGTTGATGGAATATTATTAGATTTAGGAGTTTCATCTTATCAACTTGATGAAAGAAATAGAGGATTTAGTTATTTGGGTTCAAATGATTTAGATATGAGAATGGATAAAACCCAAAGACTAACAGCTAAAGAAGTAATAAATAATTATAGTGAAGAACATCTTGCAAATATTATTTATGAATATGGAGAAGAAAAATACTCAAGACAAATTGCAAAAAACATTTGTATACAAAGAGCTAAGAAAAAAATTGAAACAACAGATCAATTAGTAGAGATAATAGAAAAATCAATAATAAGACATAATCCAAAAGATGGGCATCCTGCGAAAAGAACATTTCAAGCTATAAGAATTGAAGTTAATAATGAAATAAAACCATTAGAAGAAACTATAGCAAATTCAATTGATGTATTAAAATCGGGTGGAAGATTATGTGTTATTACATTTCATTCATTAGAAGATAGAGCAGTAAAAAATGCAATGAATAGAGCAAAAGGAATATGCACATGCCCTAAAGATATACCATATTGTGTATGTGGTGCAAGTGTATTAGGAAAAATAATTACTAAAAAACCTATTATTGCAAGTGAAGAAGAACAAAGAGAAAATCCAAGATCAAAAAGTGCAAAATTAAGAATTTTTGAAAAAATATAGTGTTTTATATATTAATATACATAAGGGAAAAGAGGTGAGTAAATAACTTATGCCAAGATATAATTATCAATATGAAACAAGTCCAAGAAAAATTCAACCTGAATATAAACCAAAAAGGAATAAAAATCAGAGAAAAAAATATGAAGAACAAATCAAAATAAATGAAAGACAAAGAAAAGAAGCTATAAAGATGGAGAAGAGACGTCATAATAAAAATGTTTTATTTATTATAACTATCTTTTTAATATTACTTGCAATAAGTTATAGAAGCTCACTTATTAATGAAAGATTTAGTATTATACAAAAAGAGAAAGAAAGACTTTCTGCATTACAAAAAACAAACGATCAACTTGAAGTCAGTATAGAAAGCAGTTTAAATTTAAAAAATGTTGAAGAAACAGCTAAAGAAAAACTTGGAATGCAAAAATTAGAAAATGACCAAAAAGTTTATGTAAGTTTAGATAAAAAAGATTATGTTGAAACATCAACAGAAGAAGTAGATATTACAACAAAAGATAATACAAATTGGTTTATGCAAATGTTAAATAAATTATTAGGAAAATAAATATTAACTTGTAACCTAGTTTTCAATTTGGGACCGGGTACTTTTTTGAAATTTCAAAAAAGTACCCGGTCCCAATTTGAAAAGTTATAAAAAAAGAATCTATACAATAGAATATATTGTATAGATTTTTTTAAGGGGACAAAAAGAACTGGTACCGATGTACCCTAAGGGACAAAAAGAACCGGTACCGATGTACCCCCGATGGCCCCAAGAAAGAGAGTTTTTTATGGAACCGATTAATTTAAAAAACAAAAAAATGATAAGAAATCTGTTAGTTATTTTTTGTATTATATTTTTTGCTTTAATAGTTAGAATAGGAATTATTCAATTTGTAAACGGAAAAAAACTACAATCACTTGCGTATGAACAGCAAGTTCAGAAAAGGTCAATTAATCCTAAAAGAGGAACTATTTATGATGCAACTGGAAAGTATGTTTTAGCTGAAAGTTCAACTGCATACACTGTTACAGTAAATCCAACAAATATAGATTCTGAAAAAAAAGAAATGATTGCAACAAAGCTAACGGAGATTTTTGATTTGGATTATGAAACAGTTTTAAAAAAGGTGAAAAAAATAAGTTCAATAGAAATTATAGTAAAAAAAATAGAAAAAGACAAGGCAGATGAACTTAGAACCTGGTTAATGGATAATAATATAAATACAGGAGTAAATATTGATGAAGACTCAAAAAGATATTATCCATATAGTAATTTAGCATCTCATGTAATTGGATTTTGTGGAGGAGATAATCAAGGAATAGATGGAGTAGAAGCCAAATATGATAATGTATTATCAGGTATAAAAGGAGCAATTACAAAGGCAACAGATGCAGTAGGTTTAGAATTAGGTACTGAAGGGGAAAACTATGTTAAACCAGTTGATGGAAATTCTATTATTCTTTCAATTGATATGACTATTCAATCTATTGCAGAAAAATATTTAGAAGAAGCATGTATTGACAATAGTTGTACTGATGGTGGAAATATTGTTATAATGAACCCTAAAAATGGAGATATTTTAGCAATGGCAACTTATCCATCTTATAATTTAAATGAGCCATATACAATTAATAATGAAGAAATGAAAAACAATTGGGAAAGTATAGAACAGAAAGAAAAAACAAAAGCTTTACAAACAATGTGGAGAAATAAAGCAATTTCAGATACATATGAACCGGGATCTGTTTTTAAACTAATTACAGCATCAGCAAGTTTAGAAGAAGGAATAACAGATACAGATAAAGCAGGTGAATTTTGCTGTACTGGTTCTATAACTGTAGCAGGAGCTAGGATTAAATGCTGGAGGTATTACAGACCTCATGGTTCAGAATCTTTAAGAGAAGGATTAATGAATTCTTGCAATCCTGTATTTATTGGGCTTGGACAAAAATTAGGTGTGGAAACATATTTTAAATATTTAAACAAATTTGGATTACTTTCAAAAACAGGAGTAATGTTACCAGGAGAAGCAAATAGTATTTTTATAAAACAAGAAAAATGTGGACCTGTTGAACTTGCAACTATTAGTTTTGGTCAAAGGTTTGAAATAACACCGATTCAATTAGCAACAGCAGTTTCTGCTATTAGTAACGGAGGAAATTTGATTAGACCTAGAATTGTAACTGCAACAATTGATTCTCAAACAGGAGAAAAAACAGAACTTCCTATAGATAATAAGGGAGAAGCAATTTCAAAAGAAACTTCAGAAAAAGTTTTGAGTATGATGGAATCTGTTGTATCTGAAGGAACCGGAAAAAATGCAAAAGTTGAAGGATTTAGAATAGGAGGAAAAACTGGAACATCAGAAGATGGAGTAAATACAGGAAAATATGTAACATCTTTTTGCGGAGTTGCTCCTATTGATAACCCACAATTAGTTGTTTTAGTAACTTTATACAATCCAACAGGGGAAGGAGGTCACCAAGGAGGTGGTGTTGCAGCTCCAGTAGGAGGGCAGATTTTTTCAGAAGTATTGCCATATCTGGAGGTTCAGAGAAATAGTCAAGAGGAAAACTAAGCTTGAAATTGTTATTACAAAATATATAAAAAAATTTTATTTCATACTGGATTTTAAATATATAATAAAAATAATTTATCCTAAGTTACCTTCAATTATTGCCAGAAGAAAAAATCAAAAAGAAAAATATTTATTGACAATATTGTGTAAATAAATTATTATATAAAATATAGTAAATACAATGAGTTAATAATTTAAATATATTTAGTAATGGAGAAATGGAAATGATGGAAAAAAATGAAGAAGATATTGAAAAGAAAGAAGAAAAAAATACTATTAATAATAATCAAGAAAATGAATCTGAAAATATGAGAGCAGATAAATTAACAAATATAGCGAATACATTAGTGTTTACTATTCCGATATTTATTTGGTTTATAAATTTAATATGTCCTATTAATGAGTTAATAGTTATATTAATCAAATATATTACTCCATTAAGCATTTTATCAGGATTAACACTTTTAGTATATATAAGAATTAAATATCCATATAATGTAAAAAGTAAAAAACTATTAAAAACATGCATTATAACAGCTATTGTAATAACGGCATTATATTGCATACTATTGGCTACATGTATTAAAATGCTATCAAATTGTGAAGGGATGCCAGGATGATAATTATTAATAAAATTAATTTTCCTATATATGGGACTATAATAATAGTTTCAATAATAATGGGACTATTATTTAATTATTTATTTTTGAAGAAAAATAATATAAAAGAAAAAAATATTCTATTATATTTGTTTTTATTATTTATTTATTCTTTTCTTGGTGGAATATTGTTTAATTCAATTATTAATTTTAGTTTTGAAAACTATACAATTGGGTTATCAAGTTATGGTGGAGCTATAGGCATATGTATTTGCTCTATTATTTTTGAGAAAATAGATAATTCAAATGGTATATATATTAAAAGTGCAATATTAAGCTTACCATTAATATATGCTATTGCAAAATTAGCATGCTTTTTTTCTGGATGTTGCTTTGGTGTGCCATATAAAGGTTTATTTAGTGTAGTATATACGGAGGGATTAAACATTCCATTATTTCCTGTACAATTAATTGAGACGATAGCATTTCTATGTTTATTTTTTATTTGTTATTATAACAATAAAAATGAAAATATTATTTCTATTACAATATTATTAAGTGCAATTTTTAAATTTATACTAGACTATTTTAGATATAGTAATATAAATGTTTTTTTATCAATAAATCAGATAGTTAGCATTTTTTTTATAATGATAAGTATATATCTTTTCTTTAAGAAAAGATATAACAGAAATGTCTGTAATTGATAAAAATGATTTTAAATATAGTAAATAAAGATTTTGTTATTCACTCAGCTCATCAATACTTACATCTTTTTCTTCAAAAGTATCTACAAAACCAACTTTTGCAAAAGAATCTGAAACTCCTTGAATCCAAACAGGGCGATTTTGGTAAAAAACATCAATTTTTTCATCAGTAGATAAAATATCATTTATTCTCTTATAATTCATATTAAAAATTCCTTTCAATGTATATATTATAATATATACATTGAAAATTTTTTTATACATATTGTAAGATTAAATTATAATAGTAACTATATAAATATTTTTCGAAAAATCTCGGCTCAATACACATTAAAGAAATCCTAATTCAATAAAATGAGCCTCTTTCACTCAGACCCTCTGCGCTACGCTTGAGTACCGTGAACATCCCTCATTTTATTGAATAAGAATTTCTAATAATGCTCCAATCGCATTCGATTTATTCTTAAAATATTTATATAGTTACTATTGTAGATTAAACTATACTATTATAATTCTAGAATAAGTGACTAATTGACATTAATACCAATATATTATATAATTCCATTTATATTAGAGAAAGGACCAAATCAATGATAAAATTACTAAAAAATTTAAGTAAAAAAGATATATTAATTATTTTAATTTGTTTTATTTTAATAGCAGCTCAAGTATGGCTTGAATTAAAGATGCCAGATTATATGTCTCAAATTACTATATTAGTCGAAACAGAAGGGAGTAGTTTTCAAGATATCCTAATAAATGGTGGATTAATGGTACTATGTGCTATTCGGAAGTTTGATTTCTGCAATTGTAGTAGGTTATTTAGCATCTAGACTTTCAGCAACACTATCTATGAATATTAGAAAAAAGTTATTTACAAAAGTGCAAAATCTTGCGATGAATGAAATAAAACAATTCTCTACAAGCAGTTTAATTACAAGAACAACAAATGACATCACACAAATTCAAATGCTTATGGCAATGGGCTTACAATTAATTATAAAATCACCTATAATGGCAATTTGGGCAATAAGAAAAATTCTTACAAAAAATTGGCAATGGAGCGCTTTAGTTGGTGGAGGAGTTATTGTATTATTAACAGTTATTGCTATTTTAATGAAAATTGTAATACCTAAGTTTAAAATCGTACAAAAACTTACAGATAAGATTAATTCTGTGACTCGTGAGAACCTTACAGGAATAAGAGTAGTAAGAGCATTTAATGCAGAAAATTATCAAGAAAATAAATTTGAAGATACTAATACAAAACTAACTAATCAACAATTATTTAACCAAAAAATGTTTTCAATAATGCAACCAATGATGCACTTAATTATGCATTCAATAACTCTTGGAATATACATAATTGGAGCATTTTTGATCTATAATGCACAAATGGCAGATAAGTTAATTATATTTAGTAATATGGTTGTATTTAGTATATATTCAATGCAAGTAATAACGTCATTTTTAATGTTAGCATTTATATTTTTAATGTGGCCAAGAGCTGAAGTATCTGCAAATCGTATAAATGAGGTTCTAGATACTGAAATTACTATAAAAGATGGAAAACAAGAAAAAGGTAAAGAAGGATTAAAAGGAGAAATTGAATTTAAAAATGTTTCTTTCAAATATCCAGATGGAGAAGAATATGTTTTAAAAGATATATCTTTTAAAGCTAAAAAAGGTGAAACAATTGCATTTATTGGATCAACTGGTTCTGGAAAGTCAACAATTATAAATCTAATTCCTAGATTTTATGATGTTACAAGTGGAGAAATATATGTTGATGGGATTAATGTAAAGGATTATAAACAAAGCTCATTACATAATAAGATAGGCTATGTATCACAAAAAGCGGTTATATTTAATGGTACTGTAAATGAAAATGTATCATATGGAGAAGAAAAAATTGATGATAACCAAATAAAAGAAGCAATTGAAGTTGCACAAGCAAAAGAGTTTGTTGAAGGTATGGAAAATGGATATGATGCAGATTTAGCAGCTGGAGGAACCAATATTTCAGGAGGACAAAAACAAAGAATTTCGATTGCAAGAGCAATTGCAAGAAATCCTGAAATTTATATTTTTGATGATAGCTTCTCAGCATTAGATTATAAAACAGATTTAGCATTAAGAAGAGAGCTAAACAAATATACCAAAGATGCTACTATTCTAATTGTAGCACAAAGAATAGGAACAATAATGAATGCCGACAAAATTTTAGTATTAGATGAAGGAAAAATTGTAGGGCAAGGAAAACATAAAGAATTATTAGAAAATTGTGAAGTTTATAAGCAAATTGCATTATCACAATTATCTGAAAGCGAACTTGCAAGCTGAAAAAAGAAAAAAGAGAAAAAAGGGGACGGAGAAAATTTTTCAATTTCTCCGAAATGAAAAATTTTCTCCGTCCCCTTTTTTCTCAGAAAGGAAAATCAATTATGCCAGGACCAATGCGAAGAGGAAACCAAAATCCAAATGACAAAGCTAAAGACTTCAAAGGTGCGATTTTGAGACTATATAAAGAATTAAATAAATATAGATTAACTATAGTTCTTGCTTTAATTCTTGCAATTCTTGGCGCAATAATAGGAATTACAGCGCCAAATAAATTATCAAATTTAACAGATGAAATACGATTAGGTGTATTTGGAGAAATGAATATAAATAAAGTTAAGAAAATTGCAATAATACTAGGAATAATGTATATAGCTAATGCATTATTTATATTTGTTCAAAATATACTTATGGCGGATGTTTCAAATAGATTTGCAAAAGATTTAAGAACATCAATATCAGAAAAAATAAATAAATTACCATTAAGATATTATGATTTACACTCAAAAGGAGATATTTTATCAAGAGTTACAAATGATGTAGATACAATTGCACAAACTATGAATCAATCGTTAGCAACACTTGTTACATCAATAACATTATTTTTGGGAACTATTATTATGATGTTTTATACAAATTGGATAATGGCTATTACTGCTATTTTATCTAGTGTAATAGGATTTGTTTTGATGTTTATTATTTTAGGAAGATCTCAAAAATATTTTGGTGCGAGGCAGATAGAACTTGGAAAACTAAATGGACATATAGAAGAGATTTATTCGAGTTTAAATGTTGTTAAAGTTTATAATGGAGAAAAACAAGCAAATGAAAAATTTGATATATTAAATAAAAGTGTTTATGATGCAAATTTAAAAAGCCAGTTTTTATCAGGACTTATGCAACCAATAATGAGTTTTATTGGACACTTTGGTTATGTTGCGGTTTGCATTGTTGGAGCCATTCTTACAATGAACAATATTATTTCTTTTGGAGTAATTGTTGCATTTATGATTTATGTCAGATTATTTACAAACCCATTATCACAATTAGCCCAAAGTTTAACATCACTTCAATCAACAGCAGCTGCTTCTGAAAGAGTTTTTGAATTTGTTGATGAAAAAGAAATGGCAGATGAATCATCATTTATAAAAAAACTTGAAAAAGAAAAAGTTCAAGGAAAGATTGAATTTAAAAATGTTGTTTTCCAATATGACAATAATGACAAACCAACAATTAAAAACTTTAGTATGATTGCTAATCCGGGAGAAAAGGTTGCAATTGTTGGGCCTACAGGAGCTGGAAAAACTACACTTGTAAATTTGCTTATGAAGTTTTATGATATAGATTCTGGAGATATAAGAATTGATGATGTTTCAACAAAAGAGTTAACAAGAAAAAATATTCATGATTTATTTACTATGGTTCTTCAAGACACATGGTTATTTGATGGAACAATAAAAGAAAATATAGTATATAATAATGAAAATATTACAGATGAACAAGTAATTGAAGTTTGTAAAACAGTAGGATTAGATCATTTTATAAGAACTCTACCTAATGGTTATGATGCAGTATTGTCAGAAAATGAAAGTGTGTCAGCAGGGCAAAAACAGCTCTTAACAATTGCAAGAGGAATACTTCAGAATGCACCATTTTTAATTTTAGATGAAGCTACATCAAATGTTGATACAAGAACAGAAGAACTTGTTCAAAAAGCAATGGATAAACTAACAAAAGGAAAAACCTCATTTATAATTGCTCATAGATTATCAACTATAAAAAATGCAGATTTAATTTTAGTTATTGATAACGGAAATATTGTAGAACAAGGGAACCACGAACAATTAATGGCAAAACAAGGAGTATATGCGGAATTATATAATTCTCAATTTGAAATGACTAATTAGTTAATAAAAAAGAGAGTCTCTATATGTTATTTTTCAATCCCTTGGTGTCGAAATCTTTATGTATCTGTAATTTTTCTTGCGAAAAATTCAGATACGATGTCGATTTCTCCAGTCGCCCTGCGCTTCGCTCCGGTTGTTCGTCTTACGCGGGATTTCAAAATAACATATAGAGACTCTCGTCTATTTATTAATATAAAAATCAAGTATTCTCTTGATTTTTTTTTATCTATAGAATATAATAGAAACGTAAAAATGACTTTCAACGCAGAAAGGAATTCGATATGGATAAAAATTTAAAAGAACTAATGCAAATAAGTATAATAAGTGAAAATACTGAATTAAGTAATATGATAAAAGATATAATACCTACAAAAGAGCAAAGATTTACAAATATAGAGCTAGAGGCAGATAAAAAGCAGGAATTTAGACTTGTTATTTACAAAAAGACAAACCCATTAGTGTCATTTATTCGTTCAATAAAATTTACATTTGAAAAAATTAAAATTATGAGACACTCAAAAGAATTTGATTTGGGAAAAAAATCAAAATAAGTATTAATAGGTAAGTATATATCTTAAAGAGCAATGAGGTGAGAAGTGAGATGTTAGCATATATAAAAGGTGAACTTGCAGTTAAAGCAAGAGGATATGTTGTAATTGATGTTGGTGGACTTGGGTACAAAGTTTTTATGTCAGATTTGGCTATGGAAAATGTAGGAAATATAGGAGATATAGTAAAAGTTCATACATATTATAGAGTAATGGAAGATGATATAAGTGTTTTTGGATTTAACACAAGTGAAGAATTAAGACTTTTTGAGCTACTAATATCAGTAAGTGGGGTAGGAGCAAAAACAGCAGTTACAATGCTTGGAACAATAAAACCAGAAGATTTTGCTATTGCAATTATTTCTAATGATATAAATACTCTAAAAAAGCTTCCAGGAATTGGTGCTAAAACTGCTCAAAGAATAGTACTAGAATTAAAGGATAAATTGAAAAAAGAAAAACAAATCGAAGAATTATCAATTGCAGTAGATAACGCAAATTCTATAAAAAATGTAATTGAAAAAGACCAAAAATTAGAAGAAGCATATACTGCTCTTCAGGTTCTTGGATATAGCACAAAAGATATTGAAAAAGTGATGGAGAAGATAGATAAAACTCTAAGTTTAGAAGAAATAATACGAAGAGGAATAAAAGAGTTATCAAATAAATGAGGTAAGAAGTGAGAGGTGTGCCATGCCAGCAATAACATATGAACTTTTACATATTGATAAAAATTCAGGGGCAAGAAGAGGAGTTATTCATACTCCACATGGAGATATTCAAACCCCAATTTTTATGCCAGTTGGAACATTAGCAACAGTTAAATCAATGTCTCCTGAAGAGCTAAAAGAAGATGTAAAAGCACAAATAATACTTTCAAATACATATCATTTATATTTAAGGCCAGGCCATGATATAGTAAAAGAAGCAGGTGGACTTCATAAATTTATGAATTGGGACAAACCAATTCTTACAGATTGCGGAGGATTTCAAGTTTTTTCTTTAAGTAAACTTAGAAAAATCACTGAAGATGGAGTATTATTTAATTCTCATCTAGATGGTAGTAAGCATATGTTTACACCTGAAAAAGTAATTGAAATTGAAGAAGCCCTTGGTGCAGATATAATAATGAGCTTTGACGAGTGTTGTGAATATCCATCAACTTATGAATATACAAAGCAATCAATGGAAAGAACTACAAGATGGGCAAAAAGATGCAAAGAGGCACATATAAGAGAAGACCAAGGATTATTTGGAATTATTCAAGGTGGTTTTTATAAAGATTTAAGAGAAAAATCTGCAAAAGATTTGATTGATTTAGATTTTCCAGGATACGCGATTGGTGGAATAAGTGTTGGGGAGCCAAAAGAAGAATTTTTGGATATTTTAAGATATACAGCACCTCTTATGCCAGAAAACAAACCAAGATATTTAATGGGTGTAGGAAGCCCTGATTATTTAATAGAAGCATCTCTTGCAGGAATTGATATGTGTGATTGCGTATTGCCTACAAGACTTGCAAGACATGGAACTGCAATGACTTCAAAAGGAAAACTTGTTATCAGAAATAATGAGTATGCTAGAGACTGGAATCATTTGGATGATGAGTGTGATTGTTATACATGTAAAAATTATACAAGAGCTTATTTAAGACATTTAATTAAAACTAACGAAATTTTAGGAATGAGATTAATTTCACTACATAATTTAAGATTTTTAACTAGGCTGATGGAACAAGTTAGAACAGAAATTGAGAAGGATAGTTTATTACAATTTAGAGATGAATTTTATAAAAAATATGGATATATTAATTTATAAAGGAGTTTAAGATGAATATTGGTTATGATGAAATAGAAGAAAAAAAAATGAAAATTAATAGATTGAAAAAAATAATAATTGTTTCAATAATTATACTTTCATTTTTAGCTGCTTTATTAGTAGCGTTAATTATTTATAAAAAAGATAATCCTTCATATATTACAACATATATTGATGAAGTAGAGGTTTCAAACTTTGACAAAATCATAGATATTCAAACTGATGAAAATGGTGAAACTAAGTTTTATATTCCGATTAGACAGTTTTCTACATATCTGAATGCAGTGAACAAAGATTTTGAATATGAAGATTTTGATGGAGAGTATGATATAAAAACTGAGAATACAGATTCTTGTCATATATTAAGAGAAGGACAAGAAGTTACAGTTTATACTAAGGGATCAAAAACAATATATAAAAAGAATCTTCAAACAAAGAACAGTGAATATGAAGAATATACAATTGATAAAGATATTTTTATGAATAATGATATGTTATATGCTTCTCAAGATGGAATTGAGAAAGGATTTAATGTTGCTATCTCATATAATCAAAAAAAGAAAATTATTACAATCTATACTTTAGATTATCTTACAGAACTACAAAGTCAAATTTTAAAGAATAAGCCATTTGGCAATTATGGAGTGTTTGATTATGAAATTGATAATCTTAATAATAATAAGTCATTATTTGAAGATATTTTAATAGTAAAAGCATCATCAAATGGAAAATATGGACTTTTATCCGGAGATTACAAAAATCTTATATTAGAGCCTAAATATGATAAAATAAATTATATACCAGATTCTAAGACTTTTTCAGTTGAGAGTAATGGTAAAGTAGGACTTTTTGATAAATTCGGAACAAGAAAAATAGCTCTAGAATATGATAGCATTACTTCAATGGGAAAGAATTCAAATTTATATGTTGTAAAAACTAATAATCAATATGGTGTGGTTAATGCAAATAAAAATGAAAGTGATAAAACAATCATATATCCAGAATATGATCAAATTGGAATTAATATAACTGATTTTTCTTATAATGGAGTTAAAAATGGTTATATTTTACTAGATGAACTGATTCCAGTTAAACAAGGAAATCTTTGGGCATTATATGATAAAAATGGAAAACAAGTTTCAAATGGGTTTAAATATACAGATATTGGATGTACAAGAATTAAAACTGGTAATAATATTTACTCTGTTGTACAAATACCAGAAGCTAAAGTGCTTATTGTATGTGATCAATCAAAAAAATATGGTTTTATGGATTTGAATGGAAATGACAACATAGTAGCATTTGTACTTGATAGAATATATATAAAAACATCAGAAGGAAAGGATTCCTATTGGATGTCAATAATATCAAATGGGGAAGAAATAGAACGTAATGTTTTTGATTATTTGACACCAAAAAAATAGTTCTAAAAGAATAACTTCTTTCATATATATTTAATAAGGGGGTATGTATATGAAAGAAGATTTTTTTAAAGTGGGTTATTCTAAATATTTAGACAAGAATAATCAAAATGAGAAAAAAAGGACAAAACATATAGTGAATAAACTATTGAAAAAGAGATTTATTATAGTAACTAGTTCAATTATTATAATGTGTTTTTTTATTAATTTTTTTCTTATTTATAAGTTTGTTAAAATAATAGATATTAGTTATAGATATTAGAATAAGAGGAGATTTTGATGATAGTAGCAAAAGATTGGAAAGAATATAAAATATTAGATATGGCAAATGGACAGAAATTAGAACAATGGGGAAATATTGTTCTTTCAAGACCTGATCCACAAATTATTTGGAAAGAAAAGACATATTCTTCTATTTGGAAAAATGCAGATGCTGTTTATAATAGATCAAAAACAGGAGGAGGTAGCTGGAAATATAATAAAAAATTACCAGAAAACTGGCAGATAAAATACAAAGAGTTGATTTTTAATATTAAACCAATGGGGTTTAAGCATACTGGATTGTTTCCAGAACAAGCTGTTAATTGGGATTGGATGATAGATAAAATAAAAAAGACGAAAAGAGAAATTAAAGTTTTAAATTTATTTGCATATACTGGTGGAGCAACAGTAGCATGTTTATACGCAGGGGCATCAGTATGCCATGTAGATAGTTCAAAAGGAATGGTATCATGGGCAAAAGAAAACGTACAAAGTTCGGGTTTGGCAGATAAAAAAGTTAGATATATAGTAGATGATGTAAATAAATTTGTTGCAAGAGAAATTAGAAGAGGAAACAAATATGATGCTATTATAATGGATCCACCATCTTATGGAAGAGGAGCAAATGGAGAGGTTTGGCAATTTGAGAATAATATTTATGATTTAGTAGAATTATGCAAGCAAGTATTATCAGACAATCCACTTTTTTTCCTAATAAATTCATATACTACTGGGATATCAAGTTCAGTTTTAGCAAATATATTAAATTTAACAATAGAAAAGAAATATAAAGGACAAGTTAGTTCAGGAGAAGTTGGTTTGCCTATGGAAAATTCTAGCTTATTATTACCTTGTGGAATATTTGGAAGATGGGAGAATTGAAGTGAAAAGTAGGAAATCTCACTTCCCACCTCAAAAAATATAATTAAAGGAATTAAAACAATAATGAGAGTAATTTATGAAGATAACCATATAATTGTAGTAGTAAAAGAACCAAATATTCCATCACAATCAGACAAAACTGGAGATATAGACATGCTTACATTAGTTAAAAACTATGTGAAGGAAAAGTACAATAAACCAGGGGAAGCATATATTGGTTTGGTTCATAGACTAGATAGACCAGTTGGAGGTCTAATGATATTTGCTAGAACATCAAAAGCTGCATCAAGATTAAGTGAGCAAATAAGAAATAAAACATTTAAGAAGAAGTATTTAGCAGTTGTAGATGGCAAATTTGACAATAAAAGTGGGACTTTGACTGATTATTTATATAAAGACGAAAGAAACAATATTAGTAAAGTTGTATCAGAAACAAAGAAAAATTCAAAACGAGCAGAACTTGATTATGAAGTATTAAATTATGATGATAAAAGAAATTTAAGTCTTGTAAAGATAAATTTATATACTGGAAGACATCATCAAATACGTGTGCAAATGGCAAATGTGGGACATAGTTTATTTGGTGACCAAAAATATGGAACAAGAGGAAAAGGAAAACAAATTAGGCTATGGGCATATGAAATAGAATTTGAGCATCCTATAACTAAAGAACAACTTAAATTTACAGATTACCCAGATTGGAGTATGGTTGCAAAATTAAAGTAAAAATTAGAAAGTCAGAGAAAAAAGAAAAAGGGGACGGAGTTAATTTTTCACATTTGTGAAAAATTAACTCCGTCCCCTTTTTCCTTTTTCTTTTTCTCCAATTTTTTCTATTTATTTTTCTTCATTTAAAAACTTATAAGTTACTGCAGCTAATGCAGATCCTGCTAAAGGAGCTACTATAAATACCCAAACTTGAGAAAGAGCAGTTCCACCTAAAAACAAAGCTGGAGCTAAACTTCTTGCTGGGTTAACTGATGTACCAGTTAGTGGAATTCCCATAATATGAACAAAAGCTAAAGTTAAACCAATTACAATTCCTGCAACTGAACTAAATTTTTCACTTGATGTAACACCTAAAATTGTATAAATAAATACAAAAGTAAGAATAATTTCAACAACAATTGCACCAATCATATTTAATCCAACTGAAGATGCTTCTCCAAAACCATTTGCTCCAAGTCCAACATTTGCAACTTCCATTCCACACCATTTAATTATTAGATAAAGAAGTGCAGTTCCAAATATTGCACCTAGTATTTGAGCAACTACATAGCAAATGAAATCTTTAACAGACATTTTTTTGTTAATAAGCATAGCTAGAGATACTGCAGGATTAATATGACATCCTGAAACACCACCTATAACATAAGCCATAGCAACAATAGATAGACCAAAAGCTAAAGCAATTCCAAGTGTTCCAAGAGCTGTACCTGCAATTGCAGCACTACCACATCCAAAAAGAACAAGTACTGCTGTTCCAATGAACTCACATAAATACTTTTTCATATGAAAAGTCCTCCTATAAATTAATTTTAGAAAAATATTTTCTATTTATACACATTATATGGAAAAGAAATAAAAAAGTCAAGAAGATAATTTTTTGAAAAACACTTGAATTATGTAATTAAAGTGTGTTATAATATGTTTTGTTGTAAAATTTAAGGAGGTAATTATAATAATGAAAGCGTTAAGAAAAACAAAAATAGTTGGAACAATAGGACCAGCAAGTGAAAACAAATTAGAAGAATTATTTATAGCTGGATTAAATGTATGTAGAATTAATTATTCCCATGGAAGCTGGGACGAACAATCAGAAAAATCAGAAACAATAATGAGATTGAGAGAAGAAATGGATTTACCTATTCCTATGCTTTTAGATATGAAAGGACCAGAAATCAGAACAGGAATGCTTTATACTGGTAAAAATACAAAAATTGAATTAAAAGATGGTCAAAAATTCACTTTAGTTAACGAAGATATTATAGGAGATGAAGAAAAAGTTTCTGTAACATATAAAGAATTATATAAAGATGTTGAACCAGGAACAAAAATATTAATAGATGATGGTGCAATAGAACTTAAAGTTGACGAAGTTGTTGGAAAAGACATAGTTACAACAGTAGTTCATGGAAATGGATTAGGAAGCAGAAAAACAATGAATTTACCAGGAACAGTTATTAGACTTCCAGGGTTAGCAGAAAAAGACTATGCAGATTTAAAAACAGCTTGTGAACACGATTATGATTTTGTTGCTGTTTCATTTGCAAGAAATGCTGAAGATATAAATAATGTTCGTAAGTTCTTAGATGAAAATGGTGGAAAAGATATACAAATAGTAACTAAAGTAGAAAATGTAGAAGGATTAGAAAACTTAGACACTATTATAGATTTAGCTGATGCTCAAATGATAGCTCGTGGAGATATGGCTACAGAAACTGACTTTACAGAGCCACCAGTAGTTCAAAAAAGAATCATAAAAACATGTAATAAAGAAAACAAACCAGCAATTACTGCAACTCAAATGTTAGAATCAATGACACATCAACCATTACCTACAAGAGCGGAGGCATCTGATGTTGCAAATGCTATTTATGATAGAACAAGTGCAATAATGCTTTCTGGAGAATGTGCTCAAGGAGATTATCCAGTTGAGTGTGTACAAACAATGGCTAAAATTGCAAATAGAGTAGAACCTGAAATAGATTATTGGAAAAGATTTGATGAAAATAAAAATATCAGCCTAGAAACATATCAAAACAAAGCATGTTATGCAGCATGTGTTTCTGCAAAAGTTATGGAAGCTGATGCAATAGTTTGCTATACAAATTCAGGAAACACAGCAAGAAATCTTTCAGGACTTGGAGCTGGTTGCCCAATTTTAGCTATAACAGACAATAAAAGAACATTCCGTCAATTAGCTTTAGCTTGGAATGTTACACCAATTTTTGTAGAAGCTAATGAAAATATAGATAAAACAATAGAAGCTGGAATTCAAAAATTACAAAATAAAAACATTCTTGAAAAAGGAGATTTAGTTGTTATAACAGGTGGAAGTCAAATGCTTCCAGATAATACAGAAAGCAAAACAATTGGTGGAGTATTGAAAATATAAGTTTACATCAAACAAAAAATTTTTTGAAGTGAGAGGTGAGATGTGAGAAGTGAGAGATTATATAAAAAATCTCACTTCCAACATCTCACTTCTTTTTTTATATTCTTAGGAAAGTCATCCACGTAAGTGGTGAGTCTCCTTAGAAGGTAAATATGGCGGAATTTAGATTTTGTAGCATTCATAATGCGTACAAAATCTTAGTTTCGGTTTTTTTAGCTATATTATTAGATTTAAATTTAGTAATATAGTTTTTTTCACATTTTTTGGATAAAAAAATATAATTAAATTAATAATATTATATTAGGAGGAACATAATGAAGCAAAAATTTTTAATACTAGGAGGAGATTTAAGAAGCATTAAATTAGCAGAAATGCTAATTAAAGATAACAATAAAGTTTTTGCATATGGGCTTGAAAAATCCGAAGATATACAAGAAAATAGTCAAATTGATAAAATCTCTAATTTACAAAGTGCAATAGAAAAGGTAGATATAATAATAGGTCCCACTCCTTTTTCAAGTAATGGTGAAACGATAAACTCACCATATGCTAAAGATGAAATAAAAATAGAACAGCTACTTAAAGCTAACAAACAAAAAATATTTATTTCTGGAGGAATAAAAGAAAGTATTAAAGAACAATTAGAAGAAAAGTATTTAAAGGTTATAGATGTGATGAAAAGAGAAGAACTAGCTATTTTAAATACTATAGCAACTGCAGAGGGAACTATAAATCTAGCAATAGAAAATACAGATAAAATTCTTCAAGGATCAAAGGTTTTAATATTAGGATTTGGAAGGGTTGCAAAAATTGTTGCTTCTAAATTTAGTTTGCTTTCAACATATGTAACATGTGCAGCAAGAAAAATTTCTGATTTAGCATGGATAGAGGCATATGGATATAATTCTATTAATATTAATGATATATTATATGAATTGAAAGATTTTGACATTATTATAAATACAGTACCACAAATAATAATTAAAGAAAAAGAGTTAAAACATATGAAACCAGATGTTTTGTTAATAGATTTAGCTTCAAAACCAGGTGGAATTGAAGGTACAAAAGCAATACAAATGGGATTAAAATATATATGGGCATTAGCTATTCCTCGGAAAGGTTGCACCAATATCATCTGCAGAATTTATAAAAGAGGCTATATATAATGCTTTGGAAGAATTTGGTAAAAATAATGTCGAAAAATGCGATGAAAAAATGGAAAAAAATCCCATAAAACTATAGACAAATGTTTATAAAAGTTGTAGAATACCAAAAGCAAAAGTTGCAACAAAAAAATAATATTTATAGGAGGAAAAAAATGGAAACATTAAAAATTTCATCAAAATCAAACCCAAATTCAGTAGCTGGAGCAATAGCTGGTTTGATTAAAGAATCACACAAAGCTGAAATGCAAGCAATAGGAGCAGGGGCACTTAATCAGGCCGTAAAAGCAGTTGCTATAGCAAGAGGATTTGTAGCGCCTGCAGGAGTGGATTTAGTTTGTATTCCAGCATTTGCAGAAGTTGAAGTAGAAGGTGAAGATAGGACAGGGATTAAGCTAATTGTTGAGTCTAGAAAATAATGTTGGGGACATTGAGACCGGTTCTTTTTGTCTCACATTTGAGGGGACAAAAAGAACCGGTCCTATTGTCCCCATTATAACAGGAGGGAGTATGGAATATAAATATTTAGAAAATCAAAAAATACTTATATTTAAAATAACAGAAGAAATTGATGAATTTAAAGCAAAAGAACTAAGGAGAAAGGCTGATTATGAAATTGAAAGATTTATGCCTAAAAGAGTTATATTTGATTTTAATCGTGTTTCTTTCATGGATAGTAGTGGAATAGGAATGATAATAGGAAGGTACAAGCAAACCTCTATGCTTGGAGGTAAAATGGAACTGACTAATCTAAGACCGGCAGTAAGAAAAATCTTTGAAATGAGTGGAGTTTTAAGATTAATTCCTGAAATAGATTTAGAGCAGGAAGAATTACCAGAATTACAACAAAACTTTATATAAAATTAAAAGGGAGATTAAATTATGGAAAATGAAATGAAACTAGAGTTTATAAGCAAATCAAATAATGAAGCATTTGCTAGAATTGCAGTTGCAGCATTTGTATCAAGTTTAGATCCAACTATTGAAGAAATCTCTGATATTAAGACAGCAGTATCTGAAGCTGTCACGAATTCAATAGTACATGGTTATGAAAATAAAAAAGGAATTATACATATAAAATGTAAAATCATAAACAGAAAAATCTATATTGAAATTTCAGACAATGGTAAAGGAATAGAAAATGTTGAACTTGCAAAGCAACCCTTGTATACTAGTAAACCGGATTTAGAAAGGTCTGGAATGGGCTTTACTATAATGGAAAGCTTTATGGACAAACTTACAGTTGAATCAATTTTGGGTGTTGGAACAAAGATAATTATGGAAAAAGAAATAAAAGAATTACCTAAATCTGAAAATCTTACTTTAGAAGAGGCTTTAAGGGGGTAAAACATTTGGAAAATATTACAAATGATATAATAAAAGCCCAAAATGGAGATAAAGATGCTTTAGCATTATTAGTTGAAAATAATCAGGGCCTTATTTGGAGCGTTGTTAAAAGATTTCTAGGAAGAGGATATGATACAGAAGATATTTATCAAATAGGAGCACTTGGTTTTGTTAAAGCAATTAGAAAATTTGATATCAACTATGATGTAAAAATATCAACTTATGCAATACCATATATAATGGGAGAAATAAAAAGATTTTTAAGAGATGATGGACCTATTAAGGTAAGTCGTAGTTTAAAAGATTTACAAAGAAAAATTTTAGAAATTCAAAAAGAGTATTTAAATAAAGAAGGAAGAGATCCAACGATACGGAGAAATATCAAAGATTTTAAAAATTCCAAAAGAGGATATTACTTTAGCATTAGAAAGTTCTTTACCTATTAATTCAATAGAAGAAAATTTATATTCAGATAATAAATCTAATAATTCGATAAATATTATAGAAACAATTTCTACAAATAAAGATGAAGCAACTTTAATAACAAATAAGATAGCAATAAAAGAAATGATCAATGATTTGGAAGCACGAGACCAACAAATCATTTTGCTAAGATACTATAAAGACAAAACTCAAAGTGAAGTAGCGAGAATTCTAGGAATTTCTCAAGTGCAAGTGTCTAGAATAGAAAAGAAAATATTAAATAAGATGAAAAGGGAACTGGCATTTTAAATTGGGACCGGGTACTTTTTGCACATACAATAAAAAATAACTAATCCGCGTCAGCATATCGTTTTATAAAATCCGTATGGTGGGTATCCCTAAAGGGGATACCATAGGATTTTATAAATGATATGCGGTTAAACAGGATTAGTTATTTTCGTTAAAAAAATACCCGGTCCCAATTTGCCAGGCATAGTTTTTGTTTTGTTGCATATTAATTACAAAAGGAGCAAATCGTGAAGAAGATTTTATTTTATATTATTGCTTTATTTTGTATAGTATTTTTGATTCCATCAATTTGTACAAGACAAAAAAGACAAATGCAAAAAAATGAAGCTGCTGAGAATATTTCGAAAGAAAATACAGTAGAATCAAATAATGAAGCAAACTATCCAAAATATGATTATACAAAGTTTGGGACAATTAAGTTATATCATTCTAAGACTGGAGAAATAGAAGAACTTCCAATTGATGAATATTTATATGGAGTAGTAAGTAGTGAAATGCCTGTAAAATACGAGATGGAAGCCTTAAAGGCTCAAGCTGTTGTTGCAAGAACATATACAATTTATCAAATTACTCATAGTAATGGAAAACATAATAATGCAGATATATGTGATAATTATGCTTGCTGTCAAGCATGGATTTCCAAGGAAGATAGGTTTGCAAAATGGAATGAGCTAGATGCAGAAAATAATTGGAAAAAAATAGTAAATGCAGTAAATAGTTCGCAAGGAAAAGTAATTACATATAATGGAGATGTAATAGATGCTTTTTTTCACTCTAATAGTGGTGGAATAACTGAAACAGCAAGTAATGTATGGGGTGGACAAAATTTTCCGTACCTACAAAATGTAGAGACTTCCGGAGAAGATGAATATTCAGAATACAATTCAGAAGTTGAATTAAGTAAAGATGAATTAACAAATAAATTAAAGGAAAAACATTCAGAAATAGAAATAAATTATGAAGAAAATGATGTAATAAAAATCATAGAATTTACAGAGAGCGGAAGGGTTAAAAAAATAAAATTCGGTAATGTTGAAATTGCAGGAACAGAAGCTAGAACAATATTAGGATTAAAATCAACAAATTTTAATTTTGAAATTAGAGATAATTCTGTAATATTTTTTGTAAAAGGTTATGGACATGGAGTAGGAATGAGCCAAACAGGAGCAGATAGTTTGGCAAAACATGGAGCAAGTTATGAAGAAATAATAAAACATTTTTATAGTAATGTTGAGATTATTAATTTATAAATTATTTTGTTATCATAAAAAGCATATAATATATTTTTTAAACAAATCAAAAACGAGTATTGCTATGCTGAGGCTGTTCGAACGATAGTGAGTTACAGAGTCAGTATGCCTGTGGTAGAGCATTTTTTCATACAATTTTAACAACGCAAGACGAAGTTTTTCATTTGTTTATAGTTATATTTCCTCAACTTTTGTTATGTTTTCCAAACTAGCAATTGATGAAATTATGCTACTTAACTTAGTATTGTGATCATACTTAATATGAAAGATAACAGTTTTGATTTTGTCTGGTGGTGTTGCATTATCATCAGAATTAGATTCAACATCTGATTCTGAAACATTATCATTTGAAAGTTCTAATTTTTTTATAAGAATGTTTTTTGAATTGAAAAATAATTCTAAATCATTAATAGTTTTTTCTTTAGAGCCTTTATAAGAAATACTAATTTCGCAACTAACAAAATGATCAAGTCTATCAGTTAAAAGATATGAATATGATAGTACTAGGTAAGAAATAACTGTTGCAGTAATACCAATAAAGTAGAAACCAGCTCCAATACAAAGCCCAATACATGTTACTGCAAGCAAACTAGCAGCAGTAGTTAATCCTTTAACATTAAATCCGTCTCTAAGGATTGTACCTGCACCAATAAAACCAATTCCTGATAAAAGCTGTGCAGGAATTCTTGTTGGATCACCAGTTCCATAAGTTTTAAAAAAGTATTCACCACATAAAACAACTAATACTGAGCTTATTCCAACTAAAGCATGTGTCCTAAAACCTGCTGGTTTGTTCCAAGAATCACGTTCTAAACCAATTATTCCAGATAAGATAATAATAAGAACAATTTTGAGTATCGTTTGAAAATAATAGTTGTCAAAAATTTGAATTAATGATTCCAAAATTCTATCCTCCTTTAATAATAATATATTTATTATAACATATATTTTGGATAAAGTAAAATAATGATAAAGTAAAATAATGATAAATTTCTTGCAATTTTAATGGTTTTGTAATATAATGTAAAAGTCAAAATGGCATAATTTTATTGTTTGAAAATAAATATGCCATAGAAAGGATAGAAGATATGCCATATCAAAAAAAGAATAAAAAAAATCATTATAAAACTAATAAAAAACAAGCTTATAAAAAAGAAAAGACTAATAAAAAGAAGTTAATTCAAAAAAATAATAATAACAGCAATAAATCTGAAAAAAAGAAATTTTCTCAAAAACATCCTAGAATATCTTTAATAATAAAAATATGCTTATTATTATTTGTTGCACTAATTGTTACTCTTGCAGGAATTATTTGTGGAATGATATATGGTGGATGGGGAGATGACTTTGCAATAACAAAAGAAGAACTTGTAATTGGATCTTCAAATTCAATTATTCTTGATAAAGATGGAAATAAACTTGCTGAACTTTCTGGTGATGACAATAGAAAAATAATTAAACTTGAACAAGTTCCAGAAAATTTAAAGAATGCATATATTTCAATAGAAGATGAAAGATTTTATAAACATAATGGAATAGATTTTAAAAGAACAGGAGGAGCAATTTTTAAATATGCTATAAAAGGTGGTAATGCAAATTTTGGTGGAAGTACTATAACACAACAATTAGTTAAAAATATTACACAAGAAAAAGATAGATCTGGTTTAGCAGGTATTATGAGAAAAGTTAAAGAATGGGCAAAAGCATACCAAATAGAAAGAATGATATCAAAAGACCAAATACTAGAATTATATTTTAATATAATATTTGTTGGTGGAAATAAAAGCAATTTAGGTATTGAAGTTGCAGCTGAATATTATTTTAATAAAACTGTTTCAGAACTAAATTTAGCAGAATGTGCATATTTAGCAGGAATAAATCATTCACCTAATAAGTATAACCCTTATGATACAAATAAAGATAACACAGAATTAATCAAAAAAAGAACAAAAGTAGTGTTAAAAAAGATGCTTGATCTTGGAAATATTCAAAAAGCAGAATATGATGAAGCTGTTGCACAGGTTGATGAAGGATTGAAATTCGAACAAGCTCAAACACTTGGTACGATGTATTCATATCATACAGATGCAACAATTGCTCAAGTTATAGAAGATGTTGCAATAGAAAAAGAAATTTCAAAGAGTTTGGCTACTGCCTATGTATATAGTAGTGGACTGACAATTTATTCTACTCAAGATACAGAAATTCAAAATAAAATGAATTCTGTTATGGTTGATGACAGTGGAAGTTATTCTAGAAATTCTAAATTAGTAGAAGGAGCAACTTCGCAATCTGCTATGGTTATTATAGATAATGAAACAGGATATGTAGTTGGAGTAGTGGGAGGTCTAGGAGAAAAAACAGAATCAAGAGGATTAAATAGAGCAACACAAAGTCCTAGACAAACTGGATCTTCAATAAAACCATTAACTTCACTTATTCCAGCTATAAATGAAGGCGTAATTACTGCAGCTACAGTTTATGATGATACTAGAGCAGAATTTCTTAACGGAACATATAATCCTAAAGATTACAATACTCCAAAAGGATTAATAAGTATTAGAAGTGCAGTAACAACTTCACAAAATATACCTTTTGTAAAGGTTGTTTCAGAAATTAGTCCTGCCAAATCTATAGAATATCTTGAAAAGATGGGAGTTACATCTATAGATCATGAAAAAGATGGCTTAGCAGCACTATCAATTGGTGGATTTACAAATGGTATTACACCATTAGAAATGGCAGGATGCTATGCAACGATTGAAAATAATGGTGTATATAGGAGACCAATGTTTTATAGTAAAGTAACAGATCAAAATGGAAATACTGTATTAGAAGGAAAACAAACAACAGAACAAGTATTTTCAGAGCAAGCAGCCTATGTTATAAAAAATATACTTCAATCTGTTGTTAAATCAGGAACAGCAACCTATTGTGCTATATCTGGAATGGATGTTGCTGCAAAAACAGGAACAACAAATTCAAATTATGATAAATGGCTATGTGGATTTACCAATTACTATACAGCAGCATGTTGGTATGGATTTGATAAAAACGAAGAAGTAACAGGCTCAAACAATGTTGCAGGTAGAATATGGGATGCTGTTATGACAAAAGTTCATTCTGGTTTAGAATCATCAAGATTTGAAAAACCATCTGGAATTGTAAGTGCAACAATATGCAAGGCATCTGGAAAAAGAGCAACATCAAAATGTTCAGATACATATTCAGAAATATTTGTTGAAGGAACAGTACCAAAAGAATGTGATGGTCATGCTAATTCTGCTGAAATTTGTGAAGATACAGGATTGCTTGCAAACGAAAACTGTCCAAATAAGGTTACAAAATATTATTCATATTTAGTAGAAAAAGAAAGATTAGGATTATGGTCTAATTTAAGTTCATCTGTATCTAAAGCACCAACTACTTATTGTACAGAACATACTAAACCTGCAAATTCTCCAGCAAAAAAAGAAGAACCAACAGTAACTTTAAATGGAGATGCTAATATTACATTAAATATTGGAGATACATATTCTGAACAAGGAGCAACTGCAAAAGATGATACAGATGGAGATATAACAAGTAAAATAAATATTTCTGGATCTGTTAATACATCTAAAGCAGGCAAATACACTATAACATATAAAGTTAAAAATTCTAAAGGAAAAGAAGCAAAGGTAGTAAGAACAATAACAGTAAAAGCTAAAGAAACACCAAAACCAGAAAGCAAGCCAGAAGAAAAGGAAAATACAACATCAAAAGATAATAATACTAAGCCAGAAAAATCTACTGAAAAAGAAAAAGAGAAAGAAGAAACAAAACCAACATCTACTGAACCAACTGAAAAAGAGAAAGTAGAACAATAGAGGAGCAACGGCGGCATTGTATATCTTTTTTCGTGCTTTAGTCGAGAAAAAAGCATATACAATGCACAGCAAAGTTGCGGATATAAATTAGTTGTAATTAGGAGGATTACATTTTATGGATATATATTTCTACAACACCTTAACAAAGAAAAAAGAAAAATTTTTACCACTAAAAGACAATGAGGTAAGAATGTATTCATGTGGTCCTACTGTATATTATGATGCTCACATTGGAAACTTAAGAGCATATTTATTCATGGATTCATTAAGAAGAACTTTAAAATATAATGGATATACACTAAAACATGTTATGAATATAACAGATGTAGGACATTTAACATCTGATGCAGATGAAGGTGAAGACAAAATGATGGTTGCAGCAAAAAGGGAAAACAAAGATCCATATGAAATTGCAGATTATTATATGGATAAATTTTTACAAGATATGGATAAACTAAATATTGAAAGACCAGAAATCATTGCAAGAGCAACTGAACATATTGATATTATGGAAGAATATGTTAAAAAAATAATAGAAAATGGATATACATATCAAACAGAAGATACCATCTATTTTGACACATCAAAACTTCCAAATTACGGAATCCTTTCAGGAAAAAAAGTTGATGAACAAAAAGCAGGAGCAAGAGTTGATTTTGATACAAATAAAAAGAATGTATCAGATTTTGCTTTATGGATAAAGGCTCCAAAAGAACATATTATGCAATGGGATTCATTTTTTGGAAAATGCTATCCAGGTTGGCACCTAGAATGTTCTGCAATGGGGTATAAATATTTAGGTGAAGAATTTGATATTCATACTGGTGGAATTGATCATATTCCAATTCATCACGAAAATGAAATAGCTCAAGCTCAAGGATTTTGCGGAAAAATACCAGCAAAATTTTGGATGCACGTGAATTTTCTAAAAATTAATGGTGGTAAACTATCAAAAAGTCTAAATAATTTTTATACATTATCAGATTTAAAAGAAAAAGGATACTTACCTGAAGTATATAGAATGTTTAATTTTGGATCAAGCTACAGAATACCAATTAATTTCACATGGGATGGAATGGATGCAAGTTTAAAAGCATTAATTAAACTAAAAGAAGGATATCAAAATCATTTAAACGGAAATGATGAAATAGAAGATGATGTGATTAAAAACTATGAAGTAAAATTCCATCAAGCTATAAATGATGATTTAAATATGCCTATGGCAATGAGTGTAGTTTGGGATGTTATCAAAAATTCAAAAAAATCAAAGAAATTTGCAGAATTATTATTAAAGTTTGATACTGTTCTTGGATTAAATATTGACAAACCAATTGAAAGTCAAGAAAAGATGATACCAGATGAAATTATAGAGTTAGCAGAAAAAAGAAAAATGGCAAGGGAAAATAAGGAATGGGCAGAGTCTGATAGAATTAGAGATGAAATTGCTAAAAAAGGCTATACAATAAAAGATACAAAAAACGGATACGAATTAACCTAGTTTGAAAAATAATTACAATTTTGACTGTGTTAAAAACTTACTTAAAAATGCTCAGCTAATGCATACTGACGCTGTAACTCACTTACGTTCGAACAGCCTCAGCAACGTACCTTATGTACGCTCCGCTTTTTGCGTAAGTTTTTGCCTTGTCAAAATTTAATTCTTTTCCAAACTTTTAAATGTTTTTATACAAATGTGGATGATTCTTTTTTGAAATTTAAATAAAAAATAACTAATCCGTATCAAGCATATCGTTTTTTAAAATCCGTATGGTGGGTATCCCTAAAGGGGGTACCATAGGATTTAAAAAATGATATGCGGTTAAACAGGATTAGTTATTTACATGAAAAATTTCAAAAAAGTATTTTCTCAAAAATGATATAGAGTAGCAACGGCGGCTTTGTATATCTTTTTTCGTGCTTTAGTCTAAGAAAACCAGAAATAAGATTTTGTACGCATATAAAATGCTACAAAATCTAAATTCTGCTATAACTCTCCTCTACGTCAAGTCTATCATCTAACGATGATGACTTTCCTAGAGTATAGAAAAAAGCATATACAAAGAAAGCAAAGTTTTGGATATAAAAAGGAGAAAAAAATGGAAAAAAAGAGAATTGTTACAGGAGATAGACCTACTGGTAAACTGCATATTGGGCATTATTTTGGATCTCTTATAAATAGAGTAAAACTTCAAGATGAATATGAACAATTTATTTTAGTTGCAGATGTGCAAGCTCTTACAGATAATTTCGATAACCCTGAAAAGGTTAGAAATAATGTTAGAGAGCTTGTTATGGATTATTTATCATGTGGAATTGATCCAGAAAAAACAACTATTTATATACAATCTATGATACCAGAAACAACAGAACTAACAATATATTATTCTAATCTAGTTACTGTTGCAAGATTAGAAAGAAATCCTACAGTTAAAACAGAACTTGCACAAAAAAAGCATGTTTTTGGTGAAAATATAACATATGGTTTTTTAGGATATCCTGTTAATCAAGCAGCAGATATAACAATTCTAGGTGGAGAAGTAGTCCCTGCTGGTGAAGACCAGGAACCACTAATTGAACAATGTAGAGAAATCGTTAGAAAATTTAATTCAATTTATGGAGATGTTTTAAAAGAACCAGAAATATATTTATCTGAAAATAGAAGAATAAAAGGCTTAGATGGAAATGACAAAATGGGTAAATCTCTTGGAAATGCAATATATTTATCTGATACTCCAGAAGAAATTACAAGAAAAGTAATGAGTGCAGTAACTGACCCTAATAGAATAAAAAAAGATGATTTAGGAAACCCTGATGTATGTATGGTTGCATATTATCATAAATTATTTACTGGAAAAGAAGATTTACAAAAAGTTTGTGAAGAATGCAGAGCGGGAAAACGAGGATGTGTAGCTTGCAAAAAAGAGCTTGCTCAAAATATAATAGAGTATTTAAGACCTATGAGAGAAAAAAGAGCATATTTAGAAGCTCATCCTGAAATAATAGATAAAGTTTTATTAGAAGGAACTGCTAAAGCAAAAAAAGAAGCAGAAAAGATTATGAAAAAAATAAGACAAGCTATGAAGCTTGACTATTTTAAAATATAAAATCAACTATTATGATAAAATTGTTTGAACAATTGACTACTATGTTATCGTTCAGTTTGTGTTGTATTTAAGGGAGCATAATGACCAGTCGTAGTAGATATTGATTCTTTTCGAGTATGTGATGTTGTATTTAATGGAGCATATACACCACTTGAACTGGTAGATTGTTGA